>NZ_JBCEVZ010000037.1:0-51226 GCF_038448715.1 Hymenobacter segetis | reverse complement strand
TTATCTGGTTCACACCCAGCGTGTCGCGGCCATTGAAACGGCGCTCTATCTGGCCGCTGGCCATGTAGGTATTTTCCTTCAGCGTCGAGAAAAAGCGCGCATCGGAGTTGGCCACGCCGCCATTGTTGATGGATACCTGAAACGGCACGGGGTTAGTATCGCTCAACTTGCCCGGCACCAGCTCCCGGTCCTGCTTGTTGAGGCGGTAGTCGGGCTCGTTGCGGTTCACGTAGTTGTAGCCAGTGGCCCAGGTCAGGAAGGTGCGGCGGGCGGGGCCGGCCTCGTGGCTGCCGCTCAGCTGGCCCGAGTAAATGCTCCGGCTCTGGTAGTGCAGGCTGTAATCGTTGCGCTCCCGCTCATCGGGAAAGTTCACCAAGTGCCGGTTCACCACTTCATCGGTGGCGTATTGGTTGAAAAAGTTGCGAAACTCTATCCGGTTGCGGTCGTTCAGCCGCACCTGGTAGTTGTGGATTACCCCCAGCCGCACCGCCGATATGCTGCGCGTATCCACATAATCGATGTTCAGCACGGGCTCGGCCCGCTGCCCGGCGGGCAAGAGGCTTTCCTTGGCATAGTCGTAAGCATAGCGCTGCCGGCGCGAGTCGTACTGCTCCTGCGTATTGGAATAAGAGACGGACGTGACATTGCTCACGTACACATGGCCAATCTCAAACTTCCGATTGATACCCAACGACATGCGCAAATCGGGCCGCGAGGTAATGCTCTTGGGCAGAAACTCATTGCGCAGGTCGTTCCGAATCGCGGACAGCTGCTCCGGAGTAGCCTTAATCGCCGGAGCCAGGCCCGCCAGACTGCCCGGCAGCTTCCGCTGTCCATTGTCAAAACCCAGGAAATCGGTCGGGCTGTGGTCGGTGCTCAGGTAGCCGCTATTGAAGGTATTGGTCGAGCGGTTCCAGCCCGAAATCGTGAAGGTGGTCGTATTCTCAAGCACCGAGTTTTTGGTATACACCTTCACCACGCCGCCGCCAAATTCGCCCGGCAGCTCCGGCGCGCCGCTCTTGAAAATCAACACCCTATCAATCACCGAGCTCGGCAGAATATCAAACGAGAACGAGCGGGTATCCACCTCGGCCGAGGGCGTGAGGGCATCGTTCAGCAATACGGTATTATACCGCTCGGCCAGGCCGCGAATCACGATGAAGTTGTTGTTCTGCACCGTCACGCCCGGAATGCGCTTCACCACTTCGGCCGCGTCGCGGTCTAGGGTGCGTACTATCTGGTCGTTGCTCATACCGCTCACCACCACCTCGCTTTTTTTGAGGTCCTGAATCATGGCCACTTCGGAGCCAGTCTGCTTCACGCCAGTCACTGTCACCTCGGTCAGGCTGGTGGCGCTTTCCTCCATCGTGCCGTTCAGGGTCGTGGTTTCACCGCTTTTGATGATGATGCCGGCGAAGGTGAGCGGCTTGTAGCCCACGTAGGTCATCGTGATGTTGTAGGTGCCCGCCTCCAGCGGCAGGCTGTAGCTGCCGTCCACATTCACGGGGGCCGCTAGGGTGGTGCCCGTCACCAGCACCGTGGCCCCGATTACGCCCTCACTGGTCTTTTTATCGGTCACTTTGCCGGCCAGCGTGCCCGGCTGAGCCAGGGCTAAACCACTCACAAACAACCACAAAAACCCGAGTAGATAATACCGCATACACTTCATGTTGGTTAGATGAAGCAAAATTACCGGGGCCCTATTACGGCATCGTAGCCCGCACATTGTCCTATTGTTACGGCCTGATTTCAAGGCTTCGCGGGCCGTCGGGAGCTACTACTTTTGCGGCCTTTTTTGCCTTTTTGAGGTGCGAAAAGCCCCGCAGCCCAACACCCGCCGCGAATGCCGTTCCTTTGCACCCGCAACCACTGGCCCCGGCCCGTGGCCCTGCTTCCCGCTCACCGCAATTCTTCCCTCGGATGCTCCTCTCCATGACCGGCTACGGCCAGGCCCACCGCGAAATCGACGCCTACACCGCCACCCTCGAAGTCAAGTCGCTCAACTCCAAAACCCTCGACCTGACCCTGCGCCTGCCCCGCTTCCTGCTCCCCCACGAGCTCGAAATCCGCAACACCGTGGCCAAGGCCCTGCTACGCGGCAAAGTCAACCTCAACCTCGATTTTGTGCGGCCCGCCACCACCCGCGCCGCCGCCACCCTCAACCGCGAAGCCCTGGCGGCCGCCTACCACGAGCTGCAAGCCGTGGCCGACACCCTGGGCCTGCCCACCGGCGAAGCCACCCTCCTGGCCGCCCTGCGCCTGCCGGGCGTCATCCCCAGCGCCAGCGAGGTGCGCGACGCCGAGCCCGCCGCCGAAGACGTGACCTGGGCCGAGCTCCAGCCGCTGCTGATGCAGGCGCTGGCCGCCATGCAGCAGTTCCGGCAGGACGAGGGCCACACCCTCACCACCGAAATCATGGGCTACATCGCCACCATCCGGCAGCAGCTGGCCGCCGTGGAGCAGCACGACCCCGCCCGCATCGAGCACGTGCGCCAGCGCCTGGCTGGCCACCTCGCCGAGCTCACCAGCCACGAGCAGTTCAACGCCACCCGCTTCGAGCAGGAAGTGCTGTACTACATTGAAAAGCTGGACATTGCCGAAGAGAAAGTGCGCCTCGCCGCCCACCTTGCCTACTTCGAGCAGGCCGTGCTCCAGCCCGACGAGGCCGTGGGCAAAAAGCTCGGTTTCCTGGCCCAGGAAATCGGCCGCGAAATCAACACCATCGGCTCCAAGGCTAATGATGCCACCGTGCAGCACTTGGTGGTAGGCATGAAGGAAGAGCTGGAAAAAATCAAAGAGCAGCTGAATAATATTCTTTAAGCCAGTCCTTTCTTTTTGGCTATCCGCATTGGCCTCAGCAGCTTTGTCGTTCGCCCGGTAAAAGTCCCAGTTGGCCGAAAACACATCAACCAAATTGGACTATACCACTTAATTTTGAAATATGATAGTGACCCTGGCGCTATGTGGCTGGAAAGTTGCGTAAGGTCATCATCTGAGCCACGATGCCTCCAACCGTTCGATTGCTAGGCATTTATTGTTAATTTTAAGCTCAACCCAGCCGGCATCTCAAAAAAAATGACAATATTTGTACGTTCAAAGTTGGATATCTGATTATTGTATCTAACTTGGGTTTACAAATAGGCAGTTAGTTAACCAAACCCTTATCCCCCATTAGTATGAAATCTACACTTTTACTCTGTATTCTGGGACTTTTACTAACGGCTGCGCGTCCCGCATCTGAAATTGAACTTGTCAAGAAGCGTGTGCTCAGCGAGCGGGTTGAAATCCTCATTCCCAAGGGCTTCGAGGTGATGACCGAGCAGCAGATGGACTTCGCTTACGCCAAAGCCCAGAGCCGTCCGAGCGTTATCTTCACCAATAACAACCTCATCAGCCTCGCCTTCAACTACAGCGACAACGACGCCGACCAGGACATGGTGGACGTGTATTCCGCATCGTTCGGCAAGACTTACCACAAGCAATACAAGGATGCCACCTGGTTCGGCGACGGTGTGAAAAATATCAACAACCGCAAGGTGGGCTACCTCGAATTCATGAAGCCCGAGATGGGCCACGAGGTGTACACGCTGGTTTTCTTCACCGATGTAGAGGGCAAGCTGATGATTTGCACCTTCAACTGCGCCGACCGCCAGAAGCCAGAGTGGGAGCCCATCGCCAAGCAAATCATGCTTTCGCTGAAAGCCAAAGGTTAATATCCCTGCAAATCAGTACCGTAGTCGGTGGTTGAACGCAAGTTCGGCCACCGACTATTTTTTTGCGGCGGGGGCGGCTCCTTCTTCGTTCAGGAAATCGCGCACCAGCCCGAAAGCCCCGGCAAAACCGGCCAGCGACAAAGCTTTGGGCTGGTCGTTCACGTCGTGGTAGGCCGCGCTGCCACCGCGCGTGTACATGAAAAACGCCGGCACTTTGGCTTCGGAAAATGGAAAGTGGTCGGAGTTGGCAGCACGGCCGCGAGCCCCCAGGGCGGGCAGGTAGTGGTGGGCTTCGTTGAGGGCCACTAGGCGACGATAGGGCGCTTCCAGCAGCTTGCCGTTGACGACGGTAGCGCCTTGCTCGCCGGTACCCAGCAGGTCGAGGTTGAACAGGAACTTGATGCTTTTGAGCGGCACCAGCGGGTGCGCCACGAAGTAGCTGGAACCCACCAAGCCGGCTTCCTCACCCCCGAAAAGCAGAAAGACTACAGAGTAGGCCGGGCGGTTTTCGGGTTTGGCGTAGTGGGCGGCCAGCTCTAGGAGCAGGGCCACGCCGCTGGCGTTGTCGTTGGCTCCCGGGAAGTACACGTCCTTGCCCATCATGCCGAGGTGGTCGTAGTGGGCCGAAACGATGAGGAAGGAATCGGGTCGGATGGAGCCGCGCACCACGGCGGCCAGGTTCTGGGTCTGGTAGCTGCGCTGGAGTTGGGCATCGACGCGCACGGTGCTCCACACGGTGCGGCCCTGGGGCGCGCCGGTAGCAGTATCGCCAAAAATGGCTTTATCGAGCCACATGGGCACCTTTTCGGCCAGCACTTCCACGCGGGGCTGCGCCGCTTGCTCGGCGGCCAATGAGGCGGTGAGCTTGGGCACCACGGTTATCCAGGCAGCGGCCGAGTTCAGGCGCTGGCGTAGGGCGGCGGGCAGCTTGGCCAAGCGGTTGGCATCGGCGGCGCGCAGCAGCAGCACGCGGCTGCTCCACTGCGTGCGCAGGTAGCGGGCCTGCACCGAGGCTTTAGTGAAAACCAGCGTATCGAGCAGCAGCAGGCGGCCCTTGGCAGTGCCGGTACCCGAATTGGGGGCGGCGATGCAAGCCGTACCGGCTTTCCAGCTCGTCATTTTGCCAGCGGGTCCATCGGCCTTGATGGAGGCGCTCACCCGGCCCGGAAACGTGTTTACGTCCAGCGTAAAGGGTTGCGTGTAGTTGGGAGCCAGCGGAACTAGTTTCAGCTCGCTCAGGCGTTCGCGCAGGTAGGCGGCGGCCAGGTGCTCGCCCTGCTTCACGTAGCCCCGGCCGTGCATATCGGGAGCCGCCAGGGCTTTGATGGTACGGCGGGCGCGGGCCCGAATTATCAAAGCATTCTGTGCCCGCCCGGGTAGCGGGGCGGCGCTGAGCGTGGCGGCAGCGACCAGCACCAGCCACGGCCCGCTGGCCAAGGGCCGGGCGCGGCGGCCGGATTGGCGGGCCGACCAGACGGCGGCCACGCCCACAGCCAACGCCGCGCCAATACCATCACTCAGCAAATCGGACCACTCGCCGTGGCGGCCCAGGCGCATGGTCATTTGCAGTACTTCGATGATGGCCCCGAACAGGATGCTGCCGGCCAGTACGGCCCAGCCGGCGTGGTGGGCCAACTGCGGCCAGCGGCGCTGCCGGTGCAACGAGAACCAGCTCAGCCCCGCCAAAACCAGGAACACGCCCGCATGGGCGGCTGTGTCGAACGACAGCAGCTCCCACACGGGCGTGCGCGGCATTTCATCAGAAGGGGTGAGCGTGAGAACCAGCACCACGACGGCCCACAGCAGCGGCAAAGCGGCGTAGGCGCGGCGGGAACGGGGTATGGGGGGCGTTGGCTTGGGGTTAACGAAATCAGGCATCGCGGCGCACAAGCGAAAGCCGTGCTAGTTTTTTAGGCTCCCACCAGCTCGCCGTAGGCTTCGGCGCTGAGCAGCTCGCTCAGCTCTTCGGGCTTGGCGATGGAGATTTTTACCATCCAACCATCGCCGTAGGGGTCAGAGTTCACGGTTTCGGGCGCATCGGCCAGCTTTTCGTTTACTTCCAGCACGGTGCCGGTAATGGGGCTGAACAGGTCCGAAACCGTTTTCACGGCTTCCACGGTGCCGAACACTTCGTGCTGGGCCACGTCCTTGTCGAGCGTGTCGATATCGACGTACACGATGTCGCCCAGCTCTTTCTGCGCGTGGTCGGTGATGCCCACGTAGGCAACGTCGCCTTCAACGCGAATCCATTCGTGGTCCTTGGTGTAGTGCAGGGTGGCAGGCAGGTTCATTGGGAGGGAATTATGAGTTAGGAATTATGAATTACGGGTTGGCCGAGATGAGTGACCAACGGCGGTGATACGTCAAAAGTAGAACCGGCAAACTTCTCCGTTCCATAATTCTCCATTTCCCAACTCATAATTCATAACTCGCAATCCATAATTACTACTGCGTCAGGCTGTAGCGCAGCTGAATACCGCCTTCGGTATTGGAGTTGCGGAAGGCGTTGCTGATGCGCGGCGTGGTGATGGTCTGGCTGTAGTAGAACTGCAGGTTGAGGCGGGTGTTGAGCAGATAGTCGATGGTTGGACGCAGCTGGAAGGTTTTCGAGCCGTTGGTAATCTGGCCCTGGGCGCGGCCCACCGATTCGCGTATGGTAGGCGTGGCAACATCAGGGTCTACCGAGTCGATGATGCTGCGCTGGATGGTGATGTTGTCGCGGATGCTCAGGTCGAGGCGGGCGGTGAGGTTGTTTTTCAGCACGCGCTGCTCGCCGCCCACTTTGAAGGGCAGCTTGAGGCTGTTGGTGGCGTAGCCGAAACCAATCACAAACTCCTTGGTCGACAGCTCGGTAACCTGGGCGTTGGTGATGTTCAGGGCCACGGTGCGGTTGGTGCGGTACTCGATGCGGCCGGTTACCTTGCTCACGGTCTGGAAGTTGACGCCGATGAGCGGGGCCAGCGTTTCCACGATGCTCACTTGGCCCACCACGTAGTAGGGCTGGTACTGAAGGCTGGCATTCGGCTGGAAGGGATTAGTCGGCGGGAGGCCCGGCGAGCCGAAGGTGGGCTCAGCCGAGTAGATGTTGTTGGTGGTGTAACTGCCGATGCTGTAGATGGACGAGTAGGCGTGGTTCAGCGTGAACGAGCTGAAATACTGCTTGATAAGCGGCAGCTGGGCGAAGCCGTTGTAGTCGACGCGCCAGTTGGGCAGCGGTATCATGGCGAAGGGGCTGAACTCTTTGGCCTGGTAGCCGTCCGACGAGCGGCCGTGGTAGGCATCGATGAAGCTCTGCACCAGCACGTCCTGCGAGTTGTAGCCGTAGGTGGCGCCGGGGCTTTGGTTGGCCAGGGCCAGCTTGTTGCGCACAGTGCGCCGGTTTTTGACAAACTGCTCGAAAGCCGCCGACGTTTCGCCATTGGCGCTGAGGTCGCCGAACAGGGTATTGATGGTGATAGTAGATGTCTGGAACGAACCCGAACCCAGCGTCTGGGGCACGATGGGCGCGTTGTCTATTGCCTTCAGCGTCTGCTCGTCAATGGTGCGACGGTAATAGGCATCAAGGTTCTGCACCTTTTGCTGGCGCGCATCCACCTGAATATTGAAGTCGCGGAACGGCTCCAGGGCCGTGCGCAGGGTAAAGCTCTGTGTGAGCAACGAGCTCAGCGGCGTGTTCAGGAACTCGCTTTCCCGGGTATACCAGCCGTTGCTGCTGGCCCGGTTGTAGAGGGTTTGCAGGCCCGGCTGCTCGCCCAGGATGAAGGGCAGGCCGGGAGCCGTGAAGGTTTCATCGAAGCCAAACGCTTTGGTCTTGGGCAAGTAGCCGGGCAGCAGCGTGCCGTTGGAGCGGGTGAAGGTGAAGTTGATGGAGCGGGCCGTCATCAGCGAGCGCAGCACGGCTTTCACGAAGCGCAATTTTTCGCGGGTGGTATCGGCGGCCGGCGCGGGCCGGTTGGGCGCGTTGGCTTCGCCGATGTTGGCCCGCATGGCCGCAGGCCGGCCCTGGGGCGGCGGCGCGTTGTTGATGATATTCAGGAACTTGACCTTGTTGTAGAGCTTCACCAGGTCGATTTTACCATTGGCACTGATTTCGGCATTGTTCTGAATCGTGTTGCCGATATTGACCTGGTAGCTCGACGTATCGGTGGCGCTGGTGGGGTTTTTGAGGGCGCGCTGGCCTTGGGCGGCGGCCTGCCAGCTGTAGGTGGCGGCGTAGCGGGTATCGGCACTCAGCCAGTCGGTGAGCGGGAATTTATCGAGCGGCAGCCGGTAGGTGAGCGCGGCCGTCTGGTTGAAATTGACGGTGCGGCCGCCGCGCAGCAGGTTGCGCTGGAGCTGCGTGCGGTTGCTGTCGGCCCGCGCACTCACCCCAATGGTGCGGCCGGAGCCTTCGTCAATCACGCCCCGGTTGGTGGCGGTGTAGTCGAAAATCAGGCTCTTGGTCAGGTCCCATTTCAGGTCGTAGATGCGGCTGATGAAGAAGGATTTTTGCACCACGGGCGCGATACCAGCCGTGCTGGGCACTTCGCCGGGGTTCAGCACGCGCTGCAGGAACCGCTCGTTGTAGCGCCGGTCGAGGTCGGTGCGGAACGAGAAGCGCGAGGGCAACGGGGTGAAGTTGATTTGCTGGAAAATCTTCAGGTACGGGTTGTCCAGCGCCTTGAAGTTGGCCAGCGGGGTGTAGTTCTTGGGCGTGGTCTGGTACACGTAGGCCACGGCGGCGGTGTAGGCCTTGGTGTAGTCGCGGTCGGTGCGGATGTCGGAGTGCAGGCGGTCGGTAATCGAATAGCTCAGGGCCACGTTCTCGATGTCCCAGGGCTTGGGCTTGGCGGGCAGGGCACCGGGTTTGGGCAGGGCGCGCTCCTTGCGCACGTTCAGCACCGAGATGCTGCGGCTGGTGGTCTGGTCGATGACCTTATTGCGGTACGCCGCCTGGGCCGATGCGTTGATGCTGCCGTCGGTGTTCTTGAATTTCTGGAGGCTTTGCTCCAGCTTGGTGTCGGGGTCGAGGGGGTCGTAGAGGGGCGAGCGGCTTTCGCGGCCCACCTGGAGCAGCACCGGCAGGCGCAGGTTCAGCTGCGGGGGCAGGAATTTCTCCACGGCCACGGTGGTGTTCAGGTCGCCGCGGAACACGTCGTCCACGGAGCGCTGCTGCACCTTATCCTGCAAGCCGCCGAAGCCTACGCTGGTGAAACTGCCCGTGGCCGTCACGTTGGCCACGTCGGCCAGCTTCACGTTGAGACGGGCGGTGGCGGCGTAGCCGGCCTGCTGCTCAAAGTCGAACACGCGGAACTCATCGGCCCACAGGTTCACGGTTTTTTCTGCCGTGCTGGGGTCCTTCGGGTTCAGAATGCCCAGCATCACGCCCTGCACCGCCGAAAAGTCGGGGTTGCCCAGCACCGTGATGGTCGCGCCGTTGTCCAGAGTTACCGTGAAGGGAATCTGGAGGTTGACATTGGGCTGCTGGTTGCGTTTGGCTTTGGCATCAATGAAATCCTGAAACGACACGTCGATGCGGTTTTCCACGGGCCACACGCCGTCGGCCGACTGGTCGCCGGCGGCCGTGAGCTTCAGCGGCAGCGAGTACTGGTAGTAGTTCTGGCTGTAGTCGGTGCCGATGCGCAGGAAGGCCTGCACGTCGCCGCTGAGGGTGGTGGGGTCGTCCGAATCGCCGTGCAGGAACATGCGCAGGCGCTTGTAGCGCAGCATGTTGATGGTGATGTTCTTGTAGGCGGCTTTGGCGTAGCCGTCGCGCAGGTTCACCACGGCCAGGCGCAGGCTCTGCTCGTTTTGCAGGCGCGAGGTGCTGCTGCTGCCATACTCCTTGTCGCGCAGAATGCCGGGCGGCGACACGTAGGGAATCTTACCCGTAACGCCCACAGCCACGCCGTTTTCCTCCACGCTCACCGTCGAGATGTTGAAAGCGTCGGCATCGGTGAGGCTGGGGTTAGGCAAGGTGTTGCCCTGGCGCGAATCCACGATGGGGTACAGAAAGCGGCGCCACTGGTTGGCCACAAACTGCGGCTGCACCAGGCGCAGCACCACGGGTTGCGACCAGCCCGTCATGTACATGCGCAGGAAGCGGATGGACTTGAAGCCGAAGTCCTTGCCGCCGTTGCCCTGTACCTTGTAGCCTTCGCGAATCGGAATGCGGAACAGGTACCAGTTCACCTCCTCACCGTTCACGTTGTTCTTCACGTTGTCGATGATGTAGTTCGAGCCCACGTTCAGGTTGCCCGGCCGCAACGACATCTTGTACTCGTAGTAGCGCTCCACGTCCTGCACCACGTTGTCGCGGTTCAGGTCTTCTTTGTCGGGGAAAGCGGTGGAGCTGAGCTGGCTGTTTTCGGGCGAGTTGCCGTCGTAGCCGTCATAGTTCTTGTAGCGCCCCAGTATTTTGGTGTTGTTCTGGTCGTAGCTCGGGTCGAGGTGGTGGCGGAAGTCGTCGCCCGAGGGGTCGGGCAGCGTGCCGTACACCGGGGCCACCGTGCCCAGCGCGGACGGGTAGTTGCTGAAATAATTCTTCTCGTTGTCGTCGCTCAGCCCGTCGAGGCCCACGTCCTGGGCCGTGCGCGCGCCGGGGGCCGCGTTGAAGGCATCGGTCAGGAACTGCTGGCGCGTCACGCGGCCCCACACCGTGTTGTTGGTGTTGTCCTTCACATCCTGCGCGTCGTTGGTCACGGGCAGGCCGTTCTCGAACTCGTGCTGGTTGCCGTCCTTCAGCACGTCCTCACTCACGTTGCCCAGGTTGATAACGAAGTCGCCGCCGATGGTAGTAGGTGCGTCGTTACCGTCCTGGTCGGTGATGTTTACGCGGGCAGCCGGGGCGTTGGGGTTGGTGATTTTCAGGAAGGGGTCCATCATCCAGAACTCCATGTACTCGATGTTGGCGTTGTCAAAATCGGTATCGAAGGTGATGGCCCGGCTGACGCCGGCAAACTTGTCCTCGGGCCGCTCGCCATTCGTGAACTTCTTGCCGTTGTTGTCTATGTTGGGGTTGTAGTTGTAGGGGCCGCGTTCGCTGGGAAAATAGGCCAGGTCGAAGCTGTATTCGAAGCCGTTGCCGGTTGAGCCCAGGTCCTTGTTCGGAAACACCTCGTCGCGCTTGATGCCACGGGTATAGTGGTTCAGCAGGTCGCTGGCCCCGATGTTGCCCGGCACGCTGCTGCCGCCGGTGTAGTAGCTCTGGTCCACGGTGTACCAGGCCAGCTTGGCGCGCTGATAGTTGTAGGCCAACCCACCCACCGAGCTGTTCTTAATGGGTAGCGGCGTCGAAGCCAGCCGCCACGCCGGAATGGACGCCAGCCCGCCCAGCGTATAAGGCGTGCGGGCATTCTCAAAGTCGTCGATGTACGACACGCCATTCTCACCGTTGCCCAGCTGCGAGCGGCCCGGCAGCAGCTTGGCAAACTCCCCGCTGAAGGCAATGGTCGAAATCTCCTTCGTCGACACGAAGGGCAGCATGTCGAGGTATTTGGTCAGCACCCGGCTGTCCTTGCGAATACTGCCGTCGAGACCGATGATAGTGTTGTTGCCCGGCTCGTCGCCAATGTTCACGCGGTTGATACCCGGGGCCTGGTTTTCCAGCAAGTGCAGGGCCGTGCCGCCGATGGTCACGTCCTTGTTCAGCCGATAATCCAGACGCACGCCCAGCAGCTTGCGCGGCTGCACCTGCACCAAGGCGTTTTTCTCGAATTCTACCCGCAGTTCATTGGCCGAATTCAGATAGGCTGGGTTCAGGATTTTCACCTTGGCCTGGTCGTAGAACACTTGGTAGTCGGTGCCCTCCGTGAGCAGCGTCGAACCCGAGCGCACCCGCACCGACCCCTGCGCAATGCCAATGCCGGGCAGGTTAATCTCATCCGAAGATGCCCCGCCCTGAAAGCGCCCGCGCAGGAAAAACTTGTCCTTTTCCTGCCGCTGCTGGGCATCACTCTGGGTCTGGTTGTACAGCTCGTTGTAAACGTACTTGTCAATCAGCGGCTGCTCGCCCGCAAACTTGCTTTGCAGGAAAGAGCCGAACGGCTGCACGTTCGGGAAAATAATCTTGCCCAGCTCGGGATCAATCGTGATGCCCGGGAAGTAATCGAAGTTGCCGTCCGGAATCTTGTCGTTGTTGGAGTTAACGTGGTCGAGGTTAAGCACCTCCACCAGCGGCCGGTTGGTCACCTGGGCCCCTTCCTTCAGCGAAATCAAGTCCACGCCCGTCGCATCGTCCTTGTAGATAATTTGCAGCTGGAAGTTGTCGCGCTGCAGCTGCGAGGCGTTCAGGGGATAGATGTTTTTCATCATCAAATCCCAGGTCGGCGTGTTCAGCGTGAGCAAGTTGGGGTTGTCCGGGTTCTTGCTAGGGTCGGCAATGCCCACGCCGGGGTTGCTGGCCTTCAGCATCTTGAGGAAGATGACCTGGTCGGGCGTCACGTTGTTGTAGTCGCCCGACAGCTCGCCCACCTTGTAGGTCTTGCCGTTGTAGATGTATTCGAAGCTCACGCCCAGCACCTGGTCGGGCAGCAGGGCGGTGTTCAGGCTCAGATAGCCCAGCTGGGCATTGAAGGTGTACTCGCGGGTATCGAGCTTGCGGGCCCGCACGCGCTCAAAGTCTACGTTCTTGGTCAGGCCTTGATTGGCCGGGTTTTGCAAAAAATCGTCGACCGCAATGTTGTCGCGCGTCGCTCCGGGGCTGGTCAGCTTGGCGAACTCGCTGTTGGCTGCGTTGTTGGCCGGGGCCTGAATGGTTGGGTTGCCAATACGGTACTTCTGAGCCTGATACAGCCGAAACGGCTCCCCCAAGTCCATCAACGTCACCACGTTGCGCAGGTTTTCGGTGGTGCGGTTGTCGTTGGTCACATACACCTCCAGCCGGTTGATGGTAATCTGGCTCTGGATGGTGGGCAGGCTGCGCAGGGCTTGGTCGTACCGGTCGCGGAAGAACTGGGCCAGGAAAAAGTGCCGGTCCTTCTCGTATTGGCTGGATTTGATTTCGTACTGCCGGCTCTGGGCGCCGTTCTGGATGCGCACCTCATCGGCGGTACCGCGCACGGTGGCGGCCACAGCCGTCACGCCCAGCTTGCCAAACTGCATCTGGGTCTTGATGCCGAACAGGTTCTGCCCGCCCTGCACCAGCGAGTTGGTGAGCGGCAGGCTCACGTTGCCCAAATCCACCTTGCGGATAATGTCCGTTTCCTCGCCCGCGTAGTCGAACTTCATCTGGTTGTCGAAGTCGAACGCGGCCTTGGTGTCGTAGTTGAACACCAGCTTGAGCTTGGTGCCGATGGCCCCCGACAGGTTGACGTTGATGTTCTGCTCAAACAAAAAGTCGCCCACGCTCTGTTGGCGCAGGGTCAGGGCCGGGTTTTCGTTCTTATTAAACCGCGCCCCAAACTTGAGCGTGACCGAGCCCGCCGGCCGAATATCCACGTAGCTGCCCCCGAAAATCCGGTTGGCAATCGGCCCCATGTAAATTTTCGGAATCAGCCGCTGGGCCTGCGCTGTGCCGGGTGCCGCCGCCGGGCCCGTAATGCCGCCCTTGGCCTTCTGCCGGTAATAGTCGCTAATGGCCTGACGGCGTTGGAATTCCGTATACTGCTTGTAGCTCAGTACGCTGGGGTCGCGGTAGTCGACATCTTTGCCCACCGTCTCCTTAACGTCGAATTGTTTCAGGCTGTCGTCAACCGCAACGTTCAGTTTTACGTTCTTCGGCAAGGGCAGCACCAGCGGCGACTCGCGGCGGTGCGGCCCGAACGGGCTACCTGGCCGGTCGTGCGCCCGCACCCGGGGCCGGCGGCTCGGCTTGTACGGCCCCGTGGTATCCGCCACCGCCCGGATGGGCCGGGGCGTATCGGAGGCCAGGGCCCGGCTGGCGCGTAGCCACATGCTGGCTGCTCGCGGGCCGGCAATAGGTGCGGCCTGAGCCCACCATGCCAGCAACGACGCAACCATAACAACCGACGCGGGGAGTAATTTCTGTCCGGATTTCAAGCAGGATAGGTGGATAATGACGCCGGCCAGATGGCCCGCGTCAGGCACGGCATTTCAAATACAATAGCAAGCCAGCTGAGGCAACCCGTGCAACGACGCAGGCTAAAAACCCGCGTCACGACTCAGTGCGACTTCAAAGCAAATTTAATCAATTCCTCCACGCTTAGCTCCCCGCCGTGCTTGTGCTGAATCTGGTCCAGCTGTTTCTCGGCAGCGGCCCGCGCAAAGCCGAGGGTCACCAGGGCCTGCAACGCTTCGGCGCGGCGCGTATTGTGTTGGCGGGCCAGCGGCACGGTGTCCACGCCGGCTTTGGCCAGCAGCTCGTCTTTGCGCAGCTTGTCTTTAAGCTCCAGAATCACGCGCTGAGCGGTTTTCGGCCCCACGCCCTTGATGCTCTGGATGGCGCGCACGTTTTCGCTCACGATGGCCTCGCGGATTTCGCCCACACTCATGCTGCTCACCATCACAATGCCCGTGCCCGGCCCGATGCCCGATACCGAAATCAGGAGCATGAACAGCGCCTTCTCACTGGGGTCGAGGAAGCCATAGAGCGTCTGCCCATCTTCCTTGATGTGTTGGTAGGTGTAGATTTTGGTGGCCGCACCCTCGGCCGGGAGCTTGGAGTAGGTGGCCAGCGAAATCCGAACTTCGTAGCCGATGCCGAGGATGTCGACAATGGCGAGGGTGGCGTCTTTGTAAGCGAGTTTACCGTCGAGGTAGGCAATCATAAGCCGGCGAAAGGAAGAAAAGAGAGGGAACAGGATGTTACTTAGGCAACACCAGTCCCCGGTTTTTATCTCCCAAATTTACTGGCTTTTCGGCCAAAAATATTGGGTCAAATGAAGAAGATGTGAGGATGAAGAAATAAAAAAAGAACGTCATGCTGAGCGTAGCCGAAGCATCGCGCGTGCCATAGTAAACCAATCGATTGAGTTACTATGGCACGCGCGATGCTTCGGCTACGCTCAGCATGACGTTCCTTCAGTTGCCGAACCTACAGCGCCCGGCTGCCGGTTTGGGCATCCACCACCGCAATGGCGGCCATGTTCAGGATGTCGCGCACGCTGGCCCCAAGCTGTAGAATGTGCACCGGCTTGCGCATGCCCATCAGCACCGGCCCGATTACTTCCGTGCCGCTGATTTCCTGCAATACCTTGTAAGCAATGTTGCCCGACTCCACATTGGGAAAAATCAGCGTATTAGCGCCTTTCTCAGCCAGCGGCGAAAAGCCGTAGTGCTCCTGAAGCAGGGCGGGGCTCAGGGCCACGTTGGCCTGCATCTCGCCGTCAATCAGCAGGTCCGGGAAACGGGCTTTGGCCAATTCGGTGGCGCGGCGGGTTTTTTCGGGCAGCGGCCCGGAGTTCGAGCCAAAGTTGGAATAGCTGATAACGGCCACGCGCGGCACCGCATCGAAGAAGCGCACGGCGCGGGCCGTGAGGCCGATAATCTCCACCATCTCCTCGGCCGTCGGGTTGATATTCACCGTGGTATCGGCAAAGAAGTACGGGCCTTTCTTGTGCTGAATGATGTACATCGACGACACGCGCTTCACCCCGTCCTCGGTACCAATGACTTGCAGCGAGGGGATAATGCTTTTGCCGTAGTCCTTCGTAAGGCCGGTGATGCAGGCGTCGGCTTCGCCGGTTTCCACCATCATAGCGGCGTAGTAGTTGCGCTCACGCATCAGGCGGCGGCCTTCGTAGAGCGTCATGCCACGCCGCTGGCGCTTCTGGTACAGGATATTGGCGTATTCGTCGCGCTTGGCGTCCTGCTTCAGAATGTTGATGATTTCGCAGCCGTCGAGGTCGAGGCTGTTTTCGCGGGCAATGGCTTCGATTTTTTCCTGCGGCCCCAGCAGAATGGGAAAGCAAACGCCCTCATCCTGCAGAATCTGAGCGGCTTTCAGAATCTTGTAGTTATCAGCCTCCGCAAACACCACACGCTTGGGGTTGGCGCGGGCCGCCGAGGTGATGCGGTTCATCAGCTTCTGGTTCACGCCGAGGCGGGCGCGGAGCTGGTCCTCGTAAGCGTGCCAGTCGGTGATGGGCAGGCGGGCCACACCGCTTTCCATCGCAGCCTTCGCCACGGCAGGGCTGATGCTGGTAATCAGGCGCGGGTCGAGTGGCTTGGGGATGAGGTAATTACGACCAAAGGCCAACGTATTATCGCCGTAGGCCTTGTTCACCATCTCGGGCACGGGCTCCTTGCTCAGTTCGGCCAGGGCACGCACGGCGGCCAGCTTCATGGCTTCGTTGATTTCGGTGGCGCGCACGTCCAGCGCGCCCCGGAAAATGTAGGGGAAGCCCAGCACGTTGTTCACCTGGTTGGGGTGGTCGGAGCGGCCGGTGGCCATCACGAGGTCGTCGCGGGTGGCCATGGCCAGCTGGTAGCTCACCTCGGGGTCGGGGTTGGCCAGGGCGAAAACGATGGGGTTGCCGGCCATCAGTAGCAGCAGGCCGGCGGGCAGCACATTGGCCGCCGAAAGGCCCAGGAACACGTCGGCCCCGGTCATGGCCTCTTCCAGCGTGGTCACGGCGCGGCTGGTGGCAAACTGCATCTGAATGGGGTCCAGATTGGTACGCTGGGCATTGATGACGCCGTCCTTATCGAACACCACCACGTTGTCCTTATTCAGGCCCAGCGCCAGGTACAAACGCAGGCACGATACGGCTGCCGCGCCCGCCCCGCTCACCACGAGCTTCACTTCGCCAATCTTCTTGCCCACGATTTCGAGCGCATTCAGCAGCGCAGCCGAAGTAATGATGGCCGTGCCGTGCTGGTCGTCATGCATCAGCGGGATGTTCATCTTCTCCCGCAACTCGGTTTCGATGCGAAAACACTCCGGTGCCTTGATGTCCTCCAGGTTGATGCCACCAAATGTGGGCTCCAGCGACTTCACGATGCGAATAAACTCGTCGGGGTCGGTGGCATCAATCTCAATATCAAAGCAGTCGATTCCCGCGAACTTCTTGAACAGCACGCCCTTTCCTTCCATTACCGGCTTGCTGGCCGCCGGGCCGATGTTGCCCAGGCCCAACACCGCCGTGCCGTTCGAAATCACGGCCACCAGGTTGCCCTTGGCGGTGTATTTGTACACGTCGTCGGGGTTTTCGGCAATGGCTTTGCAGGGCTCGGCCACGCCGGGCGAGTAGGCCAGGGCGAGGTCGAGCTGGGTGCTCATGGGTTTGGTCGGCACCACTTCGAGCTTGCCGGCGGGCTCCTGCGAGTGGTAGTTGAGGGCGTCTTGCTTGTTTATTTTGAGCATCGGGAATTCTTCAGACATGAAAACGGCCGCGCGGGCAGCGCGGCCGTCTAAGGCGAAATTACCGCGAAAAGCGCAGCAAGGCCGGGTTTACTTTTTAATTTAATGCCAGCGACGCTACTTTACCCCTGCGGCACCAGCAGCTTCTGGCCCAGCTTCACCTCATCCGAAGCCAGGTGGTTGAGTTCGCGCAGGGTCTGCACGCTCACCCCAAAACGGCGCGATATGTTGAACAGCGTGTCGCCGGGCTGCACCAAATGGACTTTCGGCGTTTCCAGCCGGTTTTCCAACTTGGCTTGCTTGGTGGCAGCAATGCTTGAAGCGGCTGGCTTGGCAGCTTTGCGCGGAGTTTCGCGTGTTTCTTCTTCATTAGCCGGAGCGCGGAACACCAGCCGCTGGCCCGGCACTACCGCCTCCGAATTCATTTTATTCCAAGTCATTAGCTGGGCAACCGTCAAATCATGCTCACGGGCCAGCTTGGTGAGGTTATCGCCTTTGCGCACAGTATAAGGGCCGGTTTGGGCTACGGCCACTGGGGTAGAATCATCAGCCTCTTCAGCCTCTGGCGCTACAGTTGCAACCGCGGTTTTGGCTTCGTTGCGCTTGGTTTCGGCAGCTTGCGTCTGCGCGAGGCGGCGGGCCGTAATCCGGGCCTGTGCCTCGGCAGCCGCCTGCTGCACAGCCTGCCGCTGCTTAATGGCAGCCAGACGTACATCCTGCATTTTCTCCTGCCGAATTATGTCTTGCAGCCGCGCTACTTCGCGGGCATTGGCCGCAGCCTGCTCGCGGCGGGCGGCAGCTTCCTCATCCGATACCGTTGGGCGCACGCGGGCGGCGGGAGCCAGCGCGACGGTAGGTATTACTACCGTTTCTACCGCCTTGCCGGGGGCTGCCGTTGGCATTGGCACGAATACCACCAGCTCGCGGCCTGGCTTCAGTGGCCGGCCTTTGGGCAGCTCATTCCAGCGGCGCAGCTGGGTCTGGCTTACTTCAAACCGCTCGGCCAGACTGGCCAGGGTTTCACCACGCTTCACTTTATGAGGGACGCGACGGAAACGCGGGGCAGTTTCAGCAGCATCGGCGCGCGGACCAGTAGTGACGGCCAGCAGCGAGCGGTTCACCCACGGCTCCACGCCTTCGAGCCGTGGCGGCAGGAAGGCTAGCGGACGGGGCAACTCGGTGGCCGGCTGGCAATAGTCGAGCAGCGTATTGCGGTCGGCATCGCCAAAATGCACGGCCGCCGCCGCCGGAAACCGCACGACGTAGGGCCGGTAGCCGGCCGGCAATGCCGCCCGCCGCAGCTCCGGGTTGAAGCGCGTGAGATACAATGAATCCTCGTAGCCACAGGCCTGGCTTAGGCGGCGCAGGTCGAAGGCCCGGCCGCGCAGGCTGAGCGTATCCATCGGCTCGGCATACTGGTAGCGCAGCGTGGGCGTGCGCAGGCCGTGGGCCTCCGCGTACTTCATGCTGTACATGATGGCCGTGAAGGTGGGCACGTAGTTGCGCGTTTCGGCTGGCATGTAGGGGTACAGGTCCCAGAAGGTTTTTTTGCCGGTGCGGCGCATCACGCGCTGCACACTACCCGCGCCCCAGTTGTAGGCGGCCAGCACCAGTTCCCAGTCATGGAACACGCCGTAGAGGTAGCGCAGGTGCTTGCAAGCCGCTTCGGTGGCTTTTTCGGGCGCCATGCGCTCGTCAATCCACTCGTCGCGCTTCAGGCGCAGGTCGCCGGCCGTGGGCCCCATGAACTGCCAGAGCCCGGTGGCACCTACCGGAGATTTAGCGGTGGGAATCAGGGCCGACTCCACCACGGCCAGGTATTTCAGGTCGATGGGCAGGTTGTACTGCGCCAGGTATTTCTCGAAAATCGGGAAGTACAGGTTCTCGCGTTCCAGCACGCGCTGCATGTAGCTGCGGTTGCGGGCTGTGAACAGGGTAACGTAGGCCATCACCGAGTTGTTGAACTGGTGCGGGGCTTCGGTTTCGAAGCAGCCCACGCGGTCGCACACCAAGTCGCGCATGGTGGGCGGGGTGCGTAGCCACTCCAGCCGGGCCGAGTCGATGACGCCGGGCGTCACAGGCACGGCTACCAGCGAATCGGGCTGCAGCTCCAAGCGCACCCGCACGGTATCGCCCAACAGTGCTGGCATTGTGGAAATTACCCGGCCCGTCGAATCGCGCTGCGTTCCCTGCTGGGCCTTGGCAGCGGTGCCCTGCAACAACAGAAAAGGCAGCACCAACCCCAGCCATAAAGGGCGGGGGCGGGAGAATTTTACGTGCTTAATCCCTTGCTTCATAGCACTAAGATAGGCGATAGGTAAAGAACTTGTAGAGATGCCGGCAAAAAAATCCTGATACGCAGCTAAGCGCTTTCAGGATGGCCTATCAGCAAAAATGCCCCAGCCAATGGACCGGGGCATTCGCAATTACCAGCGTGCAACGTACTGGCCAGCTTCTTACTAACAGGTTTTAAGCCACCACTTCCTCGGTAATGGCGCTGGCAAAGGCCAGCAGCTCGGCCTCGCGGAAGGAACCTGCCATTATCTGCAAGCCAATGGGCAAGCCCGTGGAGTCCTCCCCTACCGGCACCGAAATGGCGGGCACGCCGGCTAAAGAGGCTTGAACCGTGAAAATGTCGGCCAGGTACATGGAAACCGGGTCCTGCTTCTCGCCGATTTTGAAGGCCGTGGTGGGCGTGGTGGGCAATACCAGGAAATCGTACTGGCGCAGCAACTCGTCGGTTTTGTCCTTAATCAGACGACGAACACGCTGGGCTTTAGTGTAATAAGCATCGTAATAATTGGCGCTCAGCACGAAGGTGCCAAGCAGGATGCGGCGCTGCACTTCGGCCCCGAAGCCCTGGGCGCGGCTCTTTTTGTAGAGCGACTCCAAATCCGTAGCATCCGGGGCACGGTAGCCGTATTTCACGCCATCGAAGCGGCCCAGGTTGGAGCTGGCTTCGGCGGTGGTGAGGATGTAGTAAGTCGGAATCATGAAATCGAGGTAGGGGAAATCCACCGCCTCAACTACGTGGCCCTGGCCGCGCAGCAAGTCGAGCTGGGTTTCCATGGCCGCCTTGATTTCGGGGTTCAGGCCCTCGCTGTTCACGGCATCGGCGATGTAGCCGATGCGGTAGTGGGCGGCAGGCGTGAGCTGCTGGCTGTAGGCGGGCACTTCGCGCTGGCTGGCGGTGCTGTCCATGCCATCGGGGCCGGCCATTATTTCGGTCAGCAGCGCGGCATCGGCCACGGAGCGGGTGATGGGGCCAATCTGGTCGAACGACGACGCAAAGGCTACCAAGCCGTAGCGCGAGATGCGCGAGTAGGTCGGCTTAAAGCCTACTACGCCGCAAAACGCGGCCGGCTGGCGCACCGAGCCACCCGTGTCGGAGCCAATTGAAGCCAGGCACATATCAGACTGTACGGCCACCGCCGAGCCGCCCGACGAGCCACCGGGCACGCGGCTGGGGTCCACGGCGTTGCGGGCCGGGCCGAAATACGAGGTTTCGTTTGAGCCGCCCATGGCAAACTCGTCGCAGTTCTGGCGGCCGATGATGATGGCATCGGCATCGAGCAGGCGCTGCACGGCCGTACCGGTGTAGAGCGACTTGAAGCCATCCAGCATCAGGCTGCTGCTTTGCAGCGAGTGGCCGGCGTAGGCCAGTACATCCTTGATGCCGATGACCATGCCGGCGAGCGGACCGGCGGTGCCGGCGGCCAGTTTGGCATCCACGGCGTCGGCCTGGGCGCGGGCCTCGTCGGGCCACACTTCCAGGAAGGCGTTGAGGGTGGAATTCTGGCGCTCGATGTTGCCCAGGTAATACTCAACGAGCTGGCGGCAGGACGTGGTGCCCGCCGTCAGCTCGCTACGAACTTCGGATAAAGACTGAAAACGCTTCAAACTATTTGCAGATTTTAGGTGACCGATTCTGGAATTAAGCGTCGGGATTGGCGGGAATGTAAGGCTGCCGGGGCTGGGTACCTTCGGGGGCCAGGTTGGGCGGCAACGCGGGAGCTACGTACGGCGCATCGGCCGTGGGGTAGCTGGTGTGCTCGGAGTGAGTCGTGGTGACGGCCGCAGCAGCGGGTGTAGCCCACGGGTCGAAACCGGAGCCGGGCTCCGCCACTGGAGCTACGGGAGCCTGCGGCAGGGGCGCGGGGTACTGGTTCTGGGGGGCGTAATTGGGGTTGGGCTGCTGGTTGTAGTTGGGCTGCCCGGGCTGGCCGGCCTGCTCAAACTCGCGGCGGATTTCGGTGCTGGCATCCTTGAACTCGCGGATGCCTTTGCCCAGGCCCCGGGCCAGCTCCGGAATTTTATTCGCCCCAAAGAAAATGAGGATAACAACCATTATCAGCATCAGCTCCGAGCCGCCGATATCGCCCAGAAATAGGATGAGTGGGGTTTGCATGATTTCTAACTAGCGTTGAAACGGGATAAATAAAGAACCGGGCAGCGGCTTAGCCGAGCTGCTGGTTAGGGTCGTTGGGGTTGTAGGCCGGCGGGGCGGGCTGCTGGTAGCCCGGCTGGCCCGGCTGCGCATACGTGTTATGCTGCGGCTGCTGGGGGTAGCCGCCTTGCTGGGGATAACCCTGCTGCGGATAGCCCTGGGCGGGAGGTCCCTGCTGGGGATAGCCCTGCTGGGGATATTGCTGCTGGTAGGGCGGGGCTGGCTGGTCGCGGTACTGCGGCTGCTGGTCTTCGGGCTTGGTGCTGGCGTCTTTGAACTCGCGTACGCCCTGACCCATGCCCCGGAACAGCTCCGGAATACGCTTGGCTCCAAATAACAGAATAACTACGAATAAAATAAGCAGCATTTCGGTTGTCCCGAAGCTACCAATCAGAAACAGGGAATGAAGCATGGAGAGGGGGGCACTTGGGCCCAATATTGGGTGAGAAAAGAGGATATACGCAGCCGAGCGCCTTTTGGAGTATCAAAGATACCCGATAGAGCTGTTTAGATGATGAAGCGCGCCTTCGACGGACAATTCACCGGGGTTCAACGGGCAAGCATTACGGTTGGACGACATCGCCGCTGCTTACTTGTCCCAACCCATTAGCTTTGTTGTTCCGTTCATCCGTGCTTTCTCATTTCGAATGAGTTACGGCAGCTCTTCCCTAATCCAATCAGTTGTGAAATCATCCAAGACCACGAATTCCGCCACCCTTCCCCTGCGACAGGTAAACGAGCCCGAACGTCTGGAAACGCTCTATAGCTATAATATCCTCGATACCGACCCGGAGCAGGTATTCAATGATTTGGCGCAGCTGTCGGCTTTTATCTGCGGCACGCCCATGTCGCTGGTTTCGCTGATTGATGGCGAGCGGCAGTGGTTTAAAGCCCGCGTGGGCCTCGAAGCCAAGCAAACGCCCCGCGAACACGCCTTTTGCCAGTACGCCATGCGCGCTCCTGATGTATACGAGGTGCCTGATGCGGCCCTCGACCCCCGGTTTGCCGATAACCCGCTGGTAACGGGCACGCCCAATATCCGCTTCTACGCCGGCGCGCCCCTGCTCTCGCCCGATGGCCAGCCCCTGGGCACCCTGTGCGCCCTTGATACCGTGCCCCGGCAGCTCACCTCCGACCAGCGCGAGGCCCTGCGCGTGCTGGCCCGCCAGGTGATGGCCCACATGGAGCTACGCCGCGTGCGCACCCAGCTCGAAGACGAGCGCCAGAAGCTGGAAGGCGTGCTGCGCATGGCCAACAGCACCGGCGACTCGCTATTTACCAACGGCCGGGCCGAAATCTTCGTGAAGCAGGACCAGCGCCTGGTGCGCGTGGCCACCGCCGATTTGCAGTACGTGGAGGCCCTCGGCGACTACGTGAACCTGCACACCACCCGCGAGCGCCTCACCGTGTACGGCACCATGAAGGACTTCGAAGCCAAGCTGCCCGGCCGCGATTTCGCCCGCATTCACCGCAAGTACATCGTGCGGCTCGACCGCATCGTGGCCATTGAGGCCGACGCGGCCCTGCTCGACGGCAGCTCGAATACCGGCCCCACCCGGACGCCCATGCGCGTGCCCATCGGCAGCTCATACAAAGCCGGGTTGCTCAATCGGCTCACCTTGGTTTAGAAGCTGGCGGGGGCTACAATTACTCCAGACCCGGCAAAGCTGACGTTCGCCGCGCTAATGGCTCCCTTCACCGAATTGCTCAGCTAATAGGTAGCCCCGCCCTGCATCTTTGATACGGTTATCGGTTGCAGCAGGCTAGTAGCCGCCGCTGCCGACAGCTAAGTTTGTTTTCATAGCTCAGAAAGACCCGCACCTTTGGAGCGGGTTTTTTTATTTTTAGGCTGACTTGGTCCGGCAGGGCTGTTATTCCCTACCGCAAGAGCTCATATCAGCCCCAGCGCCTAGCGGTGACCCAGCCAGGATTCCGGGTTGAGGTTGGACGAGTTGTGCCATACCTGAAACTGCACTTCGGACGTGCCCTCGGCATCCGTCGCCACCGTGCCGATAACGTCGCGGGCACTCACGCGCTGGCCCACGCTCACGCTTACGGAGCGCAGCTTGGCATACACCGTGAAGAAGTCGCCGTGCTGAATCATCACAATGGTGTTCATGCCCGCGATATTGGTCACGGTCTGCACCTTACCATCGAAGCAGGCGCGCACGGCCTCGCCGGCCCCGGTCTGGATGTCCACGCCCCGGTTTTCGACGGTCACGTTTTTCAGCACCGGGTGGGGATGCCGGCCAAAGTGCTGGCTGATAAAGCCTCGGCTCACGGGCCAGGGCAGTCGGCCCCGGTTGCCCGAAAAAGAAGACGACAACTGCGCAGTTTCGGGCGTGAGGGCAATGCGCACGGCGCGGCGGTCGGCGGCAGCTTCGGCGGCCGTTTCGGGCGCGTCCATTTCCGGGTTGGCCGTGTCGTTGTTCGCGTCGGAGCTGGTTTCTGCAGTGGTGGCTTCTTCGTTGCGACGGGTGCGGGCGGGGCTGGCGCTGGCGTTGTTGCGGGCAGCACGAGCGGCGCGGGCATCGCGGGCGGCGGCCACAGCGGCTTCGCGGCGGGCGGCCAGGCGGGCGGCACGAGCGGCACGGGCTATTTCTTCGCGCACCCGCTCGGCAATCAGGTTATCGAGGCGGTTGACGGCCTGGCGGCGCTCCTCCAGCTCCTGGCGCAGGCCCTGCTCCTGCTGGCTGAGCTGCTGCACCATCTCGTCTTCTTTCGATTTGAGGGTGAGCAGGTTTTTATTCTCACTCAGCTGGCTGTTCAGCAGGCTGCTTTTGCGCTGCTGCTGCTTGGTGAGGCCCGAAAGCTCCTGATGCAGCCGGTATTGCGTGCCCATGATGCGGGCCGCCTGCCGCTGCCGCTCCTCGGTGTATTGCCGGATGTAGCGCAGCCGCAGCGCAAACTGGTTGAACGACTCCGATGCAAACAAAAACATCAGCCGGTTGAAGCCATTCGACGTTTTTGAAGCCGTATAAAGCAGACGGGCATATTCCGCCTTCAGCTGGGCCAGGGTCTGCTGGGTCTGAATAACCTGCTTCGCCGTCTGGTGCACGTTGGTTTCGATGCCGTGCAGCTGGGTCGAAATCCCCTGAATAACCTGCTTTTTCTCGGTCAGCTTTTCGGTGATGACGTGAAGCTGGCCCAGACTCACCTTTTTCTTTTCCTGGGTTTGGTTCAGCGCCTGGCTGGTTTGCTGAATCTGGCGCAGGTTGTTCTGGCGCTCGCGCTCCAGCTGCTCTTTGCTTTTGGCACGGGCCGGCCGGGTACTGGTGGTAGCCTTTGTGCGGGTACGGGTGGGCTGCTTGATGCTCCGGGCTGACTTTGCCGGCTGCCGCACCGGCTTGGCGGGTTGTTTGGGCTTGCGGTGCTGCGCACCCACGGGCCCCGCCAGCAGCAGGCCCAGCAGGGCGAATAGCCACCACCGGCCACGAATGGCCATCGCGCCAGCTTTTACTTCCGAAACGAGTGCTTTCTCAGCCTGTACTACCTGCTTATTCAACGTGCGCCATTCAAAACCCGCCACTACTATGGCGGGGCAAAGGTAATCGGGTGAGTGGTTGTTAATTGTTGGCCCGAATCAGTTTCGCGCCACCGCGCTTGCGGCCCGGCTACTTAATGCGCCGAAAGCCCTTGGGCACGGCAAACGGAAACGTCAGCCGCTCGCGGCCAGTGTTCACCTTATTGTAATTGATGGCTGCCGTGACCACGCCCGCCGCCGGCTGTTGCGCCTGAATGAAAGTGGCATGCGCAAAAGGCAGACCCGCCGGCTCATCCAGCGGCTGGAAATCGGTGTAATCGACGGTGAGGTTGCGTTTGGTGGCTTCGTCGCTCATTTTGAGCTGCTGCACGCGGCCGGTGCCGGCTTGCAGCAGGCGTTCTACCAGCACATCGGCCAGGGGGTAGCTCACACGCTGGCGGCCAGCTTCTTCGGTGGCCACGGTGGGCTTGGTGCCGGTGGGGGCGGGCAGGTAGTCGCCGAGTAGCAGGGCCTGCATCTGGGCAAAGCTCACGGGCACATTCAGCAGCTTGCTGAGGTAGTCGTAGCCGCCCGAGAAGTAGGTTTTATCCAGCCGGTTCATCACCCGCACCGAATCATGCGTGAGCACGGCGCGCACGCCCTCAATACCCGCCAAACCCGCCGACACCCAGATGATGCTGTCGCGGCGCATCCGCAACGAGAGGTTGGCTCCCTGCTTGTTGCCCTTCATGTTAATCTGGGCTTTCGCCTTGGCATTCAGAAAGATGAAGGTAGTATTGGTGGCCTTCACCGAAGGCAGAGCGGGCTCCATCATGGGGGTAGAGGTGCCCGGCCCGGCTGCCGACGTGGTAGTGGGTACGGCCTTGCGGGCGCAGCTGCCCAGCAGCCCCAGGGCCAGCAGTAGCGTGACTTTATTCATACAGTTTATGGTCTTTCAATTTCCGCTCCAGCAGGTCGGACGTTCCTCCGATTTTATGAGCCCGCTGCCATTCCACCACGGCTTTGTCCTTCTCGCCGAGCTGGAACAATACGTCGCCGTAGTGCTCGATGATGGAGCCGTCTTTGCTGGTTTGCAGCGCTTTTTCCAGGGCAGTTTTTGCCCCGGCGTAATCTTTTTGCTTGTAAAGCACCCACGCATACGTATCCAGATAGGTGTCGTTGTCAGGGAATTGCTTCACGACTTTGCCCGACATCTGTTTGGCCTTGTCTAGCTTTTCGCCCCGTAACGACAGGAAATAGCTGTAATTGTTCAGCACCTGCACATTATCCGGGTCGCTCACCAAAGCTGATTCATAAGCCGAATCCGACTTTTCGTACTCGTGCAGCTCGTGGTAAGCATCGCCCAGCTGGGCATCGAACTGGCCCAGCAACGGCGCGTTGTTCACCACCAGCTTGCGGCCGTGCTCCAAGGCTTTCACGCCTTTCTGAGGCTGCTTTTTCAGCAGGTAAGCCACACCGTTATAAAACCACAGCGACGACTGGTTGGGAAATAACTCCAGCGCCCGGCCCGAGTGCACGAGCAGCGAATCGGTCTGGTTCAGCTCGGCATCAATCAGCACCACCTGCTGCCACACCTGGAACTTGGAATTGTCGTAGCGCAGGGCTTGCAGGTAGGTGTTGCGGGCGTCCTTTTTGTGGTCGGTCAGGGTCTGCACATCACCGGAAATGGCGTAGGCCTTGGCATCCTTGGGGTAGCTTTTGACGGTGGCCGCCGCGAGGTCGCGCACCAGCTGGTTGGTCGGTTCCTTGGGGCTGGGCAGTTGCTTGATGTAGCCCACCAGAATGCGCACCCGGGCATCAATGTCCAGCGCGGGGCTGGCAAAAGCCTGGCGGAGCTGCTGGTCGGCATCGGCATCCTGCTTCTGCTGGCGGTACACTTCCGACAGTATCAGGTGGGCTTGGGGGTTGTCGGGGTCGAGGCGCAGGGCCTGTTGGGTCACGCGCACGGCATCGGGCAGGCGGTTGTTGCTGGCGTACATCTCGGCTTGGGCCAGCACGTAGCGCGCCTCGGTCGGGTTGGCCTTGATGAGCTTTTCGCCCTCAGCCAACGCCAGGTCCAGCTTGTTCTGCTTGAGGTAAATCTGCTGCTTCTTGAAGGAAATCTCGTCGACCTGGCCAAACTCTTTTTCGGCCTGGTCCAGCGTGGTCAGGGCCTCGGGCAGGTGGTTCTGGGCCAGGTAGAGGTCGGCCAGATTGAACAGGTAGCTGCCCGAGTTGGGTACCTGCTTGATGAGCGTGGCGTAGGTTTTGGTGGCCGCCTCATACTGCTTCTGGCTGGCCTGCGCTTGGGCTAACAATAGGTAATAATAGGCATTTTGCGGGTCGAGGCGGGTGGCGGCTTCGGCGTAGTTGGTGGCGTCGCGCAGGTTGCCGCTCAGCAGGCTGGCTTCGGCAATCTTGTAGTTGATGGCCGCGTTGTCGGGGCGCAGCGAGTAGGCTTTCAGTAGGTTTTCGAGGCCTTTGGGGTAGTCCTCCAGCATCACGTACTTCACGCCGTCCACAAACAGGGCCTCGCTCTGCTCCTTCTCCCGCTCCGACAGGCCCGGCATCAGGGCGCGCTTGGCGCGGAGTTCGGCCACGCGCTTCTCCAGCTCGCGTTGTTCTTTTTCCAGCACGCGCTGCTCCTTGCGGCTCAGCTTGGCCGGCGGCTCAGGCGTGCCCGACGGGGCCTGTGCGTATCCCGGGGCCGTCAGCCCCACCCAAACCAGCAGACTCAGAACAACTTGACGCATATACAAGAAAACCGGACCTGAGGCCCGGCCCACGAAATTACGGGGAATAAAAGCCAACGACGCGGCCCCCGGGAGAAGGCCGCGTCGTGGTAACGCATTTCGGACTTAAAATGTCACACCCGTAGCTGGTTATAATCGCCGAGGCTCAGGTCATCGGGCGTGCCGGTCACGGTGGCGAAGTTGCCAATCATCGAATTGGTGATAACCGCGTTCAGCACCGAGGCCGACTGCTGCACGATGGAATTCGACAGACGCGAGTCGCGCACGTTGGCGCTGGCACCCAGCGAAACGTGCGGCCCCACCACCGAATCAGTAATGATAGCGCCCTCGCCGATGTACACCGGCTCGATGATAACAGAGTTGGTGATTTTGGCCGACTCAGCTACCAGCGACTCGCCGCGCTCCTTCAAATACTCCAAGTAGCGCTGGTTGGTGAACACCGTGGCGTCCTTATTGCCGCAGTCGAGCCACTCGGTCACGCGGCCGGGTACGAAAACGGTGCCCTTGTTCTTCATGTTTTCCAAGGCATTGGTGAGCTGGTACTCGCCCTTGTCCTTGATGTCGTTGTCGAGCAGGTATTGCAGTTCGCTACGCAAATACTCGCCGTCCTGGAAGTAGTAGATGCCGATGATGGCCAAGTCTGACACGAACTCCTGCGGCTTCTCCACAAACTCTGTAATCTGGCCCTGCTCATTCAGTTTCACCACGCCGAAGGGCTTGGGGTCGTCCACTTTCTGCACCCAGATGGTGCCGGGCACACTGGAATCCAGCGTGAAATCGGCTTTAAACAAGGTATCGGCAAAAGCCACCACCACCGGGCCAGTTAGCGATTCTTTGGCGCACAGAATGGCGTGGGCCGTGCCCAGCGGCTCGTCCTGATACACAATGGTACCCTTCGCCCCCACCGACTCGGCAATCTTCACTAGGTTTTTCTCCACCTCCGCCCCGAAGCGGCCAATGATGAAGGCCACCTCGTCCACCGGCTCACCGCAGACCTTGGCAATGTCCTCCACGAGGCGCTGCACAATGGGCTTGCCCGCAATGGGAATGAGCGGCTTGGGAACGGTGAGGGTGTGGGGGCGCATGCGTTTGCCCATGCCGGCCATCGGGACGATGATTTTCATGTGGTTGGTTGGTGATTTATCCTAGTAATTATTGGTAAAAGAACGTCATGCCGGGCACAGTCGCAGCATAGGTGTCGAGCAAATAATTTACTTGCCGGAGTTAGCGCTGCGGTAAGATGCTTCAAATGCGCGGATGCCAGCCGGCACGGCATTCGGCTGTTTTTGCAAGCTGGTTACTGCTTGCCCGTGCTTCCATACCCGCCCGCGCCGCGTTGGGTTGCGCTCAGCGCCTCAACGGGCTGCCAGGCAATGGTTTCGTGTTTGGCAACTATCAGCTGGGCAATGCGTTCGCCGTCATTCACCACGAAAGGCTCGTTGGATAAATTCACGAGCAGCACCCGGATTTCGCCTCGGTAGTCGGCATCAATCGTTCCCGGACTGTTCACAATACCGATGCCGTGCTTCACAGCCAGCCCGCTGCGTGGTCGCACCTGCGCTTCGTAGCCTACGGGTATTTCCAGGCTTAGGCCGGTAGGGATAAGCTGGCGTTCCAGCGGCCCGAGCGTGACGGGTCCATCGGCTAGGTGAGCGCGCAGGTCGAGGCCGGCGGCGTGGGGTGTCTGGTATTCGGGCAAGGGGTGGCCCGAGTGGTTGATAACGGGAATGTGCATGGGCAGTAATAAGGGAACGGGCAAAGATAGAAGCAGGCCTATACTATCCCAACCGCATTACACTTTGGCAACATTCAATGCCGGGCGGGGCCGCTCCACCGCGTACAGCGCCAGCAGGAAGGCCACCGTGAGGCCCGCGTGCCAGGCGTGACGCACCCACCAGCCCGCCGGTTGCACCCACCAGCCTAGTGCCACCAGCCCCGAGGCAAATACCAGCCACAGCCCCAGCCGCACCGCCGGATACGGCACCGGGAAATGCCGCTCGCCCAGACGCCAGCACAACACCGCCATCATGAAATAACAGGCCAGCGTGGCAATGGCCGAGCCCAGGTAGCCCAGCAGCGGAATCAGCACGAAGTTGAGGGCAATAGTAAGTACCGCCCCGCCCGCCCCGATGTAGGTGCCGTAATACGTCTTATCGGTGAGCTTAAACCATACCGACAGGTTGTAATAAACGCCCAGAAACAGATTAGCCAGCAGCAGAATGGGCACCACCACCAGCCCCTGCAAATACTCCGGCCGCCGCAGAAACAGCCGCCCGAAATCCTCCACATTCAGGCTAATTCCCACGAAAATTACCGCGCAGCACAGCGTAAACCACTTCAATATCATGGCAAACGTGGCCGGCGAGTTCCTCTCCGTGCTTTGAGCGAAGAAGAACGGCTCGGCCGCGTAGCGGAACGCCTGAATGACCAGCGACATGAAGATGCTCAGCTTATAGCACGCCCCATAAATACCCACTGCCGTGAGGCTGCTCTGGCCGGGATAGAAATTATCGGGCAGCCACTTGGGCAGCAGAATGCGGTCCAGCGTCTCGTTCACCATGCCGGCCAGCCCCATCAGCATCAGCGGGAAAGCATAGCCCAGCAGCGGCTGCAGCAACGATAGATTCAGCCGAAAGCGGAAATCCAGCAGCTCGCGCCACAGCAGCAGCAGCGTAAGGCCGCTGGCAAAGAGGTTCGATAAGAAAACATAGCCCACGCCCACCGTGGGGTCGTACACCCGCGCCACCAGCGGCTGCAAAAAGGTCAGCCATTTGCCGCTCATCACCGCCGGGCAGAGCACGATGAAAAACAGGTTCAGCGCCACGTTGGCGATGATGCCGGCCAGCTTGATACCGGCAAACTTGCGCGCCTTGTTCTCCAGCCGCAACCGGGCAAACGGGATGGCCGTCAGCGCATCCAGCCCCAGAATCAGGGCCACCCACACCGCGTATTGCTCGTGCCCAGGCGGTATTTCCAACAGGCTCAGCAGCGGGCGCGCCAGCAGCATCAGCAGCACCGTGAGGCCGGCCGTGCTCACAAATAGCAGGCTCAGCACCCGGTCGTACAGCTCCTTGCGGTCAGCACCCGCCCGGTTGGCGAAGCGGAAAAACGTGGTTTCCATGCCGTAGGTAAACACCACGTTCAGAAACGACACGTAGGCGTACAGCCCCGTCACCACCCCGTACTCCGCCGCCGAAAACGCCGCCGTGTATATCGGCACCAGCAAATACGTGAGCACCCGGCCCACAATGCTGCTCACGCCATACACGGCCGTTTGCGAGGCTAATCTTTTGGCAATTGCACTCATATTGTCATTGCGAGCAAAACGCAGTGGAGCGCGGCAATCCGTCCTTCCAATGTGATAAGCCCTGAATTGTGATAAGCACCAGCCTCTATAAAACAAATACGACGCGGTGCCAGCAGTTAAAGGGAGTTGTCACAGCAAGAAAGCTGGTCGCTGAAAACAGGACGAATTGCCGCGCTCCACTGCATTGCGCCCGCAATGACAATCCTCAACATTATTTCCCGGTGAACACCGCCGGCCGCTTCTCCACAAAAGCCGTGGTGCCTTCCTTGAAATCCTCGCTCTCAAACGCCCGCTCAAATGCCCGGGCTTCGGTTTCGTAGCCATCGGCGCCTTTGGTGTAGTGCGCGTTCACGCAGTCCAGCACCAAGCCCACAGCCAGCGGGGCCTTGCCCAGAATCTTGTTCAGCAGCTGCGTGCAGAACGGCAGTAGCTCCGCCTGCGGCACCACATGGTTCACCAAGCCGAGGCGCAGGGCTTCGTCGGCTTTCACCATATCGGCCGTTAGCAGCAGCTCAATGGCCTTGCCCTTACCGATAAGCTGCGGCAGGCGCTGGGTGCCGCCGTAGCCGGGCGGCAGGCCCAGGTTCACTTCCGGCTGCCCAAAACGGGCATTGTCCGAAGCCACGCGCATGTGGCAGGCCATGGCCAACTCGCAGCCACCGCCCAGCGCGAAGCCGTTCACGGCTGCTACCACCGGCTTGGTACTGGCTTCGATGCGGGCAAATGCCTCTTGTCCCGCCAGCGAGGCCCGGCCGGCCCGCTCCGGCGTGAGGGCCGCCAGCTCCGCGATATCCGCGCCGGCCACGAAGGCCTTCTCGCCGCTGCCCGTCAGGATAATGCCGCGCACCTGCGGCTCGGCCAGCGCCTGCTGCACGGCCGCGTCGATGTCGGCTATCGTGGCCGCGTTCAGCGCATTGAGCTTGGTGGGCCGGTTGATGGTGATGGTGAGGATGCCGCTGGCGGCGTCCAGGTCGTAAAGCAGGTTTTCGAAAGAAGCAGACATAAGCAGAGAGGAAGCCCCGAAATGCGGTTGGCAGCGCCAAAGATAGGACACGCGCCGCCCCGTGCCGGTCGGGTTAATACCCCGGTTCGCCGCCCCAGCATCCCGCCCCAACGAAACCATCTGCCCACCTAAGCCAAAACAAGCCAGCTTTGCATCGGCAATCAGGTATAGCTATTTGAATTTAAATAAGTAGCTTTAGCGCCATACCCTACTCTTTTTTCACACCTAACCTCTTACTACAATGGGCTTTGTTTCCGAATTCAAGGAGTTCATCTCCAAAGGCAATGTGCTCGACCTGGCGGTCGGCGTCATCATCGGCGGCGCATTCGGCAAAATCGTGTCCTCGCTCACCGACGACATCATCATGCCCATTCTCAGCGTGTTCACCAGCGGCATCGACTTCAACGAGAAGTTTTTCACCCTCGATGGCAAGCACTACGACACCCTAAAAGCCGCCCAGGATGCCAAAGCTGCCACTATTGCCTACGGCAACTTCATCAATGCCATCATCTACTTCCTCATCATTGCCTTCGTCATTTTCTGGGTGGTTAAGCTCGCCAACCGCTTCAAACGGCCCGCCGAAGTAGTGGTAGCCGCCGAGCCCGCCCCCACTAAAGAGCAACTCCTGCTGGCCGAAATCCGCGATTCGTTGCGTGCCGGCCGCGCCTAAGTCGCCCATTCCGTTCACCCAGAAAAAACCGTGGTTTACCGAGTGGCAGGCCACGGTTTTCGCTTTTTTGCTTCAACCAGTCATTTTATTCAAGCTGGTTAATTGGTCGATTCAAAATAAGTTGCGAACTTAGGGGCAGCCTAACGCCGCAGGCCGTCCTTTTGGATACCTGCATTGAACCACCCACTTCTCTCAATCGTTAGGCCGCTATCCTGCTCCCCTCACCACCATCGCGCCCCATGAAAATATTGTTTGTTGCCGCACTTTTTGGCGGCTTGAGTTTTGGAGCTGCCTCAGCGGCCCACGCCCAAACCGGGCCGGCATTCCCCATGCCCGGCAAAGCCACCAGCGAAGAAGGCGCCCGCGTCACCACGGCCAACAACGCCCAGGAATTAGCCCGCAACCAGCGCCGCGCCGCCATGACGCCCGACGAAGTGAAGCGCGACCAGCAGCTTGAGCTCCTCGAAGCCCGCACCGGTAACACCAGCTTCGGTGCCCGGGGACCCGAGCGCCAGTTCGACTCCAACCGCAGCGGCAACGGCTTCATGGTCCGCAAGTTTAAAGCCACCCCCGGCAAGCCCGGCTATGTTAGCAAGCGCGGCACGGGCCATACCCCGGGCAGTTCCAATCCGGCTGGTAAGCCGTTGGTGCACAAGCACAAGGGCCAACACAGATTTCTCTTTTTCTAGACCACGGATTCGCTCGGATTTTTCGGATTCCACGGATTTTGTAGACGATTTCAGTTGTCAGATATCAAAAAAGGCTGCCTCATCGGGCAGCCTTTTTCGTTTGTTTTCAAAGTTTAACAATGACGCAAAAAACAAAAAGGCTTGCCGGATGGCAAACCTTTTTGTTTTTCAATACACGTCCACAAAATCCGTGGAATCCGAAAAATCCGAGCGAATCCGTGGTCTTAGAGCGTACGCTTGATTTCCTTTTCTTCGAAGCCTTCGATGTTATCGCCTTCCTGCAGCTCGTTGAAGCCTTTGATGGAGATACCACATTCGTAGCCCTGGCGCACCTCGCTCACGTCGTCTTTGAAACGCTTGAGGTCCTGGATATCGCCCGTGTACATCACGATGCCATTGCGAACCACGCGCACCTTGGTTTTGCGGGTCAGGGTGCCTTCCGTCATCATACAGCCGGCAATGGTGCCCACTTTGGTGATGTTGAACACCATCCGTACTTCGGCATTGGCCGTCACCACCTCCTGCACCGTCGGGGCCAGCATGCCTTCCATGGCATCCTTCACCTCGTTGATGGCGTTGTAAATGATGGAGTACAGGCGGATATCAATCTGCTCATTCTCAGCCAACTTACGGGCACTCTGCGAGGGCCGTACCTGGAAGCCAATAATGATGGCGTCAGAAGCCGAAGCCAGAAGCACGTCGCTTTCGGAAATAGCGCCCACCCCTTTCGATAGGATGTTCACCTTTACTTCCGGCGTGCTCAGTTTCAGCAGCGAGTCGGAAAGTGCTTCCACCGAGCCGTCCACGTCGCCCTTCACCAGGATGTTGAGTTCCTTGAACGAGCCGATTGCCAAACGGCGACCAATTTCGTCCAGCGTGATGTGCTTCTTGGTCCGGATGGTTTGCTCACGGGCCAGTTGCAGACGCTGGGTAGCGATTTCGCGGGCTTCGCGCTCCGTCTCCATTACCTGGATACGGTCGCCGGCCTGCGGGGCCCCGGTCAGACCGAGTACCTGCACCGGCGTTGCGGGCGGTGCCGACTTCATTTTCTTACCACGGTGGTCCGTCATGGCCTTCACGCGACCAAAGTGCGGGCCGGCCAGAATCACGTCGCCCACGTTCAGCGTGCCGGTTTGCACCAGCACGGTGGTTACGTAGCCACGGCCTTTGTCCAGCGAGGCTTCAATCACGGTGCCGATGGCACCACGGTCGGGGTTGGCTTTCAGGTCGAGCAATTCAGCCTCCAGCAGCACCTTTTCGAGCAGGTCTTCTATACCAATGCCCGATTTGGCCGAAACCTCCTGGCTCTGGTATTTGCCACCCCATTCTTCCACCAGAATGTTAATCTGGGAAAGCTCCTCGCGGATTTTCTCGGGGTTAGCGGTGGGCTTGTCAATCTTGTTGAGGGCGATGATAATCGGCACCCCAGCCGCTTGCGCGTGGTTGATGGCTTCCTTCGTCTGCGGCATCACCGAGTCGTCAGCCGCCACCACGATGATGGCAATGTCCGTCACCTTGGCACCACGGGCACGCATAGCCGTAAAGGCTTCGTGACCAGGCGTATCAAGGAACGTGATAGGCTGACCTGATTTGGTGCGAACCTCATAAGCACCAATGTGCTGGGTGATACCACCGGCTTCGCCTTTGGCCACACTCGCATCGCGGATGTAGTCAAGCAGCGACGTTTTGCCGTGGTCGACGTGGCCCATGATGGTCACGATGGGGGCGCGGGGCTTGAGGTCTTCCTCAGCATCGCCGGCATCCACATCAATCTCCTCTTCTTCAGCCGACAGGAATTCCACGTCAAAGCCAAATTCGTCGGCAATCACGGTGATGGCTTCAGCATCAAGGCGCTGGTTGATGGACACGAACATGCCCATGCCCAGACACACCTTAATCACCTCGTTCACGTTCACATCCATCAGCGAAGCCAAATCATTGGCCGAGATGAATTCGGTGAGCTTGAGGGTCTTGGCGTCGAGCTCGTTCTGTGCACGCAGGGCCTCGCGGTCCTCCGCCAGCATGCTGCGCTTGTCGCGGCGGTACTTGGCGCGGTTCTGATTATTGCCGCCCTTATTGCCACCGAGCTTGGCCAACGTGGCCTTAATCTGCTCCTGAATCTGCTTTTCAGCCTGCTCAGGGGTGAGTGCGGGTGCATTAGGCTTGGGAGCCGTATTCTGGCCGGGACGCTGGGGACCACCGGGACGGTTGCCGCCGGGGCCACCGTTGGGACGGTTGCCCTGGTAGCCACCACCCTGGCCGGGAGCGCCAGCAGGGCGGTTGCCCTGATAGCCGGGGCTGGGAGGCGAGGTGGTGCTGCCGGGAGGGCCGGGCAGGCGCGTGCGCTTTTTCTGGCCAGGGCCAGCGGGCAAACCGCGCTTGCTCACATCCGACGAAGCAATGGGGCGGGGACCACGGCCACCCGGCCCACGCCGGTCATTGTTGATGGACGACAAGTCAATCTTGCCCAATACAGTCAGACCTTTCAGCGTGTCTGACTTGGCCACGATAGTGCTGGTGTCTTCGGGCGTAGCGGCTGGTTCAGCAGGAGCAGCGGCTACGGGAGTAGCAGCGGCAGCAGCCGGAGGAGTTACCGGAGCAACAGGCGCGGCCGGAGCAGCAGCCACTGGGGCCGGAGCCACCGGCTCAGCTTTCGCTACGGGCTGGGCTACGGGAGTCGGGGCGGCAACCGGGGCCGAGGCAGCCGGAGATTCTACTTTAGGAGCAGGAGCCACTGGGGCTTCCACTTTCGCTGCTACGGGAGCCGGAGCGGGTGCGGGTGTCGGAGCGGCAGCCACCGGGGCTGGAGCTACCGGAGCGGCAGCCACCGGCCGGGGCGGAACCACGCGGCCTTTGCTGTCCAGCTCGATTTTACCCAGCACTTTCAGGCCGGGCACGCTGGGTGCTTCGGGAGCTGGCGTGGGTGCCGGAGCGGCGGCAACGGGAGCCGCGGGGGCTACCGGAGCAGCCGGGGCTGGGGCAGCAGCCACCGGAGCGGCGGCCACGGGTGCCACCGGCGCGGCCGGCTTGGGAGCCGGTGCGGGCGTAGCCACCGGCGCATGGCGCGGGGCTGGGGCAGCAGGTTTTGGAGCCGCATCGAGGTCGCTCTGGCGCTTGGCCTGAATGACTTTCTGGGCTTCTTGACGGTCGTGGGCAGAGGCCGCGAATTCCTTCTCCAGCGAGGCCACTTGCTCACCGGTGAGCTTCGTGGTCGGCTTGTTCTCTACTTGTATACCTTTCTTGGCCAGGGCTTCTACCACCCTGTCCATTCCAATATTCAGGTCTTTGGCCGCCTGTTGTAGCCGTTTCGGGGTTGCTTCCGCCATTTATCTTTTCTCGCGTAACGATACGCTTCTAAGTGCAAAGGTATTACATTAAATCTTGCCAGCAGGGTGCAAACCGTGCCTACTGGCCCGATTTGTTACCCTTGCCGTACCGGCCGCGCGGCCGTCATTGGGCTGGCTCGGCGGGAGAGCTCGCGCCCGCTTCCTCAGTCGTTGGTTCGTTTTCGTTGGTCACTTCGGTTTCCAAGGGGGTATGCTCGGGAGCGGTTTCGGTAGCCGAGGCGTGGGTTACGGCCGCTTCTTCGGCGGTCGCATCGTCCGTTTTGCCAGCGGCAACGCGGTTTTTAGCCGTTTCCAGCGAGTTCTCGTCGAGGTCTTCGTCGTCGGCAAATTCTTGGCGGATAATGCGGTACACATCGTCCACCATTTCCTCTTCCAACTCCGTGCGGCGCACGATGTCGTCTTTCTTCACAGCTAGTACGGCGCGGCCGGTGTCCAGACCGATTTTTTTCAATTCGGCCAGTACCCAAGGCTCGATTTCGTCCTGGAACTCGTCCAGCGAAATGTCTTCCTCGTAGTCGATGGCTTCGCGGAATACGTCGATTTCCATGCCCACCAAGCGGCTGGCCAGCTTGATGTTGGCACCGCCGCGGCCGATGGCCAGGCTTACTTGGTCAGGTTTCATGAACACGGAAACCCGGCCGTTCTCCTGGTTTATCTTCATAGAACCTACTTTGGCCGGCGATAGTGCCCGCGCAATATAAAGCTCTAAGTTATCCGTGTAATTGATAATGTCGATATTCTCATTTTCCAGCTCGCGCACCACCGGGTGGATGCGGCTGCCCTTCATGCCCACGCAGGCACCCACAGGGTCGATGCGCTCATCGTAGCTTTCGACGGCTACTTTGGCGCGCTCGCCGGGCTCGCGCACCACGTTTTTGATAACGATGAGGCCATCGTAAATCTCGGGCACTTCCAGTTCGAACAAACGCTCGAGGAAAGCGGGGGCTGCGCGGGAAAGGATGATTTTCGGCGTGCCGTTAATCACCTCAACGCGGTGAACTACAGCGCGCACGGTGTCGCCTTTGCGGAAACGGTCTTTGGGGATTTGCTCGCCTTTCGGCATCACCAGCTCGTTGTCGTCTTTGTCCATGATGAGGGCCTCGCGGCTCCACACCTGGTACACTTCGCCAGTCACGATTTCGCCCACCTGGTCCTTGTATTTCTGGTACAGGTTGTCGCGCTCGAGGTCTTTCACGCGCTGAATCAGCGTTTGGCGGGCCATGAGCACGGCGCGGCGGCCGAAATCCTCCAGCTTCACGCCTTCGGCTACGGATTCGCCAACCTCGAAGTCGGGCTCGATTTTCTGAGCTTCGGCCAGCGGAATTTTATCGTGGTCCCAGATATCCTCCGAGTTATCGTCCACGATTTCGCGGTTGCGCCAGATTTCGAGGTCACCGTTGTCGGGGTTGATGATGACGTCGAAGTTTTCGTCCTGGTCGTACTTCTTGCGAATCATGGTGCGAAACACGTCGTCCAGGATGCTCATCATCGTGGGCCGGTCGATGTTCTTGCTCCGGGCAAATTCGCCGAAGGATTCAATGAGTTCGTGGCTGTTCATAAGAGGCAGAACTGTATTTATTTGAAAGAGATAACAACCTTGGCCTCTGTAATGTCCCCGAAGGGATAGAATGCGGCGGGCAGGGTGGTTTTCTTGGTTTTTTGTTTGATGACTTCCTCGATTTCTACGCCTTCGGCGGTGGCGGCAGTGAGGGTGCCGGTTTTTTCGGTGCCGTCGGCCAGTTTCAGGGCCAGCGAGCGGCCGATGTGGCGCGGGTACTGGCGCGGGTCGGTGAGGGGTTGGTCGGCACCGGGGCTGGTGACTTCCAGGGAATACGCGGATTCTTCGCCGTAGTGCTCGTCGATGCGGCGGGCCAGGCGGCGGCTGATGGTAGCGCAGGCCTGAATGGCGAGGCCGTTGGGGCCGTCGAGAGTGACGGTGACCTTGGGCAGCACCGAATCGGACACGGTGAGGCTCACGATGAACAGCTCCTCTTCGCCGATGGCGTCGTGGAGCATTTCCAGCAGCAGGTTGCGGTCGAAGTGCATAGTTTTTGAAACAAGCGGGCAAAAAAAGAGGGGACTGCGCGTCCCCTCTTTATCAGATTGAATACCAACTTCGGGGCAAAGGTACGACAATTGGGGGCCGAATGCAATATGGAACGAGTGCGGCCGCAGCAACGGTGCAAGCGGCAGAACCTCACCCCCAACCCCTCTCCTTGGGGAGAGGGGAGCCTGACGCGTTTAGGGGTTGAAATAACTTCTGCAACTCTGGCGGCAATCAGTGTCTTTGGTAAACCTCAGTGGCTGATGCGGAGTTTGCGAGTCGACGACCGAACTTCACGACCCAATTCACTCTCATTTTCAACGCCAAATTCCCATGAAATCCTTCACGACTCTTCGCACTGCCGCTTTCGGCCTGACGCTGGCGTTGGCCAGCACGACTGCTTATGCCCAGACGACGCCCACTACTATGCATGCTCCTGCTAAGGATGCGGTGAAGCCAAGCCCGGCGGCTACGGCTACCGGCAAGATTGGCGCAGCCGATGTGACGGTGAACTATAGTAGCCCGGGGGTAAAGGGCCGCAAGATTTTCGGCGGGCTGGAGCCTTATGGCAAAGTGTGGCGCGCCGGGGCTAATGAGGCTACCACGGTCGAATTCAGCAAGGCGGTGACAGTAGAAGGCAAGCCGCTGCCGGCGGGCAAGTACGGCTTCTTTGTGATTCCGGCGGAGAGTGGCCAGTGGACAGTCATCTTTAACAAGGTGCCGAACCAGTGGGGTGCATTCAAGTACGATGAGAAGCAGGACGCCCTGCGCGTGATGGTGACGCCCCGCAAAACGGCAGCCGTGACCGAGCGCCTAGTGTATGAGGTAACGCCTAAGGCGTTGGTGCTGCGCTGGGAAAATGTGGAATTGCCGGTGGCTATTAAGTAGAATTGTTTGCATGAATCGTAGCGTGGACTCTGTGAGTCCGCGTGTGGGGCGTTCCACACGCGGACTCACAGAGTCCACGCTACATACTTTTGTACCCACCCCAACCTGAAATATCATGGAATACAAGCTCACCCAATACAGCCACGGTGCGGGCTGCGGCTGCAAAATCGCGCCAGCCGTGCTCGACCAAATGCTGCACACCAGCATTGCGCAGCCTCAGCACGAGAAGCTGTTGGTGGGCAATGCCAGCCGCGACGACGCGGCCGTATATGATATCGGCGGCGGACAGGCGGTGATTTCGACTACTGACTTTTTCATGCCCATCGTGGATGATGCGTACGATTTCGGGCGCATTGCCTCGGCCAATGCTATTTCGGATGTGTACGCCATGGGCGGGCGGCCGCTGCTGGCCATCGCCGTGCTGGGCTGGCCGGTGGATAAGCTGCCGCCCGAGGTGGCGCGCCGCGTGCTGGAAGGTGCCCGCAGCATCTGCGCCGAGGCCGGGATTCCGCTGGCGGGCGGGCACAGCATCGACTCGCCGGAGCCCATTTTTGGGCTGGCGGTGACGGGCATGGTCGACATCAAAGACCTGAAGCAGAACGACACGGCTACGGCGGGTTCGGAATTATTCCTGACCAAGCCGCTGGGCGTGGGCATCATGACGACAGCCCAGAAAAAGGGCATTCTGCGGGATGAGGATGCCAACATTGCGCCGGCTCAGATGATGCAGCTCAATAAGATTGGGGCGGAGCTGAGCAAGCTGCCCGCCGTGACGGCCCTGACGGACGTGACGGGCTTCGGCCTGCTCGGGCACTTGGCCGAAGTGTGCGAAGGCAGCCACCTGACGGCGGAAATTGACTTCAGCAAAGTGCCGCGCATCGCTGCGGCTGAAAGCTATTTGAAGCAGGGCAGCGTGCCTGGCGGCACCGGCCGCAACTGGGCCAGCTACGGCCACAAAATCGGGCCGGTAACGGACGAGCAGCGGGCGTGGCTGTGCGACCCGCAGACTTCGGGCGGCCTGCTGGTGTGCGTGGAGCCCGCCGGGCGGGCGGCCGTGGAGGCTGTTTTTGCCAAGCACGGGCTGGCGCTGGAGAGCTTCGGCCACCTGCGGACGCACACCGATGGCGAGGCCTGGGTACAGGTGCAAGCCTAGCGTGGAGCTGGCTTTTCAGGCATGAAAACCTCTTTCTTCCGCCCGCTGATTGAAGCGGCCGTGGTCATTTTTCTGGTGCTGGGGGCGGCGCGCTGGGTCACGGGGCTGTTCTCAAAGCGTACCCACGTGTACCAGACCACGGCGGCGCGGCAGCTGCGGCTGCTCTTCTGGCCGCTGCTGGCGCTGGGCGCGGGGCTGAGCGTACTGCCCGCCGTGGCCATGGGTGGAGCCGAAGTCAGCGCCTTTGAGTGGCTGCTCACGGCGGGATTTATGCTCTTTACGCTGGCCCTAAGTGGACCGGCGCTGCTGCTGCACCTGCGCTACTGGATTCTGAATCGGGAAACCACGCTGGCTTTTCAGCCCGTTGATAATCGGTTTGAAGTGTATGAAGCCGGGCAACGGGTGCCGTTTGAGTGGCGCGATTTAGCCCGCGTAGAGCGTGTGACATGTAGTGCCCGCCGCACCTTCTGGGCAAAATATGATTACCTGACGCTGCACCTGCGCGACGGCCGTGCCATTATACTTACCGCATTACTTACCGATTTGGAGCCGTTGGCCACTTTTCTGCGTAGCCTGCCCACGGAGCGGCGCACCAAGGCGTGGTGCTGGGTGTAGGTCCTACTTCCGCTTGTACAAGCCGGGCGTGCTTGTCGGTTCGTAGGCGCTGAAGATATTGGGCAGCAGCTGTTGGAGGCGGGGCACCACGCGGCTTTGGTCGAGCAGGTAGGCGGGCGGCGTGGGGCCCATTTTCTGGGCCACGCGCACCACGGCAGCGTACTCGTTGAGGTGGCCGAAATCGACTTGCGACAGGGCCCAGTCGAGGTAGGGCGTGGCGGGGTGGTTGTTGAAATAAGCCCGGTCGTCGGGGCCGAGGATTAGTAGCGTCTGGCCGCGCAGGGCGGCGTAGCGCGGGTCGGGCTCCAGACCGAAACGGCTTTCGGCGGGCATGTGCAGCAGGCTTTCGAGGCGCGGCACCTGGGCGCGGTAGCGCAGCACCACCACGGCGTTGATGATGAGCAGCAGCAACAGCTCCAGCAGCCAGCTTTGGCGGTAGCGCTGCCACAGAAACAGGCTGAAATAGGCCACCGGCGGCAGCAGCAGCACCAGCGCCCCAGGAGCCGCGCCGCGCTCCACGGCGGCAGCCACGGCGGCCACGGCCAGCCACACCAGCATCATCTGGCGGAACTTTATTTGGAACACTAGGCCCAGCGATGTGCCCAGCGACCGCAGCAACGCCAGCACCAGCACCAGCACGGGCACAATCAGCAGGCGCAGTTGCAGGCCGGCGGGCAGGCCGCTGGCAATGAGGTCCGTGAGGCCCGGCTGCAAGTGGAACTGCACGAAGCCCGGCAGGGCATCGGTATAAAAGAAAAAGGTGGCCACCAGCGCATACGGGAAGAAAAACCCGCACAGCAGCAGTAGCGAGCTACGAAAGGAATTGGCCGCGAAAATCACCACCGCAAACAGCCCCACTATCACAAACAAGCTCAGCGGCAGGTAGCACAGCGCCCCCAAGCCAATGAGAAACCCGGCCCGGAACAGACGGCGGTTGTCGTAGCCCTCGCGGGAGGTGGGCAGCAGCGCGCTCAGCGAAAACACGATGAAGGTATTGCCCAGCAGCAGCGGCGAGAGCGCATCCAAATCGGTGCTCACGCTGCCCACCAGCAGGTAGGTGAGGGCCGCCACATAGCCGCGCTCAGGGTGCACGTCGTAGCGGTTGAACACCAGGTTCAGGCGCAGGCCTTGGATGAACAGCAACCCCAGCGCCACCATGCGGTAGAGCCACACGGGGCGCGCCAGCACGGCATCGAGGGCGGCGAAGGTGGCGGCGGCCAGCGGCGCGGTACCGTCGTAGAGGTCGCGGTAGGGCATGGCCCCGCCGTGCAGCCGCTCGCCCACCAGCAGGGCCCGCAGCTCGGCGGCCGTCAGGGGCAGGCCGAACCAGAGCAGCGGCAGGCGCAGGGCCAGCACCAGCAGCACCAGAGCCAGCAGTTGCGTGGGCAACGAGCTTTTGAAAAAGCGGAGCACTCGTTAGGGTATGAGGGGATGAGTGGGCGGGGCCTGAAGACAGCGCAAAGGTATTGTGCGCCCCCAACGCTGCCGCCTATTCTTTTTCTATACCTCCTACCCTCACACCCTCTTACCCTCACGCCCTTAAAAACACCTCGTACCTTTGCCAGTCATTATGGATAGCAAACGACAACAAAAAATGGCCAGCCTCCTGCAACAGGAGCTTGCGGCCGTATTGCAGCGCGACTTACCACACCTGTTCGGCGGCGGGCTGGCCCCCAGCATCAGCATGGTGAAGGTGACGCCCGACCTGGGACAGGCTCGCGTGTACCTCAGCCTGCTGCTGGGCAACGATGCCAACGAGCGCATCGAAATTATTAAGGATAACGCCAAGGAAATCCGCCACGCCCTGGCCAAGCGCATCCGCAAAACGGCCCGCGTGGTGCCCGAACTCGTGTTTTTCCACGACGACAGCGCCGCCTACGCCGCCCACATGGACCAAGTGCTCGGCACACTCTACATTCCGGACGCGCCGAAGGAAGACACTTCGGAGGACGACGACAAGCCCGCCCGCCCGCGCCTGTTCAACCCCAAAGACGACCAATAAGCCTGTCGTTGAATTCATAATTTGTAAGTCAGAATTCAGAATTCCCCTTGTACTACGACCCTATTAAGAAGACGCTCGGCCAGGTATTCAATCGCACGCCGTGGCTGCGCCGGCTGTTTTATCACCTGCTCGATTTGCTGCTGTTGCGCACCTGGCACGTGCACCGGGAGCTGCGCCGCTGGGCCAAAGGCCGCACCCAGGAACCCCTGCACATCCTCGATGCCGGCTCCGGCTACGGCCAGTATACCTACTGGCTGAGCGGGCTGAGCGCGAAATGGAACATCCTGGCCGTAGACGTGAAAGACGACCAGGTGGCCGATTCCAACCAGTTTTTCCGCCAGATTGGCCGCAAGAACGTGCAGTTTGCCGTGCAGGATTTGGTGCTGTATCAGGAACCCAATTCCTTCGACCTGGCCCTGTCCGTTGATGTGATGGAGCACATTCTGGAAGATGTGGAAGTGTTCCGCAACATCCACGCGTCGCTGAAAGACGGCGGCATGCTGCTCATTTCGACCCCCAGCGACCAGGGCGGCTCCGACGTGCACGACGACGGCGAAACGAGCTTCATCGAAGAGCACGTGCGCGACGGCTACAACATCCGCGAGATTCAGCAGAAGCTGCGCACCGCCGGTTTTGAGCGCATCGAGGCCCGCTACAGCTACGGCGAGCCGGGCCAGATTTCGTGGCGCCTGAGCATGAAATACCCCATTCTGATGCTGGGCAAGTCGCGCGCCTTTTTCATCCTGCTGCCGTTCTACTACGCCGTGGTGTTCCCGTTTTGCCTGTTGCTGAACTGGCTCGACGCCCGCAGCACGCACGACTCCGGCACCGGCCTCATCGTGAAGGCCTGGAAGTAAGCTGCTACCTGAGCAGGCAAATCACCTGAAATTGTAGTCGTTACCATTTAACCCGCATTTTGCCTTAGCTTTCCGAACGCTAACGCCGTAAAGCGCCCCGATAAAACCCACGCAGGAATCGTCGTCCCATCCGGATAATCCGTGAGCTACCCGACGATTCCGTGATTTATGAACGTACCTATCCTCATTGCCCGGCGCTATTTCCGTTCCAAGAACAAGCGCAACATCATCACCATCATCTCCAACATTTCGATGATTGGGGTGGCGGTGGGCACCATGGCGCTGATTATCGTGCTGTCGGTGTTCAACGGGCTGGAGGACTTGGTGCGCACGCTCTACGGCAAGTCGGACCCCAACCTCGTCATCTCGGCCACCAAAGGCAAGGCCTTCGACGTGGACCGCACCTTCCTGATGAAGCTGGAAAACACGCCCGGCGTGGCCCTGCTCACGGAGGTGATTGAGGACAACGCCCTGCTACAATACCACGACCGCCAGATGGTGGTAAAAATGCGCGGCCTTTCGGATAACTACTTCGGCCAGAGCCAGATTGATGCCAACATCCGCGAGGGCGACCACCGCCTCCGCCGCGACAGCCTGGAACTGGCCCTGGTGGGCGCGGGCGTGCAGCACGAACTCAGCATCACGCTCAACAACCGCCTGGCCCCCATGCGCCTGCTGTACCCGCGCAACACGCCCGGCAAAAAAACCCTCGATTTCAATCCTGAAAACGCCTTCAACGAGCAGAACCTGACGGCCGGCGGCGTTTTCCTCATCGAGCAGCACATCGACGACAGCTACATTTTCGTGCCGCTCACCTTCGCCCAGCGCCTGCTGGGCTACGGCACGCGCCGCACGGCCCTCTATGTGAAGGTGGGCCAGAGCTTCGAAATCGAAAAGGTGAAAGGCGAACTCCGCAACCTCCTCGGGCCGGATTTCAAAGTGCAGGATTCCGACGAGCAGCACGTCAGCCTGTTCAAGGCCATCAAAGTGGAGAAGCTGTTCGTGTTCATCACGTTCACGCTCATTCTGCTCATCGCCTCGCTCAACATCTTTTTCTCGCTCTCGATGCTGGTCATCGATAAGAAAAAGGACATCTCGGTGCTGCTTGCCATGGGCGCGAGTCAGAAGACGGTACGGCGCACGTTCCTGTACGTGGGGGCCATTGTGGCGCTGGTGGGCGCGGCCACCGGGCTCATTCTGGGGGTCACGCTCTGCTGGCTCCAGCAGCGGTTTGGTTTCGTGAGCATGGGCATGGCCACGAGCGTGGTGGACGCTTACCCCGTAAAAATGCAGGCTTCGGACCTAATTTTTACCTGCGTGTCCATTATCGTCATCACCTTGGCCGTAAGTATTCGCCCCGCCCTGAATGCTAGCAAGTTGGACTTGCGCGAGAATTTATAGCGTTTATCGACTTTTGGGTTATCGTTGAGCTTTTTCTGCCGTAAGGACCGGGCATTCGTCCCTGGCAGCAAAGCTCGACTACACCAATTTCCGCTTTCTGCCCTACCTTGCGCCTTCCGCGTGCCCGGCTATGAAAGTATCTACCGCAGAACCATTTCAAATCGTCTACTCGCTCTTCGAACACGAGTTCCTGGGCCACTTGTTCGCGGCCTACGTGGTCCAGCTTGGCCCACGCGGTCAGCTAACGCTTCAGCACCAGACCGTTTCGGGGAAAAATGCCCATGAGTTCGCGGCCGGTCTTGATGCTACCGACTTTGAGTTGGTAGAACTCTGCGACCAGATTCAGCAGGAAGCGGTGGTGAAAGAATTCTGGCCCCGCAAAATCGCTACAGCCGAGTTTTTCCTCAAGACCTACAACGCTGAAAAGGGCGACAAACCGCTTCAGGAGCTCATTTCCAAGTACGTGCAGACCCGCATGGCCGGCATTCTGGCGCGGCTGGCGGGCAAGCAGGTGTTCATCATGGGCCGTGATGGCGAGCCGACCTGGAAGGAAATCGGCATGGCCCCGGCCAAGGCGTCCATCCTGTTCCACTTCCGCCGCAACGAGGAAGGCACTCACTACTTCCCCACCATCCAATACCAGGGACAGAAGCTTGATTTTCAATACAAAGATGCGGTATTGGTGTGCCTGCAACCGGCCTGGCTGCTGCTCAACGACCTGCTCTACACCTTCCGTACCGAAGTTGATGGCAAGAAGCTCCTGCCGTTTTTGAAGAAGAAATTCATCGTGGTGCCCCGGCAGGTGGAGGAAAGCTATTTCCAGAAATTTGTGGCTCCGCTCATGGAGGCCTTCGAGGTACACGCCCGGGGTTTCGATATCCGCTCGGAGCGCTACGTGGCGCGGCCCCGGCTCACATTCAGCGACGCTCAACCCGTCCTGCCCGCGCCCGAAGCGCCCGTGCGCCCGCCCGGCCCGCCGCGCCGGGGTCGCATCCCGCTGCCCAAGCCCATCGCGCCCCTCCTCACCGGGGCTGAAACCGAACAGATTCACTTCGAGCTGAGCTTCCGCTACGGCCCGCACCTCATGCCGCTGGGCACCAGCAAGCCCGTGAGCGTGCACCTCGAAAAAACGGCCGACAGCTACGTTTTTCACCGATTGCTACGCAGCCCCGAGCAGGAGCAAGCCACTGTGGAAGAGCTCCAGGCGCGCCGCCTCGTGGTGGCCAATGGCCACGCCTCCCTGCCCAAAGCCGAGGCCTTCAAGTGGCTGCACGATAATTCCCCTGCTCTTACGGAGCTAGGCTACACAGTAGAAGCCGCTGCTACGGCCACCAAAAATTACTTTATCGGTCCCACCAGCGTGCAGGTGGGCATTCAGGAAGCGGGCGACTGGTTCGACGTGCGCGGCACGGTGCGCTTTGGTGATATCGAAGTGCCATTTATCCGGCTGCGGGGGCACATTCTGCAACGTCGGCGCGAGTTCAAGCTGCCCAACGGCCAGATTGCCATCATCCCCGACGAGTGGTTTACGGACTATCTGGAGCTGTTTGCCTTCGGCGAAGAAACCGAGGACGGCCTTAACCTGCGTCGCCACCACCTCGCCTTAGTAGCCGACCTGCAAAGCAATGAGTTGGCCACCGTGCGCATGGGCCGCAAGCTGGAAAAGCTGCGCGACTTTGCCGAAGTGGAAGACCATCCGCTGCCCGTAGGTTTTCTAGGCGAACTGCGCCCCTATCAGAAGGCGGGCTACAACTGGCTGCGCTTCGTACAGGACTACCATTTCGGCGGCTGCCTGGCCGACGATATGGGGCTTGGCAAAACCATTCAGACGCTGGCCATGCTCCAGCATCGCCGCGAAAGCGGGGAGGCGCAAGGGGCTGCGTCGCTGTTGGTGCTTCCTACTTCACTGGTTTTCAACTGGCTGAATGAGGCCCAGAAGTTCACGCCCGAGCTGCGCGTGCTGGCCTACACCGGCACTTACCGCGACAAAAACCCCGACCGTTTCGCCGACTACGACGTGGTGCTGACCAGCTACGGCATCGTGCGTCTCGATACTGAGCTGTTGGCCGGCTACAAGTTCGACTACGTGATTCTGGACGAGTCGCAGGCCATCAAAAACCCGTCGAGCACCACCTCGCAGGCCGTGCGGCAGTTGCATTCCAAGCACCGGCTCATCCTCACGGGCACGCCGGTGGAGAACAGCACGATGGACTTATGGTCGCAGATGTCCTTTATCAACCCGGGCTTGCTGGGCACGCAGGCGTTTTTCCGCAAGGAATTCCTCAAGCCCATTGAGAAAGACCAGGACGAAGGCCGCACCCGCCGCCTGCACGCGCTCATCAAGCCGTTCATTCTGCGTCGCCACAAAGCCCAGGTAGCTAAAGAACTGCCCGCTAAAACGGAGCAGCTCAGCTACTGCCAGATGACGGACGAGCAGGCCCATGCCTACGAGGAAACCAAGAGCTTCTACCGCAACAAAATCCTGCGCAACCTCGACGAACACGGCCCGGCCAGCACGCAGTTTCTGCTGTTGCAGGGCCTCACGCGCCTGCGCCAAATTGCTAACCACCCGCGCCTAGCCGACGAAAACTACACCCACGAATCGGGCAAGCTACGCGAAGTGCTGCGCATGATTCGCAACGTGGTGGCCGAAGGACACAAGGTATTGGTATTTAGCCAGTTCGTCCAACACCTATCCCTGGTACGCGCCGCACTCGATGAGCGTCAGATGCCCTACGCCTACCTCGACGGCGCGACCCGCGACCGGCCCGCCGAAGTAGCGCGCTTTCAGGAAACGGAGGACTTGAAAATCTTCCTCATCAGCCTCAAAGCTGGCGGCGTAGGCCTCAACCTCACCGCCGCCGACTACGTCTTCATCCTCGACCCGTGGTGGAACCCCGCCGTGGAAGCCCAGGCCGTGGACCGTGCCCACCGCATCGGCCAGCAGCGTCCGGTGTTCACCTACAAGTTCATCACCCAGGGCACGGTAGAGGAGAAAATCCTAGCTCTGCAACGCCGCAAACTGGCCTTGGTGAGCGAGCTCATCGCCACCGACGAAGCTGTGATTAAGCACCTCACCCGCGAGGATATTGAGGAGTTGTTGGGATAAAATAGCTGAGTTCAACGGCAAATTCCCTCTTGCAGGTACACCGATGCCTGCTTGCGTGATTATCAATAGGGCTCGGCCAACAATTGCCTGCGGCTGGGGTTAGCAACCCATGCACGTCACCCTCCGCACCGCCGTTTCTCAGTCTCCGGCCGCGGTCATGGCCGGCTTCACCCGCGAGTTATTTGTGGCTCTGGCCCCGCCGTTTCCGAGGCTGCGGCTGCTACGTTTCGATGGCTGCCGCACCGGCAACCGGGTTGAAATTGAGCTCGATACGTTGGTGAAGCGTCTGCCCTGGACTTCGCTGATTGTGGACGATGGCGTGCAGCCCGACGGCACCCATTTTTTCGTGGATGAAGGCCAGATTCTGCCGCCGCCGCTGCAGTTCTGGCGGCACCGTCACCTTGTTCAGCCCGACCCCAATGGTGGCAGCGTGATTGTGGATGCGCTGGAATACCGCACGGCTTCGCGCCTGCTCGATGTGGTGATATACCCGGCCATGTGGGCGCAGTTTGCTTGGCGACGGCCCATTTACCGGCGCTGGTTCAAGTAGGTGGGACAAGCCGGCCCGGCGCGGGGCCGTACCTTTGCACACTATGCTGAACCCCGCCACCATCGTCCTCAAAAACGGAAAAGACCACAGCCTGCGCCGCCGCCACCCTTGGGTGTTCTCGGGGGCCATTGCCCGCGTATTGGGCGAGCCCCGCGAGGGCGAGCCCGTGCGCGTCGAAGCCATCAACGGCGAGCTGCTGGGCGTGGGCCACTTCTCCAGCGGCGGCTCCATTGCCGTGCGAATGCTGGATTTCGGCCCCGAATCCGAATTGCCAACGGCAAAATATTGGGAAGACAAGCTGGGCAATGCCTACCGCCTGCGCCAGCGCCTGGCCCTGACCGGCACGGCCGATACCAACGTATTCCGCCTAGTGCACGCCGAGGGCGACGGCCTGCCCGGCCTCATCATCGACGTGTATGGCGACACCGCCGTGGTGCAGGCCCACAGCGTGGGCATGTACCGCGCCCGGCCCGAAATCGCGGCCGCGCTGCAAGTGGTGTTCGGCGATAAGCTGCGCGCCATTTACGATAAGAGCGCCGAAACCGTGCCCGGCAACGCCGTGCCCGATGCCCAAAACGGTTACCTGTTCGGCGAAAGCTCGGGCACCGAGCACGTGGTGACCGAAAACGGCCACCAGTTTGCCGTGGATTGGGAAACCGGCCAGAAAACCGGCTTCTTCATCGACCAGCGCGACAACCGCGCCCTGCTGGCCCGTTACTCGCCCGGCCGTAAGGTTCTCAACACATTCTGCTACACTGGCGGCTTCTCCGTTTATGCTTTGGAAGCTGGCGCTGAGCTGGTTCACTCCGTCGATTCGAGCAAGAAAGCCATTGCCCTCACCGAGCGCAACGCCGAGCTATCGAACCATGCCAACCGCCACGCCGCTTACCCCGACGACGTGCTGGGCTTCCTCAAAAACCACTCGGCTCAGTACGATTTGCTGGTGCTCGACCCGCCCGCTTTCGCCAAGCACATGGGGGCCCGCCACGCGGCCTTGATGGGCTACAAGCGCCTGAACGCGGCCGGTATAGCGCACCTCGCGCCCGGCGGGCTGCTGTTTACGTTCTCGTGTTCGCAAGTCGTGAGCCCCGAATTGTTTGAGGGCGCGGTGCTGGCAGCAGCCATCGAGGCGGGCCGGCCGGCGCGCATCCTGCACCGCCTCACCCAGCCTGCCGACCATCCGGTGAGCTTGTTCCACCCGGAAGGCGCTTACCTGAAAGGGCTGGTGCTGGCGGTGGAATAGCCTATTTTAGCAATAAAGCGGCGCTCCGGCGTGGACAAAAAACGTCTGCGCCGGAGCGCCGTTTTATTTTTGGCCACTTCGGCTAAACTTCTCCCCCCGCTGCGGCGGTTAGCAGTCCAGTGTTTAAAAAGAAAGCCAAAATCTCTCCTTCCCGGCAGCCCGTGGCCGTCATCGGCGCGGGCATTGCGGGGCTGGCCACGGCGGCGCGGCTGGCGGTGGCCGGGCACCCAGTCACGGTATTTGAGGCCGGGGCCACGTTCGGGGGCAAGATGCACCAGTTTGCACTGCCCGGTGGGTACCGGTTCGATGCCGGGCCGTCGTTGTTTACGCTGCCGCAACTGGTGGACGATATTTTCCGGCTGGCCCAGCGCGAGCCGGCCGACTACTTCCGCTACGAGCGGCTCGACCCCATCACCAACTACTTCTTTGCCGACGGCACGCGGCTCACAGCCTGGGCAGAGGCGGCAAAATTTGCGGTGGAGGTGGAAGAAAAGCTGGGTACGCCGGCGGCGGCCGTCACGCAGTTTCTGGCCCGCGCTGGCCAAGCGTACGATGCCACGGCGGGCACTTTTCTGCATAAATCTCTGCACAAGGCCGGCACTTACTTCAGCCCCGAAACACTGAAAGCCGTGGCAGCTCTGCCGCAACTCGGCCTGCTGGGCACCATGCACCAGCGCCACGAGAAAGCCTTCGGCCGCGACCCGCGCCTCGTGCAGCTCTTCGACCGCTATG
>NZ_JBCEVZ010000036.1:0-51704 GCF_038448715.1 Hymenobacter segetis | reverse complement strand
GCACCTGCACAATGCCGACATCGTTTCGATGCCCGACAAGTGGGAGTACCCTTGGTACGCCGCCTGGGACCTGGCCTTCCACTGCCTGCCGCTGGCCATGGTCGATGCCGATTTTGCTAAGCAGCAGCTCCGCCTGCTCTGCCAGGACGGCTACCTGCACCCCAACGGCCAGATGCCCGCCTACGAGTGGAAATTCGAGGACGTGAACGCGCCCGTGCACGCCTGGGCCACCTGGCGCGTGTACCAGATGGACCGCAAGCTGCACGAGGGCCAGGGCGACACCGCCTTCCTCGAAGCCGTGTTCCAGAAGCTGGTCATGACCTTCACCTGGTGGGTAAACCGCAAGGACCGCGACGAGCGCAACATCTTCGAAGGCGGCTTCCTGGGCATGGACAACATCGGCGTGTTCGACCGCTCATCCCCGCTGCCTACCGGCGGCAAAATCGAGCAATCTGACGGCACCAGCTGGATGGCCATGTTCGCCCTCAACCTCATGCGCATTGCCCTGGAGCTGGCCCGCACCACGCCCGTCTACCAGGAAATGGCTACCAAGTTCTTCGAGCATTTCCTCTACATCGCCGAGGCCATGACGCGCGGGGGAGGCGGCCATTTCAACCTTTGGGACGAGGAGGATAAGTTCTACTACGACGTCCTCCACGCCCCCGACGACTCGCGCACCCGTCTGCGCATCCGCTCCATGGTCGGCCTCATCCCGCTCTTCGCGGTCGAAGTCATTGACGATGAATTACTCGCCACCGTGCCCGAATTCCACGCCCGCGCCCTGGCCCTCATCAAGCGCCGCCCGCGCCTGGCCGAGCTGGTGAGCCGTTGGGAAGAGCCCGGCCAGGCAACCCGCCACCTCATGGGCCTCATGCGCCGCAAGCGCCTGCGCAGCGTCCTCACCCGCATGCTTGATGAGACCGAATTCCTCTCCGAATTCGGCATCCGCTCGCTCTCCCGCTACCATCTCGATAACCCTTATCACTACCACACCGACGAGGACAGCTTCTCGGTGTCCTACGTGGCGGGCGAAGCGGAATCGGACATGTTCGGCGGCAATTCCAACTGGCGCGGCCCGGTCTGGTTCCCGGTCAATTACCTGATTATCGAGTCGCTCCAGCGCTACCACACCTACTACGGCGACGCCTTTACGATAGAATATCCCACCGGCTCGGGCCAGCTGCACACGCTGGCGCAGGTGGCCGATGCGCTGTCGGGCCGCCTCGCCCGCCTCTTCCTGAAGGATGAAAACGGCCGCCGCCCGGCGATGGGCGATACTGAAATCCACCAGACCGACCCGCACTTTCAGGACAACCTGCTCTTCCACGAATACTTCCACGGCGACGACGGACACGGCCTCGGCGCCAGCCACCAAACCGGCTGGACCGGCCTGGTGGTGCGCCTGCTGCACAAGGCGGATGCGAAGTAGCGCGGATTTTGTAGTCCGCGAGTCGAACAGTCTAACTCGCGGACTACAAAGTCCGCGCTACTTTGCGCATCAAACCGTTTTCCCGCCCGCCAATGTCCCTTCGGCTACTTCTGGTTCTCCTGCTCGCGCTGCTCGGCTCCGCCCAATCCTCGGCCCAAACCCTCGCGCCCGCCGATTTGGTGAACCCGCTCATGGGCACCGATTCCAAGCCCGACCTCTCGAACGGCAACACATATCCCGCCATTTCGCGGCCCTGGGGCATGAACTGCTGGATGCCCCAAACCGGCAAAATGGGCAACGGCTGGGCCTACCAGTACGGGGCCGATAAAATCCGGGGCTTCAAGCAGACGCACCAGCCCTCGCCCTGGATGAACGACTACGGGCAGTTCGTGCTCATGCCCGGCACCGGCAAAATCAGGGTGGGGGAGGACGAGCGGGCCAGCTGGTTTTCGCACAAATCCGAAACCGCCCGGCCCTACTACTACAGCGTGTACCTGGCCGATTACAACATCACCACCGAGCTGGCCCCCACCGAGCGCGCCGTCCGGTTCCGTTTCACCTTCCCCAAAACCGACAGCGCCTACGTGCTGCTCGATGCCCTCGACAAAGGCTCCTTCGTGAAGATGCTGCCAGCCCAGAACCGCATCATCGGCTACACCACCAAAAACCGGGGCGGCGTGCCCGCCAACTTCAAAAACTACTTCATCGTTGAGTTCGACCGCCCATTCACGGCCACTCACTTAGTCAACGATAACACCCTGACCAGTACCGGCACCGAGCTCACCGCCGCCCACGCGGGCGCGGTGGTCAGCTTCCGCACCGGCCGGGGCGAGCAGGTGCAGGCCCGCGTGGCGTCCTCGTTCATCAGCGCGGAGCAGGCTGAGCGCAACCTGCTGGAAATCGGGACCGACGACTTCGAAAGCGTGAAGCAAAAAGGCCGCGACGCTTGGAACAAAGCCCTGGGCCGGGTCGAAATACAAGGCGGCACCGATGAGCAGCAGCGCACATTTTATTCCTGCCTGTATCGTTCGCTCCTGTTTCCGCGCAAGTTCTACGAGCTGGACGCGGCCGGCCAGGCCGTGCACTACAGCCCGTATAATGGCCAGGTGCAGCCCGGTTTCCTCTACACCGATACCGGGTTTTGGGACACTTTCCGGGCCTTGTTTCCGCTGCTGAACCTGATGTATCCGTCGGTAAATGCCGAAATCCAGGCCGGGCTGGCCAATGCCTACCGCGAGGGCGGCTGGCTGCCGGAGTGGGGCAGCCCCGGCTACCGCAACATCATGGTGGGCAACAACTCCGCCTCCGTAGTGGCCGAGGCTTACCTGAAAGGCGGGCGCGGCTATGACATCAACACCCTCTACCAGGCCCTGACGCATGGGGCCAACAATGCCGGCCCGCTTGAAGCCGTGGGCCGCGCCGGTGTGAGCTACTACAACAAGCTCGGCTACGTGCCCTACGATGTGAAAATCAACGAAAGCGCCGCCCGCACCCTCGAATACGCCTACGACGATTTTGCCATTGCCCAGCTGGCCACGGCCCTGAAACGGCCCAAAAAGGAAATTGCCCTCTACACCCAGCGCAGCCAGAACTACCGCAAGCTCTTCGACAAGCAGAGTGGCCTGATGCGCGGCCGTAACCAGAACGGCACCTTCCAAACGCCGTTCAATCCCTTCAAGTGGGGCGATGCCTTCACCGAGGGCAACAGCTGGCACTACACCTGGTCGGTGTTTCACGACGTGCAGGGCCTAATGAACCTGATGGGCGGCCCCCGGCCCTTCCTGGCCACGCTGGACTCGGTTTTCACCCTGCCGCCCATCTTCGATGAGGCGTATTACGGCGAGGTAATCCACGAAATCCGGGAAATGCAGATTGCCAATATGGGCCAATATGCCCACGGCAACCAGCCGGCCCAGCACATCATCTACCTCTACAACTACGCCGCCCAGCCCTGGAAAACCCAGTATTGGGCCCGCGAAACCATGAACCGCCTCTACCGCCCCACGCCCGACGGCTACTGCGGCGACGAAGACAACGGCCAAACCTCGGCTTGGTACGTGTTTTCGGCCCTGGGCTTCTACCCCGTGTGCCCCGCTTCGGACCAATACGTGCTCGGCGCGCCCCTTTTCCCCAAAGCCACCCTGCACCTCGAAAACGGCCACGACGTGGTGCTGAACGCCCCCGCCAACAGCGCCGCCAACCGCTACATCAGCCAGCTGAAATTCAATGGCCAGCCCTACGGCCACAACTGGCTCAGCCACGCTGCCTTGCAGCAAGGCGCTACGCTGGACTTTGATATGGTGCCCGCGCCCGCCACCACCCGCGGCACCGCCGCTGCTGACGCGCCCTTTTCCGCCTCCAAACCACAATAGCAACGTAGCGTGGACTCTGCGAGTCCGCGTCCTATACGGATATCTGAACGGCGCGGAGACGCGGACTCGCAGAGTCCGCGCTACAGCCTGCTAAACAGTTGCGCCAACCACCGGCGGCCCGTCCACCTCGGCCCGCATGCGCGGCAAACTCCCCGGAAAATTCCGCTGCAAAAACGCCACCAGCCCCTCGCGCACGGCGCAGCGCAGGTCCCACAGCGCACTCGCATTGGCCGCGCTCACCAGCGCCCGCAGCTCCAGAGTGCGCTCCTTGGAGTCCGTCACTTGCAGCACGCACACCCGCTCGTCCCAGAGTGGGGTGGCTTCCAGCAGGCGGCGTAGTTCGGCGCGCAGGGCGTCCACGGGAACGGTGTAGTCGGTTTGGAGGAAGACGGTGCCGGTGAGGCGGGCGCTGGTGCGCGTCCAGTTCTGGAAAGGCTTTTCAATAAAGTAGTTGAGCGGCAGCACCAGCCGGCGCTCGTCCCAGATGCTGAGCACCACGTAGGTAAACGTGATTTCCTCGACGCGGCCCCACTCGCCCTCCACCACCAGCACATCATCAATGCGAATGGGCTGGGTGAAGGCTATCTGAAACCCCGCCAGCAAGTTGCTGATGGAGCGCTGCGCCGCAAAGCCCACAATCACGCTGGCAATGCCGGCCGATGTGAGCAGGCCCGTCCCTAGCCGCCGCACCGTTTCAAAGCTCATCAAAACTAAACCCACCGCCACGAATGCTACCAGCGAAGCCGCCAGCTTCTTCAGAAACTGGAGCTGCGTGAAGAGCTTGCGCACGCGCAAATTATCGGGCGAGCCGAGTTGGTAGCGGAGCTGCACCAGGTCCTGAAACACATCCAGCGTCTTAATCAGGCCCCAGGCGAAGGTGAGAATCAGCGTGAACTCGATGAAGCGGCGCAGCACCTCAAACGGCCGGGGCGGCAGCGGCACCAGCGGCAGCAGCAGCGAAATGGCCAGCACCGGCAGAAACCACGCGCTGGCCATGCGCAAGTGCCGCGCCAGGGAGCGGGCCAGGACCGAATCCTCGCGCCGGTCATAGGCCCGCAGCCCGGCGAAGATGACGAACCGGACCACCAGCCCGGCGGCCAGCCCGCCCAGCAGCACGGCCAGACCCGTGAAAATATCGGGAAAATGCGAGACGAGATGCGCCAGCGGTTCGTTCATAATTACCAGTTGCGCGGGCGGCCCGGGCCGCCTTCGGGTGAGCAGGGTGTACCGCGCCCGCCTCGGAAAGGTTAGCCGTCGGCGTTTGTGGTGCCCTGGCCGATGCTACACCGGCTGCCCGCAGTGCCAGCAGAAGGCCGCATCGGGCCGGTGGCCGTCGGCCTGGCAGGCGGGGCAAACGGCCTGCTTGAACGCGGGCGCGGCCGGCGCAACGGGCGCGGCTGGCTTAGCTGAGTTTGCCGGCATGGCCATCTGGGCTGTCACGATGCCCGTGGGCACGGCAATGATGGCGTAGCCCATTACCATGAGCACCGAGGCCAGCGTCTGGCCCAGCACCGTGACGGGCGAAATGTCGCCATAGCCCACTGTCGTCACCGTCACCACGGCCCAATAAATGCTTTTCGGAATGCTGGTGAAGCCGTTCTGGCCGCCTTCCACCACGTACATCAGCGTGCCCACCACGACAACCAGCGTGAGCACCGCCGTGAGAAATACCATGATTTTATAGCGGCTGGCCTTCAGCGCCTGCACGATGAACTCGCCCTCGCCCACGAAGCGCCCCAGCTTGAAAATCCGGAAAACCCGCAGCAGCCGCAGCGTGCGAATGGCCAGTAGGTAGTGACTACCCGCCAGCACCAGCGCCGCCAGCGCGGGCACAATGGCCAGAAAATCAATGATACCGAGCAGGCTCAGCGCGTAGGCCAGCGGCCGGCGCACCACCAGCAGCCGCACCACGTATTCGATGAGAAACAGCCCGGTAAACGCCCACTCCACGGCCCGCAAAAAGGGGCCGTACCGGACCGCGATATCGTGCACGCTTTCCAGCATCACGGCCAGCACGCTGAGCACCACGGCCACCAGCAGCACGATGTCAAACGCCCGCCCGGCGCGGGTATCCGACTCAAAAATAACGCGATAAGCGACCCGCTGCCAGCGTGGAGCGTCGTCGCGGGGCCGAATATCCATGGGTGAAAAGGGGGCTTGGGTTAGGACGCGGGCCGCGCCTGCAAAGCAGCCAGGGCAGCCTGCGTTTGCTGGAGTTTCTTCTGGGCTTTTTTCTCTTTTCTGTTGTCGTCGTGCTCCTTTTCCTGGGCGGCGGTGGGCACGCCGTTGGCGAAGTAGCTGAGCAGGGTCTGGCGCAGGGCGGGGGTGAGGTGCTCGAACTTACGTTTACGCAGCTTGCGCAGCAACTGGCCGTAGGTCTGGTCGGCCAGGGCGTAGGCGGTGGGGCGGGTGGGCTGGCCGGTGTCGAGGTTGGTATCGGGCAGGGCTAGGGTGCGGGTGGTGTCGGTGGGCTGCTCGTTGGTGAGGGTGCAAAACCGGGCCAGCGAAGCGCGGTAGCTGCGGTGAAACTGCAGGGCTCCCGGCACGTCGGTCAGGGTGAAGGCATATGGTTTCAGCGGGCCGACTTTGGGCAGCACGCTCAGCACACCCGCCATCAGGCGCGCGCCGAAGCCCGGTCGCTCGTAGTCGTGGCCAAACTCGCGGCGGTACTGGCGGCGGTTGTTGTGGTAGAGCGAGTCGCCGCGCCGGGCGCGCGGGCTCAGCTCCCGAATTTCGTCGTGCTTGTGGTGCCAGGCGGCCCGCGCCGCCGCCGGCAGCAGCTGGTTCACCGCGAAGCGGAACATGGCCACGCTGGCATTCACGTTGAAAAAAATCTGCTTCATTTCCAGCCCGTAGGTTTGCCGGAAGGCGCGCTCCATCACCGGCTTGCTCACCCGGAAGCCGATGGCCTTGTGGTAGGTCTGGCTGCGGTAACGGCCGGCCGCCACCTGCACCACATCGAAGGAAAACTCCAGCTCGGTATGCCGCACGGTGGCCTGCTCGTAGGTGATGATGGGGCCGAATTTCGCCTTCAAATCGGGGTAAACGGTGGCGATAATCTGGTTGGTGCCTTCGGGGTGGCCGGTGTTGTCGGCGGCGTAGTGGGCCAGCGCGCCCAGCGCGAAGGCGTACTCGTTGCGGTTGCGGGCCTGGCGCAGCAGGTTGCGCACGAAGTCGCCGGAGCGCACGTAGTGCGTAAGGTTGGTGAAGAACGTGGAGCCCAGCGGGTAGTAGCCCATGTCCTGCAAAATGGCCCCACCGTAGGCGTAGCTTTTGGCCTCGTTCATCTCGTGGGGCGTGCCGCCGGGGTAGTGGTGTTGCAGCAGCGGGGCAATGCAGTCGGCCCAGGTCGTGTCGATAATGGCCTGGTGGGTGAGCACCGAATAGGCGGCGGCCGGCGCGGCCGGGGCCAGCAGCAACAGGAAAAACAGAAGGCGAAAGCGCATGAAAACGGGCACGAGAGAAGCGTAACATGGGCAACGTGGAAACCCGCCCGCCCGTTGCTGGCCCTTTATTAGCAAGCTTCGGGAAATCTCCTAACTTGGCTGCGTCTTTCTCCAAAATACCCGCCTATGCCGCTGACTACTACCCATCCACCCCAGCCAATTGCCGGCCGCGCCGCCACGCCCCGCGTGCAGGCCATCGACGTGGTGCGCGGCCTGGCCATGGTCATCATGGCCCTCGACCACATCCGCGAGTTCTGGACGCCCACCGCCGTACGGCCCGAAGATGTGGCCCACGCCTCGACGGCGCTGTTTTTCACGCGCTGGATTACGCATTTCTGCGCGCCCACCTTCGTGTTTCTGGCTGGCACCAGCGTGTTCCTTTATCAGCAAAAGCAGGCCGACCGGGGGCGGGTGAGCCGGTTTTTGCTCACGCGGGGCCTGTGGCTGATTTTCATGGAAATCGTGATTGTTAATTTCCTGCTGCAATGGGGCGCATTTAATCTGATTCTGCTTCAGGTAATCTGGTCGATAGGCTGGGGCATGGTGGCGCTGGCCGGCTTCATCTGGCTGCCGCGCTGGCTGACGGCCACGCTGGCGCTGGCCGTGATTTTGGGGCATAACGCGCTGCCCAATATTCAGCCCGTGACGGCCGCCACGCTGCTGCCGGCCCTCATTTACGACAGCCCATTTCTGTACCAGCTCACGCCCAAGCTGCCCGTGCTGGCGGCTTACACCATCCTGCCTTGGGTGGCGGTGCTGGCGGCGGGCTACTGCATCGGCCCGTGGTTTCAGCTGCCGCTGCCGGCGCGCAAGCAGCGATTGCGGCTGGCTGGGGCGGGCGCGCTGCTATTCTTCGTGGCGCTGCGGTTCAGCAACCTGTACGGCGACCCGCAGCCCTGGGCCGTCCAGCCACGCGGGGCCTTCTATACCGCCTTGTCCTTCGTCAACATCACGAAGTACCCGCCGTCGCTTCTGTTCCTGAGCCTCACGCTGGGCACGGCGTTGCTGCTGCTCTCGGTAACTGAGGACGTGCCCGGCCGCCTGGCCCGCTGGCTGAGCACCTACGGCAAAGTGCCCATGGGTTATTACCTGATGCATTTCTGCCTCATCAGCGGCGGCGCGCTGGTCTGGACGTGGCTGCAATTCGGCAAGCCCTTCAACTTCTCCTTTGCCCAGCCCAAGGACTGGCCTGCGGGCTACCAGCCCAGTCTGCTGCGGGCGTATGTGGTGTGGGCGGTGGTGGTACTGCTGCTGTACTGGCCGTGCCGCTGGTACCAGGGCTACAAGCAGCGGCACTCGCACTGGTGGCTGTCTTATTTGTAAACGCTGGTGACGTCAAAGGGGGCCGGGCACTGGAAACGAACGAAAAAGAAAGCTCAGCCATCATTAACCCTGCGCGCTGATTCTCCGTTTCGGGCTTCATCACCAGATTTTTTCAGATGAAGTTTTTTGCCTCTCTCGCCCTGGCCGGCACGTTGCTGACGGCTGCGGCCCCCACGGCATCGGCCCAAAGCCGGGCCGGCTCGCCCTACCACACCCGCTTCGCCGTCGATGGCCCCGTCATCCTGGGCCTGGGGGCGGTGAGTGCCTTCGGCCTGTACCGCGTGCAGCAAAAAAGCGGCCTGAGCGATGCCCAACTGGCCGCCCTCAATAAAAACGATGTGCCGAAAATCGACCGCTTTTCGGCCGGCTGGTACAGCGAAAGCGCCCAGACCGCCAGCGACTTAATCTGCTACCCTACGCTGGCCATCGCGCCGGCGCTACTAGCCCTCAACGATGACGTGCGCAGCCACTACGGCCAGGTGCTGGGCCTCTACGTCGAAACCATGCTGGCCACCGATGCCCTGTTCACCACTTCGGTGGGCAACATCTACCGCTACCGGCCCTACCTCTACGGCCCCGAAGGCGACGGCGGACGCTCGGGCAAAATCGCCACCAATTCCTTCTTTGCCGGGCACACCGGGCACACGGCCACGGCCACGTTCTTCGCCGCCAAAGTCATGCACGATTTCAACCCCGGCTATGCCGGTGAGCCCTTCGTGTGGGGCGCGGCGGCTGTGGTGCCGGCCGCCGTGGCCTATTTTCGCATCGAAGCGGGCAAGCATTTCCTCACCGATAACCTCGTGGGCTACGCCGTGGGCGCGACCATGGGCGTGGTGGTGCCGCAGCTGCACAAAGTGGCCGGCCGCAATGGCGTGTCTTTGATGCCGTTGCAGGGGATGAATGCCAACGGGTATGCCTATTCGGGGATGCTGCTGAGCAAGCGGCTGTAGCTAAGGGTAGAGCTTAGACCCTGCTGAAACCCGAAATGCCCGCCGGATTACTTCCGACGGGCTTTTTTGTGGATTGATGGCAAGGCTGTCGGGAAATAATTTATCCTGAGACAGGGTAGGGGCGTGAGTGGTTGAGCTTTACCTTGCCGTGGGGTTGTCTGGCCCCGGTTTTCCTCATCCACCCCCATCACCACCCCATGAAACACTGCTACTCCCGATTTTGCCTGCTGCTGGTGCTGCTGGCGGCTACCCTGGCCGCGCAGGCCCAGATTGAGCCGGCCGCCCAGTACACCACTCTCACCCCAGCCCAGCTGATGACCTGGACCGCCACCGGCCCCACCGCCGTGCCGGCCAACGTGAGCACCGTGCCCCTGGCCACCCGCCAAAACTCCCTGGCCCCCCAGCTCAACCCCGCCCAGAGCTTCAGTTCCAAAGTGAACTGGTGCCCCGATGGCATGAACAACTTCGTGGGCTACCTCAACGAGCAGCCCCAGTTCAATCTCTACAACTTCACGCACTGGCAATATATCGACGTGCTGACGTGGTTTGCCAGCCCCATCGGCATCCCGTGCCGGCCGTGGGTGGAGGCCGCGCACCGCAACGGCGTGAAGATTATCGGCACCGTTTTCACCGATGGGCCGGGCTTCATCGCCCTCACCCAGAAGGATGCGGCCGGCAACTACATCGGCGCGCAAAAGCTGGTGGACGTGGCCAATTATTACGGCTTCGACGGCTGGTTTTTCAACGAGGAATCGCGCCTGACCACGGCCCAGTCCACCGAATTGATTAACCTGCTCAAGCAGCTGCAAGCCCTCCGGCCCGCCGGCATGGAGATTCACTGGTACGATTCGATGCTGCCCAGCGGCGTGGTGTCGTATCAGAACACGATGAACACCAGCAACGCCCCGCTGCTGCAAAGTGGCCCCGACCGCGTGAGCGACGCGATGTTCACCAACTATTTCTGGTCGGGCACCACGGCCATCAACACCGCCGTGACCACGGCCGCCAGCATCGGCCGCAGCCCGTTTGATGTGTATAGCGGGGCCGATATCTGGCCGGGCCGCAACCCCCAGCAGTTGTTCAGCAGCACCACCTGGCTGGGCAATTACTACACCGGCAACAGCCCCGCCACCCCGCGCACCTCGCTGGCCGTGTTCGCCCCCAACCTCACCTTCAACGGCGGCCTGAACAACTTCAACAGCAACCCGGCCGACTACGCCAACTTCTACAAAACCGAAGTGCGCCTTTTCGCCGGCGATGACCTCGACATCACCACCGCCGATGCCAGCGGCTGGCAGGGCTTCGGCTACTACCAGCCGGTGCGCTGCGCCATCACCAGCTTGCCCTTTGAAACCAACTTCTGCGTGGGCCAGGGCAAGATTTTCGCCAACAACGGCGCGGTGGCCGTGAAGGGCTGGACCGATATGGCCAAGCAGGCCATCCTGCCCTCGTGGCAGTGGGCCAAAACCGGCGCTACTACCATCAGCACGGGCTTCGATTTCAGCCGCGCCTGGTACGGCGGCACCAGCGTGAAACTGGCCGGCAGCCTGGCCGCCGGGGCCAGCACCACCGTCAAGCTCTACCAAACCAAGCTGCCCATCACCGCCACCACCAACCTCGACCTCACCTACAAAGGCCTGGCTGCCGGGGCCAGCAGCACCCGCCTGGCCCTGTATTTCAGCGACAACCTGACCACGCCCGAGTACGTGAACGTGCCCGCCCTGGCCGATACGCTGTGGGCCAGCACCACCGTTTCGCTGGCCGCCTATGCCAACCGCGAGCTGGCCATCATCGGCGTGCAGGCTACCTCGGCTACGGCCCTCACGGCCTACCGCTTCAACCTGGGCAAGCTGAAACTGTACAACGGCACGGCCGCCGCCGTGGCTCCGGTGGCCAACTTCGCGGCCACCGCCACCACCGTGCTCACCGGCCAGCCCGTCACCTTCGCCAACTCGTCCACCAACGCTACCAGCTACGCCTGGGCGCTGCCCGGCGCTACGCAGACCAGCAGCACCGCGGTGCACGCCACCGCCACCTACGCCACGGCCGGCACCTACGCCGTGACGCTCACGGCCAGCAGCGCGGCCGGCCAGAACGTGCTCACCCGCCCGGCCTACATCACCGTGCTCGCGGCCCCGCCCACGGGCACCAACACGTCCCTCAGCTTCGATGGCCTGAGCAAGTACGTCGACGCCGGCATCATCAATATGAGCGGCGCGGCCTTCAGCCTCGAATGCTGGGTGAAACCCAACGCGTTTAAAACCACCTCTCCCTACATTTCCAGTCTGATGGGCATTGAAGATGGCGGCGTGAATACGCTGATGCTGCGCCTCGGCGATGCCGGCATTGATGCCAGCCAGGTGCAGTTTGTGGCCCAGGTTGGCGGCAGCACCCGCAAGCTGGCTTCAGTGACGCGCCTCACGGCCGGGCAGTGGACCCACCTGGCGGGCACCTACGACGGTACCACAATGAAGCTCTACGTCAACGGCGTGCTCGATAACTCCCTGGCCGCCACCGGCAGCCTGACCGCCAACGCGCCCTTCACGCTGGCCCGCAACTACGCCGCCTCGCGCGGCCTCGACGGCCGCCTCGACGAAGTGCGCGCCTGGACCCGTGCCCTCACCGCCGCCGAAATCGCCGCCAACACCTGCGGTGTTTCCGCCACCAGCACCGCCCTGGCCGCCTACTGGAAGTGCAACGACTCGCCCGCCCTCACGGCCGCCGATGCCTCTGGCCACGCCCACCCCGGCACCCTCACCAACATGGCCACCAGCGACTGGTCGACCGACGTACCCACGCAGTGCCCCACCATCACGGCCACCCGTTCCGCCTCGGCTACCGGCCTGCAAGTGCAGGTTTTTGGCAACCCCGTACCCGGCGGCCGGGCCGAAATCGAAATTCAGGGTGCCCAAAACCAGCCGGTCACGCTGCAAGTGAGCAACGCACTCGGTGCCGTGGTGTGGCGGCAAACCGTGGCTGCCAGCGCCGCCAGCCGCCTCAGCGTGACGCTGCCCGGCGCAGCGGGCGTCTACCTGCTGCGGGCCAGCACGGCCAGCGGCACGACTACCGTGAAGCTGCTGAAGCTGTAGCGCGGCTTCGGAGGTGGTGTATCGCCTGAACGATGTAGGGGCGGGGCTTGTCCCCGCCCGGACGTTGAACGAAAATGTTGAGGCGGCGCAGTTGCCCGGGCGGGGGCAAGCCCCGCCCCTACATTTCACTGACCCCGAAACAGTTCTGGCTATGTTTGACAACAGCGGCTCCTCAACAGGGAGCCGCTGTTTGTTTTATGCTTTCTGAATGGGAGGACTTCAAAAAAGAATAGTGCAAAGTGAATAAAAAATATTTCAGAAAATAGGAATTGTCTGAGCGGTTCGGGTAGCTTTGAGGCAATTATATTCCGATGTTGCGCTCTACCCCGAACCCGCGCATTTCCACTGCGCTCCGGCTTCTTTGCCTGCTGTTCCTCACCGTGCTAGGCCCATACCGGGCTGCTGCGCAGGACGCGGCTTACCGCCCGTACTATTCGCCCGATACCACCCGGCTCTACCAGCTGGCCGTGGCGCAGCGCAATGCCGTGAAAGCGCATTTCGTGCTGCCCAAAACCGGCAACGGCGAGTTCCGCGACCATTACCGCAAAGTGGTGCAGGAAACGTCCGACGACGTGTTCAATTCCATCCGCTATTCGGCCCTGCTCGACCCCGTGGTGGAGCCCTTTGTGCAGCGCGTTTTTGCGCAGATTCTGAAAGCCAACCCCCAGCTGCCGGCCACGGCCCGGCTGGTGCTCACCCGCAACCCCGAGCCCAACGCCCACGCCGTGGGCAACGGCACGGTGATGCTCAACATCGGCCTGCTGCCCCGCCTCGAAAACGAAAGCCAGCTTGCCTTCATCCTCTGCCACGAGCTGGCCCACGTAGCCTGCCGGCACATGGAAAACGGCATGCAGGAGCGCCTGATGGCCCTGCACAGCAAGGAATTGAAGCGCGAGTTCCGGCGCATCGTCAACGCCGAGTACAACATCAGCTCGCAGGTGAAGGCGCTGGCGCTGGGCTTTTCGCTCAACGCCAACTACCACCACCGCCGGTTCGAGACGCAAGCCGACTCGCTGGGCTACGCGCTGCTGGCCCGCACTTCCTACGAGGCCCCGCAGGCCTACCGCGTATTGCAGCTGCTCGATACCATCGACGAGCCCGAAAACCCCGCGCCCGTGGCCCTGCCCACGTATTTCAGCTGCGCTGATTTCCCCAAAAAGTTTGGCACCGCGCTGGCTAAGCCCGCGTCCATCTTCACGGTGCAGAAGGAGGTGACGGCTCTCGAAACCACCGATACGCTGAAATCGCACCCCGACTGCGCCAAGCGGATGCGCTATGTGCAGGCCCTGACCAAGGGGCAGATAGCCGAGGGGCCGCAGCCGGCCAGCCTGCCCGATTTTGCCCGCATCCGCGCCGCCAGCCGGCTGGAAGTTATCCAGAGCTGGTTTGATTACGACTGCTACGACCATGCGCTTTTCGAGGCCTTGCAGCTGCTGCCCCAGCAGCCCCAAAACGGCTACCTGCACGCCGTGGTGCAGCTGAGCCTGTTTGAGCTGCGCCAACACTTGCAGGACCACACCTACTTCGCGGTCGTGTCCAACCTATCGGCGCACAATCCGGCCACTTTTAACGCCTTAGTCAGCACGCTGCACGACCTGCGCTACGACGATTTCAAGGGCCTGAGCGCTTGCTTCGCCCAAGCCACCGGCCCCGAAGACGCCGCCGACGAGTATGCCCTGGCCGCCCGATACGCCGCCAGCGCCCTGGCCGCCGATGCGGCCGCGCCCGCCACGGCGGCCCTCAAAACCCAGTTTCAGCAGCAGTACGCCGCCGGGCGGTTTGCCAAGCTGCTGTTTCCGGCCCCGCTGCCCAAAGCCACAGGCAAGCACCGCTGATACACATTTCCTTAACTCACTCCCAATCCTTATTGTCCACTCTTACCCCACTTTCCACGATGAAATTTACCCCCCGCACGGCGCTGGTCGCCCTGCTGCTGCTGGCTGCGCCGGCGGCTTTTGCCCAGACCAATACGCTCAACGGCATCCAAAATATGCACCGCTCGGCCCTTTCGCCCATCTATGATGGCAATGAGGTAAAGGGCTACGTGATGTTTGCCCGCGGCGACAAAGCCGACCGCAAAAACGACAACTACCTGCTCGACCTCTACGACCAGAACCTGGCCAAGATTTCGACCATCACCATTCAGAAACCCGCCGGCCGCTACACGCTGCTGAAAAACACCTTCAACGGCTCGGCTTTCGCGTTTTACTTCTTCAACAGCAAGGACAAAACGCTGGAAATGGAAACCTACGACACCAGCCTGAAAAAGCTGGGCTCCAAGGCCATCGGCGAGCTGACCAAGGGCGACCTGCGCGTGCTGGACGCCCAGCAACGGGCCGTGGACCCCACGGCCGGCGGCATGATGCTGGGATTGAACCTGTTTCCGGTGCCCGGCCTGGGCTTTGTGCGCAACGGGTACACCGGCGGCATGGCCAAGGGCTACACCCTGGCCATCTACGACAACAAGCTGGGTATGCACTGGCGCATCACGTCCGATGAAAACGCGAAACAGTATGAGTCGTTGAGCATTACGGAAGCCGCCGACAAATACCTGCTGGGAATTATGGTGCGGCGCGACGGCCTGCTGTCCCGCAAAACCACGTCCTACATGGTGGCGCTGGATGCCAAAACGGGCAAGAAGCTGCTCGATTTGCCGGTGGAAACCAGCGCCACGGAGCAACTTTCGCTCAGCTCGTTCACCTTCGATGCCGACAAGCGCGAGTTTGTGGCCGTGGGCGAATACTACAAGCTGGATGACAAGCCGTTCGTGAACAAAAGCCAGGGCCTTTACGTGAAGCGCTTCGGCGAAAACGGCAAGCAGGTGAGCACCAAAAACTACGGCTGGCACAACGAAATAGCCGCTCTGATGCCCGCCGAAGCCAAAGCCAGCCTGGAAGACAACTATGTGAACTACAACCACGCCGTGGTGAAAGGGGCCAATGGCCGGATGTACATCGTGGCCGAACAATTCAAAATCGTGGGCGATGGCCTCGGCATTGCGGCAAGCATTCTTAACGGGGGCGGTGGCAGTGCCAGCGTGTCCAAAGGCAAGGTAGCCAATATGTTGGTCTTTGAAATCGACCCGCAGGCCACGCTGACCAGCGTAAAATTCTATCCCAAGACTGTCACGAATGCGGAGCTGCCGGCCGGCACCGGGTTCATGGGCGCTGGCCTGCTCGGACAAATCATGAAGTCGCAGGGCGACTTTGACTACCAGTTCATGCAGAAAAACGACGATAACACGCAGTTCAACGTCGTGTACGTCAACTTCGACAAGGAGAAAGGTGAGAAAGCGCAGACATACATCGGCAACATTGCCTTCGGCGACAACGGCAAGTATGCGGTCGATAAAATCGAAATGCCGAGCGGCCCCACGTACTCCTATCTGTACCCGGCCAAGCCCGGCTACGTGATGATTGCCGACTATTTCAAGAAGAAAAACCAGCTCGGCATGAAGCTGGTGAAGCTCAACATCTGAGCCACCCAATCACTTGCAAAAAAGGCTCGGCGCATTGCCGGGCCTTTTTTGTTGGGTTAGTAGCCCGGTCCGACCGCCCTAGGCGGTCTGACCGGTTGAAGCACCACTGATACCGCCCTGACAACAACTGGTCGGACCGCCTAGGGCGGTCGGACCGGGGCATGCGTTTGCTATTGCCGAACTACTCAAAGCACCTCCGCACTGCTCCGCAGCTGCGCGCCGCGCTGGTGCAAATCGGCCTGCGCGGCTGCCCAGCCCTCGGTCGAAATGGCGCGGGTGGCATCGGTGATGACGGTGGTCGCGAAGCCAGCTTCCAGCGAATCGAGGGCGGAGTAGTACACGCAGTAGTCGGCGGCCAAGCCGGCCACGAAAACTTCACTCACGCCCCGGCCGCGCAGATAGTCGGCCAGGCCGGTGCTTTTGCGGTGGCCGTTGTCGAAAAACGCGCTGTAGCTGTCGATTTCCGGGTTCATGCCCTTGCGGAAGATGGCCTCGATGCGCTCGGTGCGCAGGGTGGGAGCCAGTTCGGCCCCGTCGCTGGCCTGGGTGCAGTGGTCGGGCCAGAGCACCTGGGGCAGGCCGTGCAGGTCAATCTGCTCAAACTGGCTGCGGCCGACGTGGCTGCTGGCGAAGCTCTCGTGGCCGGCCGGGTGCCAGTCCTGGGTCGCCACCACCAGGTCGAAATGCGGCTGTAACTCATTCACCAGCGGAATAATGGCGTCGCCCTCGGGCACGGCCAGCCGGCCACCGGGCAGGAAATCGTTTTGGATATCAATGAGCAGCAGGGCTTTCATGGGCAGGAGGGAAGGGTTGGGTGGGCTGAGTAGAAGGCACTGTCGTGCACAACACAAAAGAACGTCATGCTGAGCGCAGCCGAAGCATCTCTACTGCTTCGTTGCAACGATTGGATTACTCGAGTAGTAGAGATACTTCGGCTGCGTTCAGCATGACGTTCTTTTTCCTTACGGCAATAGACAAACCAAGCATTTGGCCCGCAGTTACGTTTACCCAGAAAACAACCCACGTCACTCCCCATGCCCGACCTTCAAAACCAGATAATTCTCGTCACCGGAGCCACTTCCGGCATCGGCAAAGTCACGGCCACCGAGCTGGCCAAAATGGGTGCCCACGTCATCATCCTGGCCCGCAGCGCCGAAAAAGCAGCCGATACTCAGCAGGAAATCAAAGCCGCCGCTGGCCACGACCACGTGGACGTGCTCCTGGCCGACCTCGCCGACCTGGGCCAGGTGCGCCGCGCCGCCGCCGAATTCAATGCCCGCTACCCGCGCCTCGACGTGCTGGTGAACAACGCCGGGCTCATTTTCGGGTCCGAGCGCCAGCTCTCGCCCGATGGCAACGAGTTGGGCCTAGCCACCAATCACCTCGGCCCGTTCCTGCTTACGGCCCTGCTTTTTGATAAACTAAAAGCCAGCCCCGCCGCCCGCGTGGTCAACGTGGCCTCCAAAGTATACCGCATTGCCCGGCCGGATTTGGCGGATTTTCAGTCGGCGCGGGGCTACGGCGGCTTGCGCGTGTACGCCAACACCAAGCTCTACAACATCATGTTCACGCAGGAGCTGGCCCGCCGCCTGCGCACCCACGGCATCGCCAACGTAACCACCAACGTGCTACACCCCGGCGTGGTGGCCAGCGGTTTCGGGAACGAGTCCGGCGGCCTGATGGGCTTTCTCACGCAACTGGGCCGCCCCTTCATGATTTCAGTGGCGAAGGGAGCCGAAACCAGTGTTTTCCTGGCCTCCGCGCCTGAGGTGGCGGCCATCAGCGGCGGCTATTTCGATGAGAAAAAGGCCGAGCCCGTGAAGCATTCCTTCAATACGCCCGAAAATGCTGCGCGACTCTGGGCGCTGAGCGAGGTGCTGACGGGGGCACAGTTTCTGGATTAGGCCACCGGATGCGCCGGGTGCAGTGCCCGCCACTCATCTTCCAGAATGCCCATTTCGATGAGCGTCCAGTAGCCCTCGCCGTGGCGCACCACGTCGCGCATCACGCCTTCCTGCTGGAAGCCGCACTTGAGGTAGCAGTTGATGGCCGCGTGGTTGAAATCGTAGACGCCCAGGCTGATGCGGTGCAATTTCAGGTCCTCGAACCCGATGCGCAACAGCGCCTTCACCATGCCCTGGCAGATGCCCCGGCGGCGCTCGGTGCTGTTGCCCACCAGCACGCGCGTGATGCGCCCGGCCCGGTCGCGCTCGCTGATGCCGCCCAGCGAAATATGCCCGACGGTAACGCCGGTTTTGGAATCCACTGCCTTGTAAATGAAGACGCTGGGGTCGTTCACGTCGTTGGAGCCTTCAACGTACCAGCTCAGGCCGGCCTCGGTGAGGGGGAAGGAAAACATCGAGCCGCTCCACTCTTTCATCAGCCGCTCGTCGTCGACCCATTCCATGAGTTGGGTGAAATCGTCGGAGGTGAAGGGTTCCAGTTTAATCATATTCCAAAAGGGGAGAGGCCGGCTTGATAAGCCCGGCAATAAGCCCGCAAGATAAGGCCCCGCTAGGCTGCCTTGCTAACCAAGCGGGCAGCTGGCTTGTTAGCGGCTTGCTTCTCAAACCTTCTATTTCGCTTCATGAATTTAGCCACCAACACCATCCTGCTCACCGGCGGCGCTTCGGGCATCGGCCTGGCGCTGGCCGTCCGTTTTTTGCGGGCTGGCAGTACCGTCATCATCGTGGGCCGGCGGGCCGATAAGCTGGCCGAAGCCCAACAGCGCTACCCCGGCCTAATTACGCGCCAAGCCAACATCGCCGACGTGGCCGAGCGCTTGGAACTGGTGCGCTGGGCCACCACCGAATACCCCGCCCTCAACGTGCTGGTGAACAACGCCGGCATCCAGAACCGCATCCAGCTGGCCGACGATGCCGCCACCGATTGGGAGCAGCGCCGCGAAGAGTTGGTTATCAACGTGGAGGCGCCCATCCACCTGGCCACGCTATTGGTGCCGCACTTGCGTCAGCAGCCGGGCGCGGCCATTATCAACGTCACTTCGGGCCTGTCGTTCGCGCCGGCCGCGTTCGTGCCAATTTACAGTGCTACCAAGGCCGCGCTGCATTCATTCACGCTCTCGCTGCGCCACCAACTGGTACCCACGGGCATTTCGGTGCTCGAAATCGTGCCCCCGGCCGTGGATACCGACCTCGGCGGGCCGGGCCTGCACACCTTCGGCGTGAACGTGGACGAGTTTGCCGATTCGGTGATGGCCCGCCTTGGCGCTGGCGAGCAGGAAGTGGGCTATGGCAGCTCCGAGAAGTCCCGTCTGGCCTCGCGGGCCGAGCTGGACGAGCAGTTTCGGGTGATGAATAACCGGTAGTCAGGCGGCAACAGCCCGCAAAAAGCACGTCATGCTGAGCGCAGCCGAAGCATCTCTACCGCAGTAGTAATCCCTTTCGATTGGGTTAGTTACGCGGTAGAGATGCTTCGGCTGCGCTCAGCATGACGTGCTTTTTCGTTCGCTAAGGCTTTCCTAAGTTCTCATCCTCACGCCTCCAGCTGCAGCACCGCGCGGCTGTGCTCGCGCACTGCCGCTGCCAGCGCCGGATTATCCGCCAGCTTCTGACCGAATGACGGCACCAGCTGCCGAAACCGGGCCTGCCACTCGGGCGAGGCGGCGCGCTCGGGGAAACACTTCTGCACCAGCTCCAGCATGATGGCTACGGCCGTGCTGGCCCCCGGCGAAGCGCCCAGCAGCGCGGCAATGGAGCCGTCGGCGGCGGTCACCATCTCGGTGCCGAATTCCAGCACTCCTCCTTCTTTCTTGTCTTTTTTGATGACCTGCACGCGCTGTCCAGCCACTTCGAGCTGCCAGTCGGCGGGGTTGGCTTCGGGGTAATACTCGCGCAGGGCAGCGGTGCGCTCTTGGGGCGTTTGCAGCACCTGGCCGATGAGGTATTTGGTCAGGCCCAGGTTGCGCGCCCCGGCGTAGAGCAGCGGCCGGATGTTGCCCAACTCGATGGATTTAAACAAATCGGTATACGAGCCTTTCTTCAAAAACTTGGTGCTGAAACCCGCGTAGGGCCCGAACAGCAGTTCTTTGCGGCCGTTTATCTGGCGCGTATCGAGGTGGGGCATCGACATGGGGGGCGAGCCCACGGCCGGCTTGCCGTACACTTTGGCTTCGTGCCGGGCAATCACTTCGGGGTTCTGGCACTTCAGCCACTGCCCGCTCACGGGGAAGCCGCCGAAGCCGTTGGCCTCGGGGATGCCCGACTTTTCGAGGAGCGGCAGCGAGCCCCCGCCTGCCCCGATGAACACGAATCGGCCCCGCGCCACCACCTTTTCGCCCGTGGCCAAGTTGCGCACTTTCAGCCGCCAGATGCCGTCGTTCTTGTGTTTGAAACTCTCCACTTCGTGGCCCAGGTGCAAATCCACACCCGGCAGGCCCTTCAGGTGGTCGGACAGGGCGCGGGTGAGCGCCCCGAAATTCACGTCGGTGCCCACTGCCATGCGCGTGGCGGCCACCGGCTGGGCGGGGTCGCGCCCTTCCATCACCAGCGGAATCCATTCGGCAATCTGCTTGGGGTCAGTGCTGAATTCCATGCCCTGAAACAGCGGCGAATGCAACAGCGCGGCGTGGCGCTTGCACAGGTATTCCACATTGGCCTCGCCCCATACAAAGCTCATGTGCGGGATGCTGTGGATGAAGGCCGTAGGGTCGGGCAGCTGGCCTTCTTGCACCAGCGAGGCCCAGAACTGCTTGCTGAGCTCGAATTGCTCGGCAATTTTATCGGCTTTGGAAATGTCAATCGAGCCATCGGGCCGCTCGGGTGTGTAGTTGAGCTCGCAGAAGGCCGAGTGGCCGGTGCCGGCGTTGTTCCAGGCATCGGAACTCTCGGCAGCCACCGCGTCCAGCCGCTCGTAGCCGCTGATGGTGAGGCTGGGGTCGAGGGCCTTAAGCAGCACGCCGAGTGTGGCGCTCATGATGCCCGCGCCGATGATGATGACGTCGGAAACGGGTTTGGCAGGGGAGGAGTCGGTTGAATTCATGAAAATGGGTAAGAATGCCGCAGGCAATACGATGGACAGGGAAGCAGGGCTGTTTGTTGGCGGAAAAAGGTGAGGTGAACGGAAAAACTCCCCTCCTTACCAAGGAGGGGATGTTGAGCCGCAGGCCCAACTGGGGTGGTTGTGGCGTTGAGCTGAGGTAGTAATGAAGCCTAATTGCTTCCAGCCGCCATGCGCCCATTTCGCCCCAACTTTGTGCAACGCCAAAGCAACGCCACAACCACCCCAATTTTTGCTGCGCAAAAATGTCCCCTCCTTGGTAAGGAGGGGAGTTTGCCGTTCTTACTGTCCGTTCAACCTCGCCCACCCATGCCCGACAACCTCGACCTGCCCCTGCTGCCCCTGCCCACCCGTGCCGATGCGGCCGACGCCACGGCCCCGCGCCTGCTCATCATTTACACCGGTGGCACGGTGGGCATGGCCGTGAACCGCCGCGGCGGGCTGGTGCCCATGCAGTTCGGCCGGCTCGACCGCAAGATGCCCGAGCTCACGCGCCTGCCCTTCCGGCTGGAGCTGCTGAGCCTGCCCGAACCCATCGACAGCAGCAATGTGACGCCCGCCGACTGGCTTTTTCTGGCCCAGCTCATCGGCCGGCATTATGCTGATTTTGATGGATTTGTGGTGCTGCACGGCACCGATACAATGGCCTATTCGGCGGCAGCACTGAGCTACATTCTGGAGAATCTGGGCAAGCCGGTGGTGTTTACCGGGGCGCAGGTGCCGGTGGGGGCCAACCGCTCCGATGCCCAGCGCAACCTCATCACGGCGCTGGAAATCGCGGCGGCCCGGCACCCCCGCGCCGGCACCGTGCGCGTGCCTGAGGTGTGCGTGTTTTTCAACGATGTGCTCATTAGAGGAACCCGGGCTAAGAAAGTTGAAAGCCAGCAGTTTGCCGCTTTCAAGAGCGAGAATTACCCGCCACTGGCCCGCGCCGGCATCGGCCTGGAATTCGACGATAAAAGCATTCGCCTGCTGCCCGGTGCGCGGCTCAAGGTGCACCAGCAGCTTGAAACCGGCGTGGCCGTGCTGCCGCTGTTCCCCGGCATCACGGAGGCGGTGGTATCGGCTGTGCTGAGCGTGCCGGGCCTGCGCGGCTGCGTGCTCGAAACCTACGGCTCGGGCAACGCGCCCACCGCGCCATGGTTTCTCAATTGCCTGGCCGAGGCCCGCCGGCGCGGCGTGTGGCTCCTCAACGTGAGCCAGTGCGAGGAAGGCCGCGTGGTGCAGGGTAAGTACGAAACCAGCGCCCGCTTCGCGGAAATGGGCATCGTGGGCGGCGAAGATATCACCACCGAAGCAGCCGTGACCAAGCTCATGTTCGTGCTGGGCCTGGGCGTGAGCGAAGCCCATACCCGCGAGCTGCTGGCCACCGACTTACGCGGCGAAATCACCCTGTAGCGTGGACTCTGCGAGTCCGCGCATCGAGCGGCCCACGCGCGGACTCGCAGAGTCCACGCTACATTCCGCTTGCCCGGCCAGCGTAGCCGCCCTATCTTTGCCCCATCAACCACCATCCTTGAGGGGTGTCCGAGTGGTCGAAGGAGCACGCCTGGAAAGTGTGTATGGGTCAAAAGCTCATCGTGGGTTCGAATCCCATCCCCTCAACAAGCCGTTAAAAAAGCCCTGAGAAACACTCGTCAGCAGTGTTGCCAGGGCTTTTTTTAACTGCTGTGTGCACGCATAATCGATGAAAACAGCTTAGAAGTGCACACCCATCAAAGCTGTGCCTTTGCAAAGGCCTCACCAGCTACGCCGGCTTCCGCCGTGGCCATACATACCACTGATTTCACGCCCAACGTTTAGATGGTGGTGATACGGGAACACGCCTGCGCCCACGGCCTGACGCGCCAGACCTAATGCGACGCACTGGTGGGAAAAAGAAATAGCACTGCTATATACTGGCTTACATTATTGTTAATTATTGTATTCAATTATGGTAAATATGCGCAACGATGACGGGCACAACCAGTAGCGTAAAAGTTTATTTCCAAAATCTGAATGCCATTCGCTTCATCGCGGCATTTCTGGTCGTCATTCACCATACCGAGCAGTCAAAGTTTGACATGCACATCCCCAACTACTGGAATAATGCCGTGGTGGGGATGCTTGGCAAGTTGGGCGTAGTGCTGTTTTTCGCCCTTAGCGGGTTTCTGATTTCCTACCTGCTCTTCAAGGAGCAGGAGGTTACCCACACCATTAGCATTAGGGATTTTTACATGCGCCGCATGCTGCGTATCTGGCCCCTGTATTTCCTGACCATTGGGCTGGCCTTTTTCGTTTACCCGTTCATTCCCTTTCTTACGCAGGATGCCTTTCCGCGCAGCGTGGTGTGGCATGAACTGGGAACGAAACTGGCCCTTTACCTCTTTTTTCTGCCCAACATGGCTTTTACCGTGTTTGGGATGATTCCCTACGTTTCGCAAGCGTGGTCCATCGGCGCGGAGGAGCAGTTCTACTTGGTATGGCCCGTGCTCAACAAAGCAGTGAAGAACAAATGGCTGCTCATGTTTGCCGTGATGGGATTTTACACGGTGGTGAAGCATAGCTTTGGCTATGTGCTGCCCCTCGGCCCGCTGATGAGGGTCTGCATCAGATTCTGGGATTCTACGCCCATTGATTGCATGGCCATTGGGGGCTTGTTTGCCGTCATTCTCAACGAGCAGTCGGCTTTCGCGGCCCGCTTAAGAGGTGTTTTGTTTGCCAAACCGGTGCAGTGGGCCACGCTGCTGCTGACTGTGGGGCTGATTTCGACCGGCCTGCATATTCCCTATTTTCACTACGAGGTATATGCCGTGCTGTTTGGCATTCTGATTTGCAATTTCGCCGCCAATCCGGGGCGTATTTTCTCCATGGAGAATGCCTGGACTAATTACCTGGGCAAGATTTCCTACGGCTTGTACATGTTTCACCCCGTGGTCATCGTGTTCAGCATTCGGCTGCTGCAAAAGGTTGGGTTGCTGCATGATGCCATCCTGTACCCGCTAGTGGTTGGGCTGGTCGTGCTAATGGCCACGCTGTCCTACGACTTTTTTGAAAAGCGCTTCATCAACCGCAAAGCCAAATATGCCAAGGTGATAAGTGGCAACGAGGCCAAAGAAGCTGCGGAAGCTGCCGCGGCCGCTATGCCGCCCGTAGTGTTGCTGGCCCACGATGCCACGACTGCGAAGGTTGGCTAGCAATTTCGACTCGATAAGGTTCCGGCACCGGGCTGAAGTATCATTCCGGGCCCCGTATTAGCATCAAAGAAAAAGCCCGCTTCCAATCAAGGAAGCGGGCTTTTTCTTGGCCTGGTACCGAAGCTATTTTACCACTTCGAGCCAGCCTTTCCAGGTTTGGCCGGCGGCGGTGCGCAGCTGGTAGTAGTAGATACCGGCGGCCACGTCGGGGGCGCTGCCCCAGCCCTGGGTGTAGTTGGCCTGCTCGAATACCTTACGGCCCCAGCGGGTGAAGATTTGCAGCGTCACGGGCTCGGTGCTCACGTAGGGGCGGAAATCGTCGTTCTTCTTGTCGCCGTTGGGCGTGATGACGTTGGGGAACTCGAAGGGCCGGGCCGGGGCCACCACCAGCGTCAGCGTGGCCGTTACCGGACAGCCGCTGGTGGCCACATCGGCGCTCAGGCGCACGGTGTAGGTGCCTGGGGCGGCGTAGGTGTGCGTGGGCGCGAGGCCGGTGGCCGTCTGGCCGTCGCCAAAGTCCCAGCGGCGGTTGGTGAGTAGCGAGGTGGCCGGCAGGGTGTCGTTGAAGGTGACCAGATTGCCGGCGATGGGCAGCAGCGGCGCGGCGTGCAGCCGGATAACGGGCACGCCCAGGCGGGTAACCACCACAGTGGCGCTGCCGGTGCAGCCGGTGGCCGTAGTCACGCGCACGGTGTAAGTGGTGGTGGCGGTGGGGTTAGCCGTTACGGTGCGGCCGGTAGTGGCGCTGAGGCCGGTGGCGGGGCTCCAGGTATAGGTAGCGCCAGGGCCGGCATCGGCCGTGGTCAGTGTGGCGGTGGTGCCGGGGCAGAGCGCCGCCACGGCCGGAATGGCCACGGAAAGATTGCGCACGTTCACTACCACAGTGTCGCGGCTGATGCAGCCGCCGGGCGTGGTGGCCGTCACGATGTACTGGGTGGTGGCGGTGGGCGTGGCTACCACGCTGGGGCCGCTGGTGCTGCTCAGGCCGGCGGCGGGGCTCCAGGTATAGGTGGCGGGCTGGCCGGGAGTGGCGGGCACGGTGAGCGTGGCCGACGAGCCGGGGCACACCGTCTGGTCGGGGCCGAGGGCGGCGCGGGGCAGGCCCAGCACCGTCACGGTATCGAGGCCCACCACGGCGGCCTGGCAGCTGGTCGAGTCATACGCGGTGAGGCGCACGGGGTAGCGGCCAGGCGCGGCGTAGGTCACCAGCACGTTGTTGGGCTGGGTCGAGGTCTGGCCGTTGCCGAAGTTCCAGGTGGTGCCGTTGTTGGAGGGCGTGGCGCGGGTGAAGAGCACCGTGAGCGGCGCGCAGCCCACGCGGGTATTGGCCACGCCGTTGGCGGCCGGCACGAAGCTGGCATCGAGGCGGGCAATATCCATCTTGAAGGCCGCGCTGGAGGTCTGGTTCGAGTTGGTCTGGGTGCGGGCCAGGGCGTTGGGCGTGGTGAGGATGGCCGGAGCGCGCTGCCCGCTCTGGGTCTGGCGCACGCAGATGGCTTGGTAGATGATGCCCTTCTTATCGAAACGCGAGGTGCCGCCGTCCACGTGCGTGGTGCCGGTGCCGAAGTACGTGCCGTACACTAGGCGGCGCGCGCCGGGCGAGAGCTGCATCACGTACAGGTAGCCGAAGCTGTTGTCGATGTTGTCATTGGACAAGGTGGTGCCCGTGACGCGGTAGTTGGGCGCGGTGGCCAGCAGGGCATCGGGGGTGGTGGGCAGGCCGGCCACGTTGGCCGCGCCCCAGCCCGAAAGCAGAATCTGCCCGCAGTTATCCACCAGAAACGCCGTGGGCGAGATGTTGGGCAAGGTGCCCACGCTGCCGCTGCCAATCACCGTGGAGAACAGCGTGGCGTTCAGCTGGTAGTTCAGCCGGTGAATAAACTGCCGGCTGTTGGCGTTGCGGTAGGTGCCGGCCGTCACGGGATAGGTGCCGGTGGTTTGGCCCAGCACGTACACCGAGCCCTGGCGGCCCAGCTGCACAAAGAAGGCCTGGTCGTAGCTGCTGGTGCCCAGGTAGGTGCTTTGCACCATCTGGCTGCCATTGGGGCTGATGTGGGCCACGAAGCCGTCGGCGATGCCGCCGCGGGCGGTGGCATTGAGGCCGTTGGTGGTACCCGGGAAGTTGGTGCTGGTGGTGCCGCCGGCCACAAACACGCCATCAAGGCTGTCGAGCTGAATGCTGTAGCCCGACTCATTGCCGGTGCCGCCCAGGTAGGTGCTCCACACCACCGCCGTGAGGCCGGCGTTGAGCTTGGTGACCACGGCATCCGACGCGCCACTGCGGGCGATTTGGAAGCCGCCGGTGCTGGGGTAGTTGGTCGAGCGGGTCACCGAAGTAAAGTACACGTTGCCGGTGCGGTCCAGAATCACGTCGCCGCGCAGGTCATCGCCGAAGTTCTGGTACAGGGCAATGCCGGTGTCCATGCGCCCGTCGATGCCGGTGCCGCCTACGTAGGTGGAGGCCAGCAGCTGGTTGCCGCCCGCGCTCAGGCGCGACACCACCAGGTCGGTGGGGCCGCTCAGGGCCCGGCCGAAGGCGGTGGTGGTAGTGGGGTAGTTGTTGGCGTCGGTGCTGCCCAGCAGCACCAGCTCGCCGGCCCCGTTGGTCACCAGGCTGTGCGGGTAGTCGCGGGCGGAGTTGCTGCCGGTGCCGCCCAGGTAGGTGGCATACACGAGGCTGCTGGTGCCGGTAGCGGCCCGGGGATTATACTTGCTGATGACGATGTCGGTATCGCCGCCGTTGAAGCTCACGTCGTAGGCCCCGGTGGTGGTGGGGTAGCCGGCCGTGAAGTTGATGCTGGCCGCGTAGAGGTTTCCCAGCGTATCGGGGCAGGCGGTGTAGCCCCAGTTCAGGGCCGCCGTGGCCCCGGAGTAGGTGGAGTACACCAGCACGGGGTCGATGACGAGCGGCTTGGTGTGGTCGTAGCCTTTCGGCAGGCCGAAGCTCACCGTGTGCTGCGGCCCCAGCACGTAGCGGCAGGGCACGGCCACGCGGCGGCCCTCAATCACTTGGTAAGCATAGGGCTTTTGCTCCGTAACACGGCCCACGCTGGTGCCGATTTGCAGCGCGCCATCCACCACGGCCAGCGACTCCTGCCCGTCGTAGCGGAGCTTGATGCGAGCCGCATCGGCCCCGGCAGCCAGCTCGAAATCGTACTCCATCACCGGGCCGCGCGAGTAAAAGCGCAGGTCGGTGCCGGGGTAAAGCTGCTGGTAGCGCACGTCGGTGAAGGCGGGCACGTCGGTAGCCCAGCGGCTTTCGTCGTTGCCGAGGAAGTAGTTCATATGCTCGCCGGTGGGCTGCTCGCCGCGCACGGCGGGTCGGGCATTGGCCCCCACGAAGCTCACCGAGTAGGCGTGCCCGCCGATGCGCTCGCGGGCGGCGGCGGGGCCGGCGTGGTGCTGGCGGTCCACGGCGGGGGCATCGTAGCGGGCCACCAGCAGGCGGCCGCGCTCCAGAAACATCCGTCCGGCCGGAATGTCGGCCGCAAACAGGATGGGGCTCTGCCACTGCCGCTGGTTGGGCACGAAGCGCAGCGGGTGGGCATCTGTCGGCACTGGGGCCACGGCCGGGGTGCCGGCCATCGTATCAGAAAAGGCAAACAAGGCACTGCCCAGGCAGAGCCAACGCGTAAGGGTACGACGCATGAAGAGGGGTGGAGGTGGAGGGAAAAAGAACTGCTTATGGAAAAGGAAAAGCCCTGCTGGGGGCAGGGCCTGACTTTCCGGGGGTGAAGTTCCGGTGAATTCCTGGATTTATTGTCCTGCTTAGCGATTTGATAATTCTGCTTATACCGCCACGAGGGCAATAACCGCTTTCCCCGCCCCAATCCACGATATTCCCTATTCAAACAAACGCAAGCGCCGCCCCGCCCAACGTCCAAAGCTTGGGCAGAGCGGCGCTAAAGCCGTAGCATATCGCCTCAGTGCAGCACCATGTCCTTCAGCAAAATGATGTATTCCTTACTCTCCGCGTTGTAGCGGATGACGTATTTGGTGGGGAAGAACTTGCCCGTTACCTCATACACGGCCGGCTGCTTGATGTCGCGCTCGATGCTCACGGCGGGCACCAGAATGGCCTTGGTAAACATGGGCTCGACGAAGGTGACGTGCCCGTCGTAGGTGCCGTAGATGAGGGTGTGGGTGAAGGCCGTGCCCGGCGTGTATTCCGGGCTGGTGGGGTCTACCCAGTGGCGGCCCATCATGGGGATGGTGCGGGCGGGCGCCACGTTGGGCGCCGTGATGTAGCCGGCGGGCAGCTTGTTAGAGGCCGGGAAGATGTCGCCCTTGGGGTCGTCGAGGGTGATGGCGTGCTGCGCGGCCATGGGCTGCATGTAGAAGTGGGCATCAAAATGCGGCAGGGTGTAGATGGGGGACGGGTCGTGGCCGTTGGGGTTCCAGTCGAAGGAAATGTGGTCGAATGGCATCTGGGAGGTGGCGTTGTTGGCGGGCAACGGCATGTCGTACATGATGCCGGTGGCCGGCGTGGTGGGCAGGCTAGCCAGGGCGGCTTCGTTCACGGCCACGCCAATTTCGGTGGGCTTGCCGTTGGCATCAGCTGATACAAAGCTGCGGGCCGCGCCGGTGCCAATCGTCACGGAGGTGCCGTAGGTGGTGGCGGGCTGCGTGGGCGAATCACTGTCTTTGCTGCAAGCCAGCAATAGCGGCATGCCAAGGGCCAGGAGCGCAATAGCGCGGCACCAGCCGCCCAAGGTGAGGGAGGGATATGTAGTCATAGACGGGAGGATGTGCGCAAGAGCTGCGTTGCTCTCACAGTCTAAATATAGTTATTATTGAATATTTATTCACGCTCCCCGAAAAGTCTCCTCCGGGCTGGGGACAAAGCCGGCTGGTCTGGCGCTGGCGGAGCCCCGCCGGCCTCCGGTATTCCCGCCCGGCCCAACCTGAGCCGTAAAAACCCGTTACCTTCCCCGGCGCAACCCCACACATTCCCGGCGCCCACTTATGACCCCAACTTCGACTCCCTCCGCTGCCGCCCCAGGCTTCGAGAAAGACAACAAGCGCATCACCACCGGCTGGACGTTCTACGACTGGGCCAATTCGGTGTACCCGCTGGTCATCACCAGCTCGATTTTCCCGATTTACTGGTCCAGCGTCATCAAGCAGATTACGCACTCCGACAGCGGCCAGAGCCCCGTCAGCTTCCTAGGCATGATGGTGCCCGGCTCGTCGCTGCTGAACTACGCCATCTCGGTGTCATTCCTGCTCATTGCCATCGTCAGCCCTTTCCTCACCTCGCTGGCCGATTTTTCGGGGCGCAAGAAGCTATTTCTGCAAATCTTCTGCTACATCGGGGCGGCCTCGTGCGCGGGCCTGTTCTTCTTCTCGCCGGCCACGCTCACGCTGTCCACGTTCATTTTCGTGGCGGCCACGGTGGGTTTTTCGGGCAGCATCGTGTTCTATAATTCTTATTTGCCCGAAATCAGTTCGGAGGAAAAGTTTGATTCGCTCTCGGCCAAGGGCTTTTCGATGGGCTACATAGGCTCGGTTATCCTGCTGGTGACCTGCCTGGTGATTAATCAGTTCCACGATAAAATCGGCATTGGGGCCGAGCGGGCCGCGCAGCTTTCCTTCCTGCTCACTGGCCTGTGGTGGGCCGGCTTCGCCCAGATTCCCTTCGCCACGCTGCCGCCCGACCGCGGCCGTCCCGCCGATGCCCCCGAAGCCAAAGGCGGCTGGCTGCTAAACGGTTTCCACGAGCTGGGCAAGGTGTGGGACCAGCTCAAGCAGCTGCCCAACGTGAAGAAATTCCTGCTCGCCTATTTCACCTACAACATGGGCGTGCAAACGGTGATGTACGTGGCCACCCTCTTCGGCACCGATGAATTGCACCTCGAATCGGGCGCGCTCATCCTCACCATTTTGCTGCTCCAGGTGGTGGCCATCGCGGGCGCTTACCTGTTCGCCAAGCTCTCCGAGCGCATCGGCAACACGCGGGCGCTGAGCTGGTCGGTGTTCATCTGGATGTTGATTTGCATCGCTGGCTACTTCGTGCAGGCCGGCTGGAGCTTCTACGCGCTGGCGTCCGTCATCGGCCTCACCATGGGTGCCATCCAGAGCCTGAGCCGCAGCACCTACTCCAAAATCATCCCCGAAAACACGCCCAACTCGGCCGCCTTCTTCAGCTTCTTCGACGTGACCGAGAAGCTGAGCATCGTCATCGGCACGGCTACGTTCGGCATTATCAACCAGGTCACCGGCTCGATGCGCAACAGCCTGCTGGCCCTGATTGTGTTCTTCATCCTGGGCCTTTATTTCCTGCTCCAGCTGCGCGGCAAGAAGCTGCGCGAAGATTCGCTGGGGCCGATAATTCTGCCTGGCCCACCGCCCGCCTCGGCAGCCGCTGAAATGGGTGCCCCGATGAGCCGGTAAAGTAATTGGCGGCCCGGTGCGTCTAGCAGCCGGTGCCGACCAATCAGCCCGTTCACCTTCTTTCTCTTTTTTGTTCCCAACCCAATGAGCGAAACCACCACCGCCCCCAGCCGCCTCACTCCGCAGGCCGCCCTGGCCCAGGAAGCCCAGCGCGAACTGGCCCTCACCCGTCGCCTGCTCGAACGCATCCCCACCGATAAGTTCGACTGGCAGCCCCACCCCAAAAGCATGAAGCTGGGCACGCTGGCCTCGCACATGGCCAACCTGGTGAGCTTCCTGCAAATCAGCCTGCAAGGCGCTGAAACGGACATGGCCGCCGGCCATTTTCCGCCTTCGCCCACTCACACCGACGAAGTCCTGCGCCGCTTCGACCTGAACGGCGAAACCCTGCGCCAGGCCCTGGCCGACGTCGACGACGCCACCTTCTGGGAAATGTGGAGCATGCGCCGCGGCGAGCAAACCATCATGGCCATGCCCCGCATCATGGTGGCCCGCGTGATGGTGCTCAACCACCTCATTCACCACCGGGGCCAGCTCTCGGTGTACTTGCGCCTGCTCGACATCCCCGTGCCCGCCATCTACGGCGGCTCGGCCGACGAAGCCCCGCAGCGCTAGCCATCAGGATTTTTTAACGCAGAACGGCCGGCTGAGCATCGCTCAGCCGGCCGTTCTGCGTTAGCGTTTTGCTATTTTCTGGTAAATACCGACTCCCCGCCAATCCACGTTTGCAGCACCTGTGCAGCGCGCAATTTCTCCTTCGGCGCGGTCAGCAAGTCGGTATCCAGCACCACGAAATCGGCCAGCATGCCGGGCTTAATCTGGCCCTTGCGCTTCTCCTCAAAACCGGCGTGGGCGGCCCAGGTGGTCATGCCGCGCAGGGCATCGGGCCGCGAAATGGCATTTTCCATCTGAAAACCGCCTTTAGGAAAGTTCTTGGCATCCTGCCGGGCCACGGCCGAGTGGAAGCCGAACAGCGGGTTGATGTTCTCCACCGGAAAGTCGGAGCCCAGCGCCAGCTGGCCGTATTGCTTCAGCAGCTCTTTGTAAGCGTAGGCCGTTTTCAGGCGCTCAGCACCCAGCCGCTCGCCGGCCCAGTACATATCCGACGTAGCGTGGGTAGGCTGCACCGAGGGCACTATGCCGAACTGCCCAAATTTGGGCATGTCGGCCGGGGTGACAACCTGAGCGTGCTCAATGCGCCAGCGGCGGTCCTTCTGGCGGTGCAGCGCCTCGCCGTAGATATTGAGGATGATGCGGTTGGCCGAGTCGCCGATGGCGTGGGTATTCATCTGGAATTTCGACGCGGCCAACTCTTTGGCCAGGGCGCGGAACTGCTTTTCGGTCGAAAGCAGAAAGCCGGTTTCCTTGGGCCGGTCGGCATAGGGCTTCACCAGGCAGGCCCCACGCGAGCCGAGCGCGCCGTCGGCGTACACTTTGAAGGAATTGATGGTGAGCTGGTCCGTCAGCACCGGGCCATTTTTTAGATAAAATGCCCGATTTTCCGGCGTCGGGTTCAGCATAGTGTAGAGGCGCAGCTTGAGCTTCTTTTGCTGCTGTAGGGCAGCCATCTGGTCGATGTTGGCTTTGTCGAGGCCGGCATCGGCGAGGCTGGTGAGGCCCACGGCCAGGCAGTTTTGCTGGGCTTGCAGCAGGAGTTGGGCGGCTTCGTCTGGGGCCGGGTCGGGGATTTTGCTGCTCACCAGGCGGGTAGCATTGTCCACCAAAAGGCCGGTGAGGCGGCCCTGCGCATCGCGCATAATAATGCCGCCGCTGATGGGTGTGCGGGCCGTGACACCGGCCAAATCCAGCGCCTTCTGGTTCACCAGTGCGGCGTGGCCGTCCACGCGAACCAGTAGCACGGGCACGTCGGGAAACAGCTGGTCGAGCGTGTCCTTGGTTGGAAATTGCTTGCTGGGCCAGTCGTTTTGGTCCCAGCCGCGCCCCGTGAGCCAGGCAGCCTGCGGGTATTTCTTCCGGTTCTCCTGTAGCTTCTGAATCACCTCTTTCCACGAGTTTGTTCCCACCAAATCGGCGCTCGGCAGGGCCAGCGCGTAGCGGTAGAAATGGCAGTGCGCGTCGTAAAAACCGGGATAAATGAACTTGCCGCCCGCGTCCACTTCCTGCGCCGCCTGGTACTTCGCTTTCAGCTCAGCCGCCGGCCCCACGGCCACAAATTTGCCATCCTTCACCGCAAAGGCTTCGGCCTTAGAAAAGGTCGAATCGACGGTGTAGACTGTGGCGTTGGTAACCAGCAAATCCACGGCCTCGCGCTTCGCGGAGCAGCTGCTGAGCAACGCGAGGGCCAGCAGCGGCGCGGCGAGTTTGGGGAAATGGAAACAGGAGCGGAGCGCCATACGAAGAATTTTGAGCGGAAGAATTCTGGTAAGAAAGAATAAAAAAGAACGTCATGCTGAGCGAAGTCGAAGCATCTCTACCGCAACAGTAAATGAATTACTCTCACGGTAGAGATGCTTCGACTTCGCTCAGCATGACGTTCCGGAGTCGTCAAATCAAGAGCCCCTTACTCGAAGCGCATGTGCTTCACCGACTCGCCCGAGAACTGCAGCTCCTGCAGCGACTCGATGCCGATTTGCAGGTGGCGCTTCACGAAATCGGTGGTCACTTTCGAGTCCGATTCTGAGGTTTTCACGCCTTCGGGGGTCATCGGGTTGTCGCTCACCAGCAGCAGCGCGCCGTGCGGGATGTCATTCATGAAGCCGACCACGAAAATGGTGGCCGTTTCCATGTCCACAGCCAGGGCGCGCACGCGGCGCAGGTAGTCCTTAAAATCCTGGTCGTGCTCCCACACGCGGCGGTTGGTGGTGTACACCGTGCCGGTGTAGTAGTCCAGCTCGTGCTTTTTAATCATCGACGAGACAGCGCGTTGCAGGCGGAATGAGGGCAGGGCCGGGATTTCCTTGGGCAGGTAGTCATCCGAAGTACCGTCGCCGCGAATGGCCGCGATGGGCAGCACCAAATCTCCGAGCTTGGTCTTTTTCAACCCGCCGCACTTGCCCAGAAACAGGGCCGCCTTGGGCTTGATGGCCGACAGCAAATCCATCACCGTGGCCGCCATCGGCGAGCCCATGCCGAAGTTGATGATGGTGATGCCATTGGCCGTGGCCGTCTGCATGGGCTTGTCCAGCCCGCGCACTTCGCACTCGAACTGCTCGGCAAACATGTACACGTAGTTGCTGAAATTGGTGAGCAGGATGTACTGCCCAAAGTCGCTCAGCGGCACGCCGGTGTAGCGCGGTAGCCAGTTGTTGACAATCTCTTCTTTGGTCTTCATAAAAGTGTTTTGAGTGGCGGGATGGCTAAGTTCGGGAGTGAGAAAAGGGTATGCGTTTCGGAGTCACTTAGCCACTCAGTTGCTCAGTCACTCGATACCAGACCCCTACCTTTGGAGGTGATGCAAGCCCTGGACCTGCCGCCTTTCGACGCCAAACTTACGCAATCGGCCACAAATCAACCACTCATCTGGGATGGGCTGCGGCGCAAGCACGTCGTGCTCACGCCCGAGGAGTGGGTGCGCCAGCATGTCGTGCACTATCTAATCAACCACCTGGGCTACCCGCGCGGCCTGCTGGCCCTGGAGCGCGGCCTGCGCTACAACCAGCGCCAGAAGCGCACCGACCTGCTGGCCCTCGACCCCGCCGGCCAGCCCCTGCTGCTGGTGGAGTGCAAAGCGCCCTCGGTGGCGATTGATGCCGCCGTGGCCCGGCAGGCCACCACCTACAACCAAACCATCGGCGCACCGCTGCTGCTGCTCACCAACGGCCTGGTGCACTACTGCTGGCGGGTCGATTTCGCGACGCGGACCAACGAGCGACTGGAGGAGATTCCGCCGTTTGAGGCAGCGGTGGGGCGGTAGGTTGTAGGCCTTTGCAGGAAGCCGTATATCCGGCTAGCCAAGCAGTACTTCGGGTTAATTCAAGCGGGGGTAGTACATAGCATTTTATTAATGGTGGCGCGTGAGGGATATTATTAGTATATGATATATAATATGTTATATTTGATTGCCTGCCGGAGAAGCGCTTCAACGCGCCAGTAGTGGCTTGGTGAGGGAAAGCTGAGCGGTAGGATGATTTTTTGTTCACCTCAAAATATAATTCCTATGTCACCTTAACTACACGTTTCCGACAGCAGAATATATAATTAGGGATGGATAGCCAGGCTTTTCATTCCATGATGAGGCCGTGATTTACGGCCTGAAAAGCGGCTGGGTATTTCCTGCTTCACTCCGAAATACCGCCGCGCAGCACCCGCCCGCGGGTACGCTGAACCAGGCGTTGAAGCCCTGCGCGCATCGCCTTGAGCATTGAAGCCCCACTCCCGGCTACCGTTTGATAATCGGGTTCCCCTTCCGGCTGGTGCTGCACTTGCAGCACCCCATGCGCTTGCACCCGGTAGCCCCGCTGCCGGCCCGGCCGCGCATTGCGCCCAAGCAGCGGCGCACCCAATGACTCCGCATTTTAGAATGGTGTGCCGGCTCGTCGCCTGGGGCTGTGCTGCGGCTAATAGGCAGTGTAACAGCTGCCCGGCACCTTTTCTGCCCATCGCATTTTTTTGCCAATAGCCATGAAAAAACATGAATCAATTATCGCACGTGCCAGTGCCCCCGGAACCCCCTGGGGCAGCGTAGTATCACCCGGCAAGTATGAGCCAATAAATTGCGAACGAAACCAGAAACCCACCGCCGGTTGGCAACGGCTGGTGCTGGCGGTGCTGGCCTCCGTCTTATTATTTTCAACGGTGAGTTTCGGTCGTGTAATGCCCTTGGGCACAGCGGCCAGCGCTGGCACCAGCGCCACGGCCACCACCTGCCCATCGCCGCCTGTCCTTTCGAGCGCCAACGTCACGGTCACGCAACCTACCTGCACTATCCCTACCGGGTTTATTCAGGTGCTGAATGCGCCGTTTAACAGCGTGGCCCAACTCACGCCGAACGCGCCCAAACCGTCTGGAGGCAATGCCTACCTGTTCTCGTACCTGGTGCCGGGCACCTATAGCCTGACCCTGACGGTGAATGGCTGCACTTCCGCGCCATACACCGTCGTCATCAATCCGGCTCCTGCGCCGCCGGTGCTCACGCTGGCCAACGTCAGGGTAACGCAGCCCAACTGCACCACCACCACCGGTTTTATTCAGGTGCTGAACCCGCCGGCGGGGGCCACGGCCCAGCTCACGCCGAATGCGCCCAAACCGTCCGGAGGAAACTCTTTTCTGTTCTCGTATCTGCCGCCGGGCACTTATAGCCTCACGCTCACGGTGAACGGCTGCACCTCGGCTCCGCTGACCATCGTTATCAAACGGGCCAAACAAGCCGTCACCAGCTTCACCCTGGTCGATGCGGATACCGATACCGACATTATGCCCCTCACCAACGGGATGGTGCTCAATTTGGCCACGCTGCCCACGCAAAACCTGAGCGTGAGGGCCAATACCACCTCGGCCCGTAGTATCAGCAGTGTCGTGTTCAGCCTCCATGGGCCTACCAGCCAGAGCCAGACCGAGCTCTATGCCCCGTACACGCTGTTCGGCGACAATGCCGCTGGCGACTACTTCGGCCATACCCTGGCCCTGGGGCGCTACGAGTCCTTGTCGGCCCAGCCGTACTCCGCCACCGGTTGCGCGGGCACCCCGCTGGAAATCGCCTTCTCTGTAATCAATGAGCCTACTACGCCCGGCCATATCACCTACACCTTGGTCAACGCCAATACCGGCTTCGAGTTTATGGCCCTCACAGACGGGGCCACGCTGAATCTGGCCACGCTTCCCACTCGCAATCTGAACATCCGGGCCAACACCAATCCCGCTACAGTGGGCCGGGTCGAGTTTGAGCTTGGAGGCACCCAGACCTGGAGCCAGACCGAATTTCTGGTCCCATATGCGCTGTTCGGCGACAACGGCGCGGGCGACTATACCGACTGGACCCCTGCGGCCGGTAGCTATGTCCTCACCGCCACGTCCTACGCGGCCGACGGCACCGCGGGCACCCCGCACACCATCACCTTTGATGTGATTGATGGCGCGGCGCGCATCGCCGCCGCGTCTTCCGCTGGCAGCCCGGCCCCCGTGGCCCGCAAAACCGCAGGCAATACGGAGTTGACGGCGTTGGTGAATGCATACCCCAACCCGTCGGACGGCCAGGTAAGCCTGCTGTTGCCCGAGGCTTTGCAGGGCGAGGTTTCCTACACATTGGTGTCGGCGCTCGGGGCGAAAGTGAGCAGCGGGACCCTCCCGGCTCTGAACGGGGCCACCACCCTTCGGCTCGATTTCTCCCGCCAGATGCAGGCCAGCGGCGTCTACATGCTGCACCTAACCAGCGCGCACGCCCAGGCACACCTCAAACTGCTGCGCCGGTAATAATCAATCATTGGCAAGGCCCCACATGGAGCTTCTCCCGCCCACTGAGGCCATTTCACGCCGATAATCAGTAATGCAAAAAGCCCGGCCGCAATTGCTTGCGACCGGGCTTTTTAAATGGAAAACGATGGGCAGAAGGCCCTATCTTTTCGGCTTTATTTTCGTCTTGTTGCGCTTATCCTTCACCTTGGTATCGGCGGGAATGGCAGTTTGGGCGGGGGCTGCCTGAATTACCGTAGTAGAAGCCGGGTCAGTGGTGGTCGTGGTCGATTCCGTAGTGGTGGAAGTCGCAGGCGCGGGCGTAGCCGTAGGGTACGTGGCCGGGGCGGGCGTCACCGTCGTTTGGCGCGTGGTAGTAGTGCTGGTGCTGCTTTGGGCGTTGGCCGAGAAACCACAAACGGCGAGGAACAAGGCGAGAACGAGGGGTTGCTTTTTCATAGGACCGATAGGTTAGTGAAACAAAGTGCCTGCGTCGTTTTAGAACGCTGCAATTGAGTTGCCTCTAACGCGGGAAAGCAAATTCGGGTTCGATTCGGATATAAGTAATTAGTATGAAGGTGATTATATGGTTGGTGGTTTGTTAGGGTTAGGTGCAGATGGGCCCTTGATGAAATGCACCAGCAGCCAGCAGGGCCAAAACTACTCCAGGCAGTAACCCTGATTTCCGCATACGCTTGCGCTTTTGCTGGGACCGGCCAGAAATCCGGCGAGCAGACCCAATAGCTTTTACGGTTGTGCTCTATTTGCTCAGCGCCGCGAATTATGCCTCAAGCACTGGCAAAAGCAAGTCGCTGACTTACCGGATAGTTGATAGCGGGAACCTGGTCTGTATCGGAATAGTCTAAAATTAGGCAAGCAATTGCAATGCCAGGATTATATGAAATAATAAATATTTGCTCGACTATAAAGTTGAATTATAAGTAGTAAAACAGGGAGATATGCCATATCTAGACTGTGTGTACACATCAGCTTTAGAAAAAAATGTAATTATTATCACTTGATGACTTATTAACAATATAAATTTGTATATATAAATTTGTATAAGCAGCTGCCCAAAATCTCTCCCACATTCTAACCTTTACTGTCATGCTTACTCTAGATAACCTCGTGTCCGAGCTGCAAATGCAGCAAGTTGAGTTAATCGTTGGTGGTGGCCGTCGTCGCCACTACAGCCGCAGCAGCAGCAGCAGCAGCACCCGCCGCAGCAGCAGCCGTCGTCGTCGCAGCAGCCGTCGTCGTCGCTAAGCCGGCGTGTCGCAATCTGATATGAGGCAGTAACTGTATTGGATTGCACTAGCGAAAAATAAGAGCTGGAAAAGCGGGACTTATTCTGTTTTTCCAGCTCTTGATTTTTCCTACTTACCGGGTCGCGGTAAGCGCCGCAATTGATTCTGGCCCCACGCCCGCCTGTACCGCCTTTTCTGCAATCATACTTCAAGCCTCTGCGCCTATGAAAGCTCAAAGATTTTACCTTTCGCAAGGGGTGAGCGTGCGCGAGCACGAAGATGAGTTCTACATCGAAACCCTCAAAAACGAGTATAAAATTAACCGGACGATTGCCACGTTCATCGGCCTGCTGGATGCCCCCAAAACGGCCCCGGAGCTGACCACCGGATTGCAGGCCCTCATAACCGGGGCCAGCGCGGCGGTGGTTGAGCCGTTGGTGGCTAAGTTTCTCAAAGACCTGCACCGCCTCGACGTGGTGCGCAGGGAAGGGGAGGCAGACCTGGTGCCCCGAGCGGCGCTTTATGAGCCAGGCGCGCAGCTTGGCCAATACCTGATTACCGAATTGCTGTCGTTGCACGACGACGTGCAGGTGTACCGGGCCACCGACGGCGAAACCGGCCAGCCGGTGGTGCTGAAGCTGTTTTCCCACAAGCCGGAGAGCATCCGCCCCGATACCCACCTGGATGATGACTTTGAGCAGTTTCAGCAGGAGTTCGACATTATGCGCGCCCTGCCGGCGCACCCTGGCATCTGCCTGCTGCATGCCTACCACACCGAGCCGTACCACTACGCGGTGCTGGAATATCTGCCGGGCGCATCCTTGTCCGAGGCCGCCCGCAATGTCAACATCTGCGAGGCCACCGCTACGGAACTGGCCACGCAAATTTTGTCGGCACTGGCCCATCTGCATGGCCACGGCATTGTGCACGGCGACATCCATGCCCGCAATTTTGTGGTGGATGCCGACCGGGTAACCATGATTGATTTTGGCTATGCGTACCGCGTGGGCATTTCCGAGCGCGAGCAGCTCATCTGTCGGGGCGGCGTGCCCACCTACATGGCCCCGGAACGCATTAAGCAGCACAACTATAAGTTCAGTAAGCAGGCGGCCGATTTCCGCGCCGAAGTGTACCAGATTGCCCTCGTTATTTTCAAGCTCTACCACAAGGAGCTGCCCTTTGCGGGCGAAACTTGGCTAGAGCGGGCCGCCTCGATTGCGACCTATGATTTTAGCCTGCATTTCAGTCCCTCCGTGCCGCACGAGCAAGTGCTGTTGCACGCGCTCCAAAAGGACCCCCAGGCGCGCTATGCCAGCGGCCAGGAGCTGCTGGCCGCCTGGCAGCAGGCCCTCGCCGTGGAAATGCCGGCCCTGGCAGTAACGCCCTAGCGGCCCGCGCCTGCCGGAATGCCGCATTCAGCGGCGGAATCTTCACCATTTTTCTCGAAACGCCATGGTAGACTGTCAGTTGAAAAACAACGATTGCGGCATCAGCGCGGTGAAGACCATCTTCAATATCTTCGACCAGGACGTGAGCCGCAAGTACATCCAGCAGAATATCTTTCTGGATGAGCAGGGCTCAAGCCTGACCGACCTGCAGAATTTCCTGCAGCAGCACGAGTTCTCGGCCCTGCTGCGGATTCTCGACATCAACCACCTGCAATCGAATCCGGCCGGCTGGCAGGAGCTGATTCCGTTTATCATGCCCATCGTGCACGAAAACGGGCTGCACTACGTGGTGGTGGATAAAATAAGAGGGGCCAAGCTGCGGGTGCTGGACCCCGCTAAAGCTAACGAATACTACGTGACGTTGCCCGAGCTGAAGCACATGGCGTACTTCAGCAAAAGCTACTGGAACCTGGTGCAGATGGAGCAGAAGCTCATGGTGCTCTGCAACCAGGAGCTGTTGCCCTACGACGTGAGAATTGAGCAGGCGCTCACCACTAACAACGCCAGCACGCTGTTCAACAAGCTCAGCTACTTCTCTTATTTGAAGGAGAATTTTGGGCTGAAGGACAAAGAGGCCGAGCAGAATTTCCTGCACGACCTGCTGTTCAACCAGGAAGCCGGGGCCCTGCCCAAGCACTTCCGGGCCCTGAAAAACAGCGAAACCCAGATGATGCTGCAGGCCCCGCTGGTGCTCACCGTGGCCCCGCTACCCCCCAAGCCGGACCAGATAGCCCCTAAGGCTCCGGCCACCCGCCCCGCCGGCGCGCAGCCGGAACCCAGCCCTTACCTCACCCTGCTGAAGGAGCTGGGCCAGTACCGCAAAATCTGGTACATCTACATTTTCGCGGCCCTGTTTTCGGCCATGACGGCCCAGCTGTCGGTGTTTATCAACCAGGTGCTGATTGACTACGTGCTGCCGTCCTACCAGCTCAATACGCTGGTGGTGTTTGCCATTGGCCTGGGCGTATTCAAACTCTTCGACCTGGCTACCCGGCTCAATGTGTCCTTCGTGGGCATTCACATGGGCAACATTCTGGATAAGTACTTCTTAACGCGGTTCGATGAAAAGCTGAACCAGTATTCGTTGCCCTATATCCAATCTTTCAAGCGCGGCGACCTGACCGAGCGCATGAGCGACGCCTTCAAGCTGAAGGGGTTTTTCCTGCGCTTTTTCACCAGCATTCTGGTCGATGTCTTCGTGTCGGTCTACTCGCTGGGCATTCTGTTCTACATCGATGCGAAGCTGACCCTGGTTATCTGCGTGGTGATGGTGGCCTTTTACGGCTGGTTCCGGCTGGTCACGCCCACGCTGCGGCGCAACGAGCGGCTGCGCTTCCTGCGCAAGTCCGAATTCTTCACCCGAATGATTGAGAAGCTCGACGGCATTCAGGTGCTCAAGTCGTTCCGCATCGAGGAAACCTACTCGCGCAAGCTGCTGCAAATCGTGAATCAGCTGCTTAAAGTGCAGATAAGCAACAAGTACGTCGACCTGGTGAACGTGGCCGTGGTGTCCATAATCACCATGCTGGCCTCGCTGCTGATAATTGTGGTGCTCACCAAAAAGGCCATCCTCAACAACGCCATTTCGCTGGGCCAAATCATCACCTTCATTGCTCTCTCGGAGCGGGTGTTCTCGTCGTTGCGCGGCATCCTGTCCGAAAACCTGGAGCTGCAGGAAAACGAGGTGGTTCTGCGCCGCTATCTCGATTTTGAGGAAGCGCCAGCGGCTACCTCTGCGGCCCGGGGCATCGAGGATTTTTCGGTAAACAGCCTGGCAATGTGCGAGCTGGGCTTTGGCTACAACCCGCAGCAGCTGGTGCTGCACAACCTCTCGTTTGAGGCGGTGAGCGGGGACAAAATCCGCATCGAAGGCCGGAACGGCTCCGGCAAAACCACCCTGAGCAAGGTCCTGACCGGCCTCTACGAGCCCGCCGCCGGCCGCATGCTGCTCAACGACATTGACAGCCGCTTCTACGCCACCGAAAAAGTGAAGGACAAGCTGGTGCTGGTGACCAACGAGGACATTTTATTCAACGACACCATCGAATTCAACATTGCTTTCGGCCGCGACGTGTCGCCGGAGCGCATCCTGCACATGGCCCGCAAAATTGGCCTCTACGAGTTCATCGCCTCAAAAGAGGAAGCCCTGGGCTTTCTCATCAATGAAAACGGCCGCAACCTATCCACCGGCCAGCGCAAAAAGATACTGCTGCTGCGCGCGCTGTTTTCGGCCGCCGATGTGGTGATTCTCGACGAAGTGCTTTCCGGAATTGACGCGGCCTCGCGCAAGCAGATTGAATACCTGCTCAACGAGTTCACTAGCAAAATCCTGATTGTGATTTCGCACGAGAACATCGATTACATCCAGTTCACCAAGCATTTTTCCCTCGAAAATGGAACCCTTGTCGTACCGGCCTAACATGGCCACCCGGCTCATCCAGGTGTTTGGCGGCCTGCTGGTTGGCTTTCTGGTCATCTCCATTGGCCTGCTGATTTTCATGCACATTAACGAAACCATCGACTTTAAGGAAGGCGAGATTTACTCCCGCAATCCGCAGTCGGTTATTCGGACGCCCACCGATGTGCACGTTGTGAAAGTGCTGGTGCGCGAAGGCGACAACGTGCGGCAAGGCGACACGCTTTTCGTACTGGAAAACAAGAAGGTGCAATATGACTACGCCACCACGCGGCAGGAGGTGGGGCTCATCGAGAACAAAATTGCGGTGGCCGAGCGCATGCTGGCCTACACCCGCGAGCGCCGCGCGGCCATTGAGCAGCAGCGCACCCTGTTTCATCAGATTTATGCCGCCGACCTCCAGCAGAACCAGCGGGAACTGCACACCCTGGCCGCCGCCACTGGCTATGCCCGGCAGCAAAACGCCATGACCCGGGACCAGTACCGGTCCGATTCAATTCTGTATGCCCGCCACGCCCTTTCCCGCGTGGAAGCCTCAGAATCGAAAAGCCGCAGCCTGCTCAAACGCAAAGAAGCCTCCGAAACCCGCGCCACCTACGAGCAGAAACGCGCCTACCAGACCACGCTGCTCCAGAATTTCCGGCAGCAGGTTGCCAGCCTCAACATTGACCTGAACACGCTGCAACAGGACGAGCAAAGCAAGCAGCGCGAACTGCTGGACCTGCGCTCCCAACTGGCCAGCGCCCGCAACACGGCCGTGGTGTTAGGCGATGTTGCCAACCAGCTCATTGTGCGGGCCCCCGTGGCCGGCCACATCATCAACCTCTACAACGACCGGCAAAAAACCGAGCTGCTGGACCGCAATCAGCCCCTGGCCGTCATCGCCCCGCAGCAGGAACAGTTCTACGCCAAGGTGATACTGCCCGAGCGCGAGATGGCCTTCGTGCGCACCGGCCAGGCCGTAAACCTGAAAATCAACGCCTATTACTATTACCAGTATGGCGCCATTCACGGCCGCGTCTCCTTCATTTCCCCGGCCAATGTGGAAGACCATTTTTACACCATCGTCCAACTCACCGGCCGGCCCCGCTTTCCGCTGAAAGCTGGATATAAACTTAAAGGCGAGATAATTACCGCCAAGTATACCTTGCTGCGGTACGCCGTAAAAAAGTTGTTTGACAAACTTGACAACTACAATGAAACCTAATCATCGGGCCGCTTTCTCGCTGCTTTTGCTGCTCCTGATTATTGCCCGGCCCGGCCATGGTCAGACCGTGCTGGCATATGCCGATTGTGTAGAGCGGGCCTTTCAGCAGAATTTGCAGCTCAAGCGGGCGCTGCTCGACTGGGAAGCCGCCACCGTGCAGCTCAAACTGAAAAAAGCTGACATATTGCCTACGCTCAACGGGCAGGTGCGCAATAGCAATTCAGTAGGACGCAGCATCGACCCGCTCACCAATAATTTCATTAATAGCCAATATAATTCGGTGAGCGGCACCGCCTATTCATCGGTTTATCTATTTCAGGGGTTCAAAACGGCTAATGCCATTAAGTCGGCCAAGCAGGAGGTTGAGCAAAATACTAATCAGACGCAGGCCATTAAAAACGAAATAATGGTCGATGTCGCGCTGGTCTATATTCGCATTAATTATTTGCTGGAATTAATTAAAAGCCAGCAGCAGCAAGTCAAATTAAGCGAGCATCTGGTGAGCCTGACCCGGCTCAAGCTCAGTGCGGGCCGGGTGCCGGCCAGCGCATTGTTTAAGCTGCAGTCGCAGCAGGCCACCGAGCAGTTAAATGTAGTTACCAGCCAAAACGAGCTAAGCCTGGCGTACCTGGACCTGCGGCAGCTCATCAACGCGCAGCCCACAGAAGACATCGTTATTAGCCCATTATCGGGCAATACGCTATCAAATATCGACTTCCAAACACCCGCCCGGGAGGAAGTAGCGCAGGCCGTCGAAACCCAGCCGGCCCTGGTGGCGAAGCGGCATAATGCGGCCCGGCTCTACCACCAGATTGCCGTGGCCCGGGCTGATAAATACCCGTCCCTGCAACTAACCGGCTCCCTGGGCTCCGATTATAGCAATACCAATCTGGAATACAATTTCAGCAACCAGATAAATAACAATATGTACTACGGGACGGGGCTGGTATTATCAATCCCGCTATTTAATAGCTTTCGCAATAATCTGCTTATCCGGCAAAGCCGTCTGCGCTACCAGCAGGGCATGCTTGATACCGACATTGAGCGCAACCGCTTAACCAAGGTTGTGCAACAAGCCGTGTACGATGCCGAGGCCGCCAGCCAAAGCTGGAATGCCGCCCAAAAAGCCGAAGAGTTTGCTCGTAAAAGCTACGAAGCCGATAATTTAAAATACGAATTCGGTACCATCTCCGTATTCGAGCTTAACCAAACTAAAACAGTTTATCTAAGCGCACAAACTAATCTATTCAGAGCAAAATATGAGTTGATTTTGCGCTCCAGACTCGTCGACTTTTACAAAGGCCTGCCCATGGCGTTGTGAATTATAAAAGCGAAAAACCGAATTTACCAAGCAATGCGCGGCTGTTACTTATACAGCCGGTTGTCCAGCAGCCCATTCACGTAGAACTGCACGCAGGCGCGCAACTCATCGCCGTATTTTTTCACCAATGCCGGGTCGGGCTTGGCGACGGGCTCATTGGGAATGAAATGGGTCTGGTAGGGGTAAAGGTGCACTTCGTTCTTATTGGTCAGCTCGGCTACGAAATCGGAATGCACGAGGTAATACGAGTCGCCGTCGCGGAATATGGCGCGGCCCGGGCTGGCTGCATCAAACACCGAAGAGCCGAAGGGCAGCAGCGCTGGCTGCTCCTGCGCCAGGCCCAGCACATCAAGTACAGAAGCAGGTACATCGACCTGCTCGCTGATGCGGTGCGGGTTGGCGGCCGGCAGCGGCTGGCCGGGGCGGAAAAACAGCAGCGGCGTTTTGTGCACGCCCAGCGGGTTTTGGTAGCCGGCACGGTCTGATTGCGACGTATGGTCGGCCGTGAGCACGAACAGCGTGTGCGCGTACCACGGCTCCCGGCTGGCCGCCGCGAAAAAGCGCCGCAACGCCATGTCCGCGTAGGCAATGGTGGGATGAATGGGCTGCGTGCCCACCGGGAATTTGCCTTGGTACTGCTTCGGCAGTGAGAATGGCTCGTGCGCGCTGAGCGTGAACAACGTGGCCATAAACGGCTGTTTGGTGGCCGTGAGCTGGCGGTTGAAGTATTGCAGATAAGGCTCGTCGAAAATGCCCCAATGGCCGTCATAGTCGGGGCTGGCGGCCCCGCCGGGGTACTCATTCAGGCCGTAGTAGTGCTGCATTCCGGCAATGCCGGCGAACATATCGAAGCCCATGGTGCCGTTGGAGCCGGCGTGGTACATGGCCGTGTTGTAGCCGTGGCGGCCCAGAATTTCGCCCAGCCCGTGCAGCTCCGCGGTCTGGAAGCTGGAGGTGATAAACGGCTCATCCATCAGCGAAGGCAGACCGGACAGCACGGCCGGCAGCGCCTCGATGGAGCGGCGGCCGTTGGCATAATTCTCGCGCATGAGCCGCGCCCCGGGGGCGACGGCCAGTGAATCGAAAAACGGCGTGAAGCTGCCCTGGCCGCCGTTTTCCACGCCGTTGTATTCCGAGCCGAAGCTTTCCATCAGCAGTACCACCACGTTGTCGGGCGGGGAGGGCGCGGCGGCTCGGGCGGGCAGCAAGGCGGCGCTCATAGCCGGCCGCAACGCCGTAGCAGTCGGAAAATACCCCACCCGGTCAATCTGCACTTCATCGAAGGATTTCAGCACCGTGAACGTACTGTTCAACGCCAGGTGGCCGAGCACGGCGGGCTGCTGCTCGAAGGCAATGCCGGTGCGCAGCGGCTTGAGCTGCCAGCCGCCACGCAGGCCCAGCACCACCAGGCCCACCACCAGCATAAACTCCGCGGTGCGCTGCACCCAACCCCAGCGGCCGGCCGAAGCAACCTGCTCAGTTAGCGTGGGCATGGGGCACAGCCGCCACAGCACATACACCAGCCCTGCCAGCGGAATGGCCAGGTACCAGTAGTGCAGGCCAATCTGGCCAGCCTGCTGGGCAATGTCATGGCCGATGGTGCTCCACTCGTTGCTCAGCCGCCGCCCGATGAACTTAAAGTATTCCCAATCAATGATATTGAGCAGGAACCCTGGCACGTTCAGCAGCACAAAAAGCGCGCGCAGCCACTGCTGCCCGCGCTGTGCCTCCACCGGCACCAGCAGCGACAGCAGCACCAGCGGCAAATTCAGCCACAGCAGCGCGGCAATATCGAACCGCAGCCCGTGTACGAATGCCTGCGCCACCGCCCCCGGCGCAATGCCCCGGAACGTGACCAGATTAAGGCAGTAAAAACCCAGGCGAAGCAGCGTATAAACGGCCAGCAGCAGCGCAAAGCGACGCAGCAGCAGGCGGATAGCAGGGGAGGGAAGCATTTAAATTATGTTGTCATTGCGAGTGGAGCGCAGCGGAACGCGGTAATCCGTCCTCAAAGCGCAACCAGCCAATTTTCGTGACAAGGATTCACAAATGTTTTTAATTCACACATAGTAGCGAAAAGCCCCGACGCCGTTGCAGGCGTCGGGGCTTTTCACATCTCAGGGCTTAGTGCTTTGAGGGACGGATTGCCGCGTTGCGCTGCGCACCACTCGCAATGACAGGCCCCGTTGCAGTTGCCTATACCGCAGCCAGTTCCAGCACGGTTTCCACGTTCACCAAGGGCAGGCCCCAGGCTTCGGCTACGCCTTTGTAGACTACCTCGCCGTGCACCACGTTCAGGCCGAGGCGCAGGGCCTCGTCGCGGCGGCAGGCTTCCTGCCAGCCCTGGTTGGCTAGTTTCACGGCGTAGGGCAGGGTGGCGTTGGTCAGGGCCAGGGTCGAGGTGTAGGGCACCGCGCCGGGCATATTGGCCACGCAGTAATGCACCACGTCGTCGATGATGAAAGTCGGGTTTTCGTGGGTGGTGGGGTGGCAGGTTTCGATGCAACCACCCTGGTCCACAGCCACATCCACTACCACGGTTCCGGGACGCATGGTCTTCAGCATGTCGCGGGTGATGAGGTGCGGGGCCTTCGCGCCGGGAATCAGCACCGCGCCCACAATCAGGTCCGAGGTTTTGATGGCTTCGCGGATGTTGTACTCGTTCGAGTACTGCGTCACCACGTTCTTAGGCATGAAGTCGTCGAGCTCGCGCAGACGGTTCAGGCTGATATCCATGATGGTAACCTGTGCGCCGAGACCGGCGGCCACTTTCGCAGCCTGGGTGCCTACCACGCCGCCGCCCAGTACGAGCACGTTCGCGGGCTTCACACCGGGTACGCCGCCGAGCAGAATGCCACGGCCTTTCAGGGGTTTCTCCAGGTACTTGGCACCTTCCTGCGGGGCCATGCGGCCGGCCACTTCGCTCATCGGGATGAGCAGGGGCAGGGCGCGGTTGCTGAGCTCTACCGTCTCATAAGCCAGGCAGATGGCCTTGCGCTCAATCATGGCGTGGGTCAGCTCCTCGCCGCTGGCGAAGTGGAAGTACGTGAACAGCAGTTGGTTTTCCTTGATGAGCGGATACTCCTCGGCAATCGGCTCCTTCACTTTGATAATCATCTCGGCCTGCCCGTACACGTCGGCAATGGTGGGCAGGATGGTCGCGCCGGCGGTCTGGTACTCCTCGTCCGAGAAGCCCGAGCCTTCGCCGGCGGTGTGTTGCACCAGCACGTTGTGGCCATGCTTGCGCAATTCGGCTACGCCGGCGGGCGTGAGGCCCACGCGGTTTTCATTGTTTTTAATCTCCTTAGGAACGCCAATAATCATGAGCGAATGGGGGGAAGTGATGGAGTGGGGGAGGTGAGCTTTCGAGCCGCAAAGATAGGGCGCGGGGGTACTACCCGGTACGCCAAGATTTGGTTCAGCTTATGCTTCCGCCAGCAGCGCGTTCAGGTCGAGGGCGCGGGTGTACATCTGCACTTCGCCGTTGGCCGTCATGGGCCACTGCTCGCGCGGCCGGTCCCAGTACAGCTCCACCCCGTTGCCATCGGGGTCGTCGAGGTAAATGGCTTCTGACACGCCGTGGTCGGCCGAGCCGGTGATGGGGTAATTGGCTTTTACCAATTGCTTAAGCGCGCCGGCCAGTTCGGCCCGCGTGGCGTAGAGAATGGCCGTGTGGTACAGCCCCGCGCCCTGCTTGCGGGCGGGTGGGCCGCCCAAGCTGTTCCAAGTATTGAGCCCGATGTGGTGATGGTAGCCGCCGGCCGAAATAAACGCCACCTGATTGCCAAAGCGCTGCACCACCTGGAAGCCCAGAATGTCGCGGTAAAAGCCCAGAGCTTTGTCGATGTCAGTGACCTGCAAATGGATGTGGCCGATGCGCGTTTGCGCCGGCACTACGTAGGGGGCGCTGGCTTCAGAAGCGGCGCTGCTGGTTTCGTTTGCCATGATGAAGAGGGTAATTAATAAAATTAATGTACCAACATCAATCCAAAATCGCTCCAAAAAAAGCCCCGCCAAATTGGCAGGGCTTCCAGTCAGTCGAAGCCCCTGATATGGGTGTATTTTCGTTCGTTTTGCCGCCCCACTCGCACGATTTGGCGCTCAAAGTCTTTGGAATCGTTGAGGACTTTATAGAACCCATCTAAATAGTGGGTGGCAAATTCCTGCTCATTGCGGCTGAGGTAGGGGCAGGCCAGGTACACGTTGTAGAGCGCGGTGCGCCGGGCATTGAAAAGGTCGCGAATGGCGGCATACGTCTCCGGCGGGAAGTCGTAGCCCCGATACAGTCGCTGCCGCACCGACGTGATGCCGAGCTGCTCCGGCGGCACGGCGTAGGGGGCATTCACCAATCCGCTGTAATCGAAATCGAAGGTCACCGGTATTGGCGGGGTACTCAGGCTGCGGGCCAGCAGGCGGATATTGTGCCGGTAGGGCACCGACCAATCCGTGTTGCCAATCATGTATTGGAACATGACCATCGTGGCCGTGGCCGGTTGGTCCAGGTTGTCCATGCCGATGAACAAGGGCTTCGGCACCACCTTGGCCTGGTTGCGCCGCGCCATCGCCTCGGTATTTTCCAAAAAGAAGCCGTAGTGCACCGATGTGCTGCCCCGGCCGCTGTCGTCGCGGTAGGTGATGCGACATAGCCTGACCCGGTAGCTGAAGTCCGTCAGAGCGTTGTAGAGCTTATACACGAGGTATTCCCGCAGGGTGTATTCGTCGGAGAGGCAGTGGGTGGTCAGTTTCAGCTCGGCTACGGGCCCGAATAGGGCGGTGTGCCCGTTGGGCGGTGGAAACTTTACCAGCAGCGGCGGGAAGTCGCACACGTTGGGGTCTTTGCGCCGATTGCCGCGCACCTGCACCTGCACGGCCAGCGTTTGCAGGGTGGCCTTGGCATCGCGGTAGGTGATGAGGGCCGGGTGGATACTGGGACTAGCGCCGCGGTCTTTCAGAACCTGCTCCAGCGGCAGCGAGAGCGTGAGCTCGACGATTTCTTCGCTGGTAAAGAAGGGATTATCGCCGGCGTAGGCCTGCCCCTGTGCCGGCCATCCAGCCGGTGCCAACGCCGGCTGCCCCAGCAGCAGGCCGTAACAAACCAGAACCAACAGCAGCGAAATCATCACGGCAGCGGGCCAACGTGAGGCGGCCCTTTAAAGTCAACCGGCCTGGCGATGCAATCAACCGGAGCAAATACGGCTCAACCTGAAACAGGTCAAACGGCTAGATTATCAACGCTTAAAAAGCGCATCAATCGACTTGCCCTGGCCCTGGGCGAAGGGAATACCCATCATATAAGCCACAGTGGACGGCACGTCGACCAGGGTGCAGGTATCCTTCACAGTGCGGCCTTTTCTGAAATCCGGCCCCAGTGCCAGCAGGCTGATGTGGCGGCAGCCCTCGCAGCCATCGCCGTGCTCGGTCCAGCCGGGGGGCACGGTGTCGAGGTGGCGGCCATGGTCGTTGGTCACGAACAGCGCCGTGTTGTTGCGGTAGGCTTTGTTCTTCTGCAGAAACTCATAGAGCTGCTCCACATACCGGTCATCGCGGTTGATGCCCCGAATGTAGTTGGGCCAGTTGCCAGCGTGGGCGTAGCCGTCGGGCTCCATAAAATTGATGAGCACCAGGTTGGGCTGGTACTGCGTTAGAATGCGCTTAACGGCTATTAAGGTTAGAGAATCAGCTCGGTAGCCGGTGCCCGGGCCGCTGATGCCGCAGTCGATGGAAGGCGGGTACTGGTCCTTCCACTCGGGGTTGAGTGTATTGGCCAGAATGTACAGCTTGTCCTTGCTGGTGATAAGCCAGGCGGCCGTGGCAGGCTTGCCCGTGGCCTTGCGCCACAGCTGAAAGATGGAGGGCTGCTGCGGAAATTCCTTGTCGTAGTTATCAATGGGCTGGTTGATGCCCGTGGTCAGGGCCGTGTGCCCGGAGTTGGTATAAGTGTACCCCTTGTTATAAAAAGCGGGAAAAAACACGCCCCGGGACTTGAGGCTGCCTGACATATTAGGAATGTTGCCCGGAATATTGCCCCACGTCTCGGAGTAGCGCGGACCGTCGATGACGACAATAATGACGTTTTTAGTACGCAGGCGCTTCTTGGTTGGGGCCGGAGCCACACCCACCACAATGAGCAGCAGTAGCAACCCGCCAAGCACGTATTTCAGCCAACCAGGGGCTGTGAGAAAGCGGCTTCGCCGCCCAACAGGTGCAAAGAAAGCCATGGCGCTTAACGAAATAAAACATATAAATATACATTATAATATATTAAATCTATTAAAAAGAGCCCGCCTGCGGCAGTCCAGGTAAAAGCACGAAAGGCTCTTGCTATCCAGTTTGAAGCAGTTGGACCAACATCCCTGAAATAGCAACGGGCTCCGACAGCCGGCCAGCACTGTATTGTGCTGGTCGGCTGTCGGAGCCCGTTTATAGGCTATCTGGAAACCAGTCCTTACTTAAACGGAACTGCCGTGCCGCTTTCCTTCACCATGCTGTTGCCGCTGAGGTCGCGCACGATGTTGGCCTTGAGCGTGATTTTGGCGTCGCCGCTCACGTCGTTGGAGCTGATGGTCACGGCGTCGCTCACTTGCCCGAGCTGGCGCTGGCTGTAGAGCAGTTCCACCACTTCGCTCTGGCCGGGCGCGATGGGGGCGGGGTTGTTCTTATAGCCCACGCAGTAGCAGCCCGACGACAGCGCGCCAAGCACGAGCTCAGTTTTGCCGGTGTTCTTCACCGTGAAGCGGGCGGTGGGCTGCTGGCCGGCCTCCATTTTGCCGAAATCGTGGGCACTGCGGTCCAGCACCAGATGCGGCGAGGCGGCCAACTGGGCCGGCGTGAGCGTGGGCTTAATCTGGTCTTTGGTGAGCACCGTGCCTTTGATGCTGAGGACCTTGCTGGCCTCGGTGGCATTGCTGGTCACGGTCACCGTTTTGTTGAACACGCCGGGGCGGCCGGCGCTGCTGTACATGGCCTTGATGACGCCCATCTTGCCGGGCAGCACTGGGGTTTTGGTCCAGTCCGGGGTAGTGCAGCCGCAGCTGGCCTGCAC
>NZ_JBCEVZ010000035.1:0-53314 GCF_038448715.1 Hymenobacter segetis | reverse complement strand
CGCGCTCGACGTGAGCACGGGCTCAGTGGGCGCACTGGCCGGAATGCCGGCCAGCGGCGGCGCATTATGCGCCGACGGGCCGTTCAAATCGTGCATCACACGGGCCGGCTCAGGCGCGCCAAAGCTGGGCACGAATGGGGCCGAAGTGGCGGGCGCAACAGGAGCAGCTTCCGGACGGGGCGTTTCGGCCACCGGGGCCGGGGCCACAATCGGCTCGTGCGAGGCACTACCGCCCATCGCAGGCGTGGTGATGGAATGCGCATCGCGGGCAAAACCCGTGGCAATCACCGTCACGCGGATGCTCTGGCCCAGCGTGTCGTCGATGCCGTGGCCGAAAATCATCTCGGCGTCCTGCCCAGCTTTCTCCTGGATGTACTCCGTGATTTCCGTCAGCTCATCCATCTCCAGCTCGTGCTCGACGCCCGACATGATGGAGAGCAGAATGCGTTGCGCGCCGTGAATGTCGGTGTTGTTGAGTAGCGGCGAGTTTAGGGCTTCCTCGGCGGCGCGGCGGGCGCGGTTTTCGCCTTCGGTCACGCTGCTGCCCATTACGGCAGCCCCGCTGTCCTTCATCACCGTTTTCACGTCTTCAAAGTCGACGTTCACATCGGCCGTCACCGTGATGATTTCGGCGATGGACTTGGCGGCCGTGGTCAGCACGGTATCAGCTTTGGCAAAGGCAGCGCCCATCGTCAGGTTGCCGTAAATCTGCGGCAGCTTGTCGTTGAGAATCACCAGCACCGTGTCGCAGTGCTCGCTCAGTGCCTTGATGCCTTCTTCGGCCTGCTGACGCTTTTTCTTGCCCTCAAACATGAACGGGGCCGTCACGATACCTACCGTGAGGATGCCCAGCTCCTGCGCAACCTGCGCGATAACAGGAGCCGCGCCGGTACCGGTACCACCGCCCATGCCGGCCGTGATGAAGAGCATCTTAGTGCCCTGATTCAGCAGGTCACGGATTTGCTCCTTGCTCTCGATGGCGGCCTGGCGGCCTCGCTCGGGCTTGGCACCCGCACCGAGGCCTTCGGTGAGGTCGACGCCAATTTGCAGCTTATTGGGCACCGTGGAGCTTTGCAGCGCCTGGTGGTCGGTGTTGCAGATGATAAACTCCACGTCCTTGATGCCCTGCTTGTGCATGTGCTTCACGGCATTGGAGCCACCGCCGCCAACCCCAATCACCTTGATGATGGACTTGCTCTGGGCGGGAATATCGAATTTGTAATTCATAAGAAGTATGTCATGTTGAGCGAAGCGAAACAACTTATCGCGTCCGCGCCGCATTGGTTAGTAACTCTGACAAACGCAGCCGTGATAAGATGCTTCGTTCCTCAGCATGACAGGCATATTTAGTAAGATTTATCGTCGTAATCGTCAATCAGCAGCCCTTTGGTGCGGGTGATGATATCCTTGAAGAAGCGGCTGGCAGCACCGGGCTCTTTGGGCTTGGCGGGCTGCGGCGCGGGGGCCGGAACTGCAGGCGTAGCAGCAACACGGGTTTCCACGGGCGCGGGAGTGGCTTGAGCCACCGGCGCAGCGGCAGCTGGCGCGGAATAGTAAGATGGCGCGGCCACCTGCTCCTCTTCGTAGCTGGGACGCGAAATCTGACGCTCATCAAGCGAGTGGTAGCCCGACAGCACGAGGCCCACAGTGGTAGCGTACATCGGCGACTTTACAGCCTCAATGCGGCTCTTGCCGAGGTGCTGGTTAGGGTAGCCGATGCGGGTATCCAAGCCGGTGATGTACTCGGTGAGCTGCTCCAGGTTCTGGAGCTGCGAACCGCCGCCGGTGAGCACGATGCCAGCCGACAACTTGTCGTGCAGGCCCATGCGGTAGATTTCAGCATACACCAACTCCATAATTTCCGACATGCGGGCCTCAATGATATAGGCCAGGTTCTTCAGCGAAACCTCTTTCGGCGGACGGTTAGGCAGGCCGGGGATGCTCACGATTTCGTAGTCGCTGGCTTCCTGGGCAATGGCTTTGCCGAACTTCACCTTCAGCTGCTCGGCTTGGCCGGGAGCCACGTTGCAGCCGGTTTTGATGTCCTGCGTGATGATGTTGCCGCCGAAGGGCAATACCGCCGCGTGGCGAATGATGCCGTCTTTGAACACCGCCAAATCGGTGGTGCCGCCGCCAATGTCAATCAGGGCCACGCCGGCCTCCTTCTCCTCCTCCGAGAGGATGGACATGGAGCTGGCGAGGGGTTCGAGAATGAGGTCAGCGATTTCGAGGCCGGCCTTGGTCACGCACTTGTTGATGTTGTTGATGGCCGTGCTCTGGGCCGTGATGATGTGGAAGTTGCCTTCCAGGCGCACGCCTTCGTAGCCCACGGGGTCGGAAATGCCTTCCTCGTAGTCCACTTTGTAGTCCTGCGGCATCACGTGGATGATTTGCGAGCCGGGCTGGGTCACGAGGCGGTACATGTCCTGCGTGAGGCGCGCCACGTCTTCTGGCCCGATGGTATCATGCGAATTGCGCGTGATGCTGCCGTTGTGCTGGAGGCTCTTGATGTGCTGGCCGGCAATGCCGACGTTTACCACTCCAATGCTAATTCCAGACTGTTCTTCGGCCTGCCGAATGGCCCGTTTAATGGCATCTACGGTCTTGTCGATATTGAGCACGATGCCGCGCGAAACCCCTTCCGACACGGCTTTACCCATGCCCAGGATTTCGAGTTTACCGAACTCGTTTTTGCGGCCCACCAGGGCGCAGATTTTTGTGGTACCAATGTCGAGCCCGACGACGATTTTATCTTGTTGCATATGGAGCGGTGCTGGCGAGCAGTGAAGAAGCGGTGGGAATGGAATGAAAATCTAAGACCTAATGGTCTATTTTTCAGCAAATTGCTATTCGCAAATAATCTGATTTTGGTATTCGACGTTTACGCGGTGGTAGGTATCCCACCCCAAAACTGACGGAATTTGACGGTAAAATACCATAAGCTTTGCGAATTTTTCAGAAATATTTTCGGGGAGCCCGAATTCGATACGTTGGTCGCCCACTTGCTGCGTGAACGACAGCTTGCCGCCGGGCTCAATAAACACCTCCGAAACCTGCGCTTTCCAGAATTCATGCTCGTCTACGTAGCGCAAAAACTCCAGGTAATGCCGCCCGGTACTATCCTGGAAAAATCCAGTTGGCAGGCTGCCTCCGCCGGGCCGCGCCACGGTGGCTACGCGGGCCGTAAACAACGGTGAAAGCGGCAGGGCGTGCCCTTCGGCATCCACATAGGTATCGAGGCGGGTATCGGGGTGCGTGAGGCGGGCGATGGGGCGATTCTGGCGCACGTCGGCGTGCAGGTTGCCGGCAAGGTCGCGGTACACCTGGGCGTCGCGCACGAAGGCGTGGGCCTTCAGGCGAGCTTCGAGCACGCGTAGGCGTGGCCCCTCGGGTTGCGTGCCGATGACGGGTTCTTTGCCGCCCTTGGTGAGCAGGGCCGTTACGCCGCGCTCGGAGATGAAATAATTATCGAACTCGTTGACAATGTTCACCTTCACGGCATCGACCGAGCGGTTGGACTGGCGCACGGCGGCGAAAGCGCCCAGCGCGCCCAGCACCAGCAGGCAGGCAGCGGCAACGAGTAAGTTTCTAACGGTGCGTTCCAAAAGGGAGGGTATTGGGGAATGTGGGTTGGTGAGCTGATAGTTCTATCGGTCAGCCTTAACGGGTGTTTTACGGTTCTACTTCCACCGTTCCGTTAATACCATTTTGAGTTGGGGAACCAGCGTGTCAATGTCTCCGGCACCTACTGTGGCCAGCACGTCGAAGGACGTGTCGGTTTGGGCAGCGGCCAGGGCTTGTTCTTTTGTCACGAGGGCTTTTGTGGGAGCGGTAATTTCAGCCAAGAGCATTTCGGCAGTTACGCCGGGTAGCGGCTTCTCACGGGCGGGGTAAATATCCAACAAAAACACCTCATCTGCAATACTTAAGCTCTTGGAAAAGCCAGCGGCAAAGTCGCGGGTGCGGGTGAACAGGTGGGGTTGAAAAATGACGCGCAGGCGCTTGGTCGGGTAAAGCGCCCGCACGGAACGCAGGAAGGCTTCGATTTCGCGTGGATGGTGGGCGTAATCGTCTAAATAAACGTTTTCGGGTGCGGTCACGACGAATTCAAACCGACGCTTTACACCCCGGTAGGCAGCCACGGCGGCGCGCAACTTTTCTTCGCTCAGACCCTGTAGCTGGGCCACGGCAGCGGCGGCCAGCATGTTTTCGACGTTGTGGTAGCCGGGCACCGCCAGTTCCAGGCCAAGCACAGTGCCTTCGGGGCGGTGCAGGTCGAAGTGGAAGCGGTGGCCTTCGGCGGTGATGTTGGCGGCGTAAAGTTCGGGGCCCTGCTCTGGGGTGAGGCCGTAGCGGATAACGCGGGTGCCGGGCGGCACGGCGGCGGCCACGCTGGCATCGGCGGTGTGGTTGATGAGCAGCGTGCCGCCAGGCTTGATTTGAGCCACGAACTGGCGGAACGACTCAATCAGGGCCGACTGGTCGCCGTAGATGTCGAGGTGGTCGGCATCGGTGCTCGTGACGATGGCTACGTCCGGGAACAAGGTCAGGAAGCTGCGGTCGTATTCGTCGGCTTCGACCACGATGGGCGCTGCGGGCGTGGCGGGCAGCAACAGGTTGCTACCCAGGTTCACCGAAATGCCGCCGAGGAAGGCTCCGGCGTCGAGGCCGGCGTGATGCAGCAGGTGGGCCACCATGCTGCTGGTAGTGGTTTTGCCGTGGGTACCGGCCACCGCAATGGTGTAGCGGCCCTGGGTAAGCACGCCCAGCACCTGGCTGCGCTTGCGGATATCGTAGCCTTCGGCCCGCAGCCAGGCCCATTCCAGGCTGTCGGCCGGCATGGCGGGCGTGAGGACGACCAGCGTTTGGGCGCGGTTTTCGCGGACTTCGGCCGGGATGTTCTCCACGGCATCGGCATAGTGAATGGCGATGCCTTCGGCGGCGAGGGCGCGGGTGAGGGGCGTTTCGGTTTTGTCGTAGCCACTCACCTGATGGCCGTTGGCACGGAACCAGCGGGCCAAGGCCGACATGCCGATGCCGCCGATGCCGAGGAAGAAAACGTAGGGAAACTGGTTCAAATTCAGGGGGTATTTAGGCTCTTTCGAATGTCATGCCGAGCTTAATCAAGCTCGGTAATCCGCTCCTTCTTAATCAACTTCAATAGCTCGTCCACAATCGTCACGGTCGCATCGGGGCGGGCCAACTCGCGGACGCGGGTACTGAGCTGCTGCTGGCGCTCGGGGTCGCTCAGGAGGCGGAGGGCTTCGTCGTATAACCGCTCAGAAGCGTGCTCATCGGTAATAAGGACGGCGGCGCCTTTGCTAACCAGGGCCAGCGCGTTTTTGGTCTGGTGGTCTTCGGCCACGTTGGGCGAGGGTACTAGGATGCTGGCCTTGCCGGTGAGGCAGAGCTCGGACACTGACAGCGCCCCGGCGCGGCTGATGACGATGTCGGCGGCGGCGTAGGCCAGGTCCATGCGCTGGATGAATTCCAGCGCGTGGAGGCCGGCGGCCTGGTCGGCCTGCTGGCGGGCTTCGGGGAAGTAGAGCTTGCCGGTTTGCCAGAGGAGCTGGATACCGGCTTCGCGCAGGCGCAGCAGGGCAGCGGCCGTGGCCTGGTTGAGGGTGCGGGCACCGAGGCTGCCGCCGACAACCAGCAGGGTTTTCTTGTTGGGGTCGAGACCGAAGAATTTCAGGGCCTCATCGCGGTTGCCGAGGGCAATTTCGGTGCGCACGGGGTTGCCGGTGAGGACGAGCTTATCGGCGGGAAAGAATTTCTCCATGCCGTCGTAAGCCACGCAGATTTTATTCACCCGCTTGGCCAGCAGCTTATTCACGAGGCCGGCGTAGGAATTTTGCTCCTGAATGAGTGAGGGAATGGCGCGGGACGTGGCGGCCAGCAGCACCGGGGCTGAGGCATAGCCCCCTACTCCTACCACAGCATCGGGCCGGAATTCTTCAATCAGCTTGCCTGCCTTGCGCACCGAGCGGAACACGCGCACCGGAAACATCAGGTTCTGGGGCGTGAGGCGGCGCTGCAGGCCGGTGATGTCGAGGCCCACGATTTTATAGCCGGCATCGGGTACGCGGGTCATTTCCATGCGGCCGTTGGCCCCCACGAAGAGGATTTCGGCATCGGGCATCCGGCGGCGCAGCTCATTAGCAATGGCTACGGCCGGGAAAATATGCCCGCCCGTGCCGCCGCCGGAGATGATGAAACGAAGTGGGGAGTTGGTCATGGATAACGGAACGTCGGGAAGGCAGACGGGTAGGACAGGGTCAATGGCAAGCAGTCAGACCGTCATGCAGAGCGCCGCGAAGCATCTTTACCGCGCAATGCAATCCAATCAATGGGATTAGTAGCTGCGGTAAAGATGCTTCGCTGCGCTCTGTATGACGTTTTTTTTGTATTCATTGCCAAAGCTCCACTAGTAGCTGACCGATACTTTCGGAATGCGCGCCGTGTCCTCCGGCTCGCCGGTCATGGGGCGGATTTCGCGCTCCCCGCGGCTCACGGCCAGAATAATGCCGATGCTGATGCCGGTGAAGATAAGCGAGGTGCCGCCCATACTCAGTAGCGGTAGCGGCAGGCCGGTGATGGGGCCGAGGCCCACGGCTACGCCCATGTTCACCAGTGCCTGGAGCACAAGGCTGAAACTGAGGCCCGCCGAGAGCAGGCCGCCGAAGGCTCCGTAGCTGTTCATCACCGTTTTCAGCCCTCGATAGAGGAAGGCCAGGTAGAGGAACAAGATGACAAACCCGCCCAGCAGGCCGTATTCTTCGATGATGACGGCGTATATGAAGTCGGAATACGGGTGCGGCAGGATGTTGCGCTCGGTGCTTTTGCCGGGGCCCTTGCCCACAATGCCGCCTGTGGCAATGGCGATGTAGCTGTGTTCGAGCTGAAAAGGCGTTTTCTTGGTCTTGTCGGTGAAGTTGGTAACGCGCGACATCACCGTGCCCAAGCGCTGACCGGCGGCCAGGCCCGCCCCGCCCAACACCACGAAAATGCCCACCATCACGGCCATGTGCTTGAGCGGCACCCGGCCGATGAACATCAGCAGCATGCAGGTGGCAAACAGCAGCAGCGCCGTGGAGGCATTACTCAGGATGATGAGGCTGCAAATGGTGCCCACCCACAGCATCACCGGGAGCAGGGTCGATTTGAAGTCGTCGAGGTGCTGCTGGCGGCGGCTGAGCATGCTGGCTAGGTGCGAAATCAGGGCCAGCTTGGCCAGGTCGGAGGGCTGGAAGGTCTGGTTAATCACCGGAATGGTCATCCAGCGCGATGCGCCGTTGGTTTCGCCGCCCATGAAAAACGTGAACAGCAGCAGCGGCACGCTCACCAGCAGCGCGTAGAGCGAGAGGCGCGAGTAGTGCCGGTAGTCGATGCGGTGCGCCAGCCACATGCAGCCCAGCCCCACGAAAATCAGGCTGCTGTGCTTGAAAAGGAAGGCTTCGGTGTTGCCGTCCATCTTCTTGTAGGCCAGCGTGCCGGTGGCCGAATACACCACGGCAATGCTGATGAAGGAGAACAGCAGCACGATGGCCCACAGAATGGGGTCGCCTTTGAGGTTGCGTTGCAGCCAGTCTTTCATAGGTGAAATGGTGAAGATTAGGGAACGTGACTGTTTGTTTTTCTAGACCGTCATGCTGAGCGCAGTCGAAGCATCTCGCGTGGGTTGGCAACTTATATTGTGAGAACATCATTGATTAGTGGTGGCACGCGAGATGCTTCGACTCCGCTGCGCTCCGCTCGGCATGACGTTCTATTTTTTCAATTCACTGACCGCCGCTGCAAACTGTCGGCCACGGTCTTCGTAGTTTTTGAACAGGTCGAAGCTGGCGCAACAGGGCGAGAGCAGCACCACGTCGCCGGGGACGGCTAGGGCGGCGGCACGGGCCACGGCATCGGCCATGCTCTGGGTTTCTTCGATGTGCGAGACGATGGGGTCGAACGCGGTGCGGAGCTTGGCGTTGTCGACGCCGAGGCAGATGAGGGCCTTCACGCGGTGCTCGGCCAGGTTGAGCAGGCTGCTGTAGTCGTTGCCTTTGTCGGTGCCGCCGGCAATCCAGATGATGGGCTGGTGGATACCATCGAGGGCATACCAGGCGGCCTCCACATTGGTGGCCTTGCTATCGTTGATGAAGCGGACGCCCTTGATTTCGCCCACCAGTTGCAGGCGGTGGTCGGCGTTCTGGAAGGTGGACAGAGCGGCTTCAATCTGCGCGGGTTCGAGGCCGGCCACGCGGGCGGCGAGCACGGCGGCCAGCGTGTTCTGGCGGTTGTGCTGGCCGATGAGGGGCGAGTTGGCGGTGTTTATCTCTACCCCAGCCTCTTCGTCGATGCCCGGCGTGAGGTTGGTGCAGAGCACGTCTTCCGTCACGTAGTAGCCGGCGAGGTGGATGTCGTGGCGGTGGTGCAAGCTGAAGGGCAGTTGCCGCGTTTCGAGGAAAGCCGACTGGAAATATTTGCCCGTCACCTCATCATCGGCATTGTAGATGAAAGCGCCGCTGCCGTCCAGGTTGCGGGTGATGCGCAGCTTGGCTTGGGCGTATTGTTCGAGCGAGTAGCCGTAGCGGTCGAGGTGGTCGGGCGTGATATTAAGCAGGATGGCAATCCAGGGCTGAAAGTCGTGGGTGTCATCGAGCTGGAAGCTACTCAGTTCTACCACGTAATAGTCGAATTTGTCTTCGATTACCTGCTCGGCCAGCGAGAAGCCCACGTTGCCAGCTAAGCCCACGCTCAGGCCGGCGCTTTTCAGGAGGTGGTAAATGAGCAGCGTGGTGGTGGTTTTGCCGTTGGTACCCGTGATGCAGATGCACTTAGCGCGGGTGTAGCGGCCGGCAAATTCGATTTCGGAGATAATCGGAGTGCCTTTCTCGCGCAGGGCCTGGATAACCTGCGCTTTTTCGGGGATGCCGGGGCTTTTCACCACCTCATCGGCCGCCAGGATTTTATCCAGCGAGTGCTGGCTTTCCTCGAAGGCAATGCCAGCCGCGGTGAGCTGCTGCTTGTACTCGGGCTGAATGGGGCCGCGGTCGGACACGAAAACCGTGTAGCCTTTGGCCTGGGCCAGGAGGGCCGCGCCCACGCCGCTTTCGGCCGCTCCGAGGATTACAATGTTCATTCTTAGCGCAGTTTCAGGGTAACCAAGGTGATGACAGCCAGCATGATGCCGACAATCCAGAAGCGTGATACGATTTTAGATTCGTGGTAGCCCAGCTTCTGGTAGTGGTGGTGCAGCGGCGACATGCGCAGCAGGCGGCGGCCCTCGCCGTATTTCTTGCGAGTGTATTTGAAGTAGCTCACCTGCACGATAACCGACAGATTTTCAATCAAAAACACGCCGCACAGAATCGGAATCAGCAGCTCTTTGCGCACTATGAGGGCCAGCACGGCGATGATGCCGCCCAGCGCCAGCGAACCCGTGTCGCCCATGAAAACCTGCGCCGGGTAGCTGTTATACCACAGAAAGCCGATGCAGGCCCCCACGAAGGCGGTACAGAAAATAACCAGCTCGCCCGAATCGGGAATGAACATGACATCCAGATAATCAGCCAACAACGCATTGCCGCTCACGAAGGCGAAGATGGCCAGCGTGATGCCGATGATGGCCGAAGTGCCAGCCGCCAGTCCGTCGAGACCGTCGGTGATGTTGGCGCCGTTGCTCACGGCCGTAATCAGGAAGATGACGATGGGAATGTAGAGAAAGCCGTAGAGGCCGTTGAAAAACGTGCCGGCGGTGGCAAACAGGTCGCCGTAGTTCAGCTCGTTGTTCTTCATAAATGGCACAGTGGTAATCATCAAGTGCACGTCTTTGAACACTTTGCTGGCATCGACAGCCGAGAAGGTGCCGTTGGGCAGCAGGTACTCGCGCACGGTGATTTCGTTGCTGTAGAACAGCACCCAGCCCACCGTGATGCCCAGGCCCACCTGGCCCAGCACCTTGAAGCGGCCGCTCAGGCCCTCCTTGTTCTTGCGGAATACCTTGATATAGTCGTCCAGAAAGCCAATCAGGCCCAGCCACACCGTACTCAAAATCATGAGAATGATGTAAATATTGCGCAGACGGGCCAGCAGAATCACCGGTACCAGAATGGCCAGGATGATGATGAGGCCGCCCATGGTGGGCGTGCCTTTCTTCTCGTTCTGGCCCTGCAAGCCGAGGTCGCGGATGCTTTCGCCCACCTGCTTGCGTTGCAGCACGCGGATAAGGCGGTGCCCGAATAGCTGGGCGATGAGCAGGGAAATGACTACAGCCAGACCAGCGCGGAACGTGGTGTACTGAAACACGCCGGTGCCCGCCAGGTGGTAATGTTCGTGCAGGTAACGGAAGAGGTAATAAAGCATTCGGTAATCGGTTAGCGGTGGGGCTTATTTGCCCAGCGCGGCAAAAGTTTCGGCAAGCACCAGCTTGTCGTCGAAGGACGTTTTCACGCCGCGAATTTCCTGATAATTCTCGTGGCCCTTGCCGGCCACCAACACAATGTCGTGCGGGCCGGCCAGCCGCACGGCGGCTTCGATGGCGGCGCGGCGGTCGGGCACGGTCTGGACTTTGGCCGAATCGGGCGCGGTTACGCCTGCCTGCATCTGGGCTAGGATTTCGGCGGGGTCCTCGAACCGGGGATTGTCGGAAGTGAGGATGACCTTATTGGAAAGCCGGGCGGCCAGGTTGGCCATGATGGGGCGCTTGGCGGCGTCGCGGTTGCCGCCGCAGCCCACCACCGTGATGATGTGCTGGCTGGGCTGGCGGATTTCGTGCAGCGTTTGCAGCACGTTTTCCAGCGCATCGGGCGTGTGGGCATAGTCGATGATGCCGGTGATGCTTTGCGTACCCGATACCACGGGTTCGAAGCGGCCGGGCGCGGTGGTCAGGCCCGAGAGGATGGTCAGGACTTCGGTGGGGTCCTCCCCTAGCAGCACGGCCGCGCCGTACACAGCCATCAGGTTGTAAGCGTTGAACACGCCGATGAGGCGGAACAGGATTTCGCGGCCGTCGATTTCGAGGTGCAGGCCGTGGACCTCATTCGCCACCAGCTTGGCGCGGAAGTCGGCGGCCCCGCGCAGCGAGTAGGTGGCGCGGCGGGCGGCGGTGTTTTGCAGCATCACCGGGCCGCGCTTGTCGTCGGCGTTGGTGAGGGCGAAGGCAGTTTTGGGTAGCGCGTCGAAGAAGGCTTTTTTGGCCTTCAGGTAGTTGTCGAAGGTGCCGTGGTAGTCGAGGTGGTCGTGGGTGAGGTTGGTGAAGATGCCACCTGCGAAGCGCAGACCGGTGATGCGGTGCTGGGCCACGGCGTGGCTGCTCACTTCCATGCAGGCGTGCGTGCAGCCGGCGGCTACCATGCGGGCCAGCAGCGCATTCAGGCGGATGGCATCGGGCGTGGTGTGGGTGGCGGGGATTACTTCCTCGTCAATCTGGTTCTGTACGGTGCTCAGCAGGCCGGCGTGGTAGCCGAGCTCGCGCAGCAGCTTGTGCAGCAGCGTGGCGCAGGTGGTTTTGCCATTGGTGCCCGTCACGCCCACCAGCGTGAGCTGGCGCGAGGGGTGGCCGTGGAAGGCCGCTGCCATGTGGCCCAATGCCTCAGCCGAGTCGGCCACCAGCACGTAGGCCGTGGCAGGGTTCAGCACGGCCGGCAGTTCTTCGCAGATAACGGCGGCCAAGCCCTTTTCCACCGCGCCTTCGATAAACTTGTGGCCATCGGTAGCCGTGCCGCGCAGAGCGCAAAAAGCGACGCCCGGCCCGGCTTCGCGCGAGTCGAGGGTAAGGCCGGTGATGGGCACGTCGGTGGGGCCGTGCTGGGCGAGCACGTTCACGTCGGTAAGCAGGGAAAAGAGCGGCAGGGAAATCATGAGTAGTTGCGCGGACGTTCGGAACCTCACCCCCGGCCCCTCTCCCCAAGAGAGGGGAGCCTGACGACTTTGGGGATTAGATGGATTGTCAATGGTTTTGCCGGATGCTAAAGCGGCAGGTGTAACTAGCTTTCTTTGGAAATTAGGCGCGGCGCACGGCGGGCTTGACCGGCGCGGGCTTTTTGAGGTTCTTGCCCGCAGCGGGTTGGCGGGTGTCTTTGGATTTATCAGCAGCTTTTGCTCCGCTAGTTGCTGCTGCAGGCTTGGCCGTGGGCTTGCTGGCTTTGGCATTCGGCTTCACGCCGGCCGACCGCTCGGCTACGGCGGGCTGGACGTGGGCTTTCTCGCCATCGGCGAAAGACTTGCGGGCTTTGGCAGGCTCCATATCAACCGGCACCAGCAGCTTGTTTTCGGCTAGGTCGGTGTGCTCGGGCTCCGGCAGGGCCACGGGCGCGGCGATGCGGGGACCAGATTCTTCGAGGGTCAGCGTAATCAAGTCGCCGCGCTTGATGGGCGAGCCCGGGGCCAGCGACTGCTCGCGCACTCGGCCCGAACCCACGGCCCGCACGTACAGCCCCCGGTTTTCGAGCAGGAACAAGGCATCGCGCAGGCTTAGGCCTCGGGCCAATGGCACACGGTTGGGACGCACGGGGTTCACCACCAGCGCCACAGTACGGGCGTGGAAAGCGGTATCGGAAGCACCGCGTACCCACTCCTCGCCGCCGGTGGCCTGGGTGTTGCCCACCAAGCCTAGCTTCTGGCATACGAGGGCCAGTTCGTCGTTCATGCCAGCGCGTACCAGTGGCACGTGGCTCTTGTTCAGGCGGGCCTTGGCCAGCAGGGGGCGCTGGCTCAGCAAGTCGCGGGCCATGCACTTGTCGGCCACCTCGCGGAACACCGGCGCGGCCACGTCGGCTCCGTAGATGCGGCCGTTGCGAGGCGAGTCGACCACCACGATGCAGCTATACTTCGGTTTATCGGCCGGGAAATAGCCGCAGAAGCTGGTCGAATACGTCTTGGTGTACTGGCCATTTTTGAACTTCCAGGCCGTACCGGTTTTGCCGGCAATGCTGTAGTCCTTGGGCCGGATGCTGCGGGCCGTGCCGGCCGTCACCACCCCTTCCATCATCGACTTCAATTTAGCCAACGTGGCATCGGAGCAGATTTTGGGGTTCAGCACCTTGGTTTCGTTATGCTGCAGCACCTGGTCGGCCTGCTTGATTTCGCGCACAATCATAGGCTGCACCTTCACGCCACCATTGGCCACGGCATTGTAGAGGGACAGGGTTTGAAGCGGAGCCAACTTTAGCTCGTAGCCAATGCTCATGGTCGTGAGCGAAGTGCGGCTCCAGCTTTTGTCCTTAGTATCCTTCACGTAGGGTACCGCCTCGCCAGCCATCTGGAAGCCCAGCGGCTTGTTGAGCCCGAATTTCTTCAGGTAGTCAGTGTATTCGGTAGGATTACCCGAAAAATACTTGTCGACCAGCTTGGCCACGCCGATGTTGCTCGACTTCTCAAACACCTGCTGCACCGTGATGCGGCCGTAGCCGTGCGAATCCGATTTCACGGCCCCGCCCACGTACATCCGGCCATTGCCGGTGTCCACCACGTCGTCCAGCGTCAGCTCAGGGTGCGCCTCAAACAAGGCCATCATCGAGGCCAGCTTAAAGGTGGAGCCCGGCTCCGTCCGGCCCTGGTCGGCAAAGGCGTAGTTGTAGTCTTCCTTATAAGTATCGTCCGAAGCCTTGCCCAGGTTGGCCACGGCCTTGATTTCGCCGGTCGCCACTTCCATCAGAATCACGCAGCCATATTGGGCGTTGTTATCGACCAGCGACTTGTAGAGGGCATTCTCCGCCACGTCCTGCAGGTTGATGTCGAGCGTGGTTTTCACGTCGTAGCCCGGCAAGGGCTTGATTTCGGTACCGTCGTACACGGGCTTGATGCCACCCGGCACGCGCTCAAACAGCGCCTCACCCGATTTCCCGGCCAGGCTCTGCTCGAAGGTGTACTCCAGGCCCGCGCCGTGATGGTCCTCATTCACGAAACCGATGGTGCGCTGCGCCAGCCCGCCGAAGGGCCGGAAACGCTTGTCCACCTTCTCAAAAATGGCCCCGCCCCGGTTCCGCTTCTCGCGGAATACCGGCCAGGTCGCCATCAGCTTCTTCTCCTGAAAGTTGATTTGACGCGAGTTGAGGCGGATATAGCGCTGCTTGGCCGAGTGCGCGTTCACCAACCGGCGGCGGTACTCCTGCACACTACGGTCGCCGAAGAAATGCGACAGATGCCAGGCCAGCGAGTCAATTCCGGCCTTAAACACGCCGTCCTCCACCACGCCCGGGTCCCAGGCCACGCGGTAAAACGGCAGCGAAGTAGCCATAATACTCTCATTATCAGAGTAAATATTACCCCGCGTGGCGGGCACCGACTGGTAGCTGATGCGCCGCTCCTGCTCCAAAGCCCGCCACTTGGCCCCCTCCTGAAACTGAATCTTGGTTGCCTTCCAGAAAATGGCACCCGAAAACACGGCTACCCCCAGAAAGGCCAGCCGCACCCGCGTAACTATCGACTTTTTAACGCTGCCTTTCATCGGGAATGAGCTTTAACGGTCTGCTTATCTGCCGATTGTTTCTTATGCGAACTTGTGCCTTTTTGTGCCTTATTCTTATTGTCGGGCTTATTCGGCTTGCTGTTGCGCTTAGCAGTAGCTGCTTGAGCGGCCCGAGGCGAGGCAGTTTCCCGGCGCGGCGCGGGTGCTACCGGCATCGAATCGCCTTCCAGCGCTTGGGGCGGGGCGATGATTTCGGGGCCGCTGTCCACGTCGGAGCCGTCGGCGGGGCGCTTGCGGCCGGCCAGTTGGTCGGCACGCAGGGCGGCGGTGGAATCGCGGTCGGCGCGGGCGGCCAGGGTATCGGCCGTGAGCACGGGCATCAGCTCCAGTTCAGCCGCGTCGAGGTGACCGGCCGGCACGGTGATGCGGAAGGGCGGCGAGGAGCTTTCCACCAGGCCGATGGCGGCCACTTTGCGGGCCACCTCGCTTTGCTTGCTGGCCTCCATATAGTCCGATTTCAGGGTGGTGTAGTCAGCCCGCAAGTCTTCGGTTTCCTGCTTGAGGCGCTGAATATTGCGGTTCATGCGGTTGCCATAGTGCGTGTTGCCGATGTAGAGCAGCACCAGCAGCATCACAAAAAGCAGGTGCGGCAGGAAGCGTACCGGCAGGCCCTCGCGGAAAAGCCCGTCCACGCTCGTGGCGCGGTCAAGCAGCGAAAACAAGCTCCACGAGCTGCGCGGGGCCGTTTCGGGCGCGGGCTCACGGCGGCGCTTCTCGCGTTTGCGCGCGGGGGCCGGGGCGGGTTCGGGCTCGGGAGCCACGTACTCGGCCACGGGGGGCGCGGGCGCTACCTCCGGCTCGGGCGCAGCAACCGGACGCGGCACGTTGGCGCGGCGCGGGGCATCGACAGGACGAGGTGTATTAGCGGCCATCGGCAGGGTCTAGTTTCGGATTGCAACCCGCAATTTAGCACTTCGGGCGCGGCTGTTCAGCGCTACTTCGGCCGGGTCGGCTTCTTCGGGCTTGCGGTTCACGGCCTCAAAGGGCTTGCTTTCATTGCCGAAGAAGTCTTTTTCGACCGTGCCGAAAAATTTGCCCTTCGCTATGAAATTTTTCACCAGCCGGTCTTCCAGCGAATGGTAGCTCATCACCACCAGCCGGCCGCCGGGGCGTAGCACGTCGGCGGTTTGCAGTAGCATCTCCTGCAGGGCCTGCATTTCCTGGTTCACCTCGATGCGCAGGGCCTGAAAAACCTGGGCCAGGTACTTATTTTCCTTGCCGCGCGGCGTGCAGGGCTGAATGGCCTGCTTAAGCTCAGCAATGGTTTCGAGGCGACGGCCGCGCCGGGCCGCGCCCACTGTGGCCGCTAGGGTGCGGGCATTGGTCACTTCGCCGTACATCCCGAAAATGCGGTGTAGGTCGGCTTCCTTGTAATCGTTGAGAATGTCGGCGGCCGTCAGCGGGCCATCGGGGTCCATTCGCATATCCAATGGGCCGTCGAAACGGGTTGAGAAGCCGCGCTCAGGCGTATCGAATTGGTGCGAGCTCACGCCGAGGTCGGCCAGCAGGGCATCAACGGGCAACGCGCCAAGCTGCTGTAATTCAGCGAACAAATCCCGAAAATTGGCTTTTACAAATGTAAACTGCGGGCAGGCCAGCTTGATGGCTTCTACCTCTGCGTCAGCATCCTGGTCGAAGCTGTAGAGATGGCCGGTGGTCAGCTTTTCAAGGATGCGGGCCGAATGGCCGCCCCCGCCAAAGGTGACGTCGACGTAGCGGCCATTGGGCTGTAAGTCCATGGCAGCCAGGCACTGGGCTAGCATCACGGGGCGGTGGTAGGCCTGGTCGTTATCGTATTCGCTCATGCTTTGGCAGCCAGGCCGGCGAGCGGCGGGGTTTCAACGGATAAAAATTTCTGTGCCAACTTACTAAAGCTCTGCTGGTCTTTGATGAGGAACTCGTCGTAGCGGGCCGGGTCCCAGATTTCGCAGCGGTTGCCCAAGCCCACGATAATGGCTTCCTTTTCGATGCCGGCGTAGCGCAACATACTGCGTGGCAGCATGAAACGATTGATGCTATCGAGCTCCACCTCAGTCATGCCCCGAAAAAAATTGCGTTGAAACTGGCGATATTCTTCGTTGAATTCGTCCAGTGCCATCACCTTCTCGTGGATGACGCGCCAGGCGGCGCGTGGGTACAGCACCAGGCAGGGCTCGAAACCGCGCACCAGCACCAGCTGGTTGCCCGACTGCTCGGGCAGGTTGCCCTTCACTTTGGCCGGCAATACCAGCCGCCCCTTAGGGTCGAGCTTGCATTCGTATTCGCCGGAGAGCAGGTTCATGGGCACGGGAGGCCGGGTGGGAAAGCGGCGACATTAGCAAATGTACGGGAAGCCCTGCGAAAACCAACCACGATTTACCATTTCCTACCACAAATGCAAAAAGGCCTTTGGAGCGTTTAAAACCGGTTTTTTCTGCGTTTCTACTCCTCAGCAAATTCAACAAAGCGGGCCTTGCACCTGACTTTACCAAAGTGGCAGCCATTTTTGGTGGGCATCGCTCAAAATGGCTGCGGGCTGCCGGCCCCAGATGTTGTACCTGCCCCGGCCGGATTTCGCACGCCGGACAACCTGTATCGGGCCGTACCTTTGCAGGAGTCATGCGTCCTCATTCTCTGTCCCGTCGCCTCGTCAGTGTTCTGCTGGCCGTGCTGGTGCTCATCACCTCGGTGGGCCTCACGGTGCAGCGCCTGACCTGCCGCATGAGCGGGCAGAGCACCGTGGCCATTTCGGTAGCCGGCCGGGCCGAGCTGCGTGGCTGCATGGGCGAGTTGGCCCCGGCTACGCCCAAAGCTGCCGATGGCTGCTGCGATTTCAGCAAGCACGAGCACAAGTTGAGCAGCCCGGTGCACGAGCTGGCCGCCAAAATCCTGGTGCCGGTTCCGGCGATGTCGGTTATTGTGCCACCACTGAGCTGGCCAGTTTCAACTGCCGACACTTTTTCGTTGGCCGTTACTGGACCGCGTTGGTTTGCGGCCGATGCCTCACCCCCACCCCTCGGAGGCCGGGCGCTGCTGGCCTTTGTCTGCACCCTGGAAGTCTAAGATTTCTGATTTCCCCCTGCTGCATCGGCCGCAGCGGAAGCTGTCGCGGCTACTTGCAGCGGCAATTCATCAGAAAATCTTAACTTTCAGATATTATGCGACATATCAGCGGAATTTTTCCGCATATTTTAGTACCTGCGTTACTCACGGCTTGGCTATCCACCGGGCAAGTGGCCGCCCAATCGGCGGCCATTGCGCCGGTGCGCGGCGAGGTTACGGAGACCGGCAAGGGCACTCCCCTTCCCGGCGCGGTGCTGCGCTGGCTCTATGATGCGGCCGACGCAGGCGCGCCGGTTATCACGGCTACTTCGGATGCGGCCGGGCACTTTGTGCTGGTGCGGCCGGCGCGGGCGGCCTCGCGGCTGGTGGTGCAGGCCTTGGGCTACCGGCCCGATACGCTGGCAGTGCCGTCTACCGGCGCGCCCTATTTGCGGGTGGCCCTGCGCCCCGGAGCCGAGTTGGGCGAAGTAGTGGTGACAGACCGCGCCCCGGCCTACTCCTCCCTCACGCCGGCCAACGTGCAGATGATTTCGGGCCGCGACCTCACTAAATCGGCCTGTTGCAACTTGGCCGAGAGCTTCGAAACCAACGCCTCGGTGGAAGTCACGACTTCGGATGCGGTATCGGGCGCGAAGCAGATTCAACTACTCGGGCTCGATGGCAGCTATTCGCTGCTGACCGTGGACAACCAGCCGGCCCTGCGCGGGCTGGCCGCCCCCTACCGCCTGGGCTACCTGGCCGGGCCGTGGATTGAGAACATCGAAATCATTAAAGGGACGGGCTCGGTGGTGAATGGCTACGAGGCCATTTCAGGGCAGGTGAATGTGAAGCTGAAGGAGCCGGAGAAAACCGACCAGCTACTCTTCAATGCCTACGCTAACGACCTGGGTAAATTTGATGTCAACCTCAACGCCTCGGCCCGCATCAACCCGAAGTGGAGTACGCTGCTGCTGCTGCACACCGACCATCTGGGCAACCGCGTAGACCGCAACAAGGACGGCTTCCTGGATTTGCCACTGGCCACGCAGTTCAACGCCTTCAATAAGTGGAAGTACATCTCGGGCCACGGCATCGTGAGCGAGGTGGGACTGGGCGCGCTGCGCGAAACCCGCCAGGGCGGCCAGCTCGATTTCCGCGATACCGGCGAAGCCGCGTTCACCCAGAATTACGGCACCACGCAGGCCACCACCCGATACACCGGCTATGCCAAAACCTCCTACACCTGGCCCGCGCGGCCCTTCCAGAGCCTGGGCCTGCTACTGACCGGCACCGACCACGACTTTACTTCCCGGTATTCCTACGGCTACCAGACCCTGCACACCGACCACGACCCGAGCCTGCCGTTTTACTTTGTCGATAACCGCACCTCGCGTGCTTACGATGGTAGCCAGCGCACCGGCCAGGCCACGCTGCTGTTTCAGAGCGCGTTGGGTAACACGGCGCATGTGTACCGCACCGGCCTGAGCTTCCTGTATGACAACTACGACGAGCGCCTGACCGCCGGCCGCAGCTACCTCACCGACACGCCGGCCGCCGTGGAAGCCCGCGAGCACCGCACCCGCCGCGAGCTGGTGCCCGGTGCTTTCGCCGAGTACACCTACCAGAACAGCCGCAACCTGACCGTAGTAGCTGGCCTGCGCGCCGACCGTCACAACCTCTACGGCTGGCAGCTCACCCCGCGCCTCAACATGAAGTACGACGTGCTGAAAAACACGGTATTGCGTGCTGCCGCCGGCAGCGGCTTCCGCGTGGCCAACCCCATTGCCGACAATGCCGCCATGCTGGCCAGCGCCCGCGAGTTCGTCATCGGCTCCAACCTGCGGCCCGAAAAGGCCTGGAACCTGGGCGGCAGCGCCACCCAATATTTCACGGCGCTGGGCCACCCGGCCACCTTCATTCTCGACTACTACCACACTGAGTTTGTGAACCAGGTGGTGGCCGATATGTACACCGCGCCCGGTATTATTTCCATTGATAACCTGTCGCCGGGTGGTCGCTCCTTCGCTCGCAGTCTGCAAGCAGAGCTTCAGGTAGAGCCAGTGAAAGGGCTGCAAGTGAAAGGCGCATATAAATATCTGGATGTGCGTACCACTTACGAAAACAGCCTGTTACCTAAGCCCCTCACCCCTGCCCATCGCGCCTTCCTAAACCTGGGCTACGCCAGTGCCTTCGATAAATGGCGGGCCGATTTCACAGTGCAGTGGTTCGGGCAACGGGCGCTGGCACACGTCACGAGCGAGCACGCCCACGGCACGGGCCAAGTGTACGCTCCAGAAACAGCCCCGCGCTACGCCCTGCTGAACACTCAGCTCACACGGGCTTTCAAGCGTCTGGAAGTGTACGCAGGGGTTGAAAACCTTACCAACTACCGCCAGCCCAACCCCATCGAAGGCGCGGCCAACCCGTTTGGGCCGACGTTCGACGCCGCTATGGTGTGGGGGCCGGTCTACGGCCGCCTGACCTACGCCGGGCTGCGCTACCGCATTGAGTAGCTACACCAAAAGCTTAGGCTGGCAAAAATCAATTTTTCCGGCAGCAATTTTGTTAGAGCTGTCGTCACTCGCTTTTAATTTTCAACTATGAAATCCCTCCTCCCGCTTTCGCTTTCGTTGCTCACGCTGCTCAGCTTCTCCCCCAGCGCTCAAGCGCAGACTGCTCCTGCCGCCGCACAAGCCGCCACCAACGGCATAGCCACGGCCCAGTTCAAAACTTCGGCCGTTTGTGATATGTGCAAAGCCCGCATCGAAAAAAGCCTCGCCTATGAGAAAGGCGTGCAAAGCGCCGTGCTGGATGTGCCTACCAAAGTCCTCACCGTGACCTATAAGGCCGACAAAACTACTCCCGCCGCCCTCCGCACCGCCGTGCAAAAAACTGGCTACGACGCCGACGAGCTCACTGCCGACGCCCGCGCCTACAACCGCCTGCCCGACTGCTGCAAGAAGACCAACGCGGTTCACTAGACCACGGATTGGCTGCGCCGAACTTCGTTTCGCTCGGATTTTTCGGATTCCACAGATTTTGTGGACGCATCCTTACTAGAACAAAAAAGCCGCTTTGCTGAGCGGCTTTTTTATTGAGCAGAAATTTCTAAACCGCTTGCAAATCGTCCGCGAAATCCGAAAAATCCGAGCGAAACGAAGTTCGGCGCAGCCAATCCGTGGTTTGGTTTAATAAAAGGGTTCTGCTTCCTGCAACCGACGGGTCACGTAGGCCCCGGCGGGCGTTACGATTCCGGCCAGGAAATGCGCGACCAAGGTATGGTGCATCTGGGTGGGAGACAGAAACTCGGCATCGGCGGTGCGGAGGTTACGCATCTGCTGCTGCCAGAGGCGCGCCAAGAAATCCACGTCGAGGCCTTCCTGGTAAAGCTGCTGGGCAATGCCCTGGCATAAATTGGCCCGTACATAAGCGAACATGTGGGCGTTGCGCTGCGCCTGCCACTGTTGCCACACGGCGGGGTACAGTGCTTCGGCATCCCGAAAAAAGGCCGTGTTGCCTTGCGCCATTTTCTGGTTGACCAGCACCCGCACCGCCAGGAGTTCTTCGACAGCAGTAGAGCATTGCCGACGCAGTTGCTCCAGTTCGGCGCGCATCTGGCGGCCGTAGCCTTCCAGCACGGCCTGTACCAACGCGGCCTTGCCAGCCGGAAACTCGGCGAGGATGGCACTTTCGGGTTGGTCGAGGCGGGCGGCCACGTCGGCCATCGACACGGACGCGATGCCTGCCTGAAAGAATAGCGTCTGCGCCATTGCAACGGTGTGAGAACGGTCCAGCACAACAGGTGGCTCGGCTAAGGCAATGGATGGCATGAACATGGCTGACAATAGAGAAATGAGCAACCGCTGATGGTGCCCGCCTATAAGACGCTTCCAGAACGCGTTTGGTGGCATTCTGCGTATCCCGACAACGGTAAAAATCTACGGGTGGGCCACTTTTCAACCCCAACCGGCCCGGTACATCGTTCAACCGCCTTGCCGTGCCCGGTGCAAAACCGAACGCCTGCCAACTACGAAATCCGTAGAATCCGAAAAAACCGGGCCAATCTGTGGTCCTTATTTTGCCCGCCACAACCGCCACCAGGGCAAATACGGTTGGTCGTGGTGTTCGTAGTGATACCCAAAGAAATAGCAGCTCACAAACGCCCACAAGTGGTGCCGGAACTGGCTGCGCGACTTGTGCGGGTTGTCGGCCGCGTGTTCGCCTCGGTGCGGCAGGTAGGTGCCGAAAAAGAACAGCTGCAAGGTGGCCAGCACTGCCGGTATCATCCAGAAGGCGATGACGTTGGCCTGCGGGAAGAAGAGTTTGAGGACGTTGTAGGTTGCGGCCATCAACAGTATTTGCCACCAGGTCACGTAGTTCCAGGCAAAGCGCAGGAACCACGGCAGGAAGCCGGGGTGGCGGCCGTCGTGGAAATCGGGGTCCTCCTGGGTGCCCACGTGGCGGTGGTGAGCATAGTGCTTGGGCAGCTGCCCGGGAAACCAGTTGTAGGCAAACAGACCGGCGGCCAAGGTACCCAGTGCGTTGTTCAGGCGCTTGTTGGGGCTTACCACGCCGTGCATGGCATCGTGCGCAGTGATGAACAGGCCGGTGTAGAGGTGGGTTTGCAGCAACGCCAGCAGGTAGGGCGCGGGCGAATGCCAATCGGGCTGGTACCGCGCCAATAGAAAGCCCACCAGCGCCGCCCACAGCACCACAATCAGCCCGCCAATGGCCACGCCGGTAGTGCCGACGGGCGCAGGAGCAACGCGCCGGATGGCCGCCACAGAAGGAACCGATGTTGCCAGCGCTTCCATCAGTCAACGATGAAAAGAGTGGCTCCGATAACCGTACTACTGCGATGGGCTTCCGCCCCATCGGCCACCTGGTAGCTCATGCCCGGCGTGAGCGTGAAGACACGACCATCGGCCAGCTCCGTTACCAACTCACCAGCTGTCACCAGCAGAAAGTGTCCTTTCTGGCACCAGTGGTCGGCCAGGTAGTCGGGGCTGTATTCTACCATACGCACCCGCACCGGGCCAAACTGCCGGGTTCGCCATGTGGCCACGCCAGTCGTGCCCGAGTGCTTTTCCCCGGCAACCTCGGCCCAATTAGTAACCCCAAACGGCAAATCCATTATCTGCATGGCTTGGCAAAAAATTGACTACAGGCTCAGCAGTTGCTCGCGCACCTGCTCCATCAGCCACATCGGGGTGCTGGTGGCCCCGCAGATGCCCACCGACTGCCCCGGTTGGAACCAGGCCGCGTCGATTTCGGCCACGTTGGAGATGAAGTGCGTTTGCGGATTGGTTTCGAGGCAGACCTGATAGAGCACCTTGCCATTGGAGCTTTTGGTGCCTGACACGAACACAATCTGGTCGTACTGAGCGGCGAAGCGGCGCAGGTCCTTGTCGCGGTTGCTCACCTGCCGGCAGATGGTGTCATTGGCATTCACCTGGTAGCCCCGCGTTTCCAACTGATTTTTAATATTGTAGAAACTGTTGGTGCTTTTGGTGGTCTGGCTGTAGAGGGTAATATTTTCGGGCAGCTCGTGGCTCAATAGCTCATCAAGGCTTTCGAACACCACGGCGTTGCCGCTCGTCTGGCCCAATAGGCCCAGCACTTCGGCATGGCCGTGCTTGCCGTAGATGAAGATTTGCTCCTTTTTGTCGTAGCTGGTTTTGATGCGGTTTTGCAGCTTCAGCACCACCGGGCAACTGGCGTCAATCAGGGTCAGGTTGTTTTCCAGGGCCATCTGATAAGTGGCCGGGGGCTCGCCGTGGGCCCGAATGAGCACGGCCTCATCGCGCAGCTCGGCCAGCCGCTCGTGGCAGATGATGCGCAGGCCGCGCGCCTCCAGCCGTTGCACTTCCTCGTCGTTGTGCACGATATCGCCCAGGCAATAGAGATAGCCCTGCTCATCAAGCAGGTCTTCAGCCATTTGAATGGCGTATATCACGCCGAAGCAAAAGCCGGAGTTGGGGTCGATTCGAACGCTGAGGTGCAGGAAGGGCATACGCCAAAACAAACCACGAAGCCCCCCGCAAGGTTGCGGAGAACAGGCTGGTTATTACCGAAAATACGTCAGCCGGGCTTAATTCAGTTTGCACCATGCCGAAAGCACTGCATAAGCTTCAGCTTATGCGGCATTTCTACTCCTTCACTTTGCTCAGGCGCTGGGCCTCATCCTCGCTCACGTGCCCGCGGCCTACCAGAAAGCCGCGCACCGTGCGGAATGCTTCGGCGTCGAGCCCAGTGCCGGGATGGTTGAGCGCAGCGTTGAGCAGCATTTCCTTGTCTTCGTCGATGTGCTTGCTCAGGCCGAGGAAGGCAGGCAGGTTGCTTTCGACCGAAAAGCGGAGGAAGCGGATTTCGGGGTTTTGCGGGTCGAGGCTCACGGCTTGCTCGAAGGTTTTGGCCGCGTCCTGCACGTAGGTGAGCTTGTTAAACATCGACGCATCACGGGCGCGGATGGCTTCGGAAGCGGCTTTGTAGCCCAATACCAACGCGTCACGGTCCTGATAATCAGCCAGCAGCTTGTAGAATTTTTCACCGGCGGCTTTGTCGGCGGCGGCCTGCTCGTAGTGGCGGCGCAAAATGGCTGGATGGTAAGGGGAAGTCGAGGACACAGTATGGGAGGTGAGATTGGATGAGAAGGGACGTAATGCTTTAGCGGCCGGATGGGTATGTTTGAAAACCGGCGGCGCACCGCCGGCGCGCCGGGCACTACTACGCAAATCGGCCGCCGAGGACGACGAACCAACCCCTACAATAACCGCAAAAAACAGAACCTTGGGAATTCGCATATCAGCAAAAATACGGCGTAAGGCCGCAAACGACTGACTTTATACAAAAGCCGCGCCCAAAAACCGCCTCAGATGCGCGAGAGCCGGTAGCGGAAATACGAGCCCAGCAGCAGCAGCAGCTTGGTGTTATCGGGCACGCGCACCCGCTCGCCCAGGATGCGGGCGGCCGGTAGCTTCTTTATTTTATAGAAGAGCTTGAGGTAGTACACGTAAGCCAGGTACACGCCCAGCTTGGCCGAGCGCGGCAGCTGCTGAATGCCCGCGTAAGCCGCCTCAAAGTCGGCTTTGATGTCGGACTCAATCTCGGCTTTGGTCGCGTCATTAAAGCGCGAATAGACCACGCCGGGGAAGTACACGCGGCCCCGGTCCTCGTAGTCGGAGCGGATATCGCGCAGGAAATTCACCTTCTGAAACGCCGAGCCCAGCCGCCGGGCCGGCTCGCGCAGCCGCTCAAACATGGCATCGTCGCCGTCGCAGAAGATGCGCAGGCACATCAGCCCCACCACTTCGGCCGAGCCGTAGATATATTCCTGATACAGCCCCGGGTGGTAGTGCTGGTCCTCCAAATCGAGGGCCATGCTGTGCAGAAAGGCCTCAATAAACTCGCGGTCAATCCGATACCGATGCACGACGTGCTGAAAAGCGTGCAGCACCGGATTGAAGCTCAGCCTGGTATCCAGCGCCTCATAAGTCTGGCGGCGGAAATCGGCCAGCAGCGCGGCCTTGTCGTAGTCGTGGAAGGTGTCCACGATTTCATCGGCCCAGCGCACGAAGCCATATACGGCGTACACCGGCAGGTGCAGCCGTTCATCGAGCGTGCGGATGCCCAGCGTGAACGAGGTGCTGTAGCGCCCCGTGATGAGCTTGCTACAGGCCAGGCTGGTGTCGGTGAAGAGTTTAACGTGGTCCATGACGTTCTATTGGTTCTCTTTCAGCACTTCGCCCGCCACTACCTGCCCCGAAATGAGCGAAGGCGGCACGCCCGGCCCGGGCACGGTGAGCTGGCCCGTGAAATACAAATTTGCCACTTTTTTACTCTTGAGCGTAGGCTTCAGAATGGCCGTCTGCTTCAGCGTATTAGCCAAGCCGTAGGCGTTGCCTTTGAAGCTATGGTAGTCGGCGATGAAGTCGCGGTGGGCGTAGCTGCGCTTGAACACCACCGCGTCGCGGATGTTGTGGCCGCAGTGCTTTTCGAGACGGTCCATTAGCAGATTGTAGTAGCGCTCGCGGGTGGCTTCGTCGTCGGTGAGACCGGGGGCCACGGGGATGAGCAGAAACAGGTTTTCTTGGCCTTCGGGGGCCACGGTGGGGTCGGTTTTGCTGGGGACTGAGGCGTAGTAGAGCGGCTTGGTGGGCCACTGCGGCTGCTCATAAATCTCGCGGGCGTGCTGGGTCAGGTCCTCGTCGAAGAAGAGGTTGTGGTGGCGCAGCTTGTCGAGTTTTTTATTCACGCCGAGATAGAACAGCAGACTGGACGGGGCCATCACGCGGGATTCCCAGTATTTCTCGTCGTAGTGGCGAAACTCGGGTTTCAGCACCTGCTGCTCGATGTGGTGGTAGTCGGCTCCGGCAACCACGGCATCGGCCGAAAAAAAGCCGCTGGCGGTGCGCACGCCGGTGCTGCGGCCATTTTCGACCACGATTTCCGTCACTTCCTGATTGTATTCGATTTTTACGCCCAACTCTTCGGCCAGGCGCACCATGCCTTCCACAATCTTGTGCATCCCCCCTTTCGGGTACCAGGTGCCCAGCGCTAGGTCGGCGTAGTTCATCAGCGAGTAGAGGGCGGGCGTATTCTCGGAAGTAGCGCCGAGGAAGAGGATGGGAAACTCCACTAACTCCAGCAGGCGCGGGTCTTTGAAGAAGCGGCGGACGTGCTTGTGCATGCTTTGCAGCACATCCATGCGCACCATATCAACCAGCAGCTTTGGGTCGGCAAACTCGAAAATGGAGCGGCTGGGTGCGTACACCAAGCGGTTGATGCCGACTTCATACTTATACGCCGCCTGCTTCAGAAACTCATCGAGGCGGGCGGCGCTGCCGGGCTCGTAGCGCTCGAACAGCGCCCGCAACTCGCTCATTTTGGCCGGAATATCCACGGCTTCCGGCCCTTTAAAAATCACCTGATACGAGGGGTCAAGGCGAATTAATTCGTAATAATCAGCCACTTTCTTGCCGAAGCGGGCGAAGTATTTCTCGAATACATCAGGCATCCAGTACCAGCTCGGACCCATATCAAAAGTGAAGCCCTGGGCGTGAAATACCCGCGCCCGCCCGCCGGGGCCTTCATTTTTTTCGAGGATGGTGACGCGCCAGCCGGCCTGGGCCAGCGTGGTGGCGGCCGCCAGCCCGGCAAAGCCGGCCCCGATGACGACAGCGTGTTTTGTATTAGCGGTGTTGGAAGGCAAGAGCAAACAGGAACGAAATCAGTTAAACAGGCAGGCGAAGTACGCCCAAAAAGAAACCGCCGGCCCAGCGCCGCAAATGCAGCAGCAGGCCGGCGGCCACCGCGCGGGCGCGGCAAAGTTTAGTCTTCCATGGTTTCGGCGGCATCGGTAACGGCCGAGGCACCTACCGGGGCGTACACATGCAGGGCCGATTTCAGGTCCTTACGGGCGATGTGGATGCGGTTTTTGACGGTACCAATCGGTATTTGCAGCTTCTCGGCAATCTCCATGTACTTGTAGCCGATGTAGTACATCATGAACGGCGTGCGGTAGTCGGTGCCGAGGCTGGAAATGGCCTCGTTGATGTCGCGCACCACAAAATCGGACGTGGCGCCGTTGTGGGTGATGTAGTTCTGGTCGGTGTTGAAATACTGGAAATACTCCGTCGAATCAATGTTGGAGCTGCGCTTGGTTATCTTGTTGTAGTTGTTGATGAAGGTGTTGCGCATGATGGTATACAACCACGCCTTCAGGTTGGTACCGGCTTTAAACTTGTCCTTATTGAGCAGGGCTTTGAGGAGGGTTTCCTGCACTAAATCTTTGGCGTCGTCAGCGTCTCGCGTCAAATTCATGGCGGCGGGCCGGAGCGTCAGCGAAATTTTCTGCACTTGCGAGGTAAATTCGAGCGAATTCATGCTGTTTAGCTTTTCGTGACCATTTGTTAAACAAATATACGAGCCGGCTGCTAATCCGGCTAGTCCGGGCCTAAAGAATTTTGCTCGGCACGCCTACTTTTCGCCATAGGCGCGGCAAGGTACGGCCGACCTCGGTTTCAGCCCGACGAATTTCCCCGAAAGCCCGTGATGTTTTTGTGAAGTTTTCGGGCTCACCTACGGAGTGCGCCGCCAACCAGATTGCCCGCTTCAGGCCGCCACCGGCTCGGGCTCATGCTCACCCACCAGCGCCAGAAAATCAGTCATTAACTCCGGTGCAACGCAGTTTTTGGGTAGTTCCAGGCCTTCCTGCCGAGCCAGTGGCCCGTAGAGCACCACCAGCTTATCGGCGCACATTGCGGCCACTTCGCGGGCAAACTCCCCTACTTTGCCACGCTCGGGCTGCGAGGTTAGTACCGTGGCAACGGCATCGGGCTGGTAGGTTTCGCACACGGCGTGCAACTCGGCGGTGGGCAGGTTCTGGCCCAAATAGAGCGTGTGCTGGCCGCGCGCCCGCAGGGCGTAGTTCATAAATAGCAGCGCCAGCTCGTGCAGCTCATTGGCGGGCAGGAACAGCACCCAGCGGCGGGCCGAGGTGGGCACGCAGGGCAGGGCATCGGTGGCGGCTAGCAGTTTCTGGCGCAGCAAATGGGCCAGCAGGTGCTCCTGAGCGGGGTTTACCGTGCCGGCCAGCCACATCAGGCCAATGCGCTGCAGGAGTGGGTATGCCACAAAGAGCATCATCTTTTCGAAGCCCAACCAGGCGGTGGCTTCGTTGAGCAGGTGGTTGAGACGCTGCTCATCGAAGCTCAGCATGGCGGCCAGCAGGGCATTCACCTGCTGATGGTAGTCGTGGGAATCGTTGCAGCAGGCCAGCACGGCCGCCTGAATCTCGGCATCGCTGAGGCAAGCCACCTGCGAAATGCGCTTTCCCCGCCCGCACAACGTGCTCACATTCAGCAGGCGGCGCAAATCATCGTCGCAATACGTGCGGATGTTGGTAGCGGTGCGCACCGGGCGCAACAGGCCGTAGCGCTGCTCCCACATCCGAATGGTGTGCGCCTTGATGCCCGAAAGCTGCTCTAAGTCGCTGATGGAGAAGTGGCCCATTGGGGTAATTAAAAACTTATTGAGTTGAGAATTAAAAATCAGCACGCAGAATCCGGACTAGAATTCGGCGGCTCGGGGGTCATTTTTAATTTTCTCTTTCATTTTTAATTGGTGCTGCTTTCGGGCCAGCTCCAGGTATTTGGGCGAAACCCACAGCAGGCCGAACTCAGCTGAGCCGTCGCGGCCCGTGGTTTTGTGGTGGGTTTTGTGGGCCATGTTGAGGGCCCGCAGGTAGGTATTCTGCGACTTTTTCCAGAAGCGTAACCGGCCGTGAATCAATACATCGTGCACGAAAAAATACACCGTGCCGTAGCAGGCAATGCCCACGCCCACCCAAAACCACCAGCGCCCGCCATTGTCGCCGGTGATGAACAGGGCGGCCGAAATGCCCCCGTAAATCAGAAAAAACAGGTCGTTGCGCTCCACCGGGTGCGGGTGGCGCACGTGGTGCGAGCGGTGCAAAAACCACAGCGGCCCGTGCTGCACAAATTTGTGCATAAACCACGCCCAGAATTCCATGAATCCGAAGGTGCTAAGGGTGATGCCAATGGCGGCCAGGGCTGTCATGCGGAGGTAACCGTTGCGGAGAAAAAGTTGTTTGCCGGAAACGTAAAAACGCCGCTCTGGTCCATTTCGGGCCAAAGCGGCGTTCAAGATACTACTTTCCTGAGGGCCGTGGGAAGCGGCAAGGCCCGGAGCAGCCTACCAGCCAATCTTTTCTTTGCTGAGGAAGGCGGCAATGCCTTTGCGGCAATCCTCCGAGCCGCGGGCTTCGGCGTTGCGCTGGGCGGCGTAGCGCAGGCCTTCTTCGAGGTCGAGCTCGGGCAGGTGGGCCAGCATTTCCTTGGTTACTTCCATGCTCTGGGCCGAGTTTTCGCGGCACAGGCGCTGGGCGAAGGTGTGCACGTTTTCGGCCAACTCGGCCTTGGGGGCCAGGAAGGTGATGAGGCCCATGTCGAGGGCGGTTTGGGCCGAAACGGGGTCGCCGGTGAGCAGCAACTGCTTGGTGCGCGACTCGCCGATTTTGCGCAGCAGGAATACGCTCACGATGGCCGGCAGAAAGCCGATTTTTACTTCGGTGTAGCCAAACTTGGCCTCGGGCACAGCAAAAGTCAGGTCGCAGATGGCGGCCAGGCCGCAGCCACCGGCCAGCGCATGGCCCTGCACCTGGGCGATGACGACTTTTTTGAGGGTATAAATCTGGTGGAAGAGCTGCATGAGGTGCGTGCTGTCCTCCAAGTTGTCGGTGTAGCCGTAGCCCTGCAACTCCTGAATGTAGGCCAAATCGGCCCCGGCGCAGAACACCTCGCCGGCCGAGCGCAGCACGATAACCTTGGCGTCTTCGTCGTTTTCGGCGAACTCAAACGCCTGTTTCAGCTCGGTTACCACGTCGGCGTTCAGGGCGTTGCGCTTGTCGGGCCGGTTGAGGGTGATGTAGCCAATGCGGTCCTGGGCTTCGTACTGAATGTAGCGAAGGGCTTCGAGTTCGGGGGTGAGCAGGTTTTCCATAGGGGCGGTATTGGCGCGGACGGATGGTTACAGCTGGGATGCCGCCGGCGGGAGAAAGGTGGCATCTTCCAAGGCAATTAACGCAAAAAATGTACGGATGGACTGCCTTGCTCGACCAAGCACCCGGTAGAACCGTTGAAAGTCATTGACTACTGGTCCATTGACCATTCTAGCTCTAACTCGGAAGAGCTGGGGTCGGCGGTTGCCTACGGGCCCCACCCTACCGCCCGGCCAACGGCGGCGCGCACCGAAAAGCCCCCCGCGCCGTGACGTCCCAGGTGCGGAAGCCTTGGGCGCGCAACAGGGAATCCTGCCGGGCCACGTACCAGATTTTACAGCTCGAATCGAATACCACCTGCACCCGTGGGCCGAAGACGGCAGCCACGGTTTCGGGCTTGAGGCGGGCGTTGCGGCGCAGCACCAGCACATCGACGGGCGCGGGCTTGGTGGCGGTGGAAATGCGATTGGAGACGAAGGCTACCCGCAGGCCGCGCCAACGGGCTAACACCACCGGGCCGGGCTTGAAATACAGCTTCTCGTTCGTGCTATCAGGGTCGGCGAGGCGCTGCACGGGCACGGTGCAACCGCGCCAGCCCACGCGGTAGGCCGTGCGCCGCGCCGCCCGCCTGATGATGCCCGGCAGCAGGCGGTAGGTGCGCTCGGTTTCGGTGAGCGGCAACGAGTCGGGCGTGACGAACTCGGCCGCCGCGCCCTGCCAGAACCCCACCGCCGAGCGGCGCGGAATGCTGTACACGATAAATTCCTCGGTGGGCGCTACGGCTCGGGCCTCGGCCACGCGGCTGCCGCCGTAGCAGCATAACAGCAGCGCCATGCCGCGAAGCCAGCCCAGCCGGCGGGTATTCAGCCAGGCCAGGCCGGCCCCGATTATCCCGAAAAGCAACACCGTTTGCAGGGCCGAAACGTGGATATCGCGCACCACCCAGCCGGAGAACCAGCGGCTTATCAGGAAGATGTATTCGTTGAACGCCCAGACCATCCATTCAAATACCTGGGCCACGGCGCGGGGAAGCAAGTCGAGCCACCACGCCGCGCCGGCGGGCAGCAGCAGGCCAATTGTGGCCATAATTCCCTTCACCGCTAATAAAGCCAGCCCCACATAAACCGCTCCGCTGGAAATGGGCACAGCCACAAGGTTGGAAAATAGAAAGCTGAACGGGAACTGATGGAAGTAGTACAGCCCCAGCCCAAACGTGGCCACCTGCGCCGCTAAGGATAGCGCCACCGCCTGCCACACTTTGTCCAGAAACCAGCCGCTGCCGCGCCAAGCCCACTGCACGGCTTTGGGCTGCCAGGGCCGGCGGCGGGCGTAGAAATACGCTTCAACATCGAGCCAGCGGGCGATGCGGGGCTGCACGTACACGATGCTGAGCACCGCCAGAAACGAGAGTTGGAAGCCCACATCGGCCACCAGAAACGGGTTCCAAACCAGCAAGCCGAACGCGGCCACACCCAGCGTATTGAAGATGGAATCCTGCCGCCCCAGCGCCCGTCCGATGATGATGACCGTGAACATAACCGTGGCCCGCAGCACCGACGCCGACAGCCCGGTGAGAAAGGCGTAGCTCCAAATCACGGCCAGCCCCACCAGCGACGACCACAGCAAAAAGCCCTTCACGCGCCCAAACATCTTGCGCAGCACCCACGACATGGCCGCGAACAATAAACCCACCTGCAAGCCGCTCACCGCCATTATGTGTGTGGTGCCCGTGGCCGTGTAGGCCTGCTTGGTGGCCAAATCCACGTCGTCCTTGATGCCCAGCACCAGCGCCGAGGCAATGGCATACTCCCGCTTGGCATGGATATAATGCCGGAAAACGCCATCGAGTTGCGCAGCAGCTTTCATGCTGATGGCTACCAGCACATTAGGCGGAGCCAGCCGCAGAATCCGGTACTGGTCGGGGTGTATGTATTGCTGGTGATAGACTTGCCTATACTCCAGATAGCGGGCGTAGTCGAACTCTCCCGGGTTGAGCGGCGGCTTGCTGGGGTCGGGATGGCCGCGAATGAGCCAGACCTCGCCGTACTGCGGCTGCGCAATGCCCGCCACCCGGGGCAGCGACACCCGCACGCCGCCCGTGGCCCGGCGCCAGCGGCCGGCCACGCGCACGGCCTGCACTTTCAGAGTGGTGGCGTAGGTGGCGGCCCGTACCACGGTGGCTTCGTCCACCACGGCCTGGTAGCATTCTACATTATCGCCGAAACGGTAGAGGTGGTCGGCGCGGCGGCATTCGGTGGCGCGCTGGGTGAGCGTGGCCCCCAGCGCAATGATGGTGAGCAGCGACAACAGACCGGCAGCATCGGATGAGAACGGCGTGCGCTGTCGCACAGCCCAGAAAATCAACCCAATGCTTATTAATGACAGGGCTGCGGTAACGGGCCACAGTTCCGGCCAGTCAGCCCCGAGGTAGAGGTAGCCCACGATGCCGAGAATCAGTGCGGGGGTGTAGCGCACGAAGGGAAAGGTGGCCCAGGCAATCATTAGCGGGTAGAAAAGGGAAAGGGTATTGGGCTGGCAATGTAGCGGTTTGGGCCGAAACAGCCAGCTTCACCCCGGCCACGCCTGCCCCCTGGCCTTATCCCAGCACCATCTTGAAGTGCTGAATCCCCGCCTCCTCAAACATCTCCCCTTCCTTCCGAAACCCGTGCCGCTCGTAGAAGCGGACGGCATTAATCTGCGCGTTCAGATACACTTCAGCATCAGGTAGCTCGGCTTGCACATCGGCCAGCACGGCGTGGAGCAGCGCGGCCCCGATTTGCTGGTTGCGGAAGCCTTCGAGTACGGCGAAGCGTTCCAGTTTCACACCGTTATCGGTTTCGCGCCAGCGGGCGGCTCCGGCGGGCGTGCCGTCCTCGGTGCGGGCCAGGTAGTGGCGGGCATCGGTACGGTCGTGGAGGTCATTTTCGAGGGTGGCGGGCACGCCCTGGCCTTCCACGAATACTTTTTCGCGGATGGTGAAGGCGGCGTCGAGGTCGCGCAGGTCGGTGATGCGGTAGGCGGTGGCGGGCATGATATATGATTAAAAACTGTCATCCTGAGCAGAGCGAAGGACCTTATCACCGCTGAACAACGAGTTCAAACGTGGTAAGGTCCTTCGCTTTGCTCAGGATGACAGATGGTTATTAAAAAAAATCAGACAGCAAGAGCTACAGCGCCTGCTCGTGGTTCACGGGCAGCTCCGTTTCTTCGGACCCAAGCTGCTCGCCTTCTACCAAACCCTGCTCGCGTAGGCGGCGCTCGTGCCGCTCATCGCGGCGCGGAATGCCGTTGGCCTGCGCCTGGCGCACCGTTTCTTCGGTGTCGAACTTGTCGTAGGCTTCCACGATTTCCTTCACCAGGCGGTGGCGCACCACGTCTTCGGAAGTCATTTCGACGTAGCCGATGCCTTGCACGTTTTTCAGAATGTCCATGGCCTGCATCAGGCCCGATTTCTGGCGGGTGGGCAGGTCAATCTGACTGCGGTCGCCGTTCACCATCACCTTGGCCGTGGGGCCCATACGGGTCAGAAACATCTTAATCTGGCTCGGGGTGGTGTTCTGGGCCTCGTCGAGGAGCACGAAGGCGTTGTTCAGCGTCCGGCCGCGCATGTAGGCCAGCGGGGCGATTTCGATGATTTTATTTTCCTGGTAAAACTTCAGCTTTTCGGCCGGAATCATGTCTTCCAGGGCATCGTAAATCGGGCGCAGGTAGGGGTCGACTTTCTCCTTCATGTCGCCGGGCAGGAAACCCAGGCTTTCGCCGGCCTCCACTACAGGGCGCGATATGATGATTTTCTTCACCTCCTTGTTCTTGAGCGCCCGCACGGCCAGGGCCACCGAAATGTAGGTTTTGCCGGTACCGGCGGGCCCGAGGGTGAAGGTGAGGTCGTGGGCCATTACAGTATCCACGAGCTTCTGCTGGTTGGGCGTTTTGGCTTTGATAACGCCGCCTTTGGCCCCGAAGAGAATAACATCGGGCGAGGCGGCCAGCACCCTGCCTTCGGCCTCTTCAGAAGTGGCGGAGAGGTACTGATTTACCGTTTTCTCGGTAATCTGGCCGTATTGGTGGTAGTGCTCGATGAGCGAGGAAAGCAGGTCGTTGATGCGGGCAATGACTTCCGTCTGGCCCTGGATTTTGATTTCGTTGCCGCGGCTGATGATTTTGGAGCCCGGAAACGCGGCCGCCAGCTGGCGGATATTCTGATTGTCGGGGCCGAGGAAATCGACCAAAGACATGTTTTCGAGGGTGATGATTTTTTCGACCAAGTTGGAAGAGAGGGGGAAAGAGAAAGGGTGTGGGAAAAAGGGCCCGTTTTCGGCCCAAACCGGCTACTTTTGCCCCGGTTCGGGCGCTGGAACAATACTACGAAAAACTACGGAACACTGGCATGGGGTTGATTACGCTGCTCACCGATTTTGGCTACCGCGACCATTACGTGGCGGCCCTGAAGGCGCGGCTGCTGCACCTGGCCCCGGCGATTCCGGTGGTCGACATCAGCCACGGCGTCGAACCCTTTAACATCGCGCACGCCGTTCACGTTCTCCAAAGCGTGTTCCGGGATTTTCCTGTGGGCACGGTGCATGTCATCGGCGTGGCTGACCACGGCGCGGGGGCTGAGCCCGGCTGGCTGGCCGCTGAGCTTGAAGGCCACTATTTCGTGAGCGGCGACAACGGCATTCTGGCCCTGCTGGCCAACGGCACGCCCGAAAACCTGGTGGCCCTACCGGCCGCCATCACCGCCTCCCCCACCCGCGACGTGTTGCTGCCCGCCGCCGTAGCCCTGGCCCAAGGCACCTTGCTCAGCGACCTCGGCCCCGCCGTTACAACTCAGCACCAGCTCAATAACCGCCAACTGCGCCTCCAGGACCACCGCATCACCGGCCACGTGGCGCACGTGGACCACTACGGCAACCTCGTCACCAACATTTCGCGCACGGCAGTGGAGGCCGTGGGCCACGGCCGGCCGCTGGCCATCCACTTCGGGCGCGATGTGGTGCGCGACCTGCACCCGCACTTCTCGGCCGTGCCGCCCGGCGAGGCGGTGGTGGTGTTCAATAGCCAGAATTTTTTGTGCCTGGGCATTTGCCAGGGCAATGCGGCGGAGCTGCTGGGGCTGAATTTTGATTCGCAGGTAGACGTGCGGTTTCAGGCGGAGTAGTCAAGGGCCCCGTCTGTCATTGCGAGCGCAGCGCGGCAATCCGTCCTGTTCTCAGCGACTAACCCTGAGATGTGATGCAGCCCTAAATTGCGCGGCCGCCGGAACCTCACCCCCGGCCCCTCTCCAAAAGAGAGGGGAACCTAGTGTAATTTTTAAAGCAGGAAGCCCCGGCACCGCAATGGTGCCGGGGCTTTTCACATTATTAGGCTGGTCGCTGAGAACAGGATGGATTGCCGCGCTGCGCTCGCAATGACAAATGACTACTTCAGCGCGCCTTTCAAGTCGCTTACGGCTACGCCTTGGGCATCTTTCGCCTCGGGAACCACGGCGGCCATGCCGAAGAATTCGTGCGTAGTGCCGTCGTATTTTTTGTAGTTGACTTTCACACCAGCAGCGGAGAGCTTGTCCGACAACGTTTTGCCTTCGCTGGTGAGCGGGTCGTAGTCGGCGGCGATGATGGTGGTGGGCTCAAGACCTTTCAGGTTGGCGGCCACGAGGTTGATGCGCGGGTCTTTCAAATCAGCAGCGGTGCGCTGGTAGTTCTTGAAGAACCACTCCATGCCGCCCTTGTTGAGGGGAGCGGTCTGGGTGTTGGCCTGGTACGAAGGCGTATTGGTATCGGAGCCGGCGATGGGGTACACCAGCACCTGGTATTTGGGCAGAGCCACTTTTTTGTCGCGGGCCATGATGCTGACGTTGCAGGCCAGGTTGCCGCCGGCGCTTTCGCCCACTACGGCCACTTTGGCGGGGTCGCCTTTCATGCTGGCAGCGTTTTTCAGCACGTACTGGTAGGCGGCGAAGGCATCATCATGCGCGGTCGGAAACTTGTGCTCCGGACCTTTACGGTATTCCACCGACACCACCACGGCACCCACCTGCTCGCACAGGGCCTGGGCCGAGGCTGCGTAGGTATCATTCGTGGCAATCACCCAGCCGCCACCGTGGTAATACACGATGACCGGATACGAAGCCGCGCCGCCCTTGGGCGTGTAGATGCGGGCCTTCACACCGGGCATCAGAGCTTTAGTAACGGTGTCACAGTTCAGGGGCGGCACGGGAATATTGCTGGCCTTCATCTGCTTCATAGCCGCGTCGGCGGCGCTGGGCTGCTTGCGGGCCTCGGCTGCGGTGATTTCGGGGAAAGGCTTGTTTTTGAAGCTCATGAGCTGCTCGATAACGGCCTGCATCTCGGGCTTGAGATTGGGACCCCAGGCGGGTTTGGGGCCGGTGGGCTTCACGGCACCCGTGCCAGCAGCGGGAGCGGTTACGGCGGCACTATCAGAGGCAGCGTTGGTTTCGCCGGGAACCACGGTGGCGGTTTTATCGGCTTCGGTGGCGGTGGGCTGGCTGCTGCAGCTGCTGAGCAGCAGGCCGCCGGCCAGAGCGGGAGCAGCAAGCCACGCAAAGGCTGCCGAACGGGTGGTGGAGAGTTTCATGAAAAAGAACAGGTAAAATATGACAGTATGAAGAGAAGGTGTTTGCGGCAGGTTCTACGCCTAATGTTCGTCAGAGTTGACAGAAGCCCAAGATTTGTAGCTTATGGGAGCTTTTTGATGTTAAGACAAGCCAACTGTGCAAACCTTAGCACACTCATAAATAGGAGTTTACATTGTTTTGCATTTTAATAGCTGGTAGATTTGGGGTTCTGTTTCCCACCTAACTCTTTTTGCTTCTGCTTACTGATGAGAAAACGCTACGCCTTGCTGGCGCTGTGGCTGCTGGCCCAACTGGCCAGCTACCCGGCCCGCGCCCAAACCACCATCAAAAAGGTTGTGCTCCAAGCCTTTTGGTGGGATTATTACAACGATACCTACCGCTTTAAGTGGGCCGACTACCTGACCGAGCTGGCCCCGCGCCTCAAGGAGATGGGCATTGATGCCGTGTGGCTGCCGCCCACGCCCAAGAACAAGAACGCCACCAACGACGTGGGCTACTCGCCCTTCGACCCCTACGACCTCGGCGACAAGTACCAGAAAGGCGACGTACGCACCCGCTTCGGCTCGAAGGACGAGTTCCTGCGCCTGGTGGCCGTGCTGCACGCCAACGGCATCGAAGTCATTCAGGACGTGGTGCTGAACCACACCGACGGGGCGGGCACCACCACCGGCGATGCCGGCCAGGACCCCGAGCCCAACTTCTCAATGGCCAGCAACAGCGGCTACAAAACCTTCCGCTACAGCTCCTTTGCCACGCCCCTGCCCGAGGCCGGCGACAACGGCGCGGCCTACGCCGCCCGCCAGGGCCGCTGGCCGAAAAACTACGCCAACTTCCACCCGCAGCTGGGCCACAACACCACCAGCGGCGACCAGGCCGCCCCGTATTTCGGCCCCGATTTCTGCTACGGCAACGACGGCGGCAATGACGGCTACGGCCAGCTAAGCCCCAATTACTTAGCCCTGTACCCCGGCGCGTTCAACCCAGTTCAAAGCCAGGGCTACAGCCAGACCCAGGCCCGCAACTGGATAGTGTGGATGAAGAAGCAGACCGGCGTGGACGGCTTCCGCTGGGACGCGGTGAAGCACTTCAGCTACAACGCTCAGCAGGACCTGAGCTTCAACCTGAAGTACAACGCCGGCTGGGCCAACGGCGGCGAGGCCATGCTCAACGTGGGCGAATATGTGGGCGGCAAGACCGACCTGGACGGCTACGTGACCAGCGTGAAGGGCCAGAACAGCGGCAACGACTTCCTGATGGGCACCTTCGATTTCGGCTTGCGTGGCGCTATTTACGGCATGGTGAGCGGCGGCGGCAACTACGACCTCGGCCAGATTCCGAGCCAGCAGCAGGACCAGCGCGTGGCCTACTACGCCGCCTCGAATACCTACGTGCACCGCACCGCGCCCTTCGTGAATAACCACGATACCTTCCGGCCCCAGCTCAGCGCCACGGGCAACTACACCGGCTGGAACACTGGCGACGAGCTGGCCGCCCACATCGACCCGTTCGACCCGCGCCTCTCGGCTGCCTATGCCATCGCCTTCGCGGTGGATGGTAACCCGCACATCTTCATCGAAGACCTGTTCAACCTCGGCAGCACGGGCAAGCGCTACGCCCACGTGCCCACCTCCACCACCGACCTGCCCACCCGCTCCGACCTCGTGAACCTGCTCTGGTGCCACCAGCACCTTGGTTTTAAGGACGGCACGTACAAGGTGCGCTACCAGGCGCAGGACCACCTCATCATCGAGCGGAGCACCAAGGCCATTATTGGCATCAACGACAGCTATAATAACTGGCAGGAAAACTACGTGGATTCGGACTTCGCGCCCGGTACCGTGCTCAGGGATTATTCGGGGGCCAACGGCACGTACACCTACACCGTGCCGGCCGACCAGCGCGTGCGCATCAACACGCCGCCCTGCAACGGCAGCGCCCTGCTGGGCCGCCGGGGCTACTCGGTGTGGGCACCCGTGGGTCAGGACAACTCAACCTACACCCCGCCCCGCGCCACCCTCACCACCCAGGAATGGGAAATGGCCGACGACCTCGGCGACCTGAACTGCGGCGGCCTGGGCCAGGGCGGCGCGCTCCCCTCGAACTCGACCAACACCCGGCTGGTGGGCAAAATATATACCCAGGCCGGCCAGCCCGTGAGCTACACCCTCTCACCCGAAGCCGGCAGCAACACCCGCAGCCTCACCATCGGCGTGTACGACCTGCGCGGTCAGCTCCTGAGCAGCGCCAGCGGCACCACAGCCGCCACCGGCAGCTACTCGCCCAGCACCACCGGCTGGCTGTCCCTGAAAGCCCGCAACACCACCGCCACCGTGGCCGGCCAGCGCTGCTACGTGAAGGTGAGCTACACCGCGCCCGCCGCCGTGAACACCCTCACGTCCCCCGCCTCCACCAACCAGGTGGCCATCTGGACCAGCAACGACGCCTCGGCCGATGCCACTGACTGCCGCAACTGGGAAGCCGGCGTGACACCCACCGCCAGCACCGACGTGCTGATACCCGCCGGCACCAGCTTCGCCCCCACCCTCGCGGCCGGCACCCTGGCCGCCCACAACCTCACCGTTGAAAGCGGGGCCAGCCTGTCGCTGGCCGCTGGCACCACCCTGCGCGTGAGCGGTAACGTGTTGGCCGTCGGCTCAATAGCCAGCTCTGGCACTTTGGAGCTGAATGGCAGCGCCGAGCAAACCGTGAGCACCGGCAGCAGCACGGTTTTGGCGCTGAATAATCTAACCATCAATAACGCTGCGAATGCCCGCCTGCTCAGCCCCGTGAGCGTGAGCGGCGCGCTGGCTTTCACGGCCGGCCATTTGGCTATTGATAATCAGAACCTGACGTTGGGCAGCACGGCTACCGTGAGCGGGGCCGATGCCAGCCGCTACGTCATCACGCCCGATGTGGCCGCTACGGGCGGTTTCGTGGTGCGGCCCGTGCCGGGCGATGGCTCGGCCGTGGCCTTCCCGGTGGGCACGGCGGCATCGTTCACGCCCCTCACGCTGGCAAATAGCGGGGTCAGCACCACGTTCCAGGTTCGCACATTCAGCGGGTTGCTTACCAATGGCACCAGCGGCGCACCCTACGCCCGCACCGCCGAGTTCGTGAACCGCACCTGGGAGGTGACGCCCACACTGGCCACCGGCCCGGTCGTAGCTATGAGCCTCCAGTATAATGCCGCCGACCAGAATGCCAGCTTCGTGCCCGCCCAGGCCAGCATCTACCGCAACCACGGCGGCGCAGGCGAAACCTGGACCGAGCTGGGCCGCGCTACCATCACCGGCAGCGGGCCATTTGTGGCCACCTACGCAGGCATCAGCTCCTTCTCGAAATTCGCCCTCGGCAATGGCAGCCCAACGCTCCCGGTCACGCTCACCCGCTTCGAGGGCCGCCGCGCCAGCGCAAGCACCGTGCGCCTGGACTGGGCTACAGCTCTGGAGAAAAACAACGCCGGCTTCGACATCGAGAAATCGGCCGACGGCCAGCAGTTCCGCCGCCTGGCCACCGTGCCGGCCCGGGGCGGCAACCAGCCCACCACTTACACCTACGACGACCTCGACGCGCCCACTGCCGCCTACTACCGCCTCCGCCAGCGCGACCTCGACGGCAGTATTAATTACAGCCCCGTGGCCTACGTGTCCGCCACCGCCAGCCCCTACGTGGTACTGCCCAACCCCAGCCACGGCGATGCCGTGCAGCTCCTCGGCGGCCCTGCCCTGGCCGATGACGCACCCCTGCGCCTCACTCTAAGCTCGGTGCTGGGCCGCACGCTGCTGGCCCCCGCGCCGGCCCCACGCGCGGCGCTGGCCGAGCAGCTCGGCAGCTTCCTGCGCCAGGTCGCGCCGGGCGTGTACGTGGTGACGCTCACTGGTGCTGATGGCCTGCCCCAGCGCCTGCGCGTGGTGCGGGAATAGAACATTGGCGCGAAACCGAACGATGTAGGGGCGGGGCTTGCCCCCGCCCGTCGTTGAACGGAATCGTTAATTCGGTCCTAACGCCCGGGCGGGGGCAAGCCCCGCCCCTACGTTGTTAATCCCCCATAAAAAGCCCCAGCTCCCTTCGCGGAGCCGGGGCTTTTTACTTTTGCCCCTCCAACTCCCCCACCCCGAATGCTAATCCGCATTGTTCGCATGAGTTTTGAGCCGGCGCAGGTACCGGCCTTTCTCGCCCTTTTTCGCGCCACCGAGCAGCGCATCCGGCAGCAGCCCGGCTGCCGCTTTCTGGAGCTGTGGCAGGATGCCGACAACCCCGCCATCTACTGCACCCACAGCCATTGGGACGATGCGGCCGCCCTCAACGCCTACCGTAAGTCTGCGCTGTTTGGGGAGGTGTGGCCGGCCACGAAGCGGCTATTTGCCGCGCCGCCCGTGGCTTTTTCGGTGAATCCGGTGTTGTAGCCGTATGCGCTTCTGATAAACATCCATTTTCTATGTCCCCCGATTACTTCGCCTTCTACGGCCTGCCCCAGTCCTTCCGGCCCGATGAAGCCGCCCTCAAGCGCCTCTACTACGCCAAAAGCCGCGAAACCCACCCCGATTTCCACGCCACCACCTCGCCCGAAAACCAGGCCGAGATGCTGCGCCAGGCCACCCTCAACACCAACGCCTACCGCACCCTCGCCGACCCCGACCAGCGCATGGCCTACCTGCTGCGCCAAAACGGCCTGCTCGAAGAAGGCAAGCAGGAGCAGCTCCCGCCCGATTTCCTGATGGACATGATGGACCTCAACGAGGAATTGATGGAGCTGGAAATGGATGCCGACCCGGCCGGCATCGCCAAAGTGGCCGCCGAAGTCACTGCCCTGGCCGATACCCTCGACGCGGGCATCGAGCCCGTTCTCGCTGGCTATGAGCAGCTCCCCGCCGACCACCGCCCGGCCGCGCTCCAGCAAATCCGCACCTACTACCTAAAAAAGCGGTATCTGTTGCGCATCCAGCAGCAAGTTGCTACCTTTGCAGCCCGCTCCTGATACCGGCAAGAGCGGAATTGTTCTGAATAAGCATCCTGCCCGGATGGCGGAACCGGTAGACGCGTTGGTCTCAAACACCAATATCGCAAGATGTGCCGGTTCGACTCCGGCTCCGGGTACTTGATAATCGAAAGCCGGCTTCTCTCATGCGTGAGAGAGGCCGGCTTTTCGCATTTGTACCCGGAGTCAGAATAAAACCGGCGCACCTCAATGGTTGAGTTAATTTTTAGGCTCTAACTGACCGAAATTTGCGGTCACCTTTGAGCCCCATACCCCCAGAACTGCCAGTGATAAACGCAACGGAACGAGAAGAGAGAGAATACCTGGAAGAAATCAAGGAGAAGCTGACGCTGGCCATCCGGCGGGTCGATGGCTCCGTGAAGCAGTTTTCGGATGAGCTTCGGGAGAAAAAGCAGTACATCCACGAGCACCAGTCCGGCATGGACGATGCCGACATGGTGGCCGCCGGCCAGTCCATCAACCGCATGGCATTTACGGGTGACGCGGCCGTGGCTCGGAAACGCAAGCTCCTCAAGCTGGGGCAGTCGCCGTACTTCGGCCGCATCGATTTCGTGCCGCAGGGGAAGGCCAGCTTGCCGGTGTACATCGGCATTTATTCCTTCATCGACGAGCAACAGCGCCAAAGCCTGATTTACGATTGGCGGGCGCCCATCTCGTCCATGTTCTACGATTTTGAGCTGGGCGACGCCTCCTTCGCCACCCCGGGCGGCGTGGTGCAGGGCAATATTGAGCTGAAGCGGCAGTACAAAATCCGGGACGGCCGCCTGGAGTTCATGATTGAAAACGACGTCAACATTCACGACGACGTGTTGCAGCGCGAGCTGGCCAAGTCCTCCGACGACAAGCTGAAGAACATCGTCGCCACCATTCAGCGCGACCAGAACGCGGTGATTCGCAACGAAACGGCCCCGGTGATGGTCATTCAGGGAGTAGCCGGCTCGGGCAAAACCTCGATTGCCCTGCACCGGATTGCGTTCCTGCTCTACCGCTACCGCGAAACCATCGGGGCCAAAGACGTGCTCATTATCTCGCCCAATAAAGTCTTCGCCGACTACATCTCGAACGTGCTGCCCGAATTGGGCGAAGAGCACATTCCCGAGCTGGGCATGGAGGAGCTGGCGGCCGATTTGCTCGACCACCAGTACTCGTTCCAGACCTTTTTCGACCAGGTAGCCGCGCTGCTGGATACGCACGATGCCGCGTTTATTGAGCGCATCCGGTTCAAGTCGTCGTTCGAATTCCTGAACCAGCTCAACCAGTACCTGATTTACGTGGAGAACAACTACTTCACCGTGAAGGAGCTGCGCGTCGGTCAAACCATTGTGCCCCTGCCGTTTTTGCTGGCGAAGTTCAAGACCTTCCACCGGGTGCCGCTCCTGAAACGGTTTGCCCTGGTGGCCGAGGAAGTGCGGAACTACGTGCGCGATGCCACCAAGCGGAAGCTCACCAATCACGAGAAATCCACGATTGGGGAGGCCATTCCGCGCATGTTCCGCTTCCATCAGGTGCTGGACCTGTACCGGGATTTTTACCGCTGGCTGGGCAAGCCCGAACTCCTGAAATTCGACCACGGCCGGCCGTTGGAATACGCGGACGTATTCCCCCTGATTTACCTGCGCCTGCGCCTGGAAGGCATCAGCACCTACGACCACGTCAAGCACCTGCTGGTGGACGAGATGCAGGACTACACGCCCGTGCAATACGCCGTGCTGTCACGTATGTTCCTGTGTCGCAAGACCATCCTTGGTGATGTCAGCCAGACCGTTAACCCCTACAGCTCATCCTCAGCCGAAACCATCGAGCGCGTTTTCCCGCAGGCCGAGGTGGTAAAGCTCTACCGCAGCTACCGCTCCACGGTTGAAATTACGGCCTTCGCGCAGCGCATCACGCCGAACCCGAACATCATCCCCCTGGAGCGGCACGGGCCGGAGCCGGCGGTGGTACGTTTCGGCAGCCCGAATGAAGAGCTACAGGCTATCAAACAGCTGATTACGACCTTCCAGAACTCTGGCAATCATTCAATGGGCATCATCTGCAAAACCCTTCGGCAGGCCGAGCAGGCGTATACGGCGCTGGAAGCTCCCGGCGTTTATTTGCTCACCGATGAGTCCACGGCCTTTAAAGAAGGCATCATCATCACGACGGCCCATTTGGCGAAGGGACTGGAATTTGATGCGGTCATCGTGCCCTTTGCCTCTGCCCGCACTTACAAAACGGAAGTCGACAAAAGCATGCTCTACGTGGCGTGTACCCGGGCCATGCACCAGCTCACACTCACGTATTCGGGCGAGGTTGCCCCGTTTTTGTCAGCCTAAACTACCGCTTCTCCCACCGCAGGGCGAACTCCTGCTTGCTGCAATACATGTACTGGCGCGAAACCGGGTTGATGATGACGATTTCGGCCGGCCGCTCCTCGTCGGCGGGGCTCAGGGCCAACTCCAGCTCGTATTCCTGGCCGTTGCGGAAACCGGCGTAGCCATCCATGCCGCGAAACGCGTACTTCTTTTTCTGAAACTCCATGCGGCAAAGGTAGCGCCAGGAGGCACGGCCTGGCCAATGGCTGGTGGCCGTTTGGGCGCAGTTAGCCTTGTTCGTCGGGCGTGGTGACGGGCAGCGGGGCAAACTCGTTTTCGGCCGGCGTGTAGCTCATCTGGAACAGGCGGTCCTGGCAAATGTGCTGGTCGCCAGTGGGCTCCGTGATGACCCAGTCGCCCGCGAATACGGTGAGGCGGCCCTTGCGGCTCGTGAGGTAGGCGTGCGGCGGCACGGCTAGCAGGCTTTCATTGCCCGCGAAACCCACGGCCTCATCGGTCACGCCGGCCACCTGCTGGCCCGGAAACCACTGGTGGGCTTCAATCAGGTTGGTATCGGTAGGGAGGCGCGTGAAAAAAGGCATAACGGGGCAATGGGTAACGGACTGATAAGCAGCGGGCAAAAAAGCGGCGTTGAATATCGGCTCAGCGGTGCTTTTTCTACAAGATTAAGACGCATCATGTGAATGTTTTATGAGGTGCAACGGCCGAAGTGTTGGGCAGCGGGCCACTCCGTTGGGCTTTTTATTCCCGGTAATTCCCCGTTATTTTCTGTCGTCGGGCTCGGTTCTTTGCCGCTGAGCCATTGGACGCGACGGCTTTTGTGCATTTTTGCACCTTCTATTTTGACTTCTCTTATGATTGGTTTTCCTGTAAATCGCGGCCCGCTCCGCTTCCTGAGCGGGCTGGGGCTGCTTTCCATCACGCTGTTGGCGGGCTGCGCCCGGACAGCTGGCAGCAGCACCGCCGCCGCCAAAGACTACTGGCTGTACGTGGGCACCAACGTGGGCAACGAGCAGGATAACACCATTTTCCTGTACCGCGTGGACGGTGCTACCGGCGCTTTCACCCGCGTGAGCGCGCAGCACGGCGGGGCCAGTCCTACCTACCTAACGCTTTCGGCCAACCACCACTTCCTCTACGCCGTGAGCGAAACCCAGACGTTTCGGGGCGCGCCGGGCGGCGGCGTCAGCGCCTTTGCGGTGGCTCCGCGCACCGGCGATTTGAAACTGCTCGACCAGCAGCCTTCCAACGGGGCCTCGCCCTGCTACATCAGCCTCGACCGCACCGGAAAAACGGCCCTGGTGGCCAACTACGTGGGCGGCAATGTGAGCGCGCTGCCCATAGCGCCCGATGGCCAACTGGGCGCGCCCACCACGGACCAGCACACCGGCAGCGGCCCGCACAAGAACCAAACCACCTCGCACGCCCACTGCCTCCTGCCCGACCCCACCAATAAGTTTGCCTTCGCCGTGAACCTGGGCACCGACCGCGTGTACTCCTACCGCCTCGACCCCACCAAGGGCCAGCTCACCCGCGAGGCCGAGCCAGCTTTCGTGGCCAAGCCCGGCGCGGGGCCGCGCCACCTCGTTTTCCATCCCGATGGCAAGCACGCCTACCTCATCAACGAGCTGAACTCGACCGTGACGGTGCTGGCGTATGACGCGGCCGCCGGGCGCTTCCGCGAACTCCAGACGCTGTCGGCGCTACCGGCCGGCTACACGGGCGAAAATTCCTGCGCCGACATCCACGTTTCGCGCAACGGGCTGTTTCTCTACGCCTCCAACCGGGGCCACAACAGCATCGCCGTGTTTGCCATCGATACCGGCAACGGCACGCTGGTGCCCATTCAGGACGTGGACACGCAGGGCAAAACACCCCGCAATTTCACCCTCGACCCCAGTGGCCGCCTGCTGCTGGTGGCCAACCAGAACTCCAACAACGTGGTGAGCTACCGCGTCGACCCGCAATCGGGCCTGCTCACACCCACCGGCCAGAGCACGGAGGTGCCCTCGCCCATGTTTTTGCAGGTGACGGAGGATTTCGGGCGGTAGGCCGGGTACTTCGCTGACCGAGAATTCCCCGCCGCCCGCCGAAACCCGGCAACGTGGCGGGCAAGGGCACGTAAGGGGGCAAACCGGCCGGCATTTCGCCCGAACCGACCCTTTTTGCCTCTTCCATGCCCGCCCCTTACGACTCCGAACCCCGCGAGCTCCAGTTTCCGCTCTACGTGAAAGCCCCGCTGATACTGCTGGGCCTGGCGCTGCTGGTGTTCACGCTGCACATTGCCAGCGACATCATTTTCCCGCTGTTTTTCGCGGCCATTTTCGCCATCATGCTGCACCCGGTGGAGCAATGGCTCATCCGCAAGCGGGTGCCGCCGATACTGGCCATTCTGCTCACGGTGGTGCTGGGCGTGGCGGCGGTGTTGGGCATCGTGTACTTCATCAGCATGGAAGCAGCCCAGCTTTCGGACCAGATGCCGATGTTCAAAAAGAAATTTGCCGAAACCGCGGCCCAGGTGCACGGGTGGCTGCAGTCGCGCTTCGGCCTCAGCGACCAGAAGCTGCAAGGCTGGATGAGCGAGGCCGGCACCAAGGCCCAGGGCCTGGTGGGCGGTACGCTTTCAGCCGTATCGGGCCTGCTCGTATCGTTCACACTGATACCGGTTTACATCTTCCTGCTGTTCCTGTACCAGAAGCGGCTAGTCGATTTCCTGGTGCAGGCCTTTTCGGGCCACCGCCGCGATACCGGCGTGAGCGAGGTGCTACGCGAAAGCAAAACCGCCATCCAGAGCTACATGGTGGGCCTTCTGATTGAGGGCAGCATCGTGGCCGCGCTCAACGTCACGGCCCTGCTCATCATCGGGGTGCCTTACGCCCTGTTGCTGGGTGTGATGGGCGCATTGCTCAACTTCATTCCCTACATCGGCGGGCTCATCGCCATTGCTTTGCCCATGCTTATGGCCTTTGTGGCCAAGGACGGCTACGGCCACGCCCTGGCGGTACTGGGGGCCTACATGCTCATTCAGTTCATCGACAACCATTACCTGATTCCGCGCATCGTGGCTTCCAAAATTCAGGTGAATGCCCTGGTGGCCATCGTGGGCGTGCTGGTGGGCAATGCCATTGGCGGCGTGGCGGGCATGTTTCTGGCCCTGCCGGTTATTGCGATTTTGAAGATTGTGTTCGACCGCATCGAGTCGCTCAAGCCCTGGGGCATGGTGCTGGGCGACGAGGAAACCCCGCGCGGCCGCAAAATCAACCCGGCTAAAAAGAGCGTTGTGGCCGCCGAAAGGGGCCAGGTAGTACCCGAAGCCGACGCGGCTTAGCGGTTGGGTTCGCTTACATAAATGAACGGTCATGCTGAGCGGAGTCGAAGCATCTCTACCGCGCAAGTAATTCATTTACTATTGCACGCGAGATGCTTCGGCTCCGCTCAGCATGACCGTTTTTAATGGCTTATTGCTGCGGGGCAATTTTGTTTCTAACGGCTCAGCACAGCCCCATACAGCCATTTCTCAGCCTCATCCATCGTCGAGAAGCGCTGGAAAATCAGCCCCGCCGGGGCCGCGCTCACCACCGACTGCGTGGAGAGCCTGTGCATGGGGTCGGCCCCCTCTACGATGGCGCAGTACTGCGCCCGCGCCTGGTTGATGGCGCGCGGAATCCACTGCCCGGTGAGCCACTCCTGTGCCGCGCCGGAGAGGGGCGCGCGCTGGCCGTGGTCGGAGAGAATTTTACGGGTGGCCGTGCTCAGCATAAGGGTCAGCACCTGCTCGTAGAAAGCCTGAATGGCTTCCAGCGCCGCCCGCTCGGGGGCCCACACCAACCGCACAAAACCCGCCGGCTGGTAGAAAACCTTGCCAGCAGCATTTTGAAAGAACAGCGTTTCTTGAGCGCGTGACGGCAATAGCATAAAATGGAGGGGGTGCGAGACCTGCGGCGGTAGTGCGCGGTTTCGGAAGCAAACAAAATTACGCCCGGGCCGGCCTCCCCACGCCCTCCGGCCAACAAATTATACAGCGCATCGTAAGCAGGCCCGGCCATCCATTATTACAGGCTGAACATTTTATTCAATTTCTATCTGTATTCCATTAAGTTAGTTATTAATAACATGCGATTATATTTTGAGAATCCGGTTGGGCGCTTGCTTGAGCATCCCGACGGCTACGCGCTGGTGCAATACACCGACGCGCCTCGGGATTTTGCGGTTTTTCAGGCTTTCCTGACCCACACCCACCACCTGCTCCGCCGCCACGGCTGGCACAAAATGCTGGCCGACCAGCGCCACATGGCCCCCTTCACCGACGAGGAGCGGCAGTGGATTGGCCAGGACTGGCTGGCCCGGAGTGCCAGCGACGGCTACGCGCTGTTCGGGGCCATCATCATCCCCACCGACGTATACGCCCGCCTGGCCCTGGACCAGGTGATGAGCACTATACAACAGCAGTCGGCCCTCACCTACCGCCTTTTCGCCACCGAAGAGGAAGCTACCGCTTGGCTGCGCCAGCTGCCCGAGCCGAACTAATCCAGCCGCAGGTGGGCCGTGGCGGCGGTGCTGCCGCCCGCGTCGTCGTCGGTCACGAGCAGCAGCTCAAACTGGCCATCGGCCAGCTGCTGGCGCACGGCCAGCCCCTCCACTTTGCCGAAATACGGCCGCCCATCGGCCCAGACCAGTTGGGCAAACGTGGCCGTGTGGGCGGCCACATCCACCACGCCCACAAACGAGCCCAGCACCGCCCCGTCCAGCACGGCATCGGCAGTATTTTCCACCGAAGCTGACACGAACAGCTGGCCATCCACAAACGTGGCCCCGGAAAAGCCCGCCGGGCAGCCCTCGATTAGCGGCAGCTCAAACACCAGCTGATGCACGGCGGGCGGGTTTGCGCCCGTTGGGTTCGTCAGAAAAGCCAGCGTTTCGGCCAGCGGCAGCACGAAGAGCAAGGCCGCATCGGCCCGGCCCACGGTGCGCTGAAACAGCAGCAGCTCGGTATCGGTGGTGGCAGCGGCTTCGAGGTTGAGAACCACGCCGGTGGGCAGGTGAGCCGCGAGGATGGCGTAGAGGGTCGTCAGGTCCACGGCTGCAGGCAGTTGCTCCCCTGCGGCAGGCACAAACCAGCCGCGCACCCGGTTGGGTCGGCTGCCCGAGCCGAGTAGCAGCAGGCCGGCGCGGTCGTCGGGCCAGGTCAGGGCCACCATGCACTCCAGGTCGGGCTTTACCGGCTTGGGGATGCGGCCGGTGGCGAAATCGGCGGCGGCATCGAACAGGGTGATGCGGCCGGTGGGGGCCAGCGTGGCCGCGTCGAGCTGGTAGAGGTAGGGCGAGTCATCGCCAATGACGTAGGCCACGGGGCCGATGATTTCGACGCCGGAGGCCGAGGGCAGGCCGGGGATTTGGTTTTCGGAGATGATGGCGGCCGTCATGGCAAGGGGGAATAGCGGGTTGGTTTTGTAATGCGCCGGCCGGGCCGGGCGATACAGCGGGCAAGCTTCGGCCAAATATCAACCCGTTCTGCTCCCTATCTTGCCGGCGCGCTTGCCCCGCGCTCCTTTCTAATGCCTGACTACACTCCCGGCCTCCACATTCTGGCCACCTTCGCGGCTCCGGCCCCGGCCTTGCGCAATGCCGGGGCCTGCCGCGCTTTCTTCGATGCCCAGGTGCTGGCCTTCGGGCTGGAAAAAGTGGGCGAAGCCTACCACAGCTTCCCGGCCGATGCAACCGGCCCGGGCGGCTTCACCGCCGTGCTGGCCCTCACCGAGTCGCACCTGAGCATCCACACCTGGCCCGAGCACGGGCTGGCCACGTTCGACGTGTTTCTCTCAAATTTCCGGCGAGATAACGCGGCCACGGTGCGCGGCATTTACGAGGCCACGCTGGCATTTTTCGAGGGAGCTGAGCTCACCAAAACCGAAGTGCGCCGATGAGCGAAACCGCTACTCCCCGGCCCGAATCGGCCCAGCTGGACTGCCCCGAGTGCCACAACAGCATCACGTATTATGACGTGGAAGGCAGCGAATATTATGCCTGCCCGCACTGCCACGCCTATTTCAAGTACTCGGGCGAGGAAACGCCCACAGTATTTGGGGATTATCAGCAAGCCCCAAAAACGTCGCCCGTGCTGCCATTGGGCACCATGGGCATTTTGGGTGGCACGCTGTACCGCGTGGTAGGCGTGGTGAGTCGGCACGAAGCAGTGCATCCGCAATACAGCTGGCGCGAATACCAGCTGTTTCAGCCCGAAACCGGGCGCTACGTGCAACTGGCCGAATACAATGGTCACTGGACCTTGATTTGGGAAGCCAGCTACCTCGACCAAAACCGCGAAGAATTCCGGCTGGCCGATTTCAAGCTGTTCAATAAGTATCAGTCGCGCATCAACTGGGCCTTGGGCGAGTTTGATTGGGATATCGAGCGTGATAAAACCCTGGACGTAAGCGAATACATCCGGCCGCCGCTGCTGCTGGTGCAGGAGCAGCGCGGCCGCGAGCAGCAGTGGTACCGGGGCCGCCACGTAGCCCCCGAGGAGCTGGCTACGGCTTTCAGCATCAGCCGCAGTACGCTGCCGCCCCAGGAGGGCGTGGGGGCAGTGCAGCCGGCCCCCGGCAGCCGGGAACGCACGGCCCTGATGGCGCTTACGGGCATCGTGGTAGCGCTGCTGGTGCTGGTGCAGCTGGCCCTGTCGCTCCGCTCCACCGCGCCGGTGCTGAACCAGACCTTTCAGGTCACGGCCGATACCACGGCCACCGTTGCGCCCGGCACGGGCCGCGTACTGGTATCCAATTCATTTGTTCTCGACCACCAGTCGGCCCTGAACATTGACCTGACGGCCGGCACCCTGGCCAACCAGTGGCTGGAGCTCCCCGTGAGCCTGGTGAACGAGCAAACCGGGCGCGGTTTCGAGTTCACCAAAAACATTGAATTCTACAGCGGCGTGGAAAGCGGCGAAAGCTGGAGCGAAGGCAGCCGCAAAGCCGATGCCGTGCTCTCGCGGGTACCGGCCGGGCGCTATCATCTCAACTTTTATCCCATCACCGAGAAGGGCGTAGCGCCTGAAATTCAGGTGAGCGTTTGGCAGGATTCGGCGCTGTTTTCGAACTTCCTGCTGGTGCTGGCGCTGGTGCTTATCTATCCCTTGGTTCAGGTGTTCCGCTTGTCTTCTTTCGAGCGCAGCCGCTGGGAAAACAGCGACTATAATCCCTACGCCACCGACAACTAGCCCGCCCCACATGCTCGAACGCCTCCTCATTTTCCTGCGCCCGGTGCGCCTCTACGCGCTGCTGTTGCTGCTACCACTGGCCTGGTTTGCCTGGGGCACCGCCACCGGCACCCGCCTGCTCGGCGACGACAACGAGAGTACCGAAACCCTGAACGCGCCCGGCGCGCGCGGCAGCCACGGCCACGCCGGGCGGGGCCTGTATTTTCACAAGTAATCCATCACGCCCAGCCCCTTCCCCATGGAATACCTCAACGCCAAAGCCTTCGCGGCTTCCATCATCTACTCGCTGCTCGGCATCGTCATTCTGGTCATCAGCTTTTACCTGTTCAATAAGCTGACACCCGGCACCTTGCGCAAGGAAATCATGGAGGAGCACAACACGGCCCTGGCCATTCTGGGCGCGGCCTTTATGCTGGCCGTGGCCCTCATCATCAGCGCCGCCATTCATGGCTGAGCTGATGGAAGCGCCCGCCGCTGAAGCGCCAAATGCCGCGCCGGCCACGGCCGGCCCCGAGGCGCGGCTGCCGGGCCTGCTGCTGGCGGCGGTGGCCGTCATCGCCACCTGCGGGCTGATTTATGAGCTGATTGCCGGCACCCTGGCCTCCTACCTGCTGGGCGATTCGGTGACGCAATTTTCGACCATCATCGGGGCGTATTTGTTTGCCATGGGCATCGGCTCGTGGCTCTCCAAGTTTCTGGAGGGCTCGCTGTTGCGCTGGTTTATCCGGCTCGAAATATTGGTGGGCATCGTGGGCGGGTGCATGGCCCCGCTGCTGTTCGTGTCGTTTGAGTACGTGGCCTCGTTCCGGCTGCTGCTCTATACGCTGGTGGGCCTCACGGGCATTCTGGTGGGGCTGGAAATCCCGCTGCTGATGCGGATTCTGGAGCACCGCTACCCGTTCAAGGATTTGGTGGCGCGGGTGTTCACCTTCGACTACGTGGGCGCGCTGCTGGCTTCGCTGATATTCCCGCTGGTACTGGTGCCGCAGTTGGGGCTGATTCGTACCTCGCTGGTTTTCGGGGCCTTGAACCTGGCCGTGGCCGCCGTGGTGCTGGCCCGCTTCCCCGAAACGAGGCCCTACCGGCGGCGCTTCGGCGTGGGCATTGGGGCGGCGCTGCTGGGGCTGGGGGTGCTGTTCGGCTTCGCCAACAAGCTGCTGGCCTACACCGAAACCCTGGCTTTTCAGGACCAGGTTATCTACTCGAAATCCACTCCCTACCAGCGCATCGTCCTCACCCGCAACCCGCGCGAGCTGCGCCTGTTCCTCAACGGCAACCTCCAGTTCAGCTCGGCCGATGAGTACCGCTACCACGAAGCGCTGGTGCACCCGCTCATGCAGGCGCTGCCCCAAGCCCGCCGGGTACTGGTGATGGGCGGCGGCGACGGCTTGGCCGTGCGCGAGCTGCTGAAATACCCGCGCCTGACCAGCATCAAGCTGGTCGACCTCGACGCGGGCATGACCGAGCTTTTCAAGCACAACGAGCTGCTGTTATCCTTAAACAAAGGCTCCCTGAACAACCCCAAAGTCCAGGTCATCAACGCCGACGCTTACCAGTGGATTCGGCAGGACACCACGCGCTACGACGCCATAATCGTCGACTTTCCCGACCCCGGCAACTACTCCATCGGCAAGCTGTATTCGGCCGCGTTCTACACGGCGCTGGCGAAGCGGCTGGCCCCAAGCGGGCGGTTGGTGGTGCAAAGCACCTCGCCGTTTCTGGCCCGGCAGTCGTTCTGGTGCGTGGCGCACACGCTGGCGGCGGTGGGGCTGCACACCATTCCCTACCATCTCTACGTGCCATCCTTCGGCGAATGGGGCTACGTGCTGGCCGGCCCCGACACCCACTGGCGCGGCGATATGAGCCCGCTCCCAGCCGGCCTGCGCTACATCACGCCCGCTACCATTCACGACATGCTGCGCTTCCCGCCCGATATGAACGAGGTACCGACGGAGGTTAACCAACTCAATAACCAGGTGCTGGTGCGGTATTTCGAGGAGGACTGGGGGCCGTATGTGCATTGATTCCAGGATATCCCAATTCTTCGGAACGTCATGCTGAGCGCAGCCGAAGCATCTCTACTGCTCGAGTAATCCAATCGTTGCAACGAAGCGGTAGAGATGCTTCGGCTGCGCTCAGCATGACGGTCTTTTCTAATTTGCTTTCTCTTCCATTCTCTATCCATGCCCA
>NZ_JBCEVZ010000034.1:0-53934 GCF_038448715.1 Hymenobacter segetis | reverse complement strand
GTGGTGGTGAACCTGCCGGCCGTGCCTGAGGCTACTTCGGCGCTGTTTGAGAGCCGATTGTGGGAAGGGGTGGGGGCGGTGCTATTCGTCTTCACGGCCGGCTACCGGGCTTTCACAGATGGGTATAATATGCTGCTGTGGCTGGGCGTGTGCGGGCTGGTGGGGGCGGTGGGCCTGCTGGTGGTGTGGCGGCGGCACCGTAAAACGGCGCTGGCTGCGGCGTAGCGCGGACTTTGTCGTCCGCGTCCCCGCGCTGCCCCAATAATTGCCGTTCCGGGGCGCGGACGACAAAGTCCGCGCTATATGACAAAAAAGGCCCGGCCCGCACTGCCGGGCCTTTCGTTTTTGCGTAAAGCCAGCGACTCTAACGCAGAAAATTATGCCCAAGAAATCCGTAGCTGAAATCATTGTCGATACCCTCGTAGCCGCCGGCGTGAAGCGCGTGTTTGGCGTGGTAGGCGACTCCCTCAACGGCATCACCGACAACATCCGCACCCGCGACGACATCGAATTCATAGCCGTGCGGCACGAGGAGGGCGGGGCCTTCGCCGCCGGAGCCGAGGCCCACCTCACCGGCGACCTCGCCGTGTGCGCCGGCTCCTGCGGGCCGGGCAACACCCATCTCATCAACGGCCTGTATGACTGCCACCGCAGCCGCGTGCCGGTGCTGGCCATCGCGGCCCAGATTCCCAACGTGGAAATCGGCACCGGCTACTTCCAGGAAACCCACCCCGAGCGGCTGTTCCGCGAATGCAGCCACTACTGCGAGCTGATTTCGGTGCCCGAGCAGGCCGTGCGCACCATTGAGAGCGCCGTGGCCGCCGCCCTGGGCCAGCGCGGCGTGGCCGTGGTAGTGCTGCCCGGCGATGTAGCGTATCTCGAAATTGAAGCACCAGATGTCCTGCTGCCCACCCACGGCCGCCGTAGTGCCCTGCGCCCTTCGGACACTGATATTAAGCAAGCCGCCGAGCTGCTGAACGCGGGCGAAAAGGTGACGATTCTGGCCGGCATCGGCTGTGCCGGAGCTTTAGATGAGCTGGTGCACGCCGCTGCCGCGCTCCAAGCGCCCGTGGTGCACGCCCTGCGCGGCAAGGAGCATGTGGAGCCCGGTAACCCCTACGACGTGGGCCTCACTGGCCTGCTGGGCATGCCCGCCGCCTACCATGCCCTGATGGACGCCGACACCATCCTGATGCTGGGCACCGACTTTCCCTACCGCCAGTTTTACCCCGAGAAGGCCCGCGTGGTGCAGGTCGATATCCGCCCCGAAAACATCGGCCGGCGCACCCGCGTCGAAATTGGGCTGGCCGGCGACGTGGCCGAAACCCTGCGCCAGCTGCTGCCCCACCTCACGCCCCGCACCGACCGCGCCCACCTCGAAGAAGCCCAAAAACGCCACCGCGACGACGACGCCCACCTCGCCGAGCTGGCCACCGGCGACGCTGGCGATACCAGCCTGCACCCCCAGCACGTAGCCCGCCTGCTGGACGAAATAGCCGCCGAAAACGCCATTTTCACCTGCGACGTGGGCACGCCTACCATCTGGGCCGCCCGGTATCTGCACATGAATGGCCAGCGCCGGCTCATCGGCTCGTTCGTGCACGGCAGCATGGCCAACGCGGTTTCGCAGGCCTACGGCGCGGCGCTGGTGGAGCCCGGCCGGCAGGTCATCGCCATGTGCGGCGACGGCGGCCTGGCTATGCTGCTGAGCGAACTGCTGACCATCCGCCAGCACAAAATCCCCGTCAAAATCATCGTCTTCAATAACTCCGCCCTCAGCTTCGTGGAGCTGGAAATGAAGGCCGCCGGCATCCTCGAATACGGCACCGAGCTGGACAACCCCGATTTCGGGGCATTGGCCACTGCAGCCGGCCTCAAAGGCTTCCGCGTGAGCGACCCCGCCGACCTGGAAAGCGTGCTCCGCCAAGCCCTGGCCCACGACGGCCCCGCCCTGGTGGATGCCGTGGTGAAGCGCCAAGAGCTGAGCATGCCGCCCAGTATTGAGCTGAAGCAGGCGCAGGGGTTTGGGCTGTATGCGCTGAAGGCGCTGATGAATGGCAAGGGCAGCGAGCTGCTGGAAGTGGCGAAAACGAACCTGTTTCGGTAGGGTTTGCCTGACCGAAAAGAACGTCATGCAGAGCGCAGCGAAGCATCTTGCCCGCAGTCACTAACTTTTTTGATTGGATTACTGGTGGCGGGCAAGATGCTTCGCTACGCTCTGCATGACGTTCTATATCACTCCCGTGGCCGGCCATCGCAGCCCCTACGAAACCCAAAAGGCCCTTCCGCGTGTTAAATTCGGCCCCGCAACCCTAGCGGCGGCCGTTTCGCATCCAATGACCAACAAAGAAATCAAAGCCCTCATCTCGCTGCTCGACGACCCGGAAATCGCGCCGCAAATCCAGGATAAAATTCAGAACCTGGGCGAGAGCATCATTCCCTTTCTGGAGGAGTCGTGGGAGGAAACGCTTGACAGCCAGCAGCAGCACCGGCTGGAGGATTTGATTCACCACCTGCAGTTTGAGGGCCTGCAGCAGCGCCTCAAAGTGTGGCGCGAAGCCGGGGCCACCGACCTGCTCGAAGGCATGTGGCTGCTGAACACCTACCAGTATCCCGACGCCGACTACCAGGCCCTGAACCGTGCCATCGAGCAGCTCCGCTTCGAGGCCTGGACGGCATTGCGACCCGAAATGCACCCCGCCGACCAGGTCCAAACCCTGAATTACGTGATGTTCCGCACGCATAAGTTCGCGGCCAACACCCAGCATTTCCACTCGCCGGCCAACTCCATGCTCCAGCGCGTGATTGAAACCAAGCGCGGCAACCCGCTCACGCTGTGCGTGATTTATTTGCTGGTGGCGCAACGGCTCCAACTGCCGGTTTTCGGGGTGAATCTGCCCAATCTTTTTGTTCTGACTTTCCGGCCCGAGCTGCCGGGGGCCGAGCCGTTCTACATCAACTGCTACAACCGCGGCCTGGTGCTCTCGCGCACCGATATCGAGCACTACGTGGCCCAGCTCAACATCACGCCCAATCCCATTTTCTTCGAGCCTTGCTCGCACCTCGACATCGTGCGCCGCGCCATGCGGAATTTGCAAATGAGCTTCGAGCGCCTGCAGGAGCCGGTTAAGGCGGCCGAGGTGGCCGTGTTGCTGAGTATTCTGGAGTAGGGGCAGGAGCACCGTTAGAACGGTCATGCTGAGCGCCGCCGAAGCATCTCTACCGTGTAACTAATCAATTTTAGTATTGCGGTAGAGATGCTTCGGCTACGCTCAGCATGACCGTTCCGGCGTAAACAACGCCTGCGTTTTGTGTTGCAGAAACGGCGGTTTGTGTAGGTCCAGGCATGGCCTATCCCAAGACCTTTGTGGAGTGCTGCCTGTTCAGCAGCCGAAGTACCGTCGCTTCGGCCCTAACCCCCGTTTCCTGATGAAGCTCACCGATTTCCGCACCCTGGGCCGCTCCGGCTTGGTGGTAAGCCCGCTGGCGTTGGGCACCATGACGTTTGGCACCCCGCGCTGGGGCTCGGGCGATGACGTATCCGAGGCCGTTTTCAATGCCTACGTCGAGGCCGGCGGCAATTTTGTGGATACGGCCGACGTGTACTCGGGTGGTAAGAGCGAGGAAATGCTGGGTGGCTACATTGCCGGCCGCCGCCTGCGCGACCAAGTGGTACTGGCCACCAAATTCAGCTTCGGCGGGCAGGCCGGCAACCCTAACGTGGGCGGCAACGGCCGCAAAAACATTCACCGCGCGCTGGAAGGCTCGCTACGCCGCCTCAAAACCGACTACGCCGACCTCTACTGGCTGCACGCCTTTGACGGCGTAACGCCCGTGGAAGAGGTCCTGCAAACGCTAGGTGACCTCGTGCGGGCCGGCCGCATCCGCTACTTCGGCTTCAGCAACGTGCCGGCCTGGTACGCCGCCAAAGCCGCCACGTTGGCCGCCGCGCACGGCATCCCCGGCCCCATCGCCCTGCAAATGGAATACTCGCTGGTGGCCCGCCGCATCGAAGCCGAGCACGTGCCCGCCGCCCTAGAAATGGGCCTAGGCATCACGCCGTGGAGCCCGTTGGCGGCCGGTTTCCTGGCCGGCAAGTACGAGCGCGACGGTACCGGAGCCAGCGGCGAAGGCCGCCTCACCGGCCCCAATCCCTTCGGCAATATGAAATTCACCGACCACAACTGGCGCGTGCTAGATGCCCTGCGGCCGGTGGCGGCGGAGCTGGGCCGCCCGCTGGCGCAGGTGGCGCTGGCCTGGGCAATGGCGCAGCCCGGCATCAGTTCGCTGATTGTGGGGGCCAGCAAGGTGGCGCAGCTGCACGATAGTCTGGCTTCGCTCGAAATTCAGCTTAGCCCTGAGCAGCTGAAAACGTTGGACGATGCCAGCATTCTCGACCCGTTTCAGGACCGGATTTGGCCCGTGTTGAAGCAGGCCGTATTTGGCGGCGGCAGTGTGCGAGGCTGGCAGTAGCCGGGTTTTGTGTTGCAGAAATGGGGTTTTGTGTAGGCCCGCCGGGGTGTGTGGGCCGGACCTTTGAGATAACCAAACGCTATCAAAATCAACCGCAAAATGACAACTGAAATCAAACGAGTAGCCCTGGGCAGCCAGGGCTTGGAAGTGCCCGTGGAAGGCCTGGGCTGCATGGGCATGACGACTCTGGCCGGCATGAACGTGTATGGCGTGGCCGATGAAACGGAAAGCATTGCCACCATTCACCGGGCGCTGGAACTGGGCGTGAACCTGCTGGACACGGCCGACCTCTACGGCCCGCTGCTGAACGAGCGTCTGGTGGGCAAGGCCATTGCCGGCCAGCGTGATAAGTGCTTAATCGCGACCAAATTCGGCTTCGAAATCGATGATAACGAGGCGCTGACCTGGGGCTATAACGGCCGGCCCGACTACGTGCGCAAGGCCATCGAACGCTCGCTCCGGAGCCTCGGCACCGACTACGTGGACCTGTATTATCTGCACCGCCTCGACCCCAACACGCCCATCGAGGACACGGTGGGGGCCATGAGCCGGCTGGTGGAAGAAGGCAAAGTGCGCTACATCGGCCTGTCCGAGGTTTCGGCCGATATCCTGCGCCGGGCGCACCAGGTGCATCCCATCACGGCCCTGCAAACCGAATATTCGCTCTTCGACCGGGGCGTGGAAGACGACGGCGTGCTGCAAGCCACCCGCGAGATGGGCATCGGCTTCGTGGGCTATTCGCCGCTGGGCCGGGGCTTTTTGTCGGGCGAGATTACGAAGTTTGAAGACTTTGATGCTTCCGATATTCGGCGCAACCTGCCGCGCTACCAGGGCGAGAACTTCACCAAAAACCTGGCTCTGGTAGAGAAAGTAAAGGCCCTGGCCACGGCCAAAGGCGTTTCGGCCTCGCAGTTGGCGCTGGCCTGGGTGCTGGCCCAGGACGTGGTGGCCATTCCCGGCACCAAGCGCCGCAAGTACCTGGAAGAGAACGTAGCCGCCGCCAGCATTGCCCTTAGCGCGGCGGAATTGGCCGAGCTGGAAGCCATCATGCCCGTGGGCAGCGCCGCCGGTGCGGCCTATGTGCAGGCTTAAATATCATCATCAGAACGTCATGGTTCGGGTTGCGCTAGCTGCTTGAGCCATGACAATTTGAATCATCACAATTGATGCAGTTGAGGCCTCTGCTGCCACAATAGCCGCTAAGTTTGCCCGGTGGCAATTGCCCCCGCCAACCTTATCAAACTATGCCCGACTTCGTAGGCTGCCGCACCCTGGAAATTGCTGATGCTGCCCTGGGCCTGACTTTTCCGCTGCTCGTGCTGTACCCCACCGGCACGCCCGGCCAGCCCGAGCCCATCGGCCCCTACAGCCTCGAAGTGGCCTTTGATGCGCCCATCGAACCCGGCCCATTTCCGCTGGTGCTGATTTCGCACGGCACCGGCGGCACGCCGCTCACGCACCGGCTGCTGGCGCATTTTCTGGCCCGCCACGGCTTCGTAGTGGGCCTGCCCCGGCACCACGCCAACCACCGCGACGACAACTCCTGGCACAACACGCCCGATAACCTCGTGGCCCGCCCGCGCCATCTCAGCCTGGCCATTGATGCGCTGGTCGCGGAATTCGGAGCGGCGCTGCGGCCCGATTGGGTGGCCCTGATTGGACACTCGCTGGGCGGCTACACGGCGCTGGCGCTGGCCGGCGGGCAGCCGGGTACCGTGACTGAACCATCGCAGCTCATCCCCGCCACGTCCGATGCGCGGGTGCGCGCGCTGGTGCTGCTGGCCCCAGCCACCGTCTGGTACCGGGCGGCCGAGGCCTTGCGTGAGGTGCGGGTGCCCATCCTGCTGATGATGGGCGAAAAGGACGAATGGACGCCCGATTTCCACGCGCAAATCGTGCTCAACGGCGTGGCCGACCGGCAGCAGGTGCAGCACCGCATCATCAAAAATGCCGGCCATTATTCCTTCTTCAGCCCATTTCCACCGGAGCGCACGGGCCCAGCGTTTCCGCCCTCGCAAGACCCGCCTGGGTTTGATAGGGCACAATTTCAGACGGAAATGCAGGTTGAGATTCTGCAGTTTCTGGAGCAGCAATTGCCGCTTGAAGTTGCGGAGTAGCTCATTTATTAAACATCATAATGAAACAGCAGGCCCCCGATATCCGCGTGCTGGAAACCGTGACGGACTACACCCGCCTGTGCGGGCTACCCGCGCCGGCCCACCCGCTGCTCACCGTCATCGACCTGGAGCAGACTCGCGGCAACGCGCCGCCCGAAAAGATGATGCCAGTGCTCCAGCAGCTCTACACCGTCTGGGTCAAGAAAAATCTCAAAGGCAAAGTCCACTACGGGCACCAGTCCTACGACTTTGGCGAAGGTGTGATGGGTTTCCAGGCTCCCGGGCAGGTCTTTGCCATCGATAGAACGCTGGATATTTCCCAAATCAGCGGCTGGATGGTGGTGTTTCACCCCGACCTGCTGCGCAAGTACCCGCTGGGCCAGAAAATTGCCGGCTACGGCTTTTTCTCCTACGCCGTGCACGAGGCGCTGCACCTCTCGGCTCAGGAAGAAACGGCCCTGGATACGCTGCTGGATAACATTCGGGCTGAATACGGCCGGCCCATCGATGCCTTCAGCCAGGACGTGCTGGTGTCGCAGCTCGACGTGCTGCTCAACTATGCCAACCGCTTCTACCACCGCCAGTTTCTCACCCGCCGCAGTCCCGAACACGACCTGCTCAGCCGCTTCGAGGCCCAATTAACTCACTACTTCGCCGTCGATACCGAACTGCCGCTGCCCACCGTGCAGCATTTCGCCGATGCACTAAACGTGTCGCCCGCCTACCTCAGCGACATGCTGCGCACCCTCACCGGCCAGACCACCCAGCAGCACCTCCACCAAGCCATAATCGAAAAAGCCAAGCGCCTGCTACTCACCACCTCGCTCACTATCAACGAAACCGCGTTTCAGCTTGGGTTTGAGTACCCGCAGTATTTCACGCGGCTTTTCAAAAGTAAAACCGGACTCACGCCGGCGGCTTTTCGGTTTTCGGCGCAGTGAGGGGGGGACGAACGATGTAGGGGCGGGGCTTGACCCCGCCCGCCGTTGAACGGAATTGTTGAGGCAATGCGGCCGGCCGGGCGGGGGTAAGCCCCGCCCCTACATTTTATACCAGAAAGCCCCGATACTGCGTATTATCGGGGCTTTCTGGTATAAAGACGTTTCTGGTTTTGACAGGGCGCTATTACCTCTTAATCAAGCAGCCGGCGGCACGCTTATCGGCCACGCCGGCAGGGCGACCAGCCAGCACGTTATCAAGCACCTGTTTCAAATAGGGCTGCTGCACACTGCCCGCCACCTGCGGGTTATCGTCAATCGCGCCTCGGTAGCGAATAGCGAAGCCGTTGCCAACCGGCTCCAGCACCACAGCCTCGGCGGTTTTGGTCACGCCGAGCAGGCCGGCCACCTGCTGGCTGGCATCGGTTAGGGTGGGCAGCTCGACTTCGCCGGGGGCGGCGGTGCCGGGCGCATCGAGGTTGATGGGCACATTGATGAACAAAAACTGCACGCCCCGGCTTCGGTAAGCGCTGCTGAGCGAGGCCAACCGCTCCTGATAGAGGCGGGAAAAGGCACAGGCCGGGTTCAGAAATACCACCACCACGGCTTTGTCCTTGGCGTAGCTTTTCAGGGCTACGTCGGCGTTGGCGGCAGTTTTCAGGGTGAAATCGGTGACGGTGCCGCCGGCCTGGGCGCGGGCCACGCCCACGGCGAGGGTCACGGCCAACAGGGCCACGGCGGTCAGAATAGAAATGCGACGGAAAGACATGGCGGTAAGGTAAGGCAAAACGGCGCGGCACAAGGGCTCGCGGCTACCCGGCGGGTTCGTGGCAATACGTAAGCACGTAGCCGGGCGCAGGTTGGGTATAGCAAATGCGGTGCCGCGTCTCAGCACCGTTCAGCATTAACGTAGCGGGGATTTCGCCGGATGCCTGCGGGCTAAATTCGTGAAGCAGCAGCTGTTGGCGGAAAATAATGCCGCGCTGGGCAGCTAGCTTGTACAAAGATTCTTTGGCGCTCCAGAGCAGGGTATAATGCGCGTCGGCGGCCGCATCGGCGGTGGCGGCGCGGGCGTGCGCCCACTCGTTTTCGGCCAGAAATTTTTTGCCCAGCCGCTGGGCTTTGTCGCGGATGAGTTCGATATCGACCCCAGCGCGGCCACCTTGTGCCAGCACCGCCGCCGCCCACTCACCGGAGTGCGACAATGACACCACCGTGTCGGCGGGCGCGCCGAGTAGCCAGGGGCGGCCGGTGGCATCGTTTTGCACCAGCGTTTCGGGCGGCAGGGGCGTGGGCAATTCTCCGAACAGCGCATGGGCCAGCCGGCGGCCCGCCAGCCATTGCGTCTGACGCTTCGCATCGGCCGTGGCGGGCAGTAGCGGCTGATAGGCCGCCGCGTGGGGCAGGTCCGTCCACAGGTCTTCGGGCGTTTCGGTGAGGTGCCAGAGGCCCAGCACGGCGGTAGGGGAGAGGCGCTGGATGGAGTGCAGGGGCATAGGAGTGGGGCGAGAGGCGGGGAGTGGGAAGCGTCTGTCATCCTGAGCGCAGCGAAGGAGCTTATCACGGCTGCTCCTGTTATAATTCAATCGGAGCAGCCGTGATAAGCTCCTTCGCTACGCTCAGGATGACAGATGGAGTCATTTTCAAGCAGCTCCACTTCTAAACAAAGCTACCTTTGCAGCACACTTATGTCCGAAATCTTCCGCCCGCTCGTTACCCGAATAGCCACCCTTGCCGGCCACCGCGATGCCGTGTACGCCCTCACGGGTGGCCCCGCCAGCCGCGTTTTCTCCGGCAGCGCCGATGGCATGGTGGTGGGCTGGGATGCCGCCGAACCGGAGCACGACGGCGAGCTGCTGGCCCGCGTCGAAAATTCGGTGTACGCTCTGCGCCACCTGCCGGAGCTGGATTTGCTGGTGCTGGGGCACAATTTCCAGGGAATTCAGGCTATCGATTTAAGCCAAAAGCAGCTGGCCCACGCCACGGCCCTGCCGCCGGTGGCCATCTTCGAAATCGTGTTTTCGCCCAGCCGCCAGCGGCTCTACGCGGGCCTGGCCGATGGCACGCTGGCCGTGCTGCGCCTGCCCGATTTCCGCCTCGAAAAGCTGCTGCGCATCACCGACAAAAGCCTGCGCACTTTGGTGCTGCACGAGGAGCGCGGCGAACTGGTTATCGGCAGTTCCGACCACCTGACCCGCGTGCTCGACCTGGATTCATTGGAAACCAAATTTACCCTCGGCGAGAGCACCAATTCGGTTTTCTCCGTGGCCTTTTCACCCGATGGCGCGCACCTGCTCACGGCCGGCCGCGATGCCCAGATTCGGCGCTGGGACGTGGCCAATGGCTACGCGCTGACTGACACCGTGCCGGCCCACATGTACACCATCAATCACTTGGCCTTTAGCCCCGATGGCCGCTACCTGGCCTCGTGCAGCCTCGATAAAAGCATCAAGCTCTGGGACGCGGCCACGCTCACGCTGCTGCGCGTGCTCGACCGCGCCCGCGCCGCCGGCCACGGCACGTCGGTGAACCGGCTGGTTTGGCCGGGCAACCAAAACCGGCTAGTTTCGTGTAGCGACGACCGCAGCCTGGCCGTTTGGGAATTGGGCGCGTAGCTGTGGACGGTTCTTTGTCAGTTTTCAGGGATAAAGATGCCTGATTCCTGCCTCTGATTTGGACTGCCTGCCACGAATAACTGACAACTGAAAAAATGAAACTCACCGCTCTCGATATCCGCCAGAAAACGTTTGAAAAATCCTTTCGAGGGGTTGATAAAGACGAGGTGCAGGCCTTCCTGACCACTATTTCGCAGCAGTGGGAGCGGCTGGGCGACGAAAACCGCGAGCTGCGCCTCAAACTTGAACATGCCCAGCACGACGTGCAGAAGATGCGCGAAGTGGAAAGCAGCCTCTACCGCACCCTCAAAACGGCCGAGGACACCGGTAACAACATCACCGAGCAGGCCCAGCGCGATGCCGACCTGCGCATCCGCGAAGCTCAGTTCCAGGCCGAAAGCATCCTGAGCGAAGCCCGCCAGCGCGCCCGCGAAGTGGTGGATGGCGCCTACCAGCAAGCCGAAAAAACCGTAGCCGACATGCAGCGTGAAGTGGGCGGCCTGGGTCAGGAGTGCCAGCGCCTGGAACAGCAGCTCGACGGCCTCGTGCGCGACCTGCATCACCTGGCATCCGATGCGCTGGATAAAGTGGAAAAAGCCCGCAACCGGCCCAAGGGCGGCACGGCGGCCATCCTTTCGCGGGCGGCCCGCGTACAGGTAGAGCGGCCCAAGGAAGCCGCCGCCGAACCCACGCCCGAAACCCCTTCCGCCATGCAAGTCACTTCTTCTTCCGCTGTTTCATCGGCTGCGGCTGTTACCGCCGCCACGCCTGCTGCCTTCGCGCCCACCTCGTTGGGCCGTGCCGAAGAAACCCTGGAGCGCACCGCCCAAACCACCGGCTACAACCCCAAGCCCGGCCAGCAGCCTGACCCCGGCGCGCCCGCCCAATCGCCGCACCCCGACATTGAGCGCCCTGCCGCTCCGGCCGAAAACCCCGGCATCTCGCCCGCCCCGCACATCGACCCGCCTGCGCCCTCGCAGGTACCCGAGCCCAACCCGCCCTATATCCAGCCGCCCTCGCCCGACATTCAGCCCGTGACGCCCAACCACCCCGAAATCGCGCAGCCCGAACCGGCCATTCATCCCGGCCAGCCGGGCATGGCGGCCGCTGCCACAACAGCCCCTGCAGAAGCTTCGGTAGCGGAAAAGTCGTTTTTCGATGAAATCTAGACCACGGATTAGTCGGATTGCTCGGATTTTGTAAATGTCATTTGAAGAAAGCCTGTCCTCGGATAGGCTTTCTTTTTTTATGCGCCGACCTTTGCGGCGGCACTGGCATAAGCGGCCTGGGCTCTCGTTTCTCTCTAATTCATCACCTCACACCTCACCACATGGGCCAAATCGCACTCGAAGGGCTGGAGTTTTTCGCCTTCCACGGCTACTATGATGAAGAGCAGAAAATCGGCAACAAATACGGCGTCGACCTCTACATCAAAACCGATTTGCTGGCCGCTGGCGAGTCGGATAAGCTGCAGCAGACGGTGAACTACGAAGTGCTATACCGCCTCGTGGCCGAGGAAATGCGTGCCCCCGCCCGCCTGCTGGAGCATGTGGCCCACCGCGTGCTCGACCGCATCACGGCCGAGCTGCCCGGCGTGCGCAAGGTGAAAATCAGCGTCAGCAAGTTCAACCCGCCACTGGGCGGTATCTGCCAGCGTGCCCGCGTCACGCTGGTGAAGCGACGGGAGAAGCAATAGGAATGTTCGAACGATGTAGAGACGCAACCCTTTGCGTATCCCATTGAACGATACCGGTCAAAATCAGACTTTGGATAAAAATTAATTCACTGTCATACAGTGGATTAGTCCCATCTAGTGCAGTTGTACGAAATTTTTCGTAGACATTTCTTGCAACTACGAAGGTGTTCGTATAATCTTTGTCTCATCCTACGAAATAATTCGTAGTAACCTCGTATCTTTCGACATGAGCAAAGCACCGCCCCCCAAACCTACGGATTCCGAGCTGGAAATCCTGCACGTGCTCTGGCAGCACGGCCCCGCTACCGTGCGGGCCATCAACGACCACCTGAGCCAGCGCCGTCAGGCGGAGGTGGGCTACACCACCACGCTCAAAATTCTGCAGCTGATGCTGGAAAAGGCGCTGGTGCGGCGCGACGATGCCGACCGCAGCCACGTGTACCGCGCTGCGGTGCGAGAGCAGGAAACCCAGGGCCTGCTCCTCGACAAGTTCGTGGACGCCACTTTCGGCGGCTCGGCCCTGAAGCTGGTGATGCAGGCCCTGGGCAGCCGCCAGACCTCGGCCGACGAATTGGCGCAAATCCGCCGCCTACTGAATGACATTGAAATCCAGAATTCCACCCCTAATTCCGACGACGATGACCACGCTTGAGCAATTCGTTTCGCCCGCCCTCACGCGGGCTCTGGGCTGGACCTTGCTGCATTCGCTGTGGCAGGGTGCGTTGGTAGCGGCCGTGCTGGCCGGGGCGCTGCTGCTGCTGCGCCGCCAGCGGGCCGAAGTGCGCTACGCGGCCTCGGCCGGGGCGCTGGGTGTGGTGGTGGCGCTGGCCGGCATCACGTTCGGGCTGTATTTTAATTCGAGCCCGGCGCAGGGCATTTTGCTGAGCCCCGGCACGGTGAAAACCCAACAAGTAGCGCCATTGAAGCAGGTTGAAACTCCAGCGGCGGGCGCTTCAGTAGCTCCAAAAGGAACGGACAAAACGGTGACAGTTGCTGCAAATACCACGTATTCGCGTCAGGCAGCGGCTACTGCCGGAAGTCCGGTTGTTCAGCCGGCCACGCCCAGTTGGTTGGCTACGGGCCTGCGGTATTTCGATAAGAACCTGCCGCTGCTGGTAGTGGCGTGGCTGCTGGGCCTGCTGGCCATGAGCCTGCGCATGCTGGGCGGCCTGCTGTATGTGCAGCGGCTGCGGAACTACCGGGTGCGCCCCCTGAGTGCCGTGTGGCAGGAGCGGCTGGCCGCGCTGGCCGTCCGCAGCGGCGTGAAGCGGCCAGTGGCGCTGCTGGAGTCGGCGCTGGTGCAGGTGCCGCTGGTAGTGGGCCACTTGCGGCCCGTGATTCTGCTGCCGCTGGGCACGGTGGCGGGCTTGTCGCCGGCTTGCTTGGAGGCCATTCTGGCACATGAGCTGGCCCATGTATTGCGCCGCGACTACCTCGTGAACTTGCTGCAAACCGTGGCCGAAGTGCTGTTTTTCTACCACCCAGCCGTGTGGTTTATGGCCAACTGCGTGCGCACCGAGCGCGAAAACTGCTGCGACGACACCGCCACGGCCCTCGTGGGTGGCGACCCGCTCAGGCTGGCCCGCGCCCTCACTGCCCTGGCCGAGTGGAGCCAGAGCGCCGTGGTACCCACCGCCCCACGCCTCGCCCTGGCCGCTATGAACCGGCCCGGGGCCCTGCTGATGCGGGTGCGCCGCCTGGTGCAGCGCCGCCCCGCCGCTCCCACCATGGCCGAAGGCCTGATGGCCGGCGCGCTGGTGCTGGGCGGGCTGGGCCTGCTGGGCGGCAGCGTGGCCCTGGCCGGCCCGCTGGCCGATAACAGCCACACCGCCAAACCCACCGCCTTCTACTGGCAAACCGGCCCCATACCGCCCGCCAAAGCCGCCGGCGTGGCCGATACCAACAAGCACGCCACCACCACGACCACAACCAACACGACAACCGCAACTTCGCCCGGCCAGCCCACCGAGGTGCGCCGCGAAATCACGGTTATCAAGGATGAAGCTGACCGAGCCGACGAGGCCTCGCAGAACGACGACGGCCGCCCCCCGCGCCAGCAGCGCCGCGTCATCATTAATGGTCAGGAAATGGGGCCGATGCCCTTCGCCGGCAATCCCGGCACGGTGGTGGTGACCAAGGACAAAAAGGGCCGCCTTACGGACCTCGTGGTGAACGGCCAGCGCGTGGAGTCGGCCATTGGCAAGCCCAAAAAGAGCAAGGGCGATAAAGGACAGCAGGTTGAAATCATCCAGATGGCTCCCTCTGCTGATATGCGGGCCTTTGCGTTCCGCACCGATGGCGGCGACATGGAGCGGCACATGGAGCGCAACATGAAGCGAAAAGTAGAGGCGGAGAAGGAATTCAACCGCAACTTCAACCGGAATTTCCAGTTCAATTTCCCGGACATGAGCGGGCCGATGGATAGGGCGTTTCGCGTGGTTCCCGATGGGTCGATAAACCGGGTGTACCGATTCAAAACCCTTAAAGACGGTCAGGACCCCGAAACCAGCCGCGCCGCCATCGACGCTCTGCGCGGAGCCGAGCGCGGCCTGCGCACCGCCGCTGCCACCAAGGGCCTGAGCGCCACCCAGCGCAAGGAAATCAACAAAGAGTTGGAGAAAGTGCGCGTTCAAATAAAGCAGGCCGAGAGCAACGCCTCCTCGGGCCGGCAGCTGCGCATGAACGGCGACCAGGACCCCGAAATGCGCGTGCATCAAAAGCTGATGCTGGAGCACAACCAGCTCATGCAGGAGAACCGGCAGGAAATGCAGGAGCGCCGGCAGGAAATCAAGGAGCGCATCCGGGAGTCGCAGGAGGAGCTGAGTGACATGGAGCAGAACCGCAACCAAACCGACCGGGACCGGGCAATGGCCGAACGGGACCGTGACCGCGCCGATTATGACCGCACCCAGGCCGAACATGACCGCCGCCAGGCCGACCGGGACCGTGCCCAGGCCGACCGCGACCGGGCCCGCGCCGACCGTGACCGCGACCGCGCCGAACGTGACCGCAAGCTCAACGAAGGCCTCATCGACCAGTTGCAGAAAGATGGCCTCATCAAGGACAAGGATAATTTCCAGCTGCGCCTTTCGCCCACCAGCATGGCGGTGAACGGCAAGGACCAGTCGGCCAAAGTGCGCGACAAGTACCTGAAGCTATACGCCGAAGCCAACGGCCGCTCGCTAAGTGGCAACGACGTGATGGTCATCCGCCGCAACGGCCGCAATGACTCCAGCTTCAACATGGGCCCCGGGCCGCGCCCGCCCCGGCCGCCGCGTGCCCCCCTGGCCCCGTTGGCCGCGCCGCCGGCCCCGCCGATGATGGATATGCCGGCCCCGCCCGCGCCCCCGGCCCCGCCCCGCGTCGACACGGAGGAGCTGCGGAATGAGCTGCGCAAGGACGGAATCCTCGGCGTCACCGAGAAAAACCTGCAGTTCCAGCTCAACAACTCGGGGCTGACGGTGAACGGCAAAAAGCAGTCGGACGAGCTGGCGGCCAAGTACCGCAAGCTCACTGGCCACGCTGAGGATAAGAAATTTAACATGACGATTTCGACCCAGGAATAGGGGCGAAGCGAGCACAAAAAAGCCGGTTTTCTAGCGGGAAACCGGCTTTTTTGTGCCCGATTATTTTCAACTCACCTGAAAAATTGCCTCGCTGCAAGCAACTCTTCCACCTCATCCAGCATCTCTTGGCCCCTCCGAAAGCTATTCTGTTTCGGACGAATATTATGCGTTGTTTTTTACTGCTTTGTTGGTTTAGTCTTTTTATCGGGGTGGCCCGGGCCCAGCAAGCGCCGGCGGCTGCACCCGCTGCTACCGATGCTGCCCGGCCCGCGCCAAAGCGCCAGCTCCAGGCCACGCGCATCAGTACCCCGCCCAAGCTCGATGGCCTGCTGGATGAGGCCGTGTGGCAGTCGGCCCCCATCGCCACCAATTTCTACGAGCTGGAGCCCACACCCGGCCCCATCGAAACCCACCCCACCGAAGTACGCGTGCTCTACGACGATGCCGCGATTTACGTGGGCGCCATTATGCACGATGTGTCGCAGGATTCCATTCTGCGGGAGCTGAGCAACCGGGATAATATCGGTAATTCGGACTGGTTTGGGGTATTTTTCGATACCTACAAAGACCATCTCAACGGCTACGAATTCATCGTGAGCTCGGGCGGGGTGCAGCTCGATGCCCGGCAGTCGCCCACCAACGGCGAGGACGGCTCCTGGAACGCCGTGTGGGACTCGCGCACCGCCCTGCGCGGCAACGACTGGATAGCCGAAATCCGCATTCCCTACTCTGCCATCCGTTTCAGCAAGGCCACGGAGCAGGTGTGGGGGCTGAATTTTGGCCGGCAGCGGCGCAGCTCCCGCCAGAAGTTTTTCTGGAATGAGGTGAAGCCGCAGGTGGACGGCTTCGTGAACCAGTGGGGCGAGCTCACCGGCCTGCGCGACCTCAAGCCGCCGCTGCGCCTCTCCCTCACGCCCTACGTCTCGGCCTACGTGAACCACTACCCCTACAACGAACAGGGCAAGCAAAACACCACCACCACCTTCAACGGCGGGGCCGACGTGAAGTGGGGCATCAACGAAAGCTTCACGCTGGATGCCACGCTGGTGCCCGATTTCGGCCAGGTGCAAAGCGACAACCAGGTGCTCAACCTCTCGCCTTTCGAGGTACAGTACAACGAAAACCGGGGCTTTTTCACCGAAGGCACCGAGCTGTTCAACAAGGGCGGCCTGTTCTATTCGCGGCGGGTGGGGGCGCAGCCGCTGGGCTTCGGCAACGTGGGCGGGCAGCTGCGCACCGGCACCACCGGCCGGGATGGCAAGCGCCAAGGCGGCGAGTTCATCGTGCAGAACCCCGGCATCACGCGCCTGCTGAACGCCACCAAAGTCTCGGGCCGCACCAGCAAGGGCCTCGGCGTGGGCATCTTCAACGCCGTGAGCAACGACGTGTACGCCACCGTGCAGGACAGCACCACCGGCCAGCGGCGCGACATCCTCACCCAGCCGCTTAGCAACTACAACATCGTAGTGCTCGACCAGAGCCTCAAAAACAACTCCTATGTGAGCCTCATCAACACCAACGTGACCCGGGCCGGCAGCACCTACGACGCCAACGTGACCGGCGGCCTCTTCCGCTTCGCCACCAAGGCCAATACCTACGCCCTCGACGGCCGCGTGATGTACTCCCGCCGCCGCGGCAATGCCTTCGGCACCACCGACGAAATCGACGACCAGAACGGCTACAAATACTACCTGGCCTTCAACAAAATCTCGGGCAATTTCACCTGGGGCCTCGACCACGGCATCGAGTCGCACAGCTACAACCCCAACGACCTCGGCCTGCTCTTCGCCAACAACAACATCTCGCAGTCGCTCTACGCCAACTACAACATCTACAAGCCCTTTTGGAAGGTCAATAAGCTCAGTACCTACGCCAGTGCCTCGTATTCGCGCTTAGAGCAGCCCAACCTCTACCAGGACATGGGCCTGTACCTGGGCGGCAACACCACCTTCACCAAAAACTTCCTCACCACCGGCATCAACCTCGATGCCAATCCGCTCACCCGCGACTACTTCGACCCGCGTCGCGCGCCGCTCGGCAAATACTACGTGCGCAAGCCCGCTACCTTCGGCCTGAACGGCTTTTTCTCCTCCGACTACCGCAAGAAATTCGCCTGGGATATCAACTACAGCACCCGGCATTTTGCCGCCGACGGCGACCGCACCGGCCGCAGCAGCTACTCCCTCACGCTCGGGCCGCGCTACCGCGTCAGCAACCAGCTCAGCTTCGTCTATTCCATCGGCTACGCCATTGCCCGCAACCAGATTGGCTACGCCGGCGGCCTCGACAGCAGCCTGCCCTACGACAACGACTTCCTCACCCGCTTCGGCGGCTCCGATGGCGACGTGCTCCTCGGCCGCCGCCACGTCACCACCTTCACCAACACCGCCACGGGCACCTACACCTTCACCAACCGCATGTCGTTCAACATCCGCCTGCGGCACTACGTGAGCAACGTGCACTACCGCGACTTCTCCCGCCTGCACCCCGACGGCCTCGAAACCCCCGAACCCGCCTACACCCGCAACCGCGACAATACCTTCAACGCCTTCAACATCGACGCCGTTTATTCCTGGTGGTTCGCGCCCGGCTCCCAGGTCAGCATCGTCTGGAAAAACGCCGGTGCCTCCTTCTTCGAGGCCAATGCCGCCACCCCGCTCTACTTCGATAACCTGAGCAACACCATCAACACCCCGCACAATAACTCGGTGTCGATAAAAGTGCTGTATTACTTGGATTACCTGGCCCTGCGCCCCCGGCGGGGATAAGAGGCTACCGTTGCAGCTTCGCCAGCAGCCATGCCCGCGTATCCGACCCGACGGTTTGGGCCACCACGTCTAGAAATGCGGCTGTTGTGCTGACCTGTCGGGCCGCTGTGGCCGCCAGCACGGCCACGAATGGCCCAGTGCCGAGGCGGGCGTGCAGAGCCGCCAGCAGCACCGTGCCCTTGTCGTAGATGACGCGGCGGTACATCGGGTAGTCGTATTTGGTGCGGTCGAACCCCAGCAGGGGCGGGGTGCCAACGGCGGTTTTGGCGCGCTTGGCCAGCTCCAGGCGGTAGCCGGCGGTGTCGCCGCTGGCCTGCAGATAGAGAAGGCTCGAATACGTAGCAAAGGCCTCGTTCAGCCAGTCGTTTTCGTCGTGCACCGAGCCGTAGCCCCACCACTTGTGGCTGATTTCATGGGCTAGAATCAGTAAATCGCCCCGGTCGGCCGTGTTAAATTCTGAATAGGTAATAACCGTGGCATTGGCCAGCAACCCAAAGGCATCGCGGTTGGTACCCGGCAGCAACACCCGGAACGCCCTGATTGAATCCTGCTGCCCAATGGTGCGGTTGTAGAAGCCGATAATGCCCGCCGCCTGGTGCAGCAGCACCGAATCGGGCCGTCCTAGTGCCGGGCCCGCCTTGACCACGCCCACCAACGGCCGCGCCGCCGCCTGCGCCCGCGCAAAGTGCTGCCCCACCAGCGCCGTAATCTCAATGGCGCTGGTGCGCCCCCGAAATGCCCAGTGCCCCGGGCGCTGTCGGCGTGGGGCCGTGGTGCTCAGCACCTGATAGCCGGGCGGGGTGCGCACATCCAGCGTGTAGCGCACCGGCTCATATTCGCGTAAGGGCCGAAACGGCAGCCAGCCGCTGTGCCCGCTAAACTCCAGCACCTGCGCCGTGAAAAACTTCTCGGTAAGCACCCCGGAATACGTGAGCGTGATGCGCCGGGCCTGGTGGCTACGGGCCGCGTAGCGCACCTGCACGCATTGCAGCGTATCGCCGAAGAAGGGGTAATACACCCGCGCCACGCGCTGCTGTTGGGCCCGCGGGGCCTGCACGCGTGCAATGCGAAAGCGGCGGTCCAGATTGAGGGCCAAGGTGGTGGCGGTGTCGCCGGCCGGTACGGTCAGGGTGTAGCGGCAGGTGAAGGCGTGCGCGTCGGGCATCACCCGCACTTGTAGCCGAACCACGGGTTCTAGCTGGCGGGCTCGTATGCTGCTGAATGAAATTAGAAAAAGCAGCAGCAGGAAACACTTCATTGAGCGGTAGAAAAGCAGTAGGAAAGGCTCGAAAGCTACGGAGAATCAAAGTTAGCCTCCTGTCAGATAGGCTAAAAAGAGCCCCGACTGATGCTGATAAATTGGCTTAGTAAAACGACATCATGTGGCGATTCAACAACTGCCGTTCAGAAGTGGACACTTGCCCGGCTGTGAACAGGTTTTTACACCCTTAATCAGTGATTGTTGTAGATATAATGCTGGTTGATAATCATTTAAAAATATGGCACGGCGATGGAATCTACCCAATTACCCCCGGCCCACAACCGCTCAAAACCGGACACTCGCCAGGGACAAACCACTTCCATCACCCACCTTTTTTCGCTTGTTGATTATGAACCTCTCCGCCCACCTCCGCCCCGCCATTTTCGTCCTGGCCACCGTGACCAGCTTCGCCGCCCAGGCCCAGCAGCCCCAGCCCGTGCAGGTCACCCAGCCCGATGCCGCCAGCCTGCGCGTCCGCATCTACAATTCCTCCACGCGGCCCATCGCTATGCAGGTCGAAAACCTCAGCACCGCCACCCTCATCCTCAACGAAACCCACCGCCTGCCCGCCTACGGCACCCTGCTCAAGTTCAACACCCTGCCCAGCGGCCGCTACGCCCTCACCCTCCGCGTCGGCCCCGACCGCTACCGCTACACCATCCAGGTCGACAACAAAGCCCCCGGCGCGGCCACCATCGCCGTGCGCGAAACCACCACGCACCGCGTCGAAAACGGCCTGGCTGCCCTCTAAGCCGGCCGGCAACAGCTACAGCCCCAGCAACTCCTCGGCCGCCGCGAAGGGCGTGAGCCCGCCGGCGGCCACCGCCGCCTGCACCGCTGGCAGCCGCGCCCGCACCTTCGGGTCATTATAAAACCGCGATTCCAGCGCCTGCACAATGCTTTGGTGCAGCCATTGCAACTGCTGCTGCTGTCGCCGCTGCCCGAAATAGCCACTGGCCCGGGTAGCGGCGGCATAGTTTTCGATGACCTCCCACACCGCCCCGATGCCCGTGCCATCCACCGCCGAGGTGAGCAGCACCGGCACCACCTGTCCCGAGGGCGGCGTCGGAAACAGGTGCAGCGCACTCTGGTAATCGAGGCGGGCGCGGCGGGCGGCCTGCTCGTTGCCGTGGTCGGCCTTGGTGATGCACAGCGCATCGGCCATTTCCATAATGCCGCGCTTCACGCCCTGCAATTCGTCGCCGGCCCCGGCCAGCATCAGCAGCAGGAAGAAATCGACCAGCCCATGCACCGTCGTTTCCGACTGCCCCACGCCCACCGTCTCCACGATAATCACGTCGTGGCCCGCCGCTTCGCATAGTAGCAAGGCCTCGCGCGTGGCCCGCGCCACCCCGCCCAGGCTGCTGCCGGCGGGGGAGGGACGGATGAACGCCGCCGGCTGGGCCGAGAGCCAGGGCATCCGCGTCTTGTCGCCCAGAATGCTGCCGCCGCCGCGCTGGCTGCTGGGGTCCACGGCCAGCACGGCCAGTTTCAGGCCTTTGGTTTCGACCAGATACCGCCCCAATGCCTCGATAAACGTGCTTTTGCCCACGCCCGGCACGCCCGTGATGCCCACCCGCAGGCTGCGTCCGGTATCCGGCAGCACGGCCTGCAACACCTCCTGCGCCAGGGCGTGGTCGCTGGGCAGCGTGCTTTCGACGAGGGTGATGGCCCGGCCCAGCACCGTGCGGGAGCCGGCCCGGATGCCAGCGGCGTACTCGGCGGCAGAAAGGCGTTTGGGAGGCAATGTTTGGGCGGTTGGCGTTAGCTTGCGGATGGTTTTTGGCGGGGGCATATCCCGCTGCAAACTAACCACCCCTTAGCGCATTTCTGCATGAAAGTCCCTTACCGCCTCTTATCGCTGGCCGCCGGGCTGGCCCTGCCCGCCACCGCCTTCGCCCAAAACGAGCTCAGCAACTTCTCGGCCACGGGCCGGGGCGGCGTCATCAACACCTTCGCCACCGACTACCAGGCCATCGGCATCAACCCCGCCAACCTAGGCCGCAACACCAACTTCCGCGTGGCCTTCACCATCGGCGAAGTGGGGGCGGGCATCGGCTCGCAGTCGCTGAGCAAAACCACCTTCAAGCACATCCTCTACGACGGCAAGCAGAGCATCGGGGCCGCCGAAAAAGCCACGCTGGTCACCCAGCTCAGCGGCGACAACGTGCTGAACTTTAACGTCGACACCAACCTCTTCGGCTTTGCCGTGACGCTGCCCAACGGCCTGGGCGGCTTGGCCTTCAGCAGCCGGCAGCGCGTGGGCGGCCACCTCGCCCTCAACCGCAACGCCGCCGATATCATCATCAACGGCCAGAACGCCGATGTGGTGAAAAAGTATTACCCCACGCCCAACACCAGCGGCACGCCCACGCCCACGGCCGCCAACGCGCCCCTCATCTCCACCGTGCTGGATGGCACCAGCATCCAGGCGGCCGTGACCAACGAGTTTAATGTGGCCTACGGCATTCAGGTGTACCATAATGACGGTCTGAAACTGTCATTAGGCGCGGGCTACCGCTACATTCAGGGCATCGGCATCGCCGATATCCGGGTGAGCGGCGGGAGTTTGACGGCCTACACGTCGCTTTCGCCAGTGTTCGATGTGAACTACGGCGCGCTGGCCACCAATGCTTCTAACTTCAACTACGAGTCGGGCTCGGGCCTGAAACCCGTGGGCCACGGCAACGGCTTCGACGCCGGCGTATCGGCTGAAATCGGCAAAATCTTCCGCTTCGGCGCTTCGGTGACTGATATGGGCTCGATGACCTGGACCGGCAACGTGCTCGAAGCCTCCGACCAGAAGCTCCAGCAAACCGCCTCTACCGGCGTGCAGACCTACAACGTGCTCAAGGAAATCAGCTCGCAGTTCGATACCGACAAGCAAAACCTGTTCACCTACACCACGGCCAAAGAGCGCACGGCCGCCCTGCCCGCCAAGCTGCGCCTGGGTGGCGGCATCCGCATCAACAAGTTCTTCGAAGCCGGCCTCGACGTAACTGCGCCCCTCAACAAAGTGGCCGGCAACCTCACCACCACCTTCATGGGCCTCGGCGTCGATTACAAGCCCCTAAACTGGCTGAAACTGAGCAGCGGCTTCACCACCGGCGCGGGCTATGGCAAGAGCCTGCCACTGGGTCTCACCTTCGTGTCGCCCCTCTGGGAAGCCGGCATCAGCACCCGCGACGTGGTGGGCCTGCTCAGCGAAGACTCGCCGTATAGCTCGGTGGCCTTCGGCTTACTGCGCTTCAAGATTGGCGGTTCGGAGTAGGCCGCCTGTCATTGCGAGGAGGCACGACGACGCAATCCGTCCTGTCAAAACCAGACTCTTTCTTATACCAGAAAGCCCCGGCACTGCACAGTGCCGGGGCTTTTCACATTATTAGGGCTTATCATATTGTACAGGACGGATTGCTTCGTCGTGCCTCCTCGCAATGACAAAATCTCTAATTCGGCACCACTACAAACGCCGGCAAACCCAGCTTGCTGCGGCGGCCGCCGAGTTTCAGGCCTTCGTCCACGTACTTGCAGTCCTTGCCGGCCACGTTGGGCTGCTCGATAACGCCGAGGTTGGGGTTGTCCTCGCGGGCCACGTAGATGCGGCCATCCGGCCCGAGCTGGAGCGCGCCGATTTTGCGGTTGGCCGACTTGCCCACCAGCACCGGCGGGCTGGCTTTCTTCGCCAAATCAAACTGCCAAATCTGGGTTTCGCCGCCGCCCAGGCCGTTGCAGGTGCCATATAAGAACTTGCCATCGGGCGAAAACTCAACCCCATACGCCTCGGCATAAGGCCCAAAACCGCGCGGGTTGCTGACCTTGCCCGTATTGCGGTCGAAATCGTAAATCTCGAATTTGTTGGTTTCCTTCCACAGTGCGGCGGCCAGATGCTTGCCATCGGGCGAAAACTTGAGCGCGCCGATGGCGTTGCGGCCGGGGCCGGCGTTCATGCTGCCCACGTTGCTCATCAGCGGCTTGGCCGATACGCCATCGGCCGTGACGAGGTAGCTCACGAAGGCGTTGGAATTCCAGCGGTGGGCCACTACCCAGGTATCGCGGCCGTTGGCGTGGCGCACGGCGGCCAGCTTTTCGGCTACCGGCTGGATTAGCAGCAGATTCACCCGGGGCAGGTCGCCGAAGCCGTCGGCACGGGTCATGTCCACTATCGAGTAGCGCAGGCCGTTGGGCGTGCCCTGCGGCGCTACCGTGAAGATGTAGAAGATGTTGCCCGAGCCGGGGTCGGGCACGATGAGGGCCGACTGGGTGCTGCTGCCGCTGCCCATCAGCTTGTGGCCGTTGGGCATGGGCTGGTGCTTGCGGTTCCACACGGTTTCGCCATTGGTGTAGAAGAGCAGTTCGCCCTTGGCGGTGGTGGCCACGGCGCAGCCCTCGTAGGTGCTCATCTTGCCGTCGTTCAGCGGTTTGGGCGTGTTGCCATCGGCAAAGGTGAGGCCGGCCTGCTGGCCGAAATACCAGATGTCGGTGGGGCGCTGGGCGCGGGCCGTGAGGGTGAGCAGCAGCGGCAGCAGGGCGAGAAAAAGGCGTTTTGAGCGCATTTGTTTGATAAGTAGTTCGCGGGGTTAACGAAAAAATCGGGCCAATTGGTCTACCTAACTGCCCGGGCCGATGAGCGGTGCCCGATTATGCGCGTACCGGCCCCAGCGGGCGCGGCCCCAGCACCAGCAGGTACAGCAGTAGGCCCAGCGTGGCCAGCGGCAGCGTGAAGTAGAGTAGATGCAACGCCATAGGCTGCCCCAGCCGGTCCAATAGGCCATTAATGGGCAGAAAAAACGGCACCGTCAGCGCTAGCAGTCCCGCCTGCACCCGCCCCGGAAAGGCCCGTCCATAGGCCAGCAGCGGCAGCAGCAGCAGGGCATCATATACTACATGGTAGGTGAAAAGCAGGCCCAGCAAATGCAGCAGCAGCAGCGCGTAGAGCCCATCCAGCGAGTGGCCAGCCCGCCGCAGGCCCCAGAGCCGGACCAGCACCAGTCCCGCCAGCCCCAGCCCCGCCAGTCCGGCCCAACGGTGCCCGCCGGGCCGCAGAAACTCCAGCAGGTTGCGCAGTTCAAATTGCAGAATCATGCCCCGGCCCAGCGGGTAGCCGGGCTGCGTGGGGCGCACCACGTCGGCCTGCACGAAATCGAGCAGGTGGCGGTAGCTGGCCAGGCTAGATGCCGGGTCAGCCGCCCAAAACCAAAACAACGCCAGCATTACCGCGCCCACGGCCCCGCCCAACACGATGCTGCGCCAGCGCTTCTCCAACAGAAATAACCCAATGAAAGGCAGCGCCACGGTGATTTTGAATGCGGCCAGCCCTAGCAGCACCCCGGCCAGCGTGCGGCGTCCCGCACCAGCGGCCCACCAAGCCCCGGTGGCCAGCGCCAAGGCCATAAAAGTATTCTGCCCGTTGATGAGGGCCACCACGGTAGCTTTCAGGGCCAGAGCCGTGAGGAGCAGGTCGGCGGTGGTGAGCGGCGGGGCGTTGAGGCGCGCCAGGGCGCGCTGAGTGGCGTAGCAGGCCGCTAGCAGGGCCAGGAGCACCACGCCGTACCACAGCGGCCAAGCCAGGCTGTAGGGCAGGGCACCAAGCAGTATGCCCAGCCAGGCCGCTGCCCAGGGCGGGTAGATAAACGCTTGGTCGGGCAGACCGGGCGTGCTGTGCGAAACCAGGTTTTCGTCGGCCACAATGCGCCGCCAGCTTTCCCGAATGTCGCGGTCCTGGTAAGGGTCGAGGCCGTGGCGCAGGGCCCACTGGCCCACGTAGGCCGGGCGGAAATCCACCGGCCGGTCGGGGCCGAAGTGCACGCTGCTGAGCTTGGTGAGGTTGGCCGCGGCCACTAGGGCGAGCACCAGCACCAGCCCCGGCGGCAGGGTAAACCAGCGCCGCGCCGCCCGCCCGGCCCTGTGAGTAACGGAAGGATTCATGCAAAAAGCGCCGCTGAATGGTGCGGCCGGTCAAACTTACGCCCGGCCGGCCGCTACTTACCGGCTACCGCCAGCTGCATCGGCTCTGCCGGCTCGTGGTGCTTTTCAAAATAAGCGTAGCCCGGCAGCAGCCCGCGCCAGAAGGCCAGGTGCGGGCTCGCGGCGTGTTTCGCCAGCTCAACCTCTGTGAGTGGAAACGGGAAAATGTGCACCGGAATCACTGCCTGCCCGGCCGCCCGGGCCGTCACGGCCAGCAAGTACACTTCCTCAATGCCGGCATCGGTGATGGGCAGGCAGCCGATGCTGGCCTCGCCGCCGTGGATGAAAATGTCGCCGCCGGGGTTGGGCTCGCCCAAAGCCAAATCGGCGGCGTTGGGGTAGTTGAGGCCCAGCGAGAGGTGGTAATTGCTCTTGGGATTAAAGCGGTCGATTTCGTAGAAGCCCTCCGGCACCTGGTAGTCGCCGGCCCGGCGCTTGGGGCCGAGCGCGCCCGAGGTAGCCGCCAGCGGGTAGGCGTGGAGCAGCTCAAAGGGCCCGCCGCCCTGGTTGCGGGCCCACACTTCCAACTCCATGCGGGTTTTCACGAGGCGGAACATGATTTCCAGCCGGCGCGGGTCGAGGTAGTGCGTGCGCAGCAGGTGGGCCACGGCCGGGCCGGTAGCCGCTTCGGCCGCCCGCACGCGCGGGAACTGCCGTTGCTGCCGCCAGAAATCTGCCGAATTCGCGCCCGGCAAGCCCTCCGCAGGCGGGGTACAGGACTGGGCCAGCAGCTGAAAAACGGGCAATACCAACAGCACGCAGCACGAAAGTCGACGCAGCATAGAAACAAACCGGAATGAAGAGGGATGCGGCTACAACGGCATTCAGGAGTTTCTATTTTAGCCTAACCATAAAAGTTCGACTGCAGCATCGGTAACGCCCGCGTAATGGGTACGGCGCGGCCCGTCCGCTACCTTCGTGGTGGCTGGTGCGGTGGTTTCTCCGCCCGGCTGCCCGCTTATGCATATTTCAACCAAATACCGCCGTTTTATCCCCATACTGCCGCTTTTGGCGCTGCTCGGTTGCTCCGGCAACCCCAGTACCAAAGCTGCACCCGAAGCCCCCGGCGTGCTGCCCGGCCCCATTGCCGGCACCAGCCAGACCCAGCTTTCCAACGGCTGGAAACTCAGCCCCGCCGGCACCACCACGCCCCTCGGCGACCTCCCCCTGAGCCTGCAAATCAGCCCCGACGGCCGCCTGGCCGCCGTAACCAACGCCGGTTGGGGCGAAAACTCAGTGCAGCTTCTGGATGCCGCCACCGGCCAGGTGCTCGATACCAAAGTGGTGCCCGCCGCCTGGGCCGGCCTCGCCTTCGCGCCCGATGGCCGCACGCTCTACGCCTCTGGCGGGCAGCACAACCGCATTCACTGCTTCCGCATCGAAGGCCAGAAACTACAGCCCGATAGTGCCTTTGTGCTGGGCCAGAAATGGCCGAAACAGAAAATCGGCGTAGCCGGCCTCGCCGTCGATGGCCGCCACAACGTGCTCTACGCCGTGACCCGGGAGGACAATTCTCTGTACACCTTCGACCTGAAAACGCGCCGCATCCTGCGCACCCTCAAGCTGCCCGCCGAAGCCTACGGCACCCTGCTCAGCCCCGACGGCACCAGGCTCTACATCACCCTCTGGGGCGGCCACGCGGTGGCGGTTTACGATACCGAAAAGCAGCAATTACTGGCTTCGATTCCCGTCGAAAGCCACCCCAACGACCTCGCCCTGACCCGCGACGGCCGCCGCTTGTTCGTGGCCAATGCCAACAGCAACTCGGTTTCCGTCATCGATACCCGAGTTGGCCTCGTCATCGAAACGCTGAATACCGCCCTGTTTCCTGCCTCGCCCGCCGGCAGTACGCCCGATGGCCTGACCCTGAGCGCCGATGACTCCCAGCTATTTATTGCCAACGCCGACAACAACTGCCTGGCTGTGTTCGACGTGCGCGAGCCCCGCGCCAGCCGGCCGCTGGGCTTCATCCCCACGGGCTGGTACCCCACGGCGGTGCGCGTGGTTGGCAATCAGCTCCTGATTGCCAACGGCAAAGGCAGCACCTCGAAACCCAACCCCGACGGCCCCAACCCGGTGCGCGACGATGGCGAAAAAGGCAAAGGCTACATCGGCGGGCTGCTGCTCGGCTCGCTCTCGCGCCTGCCTGTGCCCGATGAAAAAGCCCTGGCCGCCTTCTCAGCCCAGGTTTACGCCAACACGCCCTTCACCAAAACCCGCGAAACCGCGCCCGATGTACCCGCCGGCAGCCCCGTGCCGCAGCGCGTGGGGGAGGCTTCGCCCATCAAGCACGTGTTCTACATCATCAAGGAAAACCGCACCTACGACCAAGTGCTGGGCGATTTACCGGCTGGCAACGGTGACGCCAGCCTCTGCCTCTTCCCCGAAAAGGTGACGCCCAACCACCACGCCCTGACGCGGGAGTTTGTGCTGCTCGATAATTTCTATGTGGATGCCGAGGTGAGCGCCGACGGCCACAACTGGAGTACCGCCGCCTACGCGACTGATTTCGTGGAAAAAAGCTGGCCCGGCAACTACAGCGGCCGGGGAGGCGAGTACGATTTCGAGGGCAACCGCGGCGAAGTAGCCGAGCCCAAAGACGGCTTCCTGTGGGACTACTGCCGCCGCGCCGGCCGCAGCTTCCGCAACTACGGCGAGTTTGTGTACAAGGGCAAAGCCAGCCTGCCGGCCATCGCAGGCCACTTTTGCGAAGCCTATGCCGGCTTCGACCTGCATGTGCGCGACGTAGACCGGGAGAAAGTATGGGAGCAGGATTTCGACCAGTTGGTGGCCGCCAACCAGCTGCCCGACCTCAGCATCATCCGCCTGCCCAACGACCACACTTTCGGCGCGCGCAAGGGTGAATTCAGCCCTCTGAGCTACGCCGCCGACAATGACCTCGCCCTCGGCCGCCTCATCGAGCACCTCTCCAAAAGCCCCGTCTGGAAAGAATCGGTGGTGATGGTAGTGGAAGACGACGCCCAGAACGGCCCCGACCACATCGACGCGCACCGCTCCACGGCCTACCTCGTGGGGCCGTATATCCGCCGCCACGCCGTGGTGCACACCGCCTACACCACCTCCGGGATGCTGCGCACGCTGGAGCTCATCCTCGGCCTGCCGCCCATGAGCCAGTACGATGCCGCCGCCCTGCCCCTCTGGGCCTGCTTCACCCCAAAACCCAACTTCAAACCCTACGCCCTGCGCCCCGCCACCACCCCGCAGGACGTGCGCAATACCGCCTTCAACGCCCCCGCCCGCCGCTCCCTCAAGTTCGACATGAGCCGCGAAGACGCCGCCCCCGACCTGGCTTTCAACGAGAATATCTGGCAGGCCATTCGGGGCGAAAACAGTCACATGCCCGCCCCGCGTCGCGCCGCTTTTCTGCGCGAGGCGAAGGCGGAACATGGAGAAGAAGAGGAAGGCGATGATGACTGAGCGAAAACTCCCCTCTTTACCAAGGAGGGGACGCTGCCGCGAAGCGGCAGCTGGGGTGGTTGTAGGCGTTGAATGGTAGCTGGAATACGTCCGAACGAAACCTGGGCGAAGCTGTTCAACGCCACAACCACCCCCGTTTCAGCTTCGCTGAAACATCCCCTCCTTGGTAAGGAGGGGAGTTTACCGCCAACTTCCCCCCGCCCATGCAGCTCAAACCCCTCTTCACCTTCCTCACCGCCCTCACCAAAAACAACGACCGGCCCTGGTTTCAGGAGCGCAAAGCCACCTACGACCAGCTCCGCAAGCAATTCGAGGAAGATGCCGAATTCTGGTATCAGGAACTGGCTAAGCTAGACCCGGGCATCGCCGGCCCCGCCGGCCGCAAAAGCATCTTCCGCATCTACCGCGACGTGCGGTTCAGCAACAACAAAGACCCGTACAAGACGCATTTTTCGGCCTACTTCACCGCCAGCGGCAAGGATATTGAAACGCCCGGCTACTACGTGCAGATTGGTCCAAATGGTAACACGCTCATCGGCGGCGGTTTTTATATGCCCGATAAAACGCAGCTGGCCGCCATTCGCCAGGAAATTGACTACAACGCCGACAAGCTGAAAGCCATTCTGGCCGCGCCCGATTTCCAGCGCTACTTCGGCTCCATGAGCGGCGATAGGCTCAAAAAATCCCCCGCCGCCTATTCCGTCGACCATCCCGAAATCGAGCTATTGAAGCACAAAAGCTTCACCGCTACTCACCTGATGACCGATGCGGAAGTGCTAAGCCACGCCGACTTTCGTGCCCACGTGGTGAATGTATTTGCAGCGATGGTCCCCTTCTGCCAGTTCCTGCGCGGCGCGATTGAGGCGTAGCGCGGACTTTTAGTCCGCGAATTCAACGATTCCATTCGCGGACTAAAAGTCCGCGCTACATCACCAGCCGATGGTTTCCTCCTCGTGGCCGGCGCGGAACAGCGCGCTTTGCTTCTTGCCGTTGGCCTCGATGTTTACGATGTTCATCTGGTCGGCAAAGGTGTCGAGCAGCATGGCCTGACGCAGCTTCACGGCCGTGACCGGGCCCGGCAGGGGGACTTTGCAATAGAACCAGCAGCCGTCGTTTTCGGCTTGCATGCCCAGCACTTGCAGCAGCAGGGGCTTGCCGCTCGTCACGCTCACCTGCAAAGTGCGCTGGAAGTACGCCGTGGCCAGCACCAGCGGGCGCGGCCCCGCATCGGTGAGGTTCACACGGGTGGGCTGGCCCTGCGAAATCGCCTTTTCGAAGTCATCAACGAAGACTTTGACCGAAATCTCCAACTGCTTTTTGGCCGCGTTGTAGCGCAGCTCCGTGATGGTGGAGTGGTAGGCGTGGAGCGCCGGCGCGGCCCCGGCCAGCGGAAACAGCAGCAGCGCAGCGGCGAGAAGGGTGAGCAGGCGCATGGGAAAGAAACTGATTGAGTGAAAAAAAGAACGTCATGCTTCGACTTCGCGCAGCATGACGTTCTGGATAACCTATCGGTTCCGTTTAGTGGAACAGCTTCATCACCTGCTTGAACACGATGACATACGCCATCAGAGCCAGAATCAGGACCGTGCCCACGCGCTGGGCACCTTCCAGAAACTTATCCGACGGCTTGCGGCGCAGAATCATTTCGTAGAGAAGGAACACCACGTGGCCGCCATCGAGGGCCGGAATGGGCAGCAGGTTCATGAAAGCCAGCACCATGCTCAGGCCACCGGCCAGGCCCCAGAAATGCTGCCAATCCCAGATGCCACCGAACTGCTGTGCGATTTCAACCGGCCCGCCCAGGCTTTCCGAAGCCGAAGCTTCGCCCTTGAAAATCTTGCCGAAGGCGCGCGCCTGCAAGCCAATCACCCCAAACGCCTTGCTCACGCCCTGCGGAATGGACTCGGCCAGCGTGTACTTGCGGGTGCCGAGCTGCAAAGTCGATTTGCGCTCAAACCCGATGCGGCCCGAGCTGGTGACGGTAATATTCAGCGTGAGGGGCTGGCCGCCGCGCTGCACCATTACGGGCACGGTTTTGTCCTTGTTGGCCAGCAACACGGCCTGGAGCTCGTCGAAAAACTGCACCGGCTGGCCGGCCACGTTCGTGATGACGTCGCCCACTTGCAGGCCGGCTTTGGCAGCGTTGCCGCCCGGCGTCACGCGGTCCACGGCGAAGGTTTCGCGGGGGCGCACCAGCAGGCTGTCGGCGCTTTGCTTGCCAAATTTGTCGAGGAAGTTTTTCGGGATTTTGATGTCGGCCAACTGGCCGTTGCGCTCCACGGTGTAGTAGGAGTTGTCGCCCATGATGACCTCGGGCTTGTACACGTCATCAAATTCATCGAACGGCCGGCCGTTGATTTTTACGATTTTATCGCCGGTGCGGAAGCCGATTTCGCGGCCCAGGCCGTTGGGCAAGATGCCGTAGCGGGCCTCCGAAGCCGGCAGAAACGTGTCGCCATAGTGAAACGTCATTGCCCCGAAAATGATGATGCCCAGAATCACGTTCATGATGATGCCGCCGAGCATCACCAGCAGGCGCTGCCAGGCGGGCTTGCCCCGGAATTCGTCGGGCTGCGGCGGGCCGGCCAGGGCCGAGGCGTCCTGCGTCTCGTCAATCATGCCGTGAATCTGCACGTAGCCGCCCAGCGGAAACCAGCCAATGCCATATTCCGTCTCGCCAATCTTCTTTTTCAGAAGCGCGAAGTTGGCCACGTTGGGCATCGGAAACAGAAAGTCGAAGAAGATGTAGAACTTATCGACCCGGATTTTAAAGAGCTTGGCGAAGGCGAAATGGCCGAATTCGTGCAAGCCAACGAGGATAGAAAGGGCCAGCACAAGCTGGCCAATCATGGTGAGGATAGCCAAGGGGGAAATTGAATTATGAATTAGAAATTATGAATTATGAATTGGGAAATACGAATCGAATTGAGAAGCCATAAGCTGCCTGGAGCAGCTAAGCGCAAACTCATAATTCATAATTTCTAATTCATAATTAATTGCGCAGCAATCCGCCGCGTTTCCGCGTCGGTAGCCACCAGGTCGGCCAATATCGGCTCTGCAAGGTACGATACCCGCGCCAGGCACTCGGCCACGAGGTCCGACATTTGACGGAAGCCGACCTGCTCCCGCAAAAATGCGGCCACGGCCACTTCGTTGGCGGCGTTGAGGACGCAGGGCGCGTTGCCACCCCGCCGCATGGCCCCGAAGGCCAGCTCCAGGTTGGGAAACGCGGCCCGGTCGGGCGCTTCAAAGGTGAGCGTGGGGTAGTCGAGAAAGGAGAAGCGCGGGAAGGTGTTGGCCAGCCGCTGCGGGTAACCCAGCGCGTACTGAATGGGCAGCTTCATATCGGGCAGGCCGAGCTGGGCTTTCAGCGAGCCGTCCTCGAACTGCACCAGCGAATGCACGATGCTTTGGGGATGCACCACCACGTCAATCTGCTCATTGGTCAGCCCAAATAGCCACTTGGCTTCGATAACTTCGAGGCCCTTGTTCATGAGCGAAGCCGAATCGATGGTGATTTTGGCGCCCATGTCCCAGTTAGGGTGTTTCAGGGCCTGGGCCTTGGTCACGGCCTCCATTTGCTGGGCGGTGCGGCCCCGGAACGGGCCACCCGAGGCCGTGAGAATGATTTTCTCGATGGGGTTGGCATCCTCGCCCACCAGGCACTGGAAGATGGCGGAGTGCTCCGAATCGACGGGCAGCAGGCGCACGTTGTGCTGCTTGATGAGGCTGGTAATCAGCTCGCCGGCTACCACCAGCGTTTCCTTGTTGGCGAGGGCAATGTCCTTGCCGGCCCGGATGGCGGCCACCGTGGGCAGCAGCCCGGCGTAGCCCATGAGGGCGGTGAGCACGATGTCGATTTCGGGTCGCGTCACCACTTCGGCCAGGGCGGCGGTGCCGGCCAGGACTTCGGTTTCGGGCTGGTCGGCCAGGGCGGCCTTCAGGGATTGGTAGCAGCTTTCATCGCCGATAACCACGGCGGCAGGCAGAAACTCGCGGGCCTGCTGCGCTAGCAACTCCCACTGCCGCTGCGCACTCAGCACCGCCACCCGGAACCGGCCCGACTGCTGCCGCACCACTTCCAGCGCCTGCGTGCCAATGGAACCCGTCGCGCCGAGCAGCGCCAGCGTTTTTACCTTCTTTTCTTCAAGCATAATGATGAAACACGGAAACGGCGCAAAAGTACGCCGCCCCCGCGCTCACTGGCCTACACTCGTTTGAGCGTGGCCGTCACAAACTGGTCGACAATGCCCGCAATGGCCTTCACCTCGGCTACCACGGGCTCGGTGAGCTGGGCGGTGCCGCCGGGAGGCGTGGTGCGCTCGGCCAGGGCGGTGAGGCGGGAAAGCTGCCCGCCGATGGCCTGGTACACGGGGTTCCAGAGCACGGCGGTGCTGTCGGCGTGGGCACCCAGGATGCGGCGCAGCTCCAGTAGGCGCATCACTAGGCCGGCCAGCGTGGCCAGCAGGGCGCGCTCGACGGGCGAAAACTGCCGGGGCGGGCCGTCGTACACGCACAGCGAGCCGAGGTTGTAGCCCTCGGGCGTGCGCAGGTTGTGGCCGGCGTAAAAGCTCAGGCCCAATTGCTGAAGCAGGGAAATATCGACGCCGGGGGCGCTGGCCAGGTTCATGTTTTCATACACCGCCGTGTCATCCTGCAAAATGGTGGCCGAGCACATGCTTTGCCCGCGCGGCACGCGCTCAATGGCTACCGGCAGGTTGTAGGGTGCTTTCACCAGCACCTCATCTTTCTCCACAATGGACAGCATGGCGTTGGAAACGCCGAAGAGCCGGGCGGTGGCGGCTACCACATCATCCAGAACTTTTTCGCTGCGTGCATCCAGCAAATGGTAGCCTTCGAGGGCGTGGAGGCGGGCTGCGTCGTTGGCCGGTATCAGGGAAATAGAATTATCAACCAAAATAGAATAGGTAAAAGGGCGCGGCCAGTAAGAAGCAAATGGTTCTGGTGGGCCGGTAGGCAGGTGCGTACCGCCGAGCTGTCAGGTACTGCTTGTACCGCTGGCAGGGGGCCAGGGTTGCGCGATTGTGCCGTGAAGATGTAGGGGTTTTCAGCCCTAACCCCAACCAGCCCGGGATAATTCGGCGGGGAGCGGCAAACCGGGCGCTACTTGCGGCGCAGGGTGCCGGCCACCAGCTGGTCGAGGTTGGCCACGATGCTGCCGGCCTCTTGCGCCACGGCCGGGGCGAGCGGGCCATCGGGCGGTACCGTGTGCCGGGCCAGGTCATTGAGTACCGCCAGCTGCTCGCTCATGCTGCGGTAGATGGGACCCCACAGCAGCGCCGTGAGGCCGGAATGCGGCCCCATAATGCGTCGTAGCTCCAACAGGTGCATTACCAGAGCGGCCAGCTGGCTCAGCAGGTGGCGCTCGGTGGGCGGGAAGTGCCGGGGCGGGCCATCGAAGAGGCAGAGCGTGCCGATGTTGTGGCCCTCGGACGTGCGCAGGTTGTGGCCGGCGTAGAAATGCAGTCCCAGCTGCAGAATCAGGGAAATATCGACGCCCGGCGCACTTCTTTGGGTGAGGTCTTCGAATACAGCCGTCTCATTTTGCAGGATGGTGGCCGAGCACAGGCTTTGCTCGCGCGGCAGGCGTTCGAGGGGCACCGGCAGGTTGTAAGGAGCCTTGAGCAGTACCGTGGTGCCCTCCACCATGGTCAGCATGGCGTTGGAAACCCGGAACAGATGGGCGGTGGCGGCCACCACATCGTCGAGGATTTGTTCGCGGTGCGCGTCCAGCAGCTGGTAACGGCTGAGGGCCTGGAGGCGGGCCGCGTCATCGGCCGGAAGCAGAATGTTCGGTAGAGCAGTCAAGGCCGGGAGCTGAAGTGTGAATGAATGTACGCAAAATCGCCGGAAATGTGGTGGGGCAGCAGGAGCCGCCCAAGCGTGGCTGCTACCTTTGGCCCCGTGCCTGTTTCTTCCCCATTTGATTACGACGTGGCCATTGTCGGAGCCGGTCCGGCCGGTACCGCTTGCGCCCTGGCCTTGCGCCAAAGCGGCCTGCGCGTGGCCCTGCTGGACAAAGCCCAATTTCCCCGTGATAAAGTGTGCGGCGACGCCATTCCCGGCCACGCCTTCAAGGCCCTGCGCCAGCTCGACCCGGCGTTTGTGGAGGCGCTCTGGCAGCTCCAGCCGCGCGATGATGTGCGCGACTCCCGCTTGGTAGCGCCCAGCGGGGCCAGCCTCACGCTGCAATGGAAGCTGCCCAGCTTCAACAGCCCCCGCGAAACGTTTGACGCGGCATTACTCGAATTAGTACGAAAGAATTCGACCACCGAAATTCTCGAAAACACCGGCCTCAAAACCCTGCAGATTGAGCCCGACCACGCCCGCCTCACCACCACCGATGGTCGCGAAATCACCGCCCAGCTAGTTATAGGCTGCGATGGAGCCAATTCTGCCGTGGGCCGCAAGCTGCTGCCCGCACCGCTCGACCGCGCCCACCACTGCGCCGGCGTGCGGGCCTACTACGAAAACGTGGCCGGCGCCAGCAGCGGCACCACCGAGTTTTTCCTCAGCAGCGACTACCTGGCGGGCTACGTCTGGCTGTTTCCCGTGGGCGTGGGCCGCTATAATGTAGGCCTGGGCATGCTGTCTGAAGTGGTGGCGAAGCACAAAGTCGACCTCAAGGAAGTGATGACGAAAATGCTGGCCACGCACCCCGAACTGGCCGGCCGCTTTGCGGAGGCGCGGCAGTTGGGGCCCATTGTGGGGTTTGGTTTGCCGCTAGGTGGCGGACGCACGCGGCCCATCAGTGGTACGCGGTTCATACTGTGTGGCGACGCGGCTTCCCTGATTGACCCCTTGCAGGGCCACGGCATCGACACGGCTATTCAGAGTGGCATCCTGGCTGGGGCGCAGGCGGCGGCGTGCTTTGCAAAGCAGGATTTCAGCGCCGGATTTATGCAGGAATACGATGCCCAGGTAGCCCACAAAATCGGCCGCAAGCTGGCCAAAAGCTACCGCCTCATGCGCTTTCTCAGCAACAAGGCGTGGCTGGTGGACACGGCTGTGCGCCTGGCCCGCGTGCCGGGGCTGAAGCCGTGGGTGCAGCGGGCGATAGGGTAGGAGGCCGCGGCAACGGGCCGAAAATGAAGTATCTGGCCGGGCTATTCGTCGGTACCTGGCAAACCTCTTCAACCCCAACGCGCCCCAATGGCCTTCAGTGATATTGAGTACCGGGCGGTACCGCCGCCGCCAGCGCTGGCGGAATTTGTGGAGAGCTTCTGGATGCTCATCAATCATTCGGATGACGCGCAGCCGGTGGTTATCGTGCCCGACGGGCGCATTGATGTGTTTTTTGCCTTGTCGGCCACCGAGCCCTACCACGTTACGCTGCTGGGCCTGCAAAACCGGCCCGATGCCCAAACCATTCTGCCGCGTACCACCATGTTTGCCATTAGCTGGCGGCTGCTGGCGGCCGATTGCCTGCTGCCCGTGCCGGTGGCCGACTTGCTGGACGGCGGTTGCCACCTGCCGCCGGATTTCTTGGGCATGAGCGCCGAGGACCTGAGGGATTTCGATGGCTTCTGCGCCAGGGTGGCGGCCCGGATTACGCCCCTGCTGCCCGCCAAAATCGACCCGCGCCACCGCCGGCTATTCGACCTGCTCTACGCTTCCGACGGCGGCCTCACCGTGGAGGCGCTGGCCACGGCGGCGGGCTGGAGCAGCCGGCAAATCAACCGCTACTTCACCCGCCAGTTCGGCCTTTCGCTGAAGGCTTACGGCAACATTCTGCGCTTCCGGGCTTCGCTGCCGCAGCTGCGGGAGGGCCGGCTGTTTCCGGAGGAAAACTTTGCTGACCAGGCGCATTTCATCCGCGAAATCCGGAAATACACGGGCGTGGCGCCGAAGGAGTTAGCGCGGAACAAAAACGACCGATTTATTCAATTATCCGCTTTGCCGAAGAAATAATTTTGGCCTGAAATCAACCAGATAATTCAGCCATGTTACTTCGTAATAAGCAAGTTGCAATCGTGGGCGGTGGCCCCGGCGGCCTCACCCTGGCCCGCCTGCTCGAGCAAAGCGGCGCCTCAGTAAAAGTGTACGAGCGCGACCTCAGCCGCCACGGCCGGGTGCAGGGCGCCACCCTCGACCTGCACCACGAATCGGGCCTGGCCGCCCTGCGCGCCGCCGGCCTGCTCGACGCCTTCCGGGCCCATTACCGGCCGGGAGCCGACCGCCTGCGCCTCACCGACCAGCACGCCACCATCGTGCTCGACGACCACGCCGAAGCGCAAGCCGCCACGTTTGGCGACGCCCATTTCCGGCCCGAAATCGACCGGGGGCCGCTGCGCGAGCTGCTGCTCGACTCGCTGCAACCCGATACGGTGGTTTGGAACCGCCAGCTGGTAGCCATGCAGCGGCTGGGTGCGGGTTGGGAAATGACTTTTCAGGACGGCACCACGGCGGTGGCCGACCTCGTTGTGGGAGCCGATGGCGCCAATTCGAAAATTCGTCCGGTGCTGACACCCATCCGGCCTTTCTACTCGGGTGTGACGGTGGTGGAGGGTAGCCTGCCCAACTCGGCGCAGCACGCGCCCCGCCTGCACGAGCTGGTACGGGGTGGAAAAGTCTTTGCAATGGGCGATGTAAAAACCCTCATTATCAGTGCAAAGGGCGATGGCAGCCTGGCTTTTTATACCGGCTGCAAAACGACCGAAACCTGGGCTCGCAACAGCGGCATCGACTTCACAAGCGCGGCCGAAATGCTGGCCTGGTTCCGGCAGGAGTTTGCCGGTTGGGATGCCATCTGGCAGGAGCTATTTGCCAGTGAGGCTACGTATTGCGTGCCCCGCCCCCAATACTGCATGCCGCTGGACCAAACCTGGCCCGCCCAGCCCAACCTCACCCTGCTCGGCGACGCCGCCCACCTCATGCCGCCCTACGCCGGCGAAGGCGTGAATATGGCCATGCTCGACGCCCTCGAACTAAGCCAGTGCCTCACCAGCAACCAGTTCCCGGACCTGCAAGCCGCCATCGGCCACTACGAACAACACATGCGTGAGCGCGCCGCCACCGTCGCCGCCGAGACGTTGGAGCAAACGGAGGCCCTGCATTCGCCGGGAGCGTTGGCGCAGTTGGTAGGGCTGTTCAGCGGAGTCGCTTAGACCCGCGCTGAAATTCAGTCTGACGGGTTGCGTTCCACTCGCAATAATGGTTATCGCACGACCGGCCTCTCGAAATGGCCCATATTGTGCGCCGGACCATATTCCTGTTGCAAGAATGGCCGTGGCTAACAGCAAATGAGCGGGTGGCTTAGTAGCCACCCGCTCATCGGGTTCTTCAAATTTGGGCAAGAACCCGCCGATTCCAGACAAGCCCTGAACCGTGACTGGTCTGCCTGAAAAGCCTAGCGGCTTATTACCAAGCGCTTGGTTAGTACGGTATTGTCCGTGGTTACCTTCACCAGGTAGATGCCATTGGCCAGGGTGCCGGCCGCAATGTCGACCGATACGGGCTGGCCGCTGGCGGCACGGCCGGTGCTCAGGGTGCTAATCCGGGAGCCTTTCATATCGTACAGCGCAACCGTGTAGGCGCTGGTTTGCGCCATGCTGAAGGCCAGCACTGCGCTGCCCTGGCCCAGCGGGTTGGGGTGCAGGGTGCCCGTGGCCAGCGCCGTGGCGGCCGTCGTGGCCGTGGCGATGCTGCCGCAGCTGGTGCCCACGATGTAGGTGTGCGGGGTGGCAGCCGAGTTGTTCTGCGGCCCATTAGCGCCCACTTGGTAAGTGAAGTACACGCTCGTGACCACGCCGGTGGCAATGGCCTTGGTGAAGGTAAAGTCGCCGGCGGCATTGCGCGTCATGGGGTAGCCGGGGTAAGCCCCTACGCTGCCTTCCCGGATGTAAATCAGGGCCAGGTTGCCGCCTGCCGTGGCCCCAATGGGGTGGAAGGTGTAAGTCACGTCGGGGCCAATGGTTTCGGCGCGGAAGCTGTAGTCGGCGGTGGTGGCGCACGAGCCGTCGGTGCTGCGCACCATGATGGTCACGGCGGCCGAGGTGGCGGTGGTGCCACTGTTGTCGGTGGCCACGGCCGTCAGAATGTAGGTGCCGGTCACCACGCCCGTCCAGGCGTATGTGTAGGGCGCGGTGAGGTCTTCGCCCAGCTTGGTGCTGCCCTGGTAGAATTCGACTTTGCTCACCGTGCCGTCGGCATCTGCCGCCGTGGCAGCCAGGTTCACGGTGGCCGGTGAGGTAAAGGTGGCCGTGGCCGTGGGTGCGGTCAGGCTCACGGTAGGCGGGGCGTTGTTGGGGCCGCCGCCGGTGCACAGCGTGCCCACGGTGTAGCTATGCGGGGTGCTTTGCGTGTTGTGCTGCGGGCCGCCTGCGCCCACCTCATAAGTGAAGTAGAAGGTGGTGACCACGCCGGTGGCAATGGGACGGGTGAAGGTAAAGTCGCCGGCCGCGTTGCGCACCATGGTATAGCCGGGGAAGGCCCCCACGCTGCCCTCGCGGATGAAGATGATGGCCAGGTTACCGCCCGCCGTGGCGCCCAGCGGATGGAAGGTGTAGGTCACGTCGGGGCCGCTGGTAAATACCTCGTAGCGGTATTCGCCGTTGGCGGCCGTGTTCACGCACGGAATGGCCCGCACGGTCAGTGCTACCGCCGCCGAAGTGGTGGCGTAGCCATCAACCGCCGTGGCTTTGGCCGTGAGCGAGTACGCGCCCGGCCCGATGCCGGTCCAGGCGTAGGAGTAAGGGGCGGTGAGGTCTTCGCCCAGCTTGGTGCTGCCCTGGAAGAACTCCACCTTGGCAATGGGGCTGTTGGTGTCGGCCGCGTCGGCCGTAATGGTCACGCTGGCCGGGGCCGTCAGGCTGGTGCCACTGGCCGGGGCCGTGATGCTCACCGTGGGTACAATGGGGTCGGCCACGGTAATGCTCACGGCCGCCGAAGTGGCGGTGAGGCCGCCGGTATCGGTGGTGCGGGCCGTGATGCTGTAGCTGCCCACTGGCGCGCCGGCCCAGGTGTAGCTGTAGGGCGCGGTGAAGTCGGTGGCCAGCAGCGTGGTGCCCTGGAAAAACTCCACCTTATAAATACCCCCGCCGGTATCGGTAGCATCGGCGCTGAGCGTGATGCTGGCGGGTGTGAGGAAATTGGCATTGGCTGCGGGCGCAGTCAGGCTGACGGTCGGGGCCGTGTTGCCGGCCGCCGCCACGTACACCGTCACGGGGCTCGACGTGGTGGTCGCGCCCTCGTCGTCAGTAGCTTTAGCCGTGATGACGTACACCCCGGCCGGTGCCCCCGTCCAGGTATATACATAGGGTGCGGTGAGGTCTTCGCCCAGCTTGGTGGTGCCCTCGAAGAACTCCACTTTACTCACCGTGCCGTTGGCATCGGCCGCCGTGGCGGTGAGAGATATGCTGGCCGGCAGGGTGATAATGGCGTTCGGGGCCGGGGCGGTCAGGCTCACCGTGGGGGGCGGGTTGGCCGCCACGCCGCCGGTGTAGCGCACGTCGTCGAAGTAGAAATCGGCCGGGCCGGTGGCCGGGTCGCCGGCAAACATAAACAGCCCGTTCATCGACACCAGGTCGATGTGCATGCCCATGCTAGGCTGATTGAAGGTGCTGAGCGGAATCGTGACCTCGTGCCAGCTGCCGTCGCGCACCAGGCCGTACTGGGTCGAGCCGGCCGGGAAATTCACCCAGCTCTCGCCGTGGCCGCTTTTCACGCCCACCTTAAACTGCCCGGTATAAGTCGTCTTGAACTGAAACTTCAACGAGCCGTTGGCGAAATTGCCCAGATTTTTCACCACGTTGTCGACCCCCATGCCGAACCAGTTGCCGGCGTTGGCGTGCACCGCCAGCACGTCCTGCCCCTCGAAGGGCACCGGTGCGGGCGTGGTGATATTGGTCAGGTTGTTCCAGTAGTAGAGGTTGGCATCCACGCCGTCGAAGGCCAGCTTATCGGTAATGGTGGTGCGCTCCGACAGCACGCCGTAGTCGCCGGCAAAGGCATGGTTCTTACCGATATATAGCTCGTCGCCGGGGTTCTGGTACAGGCGCAGGTAGTCGACCAGCATGGCCGAAGGCAGCGGGGCCGTGATGTCGCCAGGGCTCATCTTGCCCGTGTACACGCCGCCCACGGCCAGGTTCAGCAGGATGAACTCGGGCCGGTGAAACTCCTCCATGTCGGGGTCGGTGATGTTCTGGCTGAAATACTGCACGTTATCAATGAATACCTTGATTTCGGTGGCCGTCCACTGCAGCTTGTATACATGGTAGACATCGGTGAGTGGGGTAGTGCTCTGGTGCAGCTGGCTCACGAAATCGTGCGCGCCGTTGTTCTGCCAGTGTAGGGCAGCGCCGGCCCAGTTGTTCACGTTGCTGGGGTAGGAAGCTGCGCTGCCCATCTCCATCATGTCGATTTCGCCGCTGGCAGGCCAGTTGCCGGTCGCGCCCAGCATCCAGAAGGCTGGCCACAGCCCGTTTTGCAGGTTCGTCACCTTAATGCGGGCTTCCAGGGTGCCGTATTTGAAGTGCACGCGGCCCAGCGTTTTCAGGCGGGCCGAGGTAAAGTCCTTGCCCTGAAAGGCTTCGCGCTTGGCCTCGATGCGTAGGTTGCCGTTATCGATGCGAGCGTTGTCGGGCCGGCTGGTGTAATACTCCAGCTCCTGGTTGCCCCAGCCACAGAGGTTACGCTCACAGCCATCGCCGAAGTCAAACGTCCACGTATCGGGGTCGATGGTCGTGCCGTTGAAGTTCTCTTCCCAGACGAGGGTTTGGGCCGAAACGGCCCGGCTGCCGAGGCATAGCAGCAGGAGCAGCAGCCACCGGCCGGCAGTGCGTGAAGCGCCAAGAGGGTAATGGAATAAATTCATCAGCAATTGTGGGTGGGAAAAAAGAGATGAGAAACTGAAAAAAAAATGAGCGGAGATTGGAAAAAAACACTTGAGCAGGTTGCCATGAACGGTGTGGCAGAGGCTCCGATGGGAAGTATTTTGTTTTATGATTATTCTAATTTATTGTGCGTGTGGCGTATAATCTTGTGTCGGAGCTGATAAGCGAATGAGTGCAGATAATTGCCTGTAAAAAGTGTTTTGGCGGCGTTTGGCAGGCGCGGTGAACGTGTGATGTAAGTGTAAGCCGCTTGATTGACTTGTATTTTGTCGTGACTAGCCGTTTCTCTAATATAGTATGAAACGGCGTTTTGCAATCAATTCCGGCGGTGGCCCACTACGGGCCGGCTATCAATTGCCAGGGTGGAGCCGCACGCCAGCGGTCCGGCTCACCGGTGGTCCATTCGTTTTCAGATGCCCCGCTGGAGCGACCTATGTTGGCTCGGCCCGGCAGGCGCAAGTGCAGCCCCGCATTGCTGGCCGACGACAGAAAGCCCACCCGACTTGAACCGATATGCGCCGGCTAGCGTGGCGGCTTCCGTAAACGCAAACAGCCCCGGCATTCCCAAATGCCGGGGCTGTTTATAGTATCCGCCTATTCGCCGGGTGAGGAAGCATTCGCGATGCTATCCTTTGTTTGCTGCGCGTAACATATTCCGCCAGGTGTTTAGAATATGCGACGCGCAATGCGGCAAGCTATGCAAACATGCCCACCGCATTTTTGCTCGGCAGGGCCGTCTTGCCCGTCAGAAACACGTCGACTTCCCGCGCCGCCTCGCGGCCCTCCGAGATGGCCCAGACGACCAGCGACTGGCCGCGGCGCATGTCGCCGGCCACGAACACGTTGGGGCGGGAGGTGAGGTAAGCTTTTTCATCGGCGTGCACGTTGCCGCGCTCATCGAGGGCCACGCCCAACTCGGTGAGTAGGCCGTCTACGCGGGGGCCGGTGAAGCCCAGGGCCAGCAGCACGCGCTGGCAGGGAATTTCACGGTCAGAATCGGGCACCTCTTCGAAGCGGATGCGGCGGCCCATGACGTCAGTTTCCCAGGTCACGTCGCTCACGCGCAGGGCGCGGAGCTGGCCGTACTCATCGGCCAGAAACGCTTTGGTATTGATGCCCCAGTAGCGCTGGCAGCCTTCTTCATGGGAGGTGCTGCTGCGGAAAATGTGCGGCTCCTGTGGCCAGGGCGTGTGGGCGGGGCGCTCGGTGCCGGGCTGCTGCATCAGGGCAAACTGCGTGACGGAGCGTGCCCGCTGGCGGTTGGCCGTGCCCACGCAGTCGGAGCCCGTGTCGCCGCTGCCGATAACCACCACGTCCTGGCCCTCAACCCAGATTTCATCGTCCTCAATGCCCAGCTCGCTCACCCGGCGGTTGTGCTGGGTGAGGTAGTCCATGGCGAAGTAGATGCCTGGCAATTCGCGGCCGGGAATGTATAGGTCGCGCGGCACGCTGGCCCCGCCGGCCAGCACCACGGCATCGAAGCTCGCGGTAAGCTCGGCACCAGAAATATCGCGGCCGATTTCGGTGTTGCAGCGGAAGCTGATACCGTCGTCTTCCAGCAGCTTGATGCGGCGGTCAATCACCCATTTATCGAGCTTGAAATCGGGGATGCCGTAGCGGAGCAGGCCGCCGGGCCGGTCGTCGCGCTCGAACACCGTGACGGTGTGGCCGGCCCGCGCCAGCTGCGCCGCCGCTGCCAGTCCGGCTGGGCCGGAACCCACCACGGCCACCGTCTTGCCCGATTTCAGCACCGGCGAAGTGGGCTGCACGTAGCCTTTCGAGAAGGCGATTTCGATGATGTGCTTCTCGATTTCCTCAATCGCCACCGGGCTACTGTGGATGCTGAGCACACAGGCCGCCTCGCACGGCGCGGGACAGATGCGGCCGGTGAACTCCGGGAAATTATTGGTGGCGGAGAGAATCTGGTAAGCATTTCCCCAATCCTGCTCCCGCACGGCGTCGTTGAATTCGGGGATGATATTGCCCAGCGGGCAGCCCGAATGGCAGAACGGAATGCCGCAATCCATGCAACGGGCGGCCTGCTGCGTGAGCTGGCTTTCGGCGTAAGCGCCCACGAATTCGCGGTTGTGGGCCACGCGCTCCTGCGGTGCGGCTTTGGGCGGCAACTCGCGGGAAAATTCTTTGAAACCGGTGGGGTTGGCCATCTTCTAGAACTATGTAGAGACGCCCATTTGCGTCTCAATCGTTGCGGATAATTGGAACGAAGTAGAGACGCAATATTTTGCGTCTTGTCGTTGCTGATGTTGTTATAACTGCACGGTTATGAGCGGTTCCGGTCGTACAACGACGAGACACAAAATGTTGCGTCTCTACTTCGTTCACCCCACCTCCGCATACCGCGCCTTCTGCAGCACCTTCTTATACTCACTCGGAAACACCTTCACAAACTTCCCGACTTCCTCGCCCCAATTCCCCAGCAGGAAGGCCGCCACCTGGCTGCCTGTTAGCTCCGCGTGCTGCCGGAGCAGCGCCTGAATCTGGTCCTCGTCATCGGCGTCGAGCGGGTCGAGCTCTACCATTTCGGGGTTGCAGTTGGTGGGGAATGTGCCGTTGGGGTCGTAAATCCAGGCGATGCCGCCGCTCATGCCGGCGGCGAAGTTGCGGCCCGTCTGGCCTAGGATGAGGGCTCGGCCGCCGGTCATGTACTCGCAGCCGTGGTCGCCCACGCCTTCCACCACGGCCGTAGCCCCGGAGTTGCGCACCGCGAACCGCTCACCGGCCTGTCCGCGCACGAACAGCGCGCCGGAGGTGGCACCGTACAGCGCCACGTTGCCGATGATGATGTTCTGCTCGGGCACAAACCGGGCTTCGGCCGATGGAAAAATGGCCAGCTGCGCTCCGCTCAGCCCTTTGCCCACGTAGTCGTTGGCCTCGCCCTCCAGCGTGAATGATAAACCCGTTACGCTGAACGCGCCGAAACTCTGCCCCGCCGAGCCGTGGAAGCGGTAGTTGATGGTGTTGGGCGGCAGGCCGGCGGCGTGGTAGCGCTTGGCAATCTCATTCGAGAGCAGCGTGCCGATGGTGCGGTCGGTGTTGTGCACCTCAAACTCACCGTACACCGGCGTCTGCTCATTCAGGGCCGGCTGGGCGTGTTCCAGCAGCTGCCAATCCAGAATGTTACCGAGGCCGTGGTCCTGCGCTTCGCTCTGGTACAAGGTGCCACCGGAGATGTTGGCGGCCGGGTGTAGCATACCGGAGAGGTCGAGGTGGCGGGCTTTCCAGTGGGTGATGCCTTCGCGCACTTTCAGGAATTCGGGCCGGCCCACCATCTCATTTATCGTTCGGAAACCCAACTCGGCCATGATTTCGCGCAGCTCCTCGGCCAGGAAACGGAACAGGTTGACGATGTGTTCGGGCTGGCCGGTGAAGAGCTTGCGCAACTCCGGGTCTTGGGTGGCCACGCCCACGGGGCAGGTGTTGAGGTGGCATTTGCGCATCATCACGCAGCCCCCGGCTACCAGCGCGGCGGTGGCCACGCCCCATTCTTCGGCCCCGAGCAGGGCGGCCACGGCCAGGTCACGGCCGGTTTTCAGCTGGCCGTCGGCCTGCAGCACCACGCGGCTGCGGAGCTGGTTCTGCACCAGCGTTTGGTGGGCTTCGGCCAAGCCCAGCTCCCAGGGCAGGCCAGCGTGCTTGATGGAGCTGATGGGCGAGGCCCCCGTACCGCCATCGTAGCCGGCGATGAGGATGACATCGGCGTGGGCCTTGGCCACGCCGGCGGCGATGGTGCCCACGCCTGCTTTGCTCACCAGCTTCACGTTGATGCGGGCGGCGCGGTTGGCGTTTTTCAAGTCGAAGATGAGTTGGGCCAGGTCTTCGATGGAGTAGATGTCGTGGTGAGGCGGGGGCGAAATCAGGCCGACGCCGGGGGTGGCGTGGCGCACTTTCGCAATCCACTCGTCCACCTTGTGGCCGGGAAGCTGGCCGCCCTCGCCGGGCTTAGCCCCCTGGGCCATCTTGATTTGCAGCTCGTCGGCGTTGGTGAGGTAGTGCGCCGTAACGCCGAAGCGCGCCGAGGCTACCTGCTTGATGGCCGAGCGCATGGAGTCGCCGTTTTCCATCACTTCGTAGCGCATCGGGTCCTCGCCGCCCTCGCCGGTGTTGCTCTTGCCGCCGATGCGGTTCATGGCAATGGCCAGGGTGCTGTGCGCCTCGTGCGAAATCGAGCCAAACGACATGGCACCCGTGGCGAAACGCTTCATGATGACTTCCGCCGGCTCCACTTCCTCAATCGAAATAGCCTCGCGGTGATGCGCAAAATCCAGCAGCCCGCGCAGCGTAAACATGCGCTCCGGCTGCTCGTTAATCAGCTTCGCGTAACGCTGATAAGTCGCGTAGTTATTCGTCCGCGTCGCCAGTTGCAGCAGGTGCACGGTTTCGGGGTTGAACATGTGCGCCTCGCCGCGCCGCCGCCAGTGGTAGAGGCCGCCGTCAGGCAGCAGGGTCTGCTCCTCGGGCGTGGTGGTTTTGAAGCCCTGGAAGTGCTTGTAGAGCGTTTCGCGGGCAATTTCATCCAGTCCCAGTCCGCCAATTCGAGTGACCGCGCCGCAGAAATAAGAATCGACTACCGCTTGATTCAAACCCAGAATCTCGAACACCTGCGCGCCGTGATATGACTGCAAGGTCGAAATTCCCATCTTCGAGAAAATCTTCAGCAGCCCGTCGCACACGGCCTTGATGTAGTTGTAAGTGAGCTGCGACTGGTCGAGGGAGGTGTTCAAATGCCCGGCTTCGCGCATGGTCCGCACCGTGGAGAGCGCCAGGTAGGGGTTGATGGCCGTGGCTCCGAACGAGAGCAGGCAGGCGAAATGGTGCACCTCCCACACATCGCCGGCCTCTACCACCAGCCCCACCGAGCCCCGGAAACCGAGCTTGATGAGGTGGTGATGCACGGCCGACACGGCCAGCAGCGAGGGTATCGGCGCGTGCTCCGAATCCACGGCGCGGTCCGACAGAATCAGCACTTCGAAGCCGTCGTTCACCGCGTCCTCGGCGTAGCGGCAGAGGCGGGCGAGGCCGCGCTCCAGCGCGCCGGGCAGCCCGTCGGCCTTGAAATAGGTTTGCAGCGTCTTGGCATTGAACATGCCGGTGTCGATGCTGCGGAGCTTTTCCAGCTCGTGGTTGCTGAGGATGGGCTGGCGCAGGGCCACGCAGTGGCAGTGGTGCTTGTCCTCATCGAGGATGTTGCCGTTGTTGCCCAGGAAGGTGGCCAGGCTCATCACCAGCCGCTCCCGAATGGGGTCGATGGGCGGGTTAGTGACCTGCGCGAAAAACTGCTTGAAGTAGCTGCTCAGGTGCTGGGGCTGGTCCGACAGCACCGCCAGGGGCACGTCCACGCCCATCGAGCCGATGGGCTCCTTGCCCTCCACGGCCATGGGCGTGATGAGCACGTCGATGTCCTCGCGGGTGTAGCCGAACACCTGGTGGTACTTGAACACCGCATCCGCCGCCAAATCTGTGAACATCTGGCGCGGCTCGGGCAGCTCTTCGAGGCGAATCTGGTACTCGTTCAGCCACGCGCCGTAGGGCTGGCGGCCGGCGGCCTGGGCCTTCAATTCCTCGTCGGTGACGATGCGGCCGGCCACGGTATCCACCAGCAGCATCTTGCCGGGCTGCAGGCGGCCTTTCTGCACCACGGTGGCGGGGTCGATATGGAGCACGCCGGCCTCGGAGGCGACGAGCACGCGGCCGTCGGTGGTTTCGAGGTAGCGCAGGGGGCGCAGGCCGTTGCGGTCGAGCATGGCCCCAATCTGCTGGCCGTCGGTGAAAATGAGGGCGGCCGGACCGTCCCAGGGCTCCATAAACGTGGCGTGAAACTCGTAGAAGGCCTTTTTGAGCGGGTCCATCTGGGTGTTGCCGTCCCAGGCTTCGGGCACCAGCATCATCATCACGTGCGGCAGCGGGCGGCCCGAGTGCAGCAGAATTTCCACCACGTTATCGAGGCAGGCCGAGTCCGACTGCCCGGCATCGACTACCGGCAGCAGCATGTCCATTTCCTCGGCCGAGAAATAGGGCGACACGTAGTTGCGCAGGCCCGCGTAAAACCAGTTCAGATTCCCGCGCAGCGTGTTGATTTCGCCATTATGCGCCAGGAAGCGGAAGGGCTGGGCCAGCTTCCAACTCGGGAAGGTGTTGGTCGAAAACCGCGAATGCACCAGCCCAAAGGCCGACACCACCCGCTCGTCGCTGAGGTCGGGGAAGTAGCCGCGCACCTGGTAGGTAGTCAGTTGGCCCTTGTACACGATGGTTTTGCAGGAGAGCGAGGCGAGGTAAAACACGTCCATCGCGGCCGGCACGGTTTCGCGCACCGTCTTGAAAATCAGGCGGCGCAGCACGTAAAGCTTGCGCTCAAAATCCTCCGCGGTGACAATTCCGGCCGGGCGGCCGAAAAACACCTGTTCCATCACCGGCTCGGCGGCCAGCGCGGTGGGGCCGATGCCGGCCGGGTTCACCGGCACCGGCCGGTAGCCCAGCAGCGGAAAGCCCAGCCGCGCCGCCGCTCCGTTTATCACGTCGTGGCAGGCGGCGCGCAGCTTATCGTCCTTCGGCAAAAAGGCCGTGCCCACGCCGTAGCTGCCCGGCTCTGGCAGGCGGATGCTGAGGGCGGTGCATTCTTCCAGCAGAAACCAGTGCGGAATTTGAATGAGCAGGCCGGCCCCGTCGCCGGAGTCGGTATCGCAGCCGCAGGCCCCGCGGTGCTCCATGTTTTCGAGCATGGTTAGCGCGTCGATGACGGCCTGGTGGGTTTTGCGGCCGTTGAGGTAGGTGATGAAACCAGTCCCGCAGGCATCGTGCTCAAATTCGGGGCGGTACAGGCCCTGAGGAGTGTCAGTGGATTGCATCGGGATTCTAGAAATTCAGGAAAAAAGGGTGCCGCCGCTCGGCGGGAATGTCAGCTCGGGCAGACGTAAAATCAGCCAACTGCACACAGTCATTTACAAGTAACGGACCCTTGCCGGGAGCCAAAGTGGCGTTATCTGCTGATTTACTATTTTCAGCTCGTTGGTTTTGATGGTAAACTATTGATGGATAGTATTTTGTATACGGTGTTTATACAATGCCAAAACCAGTTGTTAGCACGTTGCACAGCCGCTAAATGAACGTTTCCACGCCTCCGTCAGGCGGCCCGAAATTGAAAGTTACGGGAGCTTTTTCCAGATTCAGCAGCTAATCCAAGAAGTTTAGGTTACTTTTTCGGTAAATTCCAAAATGCCCGGAAATCAGAAGACAACAAACGTTTTCAGCGCTTTTTATCCCATAATACCCTGCCAAATGCAAGGCCTGTTGCCCATTTTATTCGCTTCCGTGGCCGGAATGGGCCATGCTTTCGAACCCGACCATCTGCTGGCCGTGGGCAACCTCATTTCCCGCCGTGACACACTTGCCGAAGCCCTGCGCGACGGCATCTATTGGGGCCTGGGCCACACCACCACGCTGGTGGTCGTGGGCGCTATTATTCTGCTGGGCCGCGTCACCTTTCTCACTTCCGGTTATTTCGAAGCGGCCGTGGGCCTGATGCTCATCATAATGGGCATCAGCCGCCTGCTCGACCAGCGCCGCCCGCCCGCCAAGGTGCGGCCCGGCGCGTCGCCCTCGCGGGCGGCCTACGCCGTGGGCCTGCTGCACGGCCTGGCCGGCAGCGGCGCGCTGGTACTGCTGGTGATGAGCGAAATCCGCGACCCGTGGCTGAGCATGGGCTATTTCGCGGTGTTCGGTATCGGCTCCATTCTGGGCATGTTCATCGTGGCCGGGCTGTGCAGCGTGCCGTTCACCAAGCGCATGAAAATCAGTCGGACGTTGAAGTTTAGTACCGTTACCTTGTCGTCGCTGCTGTGCATTGGATACGGTGGGTGGATGATTTATGGGAACGTGCGATGGTAAGCCGCCAGAACGATGTAGAGACGCAATATTTTGCGTCTCGTCGTTGAACGACCGGAACCGCGCCAAACCACACAAAGCCGCACAGTCATAACAACATCAGCAACGACGAGACGCAAAATATTGCGTCTCTACACAGTTCTCCCAGATGCACCTCTCCCCCAAAGACCTCGACAAGCTCGTTCTCCACCAGGCCGGTTTCGTGGCGCAGAAGCGCTACGCCCGCGGCCTGCTCCTGAACTACCCCGAAGCCCTGGCCCTCATCGCCACGCAGCTGCTCGAGTTCATCCGCGACGGCGAGCGGGTGGCCGTGCTCATGGACAAGGGCAAGCAGTTGCTGGGCCTGGCCGACGTGCTGCCCGGCGTGGCCGACATGCTCCACGAAGTCCAAATCGAAGGCACCTTCCCCGACGGCACCAAGCTCGTGACCGTGCACCACCCCATCTGCCGCGAAACCGGCGATGCCGCCCTGGCCCTCTACGGCTCCGGCCTGAGCCGCACCCCGGCCCCCGGCGCCGCGCCCGCCAACGCCAGCCACCCCCAGCCCGGCGAATACCAGCTGCACCCGGCCGACATCGTCCTCAACGAAAGCCGCGCCACGGTGGACGTGGACGTTGTGAACATGGGCGACCGGCCCGTGCAGGTCGGCTCACACTATCCCTTCTTCGAAACCAACGCGGCGCTGCACTTCGACCGCGCCGCCGCCTACGGTTTCCGCCTCAACATCCCGGCCGGCACGGCGGTGCGCTTCGAGCCCGGCGAGCGCAAGCGCGTGCGCCTGGTGGCCCTGGCCGGCGAGCGCATCGTGTACGGCGGCAATGGGCTCATTGATGGGAAGCTGGATGAGGCTGGAAAGAAGCAGCAGGCGCTGGAGAAACTATGATGCAAGACGGTTACACACCCATGTTTTCAACATAGTCATCATATGGAGTTCTATTTTGTCGTTCTATAATTAAATCATTTAACCAAAGGCAAGCAATGCCTGCGGGCGTAACATCCTCACTGATTCCTAATTCAATAGCTTGACTTTCTTTCGTTTCTTCAAATGTGCTCTTTGCGTGATTCAAGAAATCAAGAATATCAATTCCATTCTCAATCATGCCAACTGTCGCATCATTTTTAATCTGCTGTTTAAAGCAGAGTTCTGCATATTTTTCCTCGCAATCTAGATTCTCAGCGATAGTCGCTATGGATATACGACGCATTTCTTGCCGTATTCTCTCTCTTTCGTCATCAACAAAAATTTCTAATTCAATTTTCTCCTTCTGACGAATTGTTGACTCAAGCATCTCAACTGCCCATTCGCACATGAATGCGGCAGGAGTATCATCCGGGTCAAAATTCATGCTCAACGCATCTCTTGTTTTAAGCTTTCTTAAGTCTTCAATTCTTGTCTTCAAAAAAGATATTGGATTTGCATGGATATCGATTATCTCTTTAGCCAACGTGGCTTTGTAAATTTTTTCTATATCAGATGCTTCGCATCCTATTAACTCAACCAAAATATTTAGTGACTTTTTGCGATTGTCAGCATTCCTTTTAGGTGAATAATCAAAGTTCAAGTGCTGCCCTCTCTTCACATTAAGCTCCATTCTGGTAGCCTCTTCTGGATTACGCTTTTCATTTGCTTTTGCATCATTTTCAGTTTTTCCAGTGATGTATGTATCCCAAATAAATTTTCCGAATATCACAACTGCGACAAGACCAATAATGGATAAGATGCTCATGGTGAACGGCTTTTTGTTTTGAGTGACTAATGTAGTTGAAAAAGAATTTCCATTGCCCAAGCATTAATTCAAAACCACCATGTCCCTCCCCATCTCCCGTCGCGCGTATGCCGACATGTACGGCCCCACCACCGGCGACCGGGTGCGCCTCGGCGATACCGGCCTGCTGATTGAAGTTGAACGCGACTACTGCGTGTACGGCGAGGAATGCAAGTTCGGCGGCGGCAAGGTGCTGCGCGACGGCATGGGCCAGGCGGCCGGAATCGGGCCGGCCGATGCGCTGGATTTGGTCATCACCAACGCGCTGGTGGTCGATTACACCGGCATTTTCAAGGCCGACATTGGCATCAAGGGCGGGCGCATCGTGGGCATCGGCAAGGCCGGCAACCCGCACATCATGCCCGGCGTGACGCCCGGCATGGTGGTGGGCGTCACCACCGAAGTCATTGCCGGCGAAGGCCAGCTGCTCACCGCCGGCGGCATCGACTGCCACATCCATTTCATCAGCCCCCAGCAGATTCCCGAAGCGCTGGCTTCGGGCGTGACGACCATGATTGGGGGCGGCACCGGGCCGGCGGCCGGCACCAACGCCACCACCTGCACGCCCGGCGCGTTCTACCTCGAAACCATGCTGAAGGCCACCGAGGCCTACCCGCTCAACTTCGGCTTCCTGGGCAAGGGCAACGCCTCCAAGCCGGAGGGGCTGCGCGAGCAGGCCGAGGCCGGGGCGCTGGGCTTCAAGCTGCACGAGGACTGGGGCACCACCCCGGCGGCCATCGACATGTGCCTGAGCATTGCCGAGGAATACGACGTGCAGGTCTGCATCCACACCGATACGCTGAACGAGAGCGGCTTCGTGGAAACCAGCACGGCCGCGTTTAAGGGCCGCACCATCCATTCCTACCACACCGAAGGCGCGGGCGGCGGCCACGCGCCCGACATCATCAAAATCTGCGGCGAGCCGAACGTCATCCCCTCCAGCACCAACCCCACGCGGCCCTTCACGGTGAACACCATCGACGAGCACCTCGACATGCTCATGGTCTGCCACCACCTCGACCGCAACATTCCCGAAGACGTCGCCTTCGCCGAAAGCCGCATCCGGGGCGAAACCATCGCCGCCGAGGACATCCTGCACGACCTGGGCGCCCTCAGCATCATCAGCTCCGATTCGCAGGCCATGGGCCGGGTGGGCGAGGTCATCACCCGCACCTGGCAAACGGCCCACAAAATGAAGCAGCAGCGCGGCCCCCTGCCCGAAGACGCTGCCACCGGCGCCGCCGACAACTTCCGCGTGCGCCGCTACGTGGCCAAGTACACCATCAACCCGGCCCGCGCCCACGGCATCTCGCACGAAGTCGGCTCCGTCGAAATCGGCAAGCTGGCCGACCTTGTGCTCTGGAAACCCGCCTTTTTCGGCGCCCGACCCGAGATGATACTCAAAGGCGGCATCATCGCCCAATCCCAGATGGGCGACGCCAACGCCTCCATTCCCACGCCGCAGCCGTCATTCTCGCGCCCCATGTTCGGCGCGCTGGGCGGGGCCATCGGGAAGTCTTCGATGGTGTTTGTGTCGGATGCTTCTGTTGAAAGAGTGCGGGCCGATTATGGCCTCACCAAGCAGGTGGTAGCGGTGAAGAACTGCCGAAATATTGGCAAAAAGGACATGGCGTTGAATGACTACTTGCCCAATATTTCCGTCGACCCCGAGACGTACCGCGTGATGGTGGATGGGGTGCATTTGACGTGTGAGCCGGCGGAGGTGCTGCCGCTGGCGCAGCTTTATAACTTGTTTTAAGATGTAGCGCGGACTTTGTAGTCCGCGAGTTAAACAAATCCACTCGCGGACTACAAAGTCCGCGCTACATCTCATGCAATTCGCCCGCCTCCTGCACCTCGTCGATTCGGCCATCCCCACTGGCTCATTCGCCTATTCCTACGGTCTGGAAAGCAGCATCACCTTCGGCCTCATAAATACGCCATTTGCGCTGCGGAATTACCTGTATTCCTATTTGCAGCAAGCCGGCAGCGCCGAATTACCCTTCATCACTTCCACATTCCACCTCACTGAAAAAAGCTCCAATTTTCAAATCGTCGCCGAAGAATACGACGCGCAATTGCTCGTCCCCAGCCTCTACAAAGCCAGCGCTGTGCAGGGCCGCAACTGGCTGAAACTGCTGGCCACTTTCTACCCGGAAGCTGCTTTGGAAACCATTATCCAGTGGTTTACAAGTCAAAATATTCCGCCGCATTTCACGCTGGTTTTCACGCTGGCCTTGCAGCGGGTTGGCTTCGAATTAAAGGAATTGCAGGCCATGTACCTGCATATGCTCCTCCGCGACCAACTCAGCGCTGCCATTCGCCTCGGGTTTCTGGGGCCGCTGGAGGGGCACCAGCTACAGCACGATTTTTACGCGGTGTTCGAGCATATTCTGGCGGTGCAGGCGGGAAAGGAGTACGGCGAAGCTACCCGTTCGGCGTTTTTGCTGGATGCGGCGCAGGTGCTGCACGAGGATATTTATTCAAAATTATTCCAGAACTGAGTAGGGGCGGGGCTTGCCCCCGCCCGGACGTTCGCACTTGTTCAACGATTCCGTCCAACGACGGGCGGGGGCAAG
>NZ_JBCEVZ010000033.1:0-55191 GCF_038448715.1 Hymenobacter segetis | reverse complement strand
CATCGGCAAAGCCGATAGCGTCGGGCGCAGCAGGCTCAATAGCTACCTTTTCGCAGGCGGCCAGCAGGCCACCGGCTCCCACCAGCACGCCCAGTTTGGTGGTGATGGCCAGGAAATCGCGCCGGCTCTGGCCGGTGGCCAGCTCCGCCAGCTCCTCAGCCGAGGGCCCGCCGGGCTCGTTGGCCGCCACGGCCAGCTGAAAGGCTTTTTGCAATGAGCGCAGCAGCGAAGTACGGGCCTTGGGAATGTTCGTAAAGAGTTCGGACATATAAACTGGAAAAGGGCGGGATTTATGAAATTTATCGAAAGAAACAGTTTTATATCGGGATAAAAAAATACGGTCGGCGACTTCCATCTGGAAGCCACCGACCGTTGCAAATTGCCGGTTGGTGATTAGTCGGCGAGTAATAAGGGCCCAGTTTCGCCCGGCCTGTGAAAGCCGCGCGCCGCTACTTGAACGCCAGCGGCACCACCAGCCGCACGCTCACATTACGCCCCTGATTGAACACGCCGTAGCGGCCATTGGCCACATTCAAATCAGCGTATTTCAACCGGCTCAGATGGCTCTGGTAGCCCACATCGAACAGATTATTGGCGGTGATGAACAGCGAAAACAGCGTGCGACCTTTGGCATCGGCCAAATCGGTGCCGATGCCGGCGTTGATGAGCGTGTAGCCGGGCGTGGCCGTCTCGGTGTCGAAGGCCGAGAAGTAGCGGTTCTGGGCGAAGGTGTGCTCCAGCTGCACGCGGGCGTAGGGGTTGGTGATGCGCTTGCCCTGGCGGCGGAAATTGGCCCGCAACTCCGATTGCAGCCGGTCGCCGGGGATGAAGGGCAGGTACTTCTCGGCAGCGGGCACGTTCAACTGCTCAGCGCGCACCATCGAAAACGAGTTTTCAAAGTGCAGCCAATCCAGCGGGTGGGGGTGGAAGTCGAGGCTGACCTCGCCGCCCACCAGGCGGGCCTGGCCCTGGTCGTACTTATAGGCCCGGGTGTCGTCGCGGAGCGAATCACCCCCGCTGGCCGTGAGCAGCCGGCGCGTGAAAATGTAGTTGCTGATGCTGTTCTCAAACGCATCGACGCTGAACCGAACGTGGTCCGTGACGTAACTCACACCGGCGTCCACCTGCAGACTGGTTTCGGGGCTAAGGTTGTCGTTGCCGATTTCGTAGCGAATGGTGCCTTCGTGCTTGCCGTTGGAGCCCAACTCGGCAATATTCGGCGCGCGGAAGCCGCGCGAGAGGTTGGCCTTCACCGTCAGCTTCTCGTTCAGATTATACGCCGCGCCCAGGCTGCCGCTGTAGTTGCGGAAGGTGCTCAGAAAGCCTGGAAACTTGGTTTCGGCCGTGGGGGCATTGCTGGGCCGCTCATTGCTGTCGAGCAGCAGCTTATCGGCTGAAATCTGGCGCACATCGTACCGCAGCCCGCCGCTGATGTCGAGCGAGCCAATGGTTTTCTTGGCCACGCCAAACACGCCGCCCTCGTTCACGCGGTAGGCCGGAATCAGGAATTCCTGGCCTAGGTTCTGGTTTTGCTGGTGCAGGCCGCTGGTGCCCACGGTCAGGTTCCAGCCATTTTTTTCGGGCAGGAAGTAGCGCAGCGAATAGTCCACGGTGCGCAACTGGAAGTAGAGCGAGGTTTCGGCGGGGTCGAGCACGTTGCCGTACTCGCGGCGCAGGTTCTGCTGGTAGCTCACCTGCAGGCCAATACGGCCGCCGTTCGAGCCCAGAATGAAGCTGTTGTCGGTGCCAATGCGCAGGTGGTTGATTTGCTGCTGGGGGACAGCCAGGCCGTAGCCGCGCAGGTCGCTGTCGGTCACGGGTACGCTCAGGGTCGAGTCGCCGCTGGGCACGTCCTTCACGAAGCGGCCGGTTTGCGGGTCGCGGGCACCCTCCGTCAGCCCCAGTCGCTGGTTGAACGTGCTGAAGGTGAGGTGCGAATAGCCCCAGCTTTTATTCACGCCCACGTAGCCGTTAGCATCCCACTCATTAAAACCCGAGTTGTACACCCGGCCATCGTAGCGGTTCTGGTAGTCGCCGGCCACCTTGCGGGTGCCCCGCGCCAGCCAGTTAAAGCCGTTGAGGTTGCCCGCATTCTGGAAAGAGTAGGCCTGCAGGTGGTTATTGGTCTGGTAGTTGGCCGTAGCCGTGCCGGTGATGTGGCCCTCGGCAATGGGGTCAGGGGCCACGAAGTTGATAACGCCGGCCATGGCATCGGAGCCATACAGCAGCGAGCCCGGACCTTTGATAATCTCGGCCCGGTCCACGCTAAACTCGTCAATCTCAATGCCGTGCTCGTCGCCCCACTGCTGGCCTTCCTGCTTGGCCCCGTTGTTTAGGGTGATGACGCGGTTGTAGCCCAGCCCGCGCACGACAGGCTTGCTGATGGCCGCGCCGGTCGTAATCTGGCTCACGCCCGGCGTGTGCGCAATGGCATCCACCAGATTCGAGCCGGCCGTCTGGTTCAAGCGCGTGTGGTCGACCACCGAGGTCGGAATAGGCGAGCGCCGCAGCTGCGTGGCCTGCGACACCCCGGTCACCACCACCTGCCCAATCTCGGTGGCCGCCACCGTCAGCTTGAAATCGAGCGGCTGGCCGCTGCCCGTGTCCACGGTCTGCGTCACGGTGTTGTAGCCCAGCGAGCGCACCTGCACCGTGAAACGCCCCCGCGGCAGGCTGCTGAAACTGAATGAGCCGTCCGGCCCGGCGGCCGTGCCCTGCTTTAGGTCGTCGAAAATAATGTTGGCTCCCGGCAGGCCCTCACCGGTAGCTGCATCGGTAATGCGGCCGGTGAGGGGCGGGGCGGCCATGCGCACACGCGGCGCAACGGGCTGGGTATTCTGAGCAAAAAGAGCTGTCGGCGCTATCGCCAGGCCCATTAATAAAGAGAAACGGGGAATAAGGAATGACATGAAAAAAGCCAAAGCAGCCCGGCCCGCCAACCGCGCAAAAGCGCGGCTGCGGGCGAGGCAGGGTAACACCAAGAAGAAAAAGGAATGCGCCGGAGGTTAGGCGAGGGCGGGCGGGCCGCGCAACGACCGCGCAAAAAGCACTTCGCCCGCCGCCGGCCGCACGGGCGGCAAAGCGGGCGTAGCGGCGTAGCGTATGGCCACGCGGGGCTGGGGCGCAGCCACCGGCACGGCGGCCTGAAACGCTACGTCATAAAACTGCTCTACGTCGCAGTGCTGGTGCTTGGCGCTGACAAGTGCCTTGCCCTTGTGGCGGAATGCCGGGGCCTGGGCCGGCTCTTCAATGGTGTGGGCGTGAGGGTGCATCGCCAGAATCCACGCCTCGGGCAGCAGCGTCCGCACGAGGCAGAGCAGCAGCAGCAGGGCTAGATGGGAACGGATGGCTTGCACAATACAAAGATGGAGGTAAAGGCCGGAAGTTGCTCAGTAAATAAATTTTACGAGTGGTTACTGTTCACCAATCCATCGCGCTACATTTCCCGTAATGGTGCCGTAACTTGCTGCCCGAGCGGCCTTTTAGCGCCTTTTTCTGTGATAATTAGCAATATTCCTGACTTTTCTTTGCAATACGACGAACAGCTGAGCCTGTTGCGTATCGAATGGGCCTCAGGAGCCGACACCCGTACCCTGCGCCAAAGCGCCGAACAACTCCTGGCCCTGGACCGGGAGCTGGGCCCGCGCCACCTGCTGCTCAACATGAATACCTTTCCCGACATCTCGGTCTACGACCAGGTGTGGCTGGGCGTGAGCTGGATGCCGGGCATCGTGAAGCTGCCGCTGGAGCGCGTGGTGCTTGTGAACCACCGCCACCGCGTGCACAACCAGCTGGCCATCGATTCGCTGCTGGCCATGTTTCGGAGCATTATTAAGTTTGATATTCAGTATTTCCCCCAGCCCGAGCCCGGCCTGCAATGGCTGTCCGACTACTCGGCGCGCCTGCCCGAGCTGCAGGCCGAATGGGACGCCGTATTTGGGTCCGGCCCGGTTTCGGCTGGTAGCTTCGAAGCTCCGCACCGGAGCCAGCCCGAGTTGCTGTAGCCAGACCACATACTTGTCATTCCGACGAAGGAGGACGATGCCTGGACGGCTTTACTCAGATTCCTCCTTCGTCGGAATGACAAGTATGGGCCGCAACCGGCCGCTGTCAATCTGACAGCTGATTACCCCTTGGAACGTCCTTTGAAAGCTACGGAAACCGTGGCCGGGGCCTCTGCGCCCAGCCATTCCGTCTGTATTCAACCGTTTCCATCTTATATCATGCAAGAAACCGGCTCCATCTCCATCCACACCGAGAACATCTTCCCGATTATCAAGAAGTTCTTGTATTCCGACCACGAGATTTTCCTGCGGGAACTGGTCAGCAATGCCGTCGATGCCACCCAAAAGCTGAAAAGCCTGGCCCAGCTGGGCGAGTACAAAGGCGAGCTCGGCGAGCTGAAAGTGCGCGTGACCGTGGACAAGGAAGCCCGCAAAATCACGATTTCTGACCACGGCCTGGGCATGACCGGCGAGGAAATCAAGAAGTACATCAACCAGATTGCCTTCAGCGGCGCCACTGAGTTTGTGGAGCAGTACAAGGACAAGGATGCCGCCACGAAAGACCAGATTATCGGTCAGTTTGGCCTCGGTTTCTACTCGGCCTTCATGGTGGCCAGCGAGGTCGAAATCTTCTCGCAGAGCTACAAGGAGGGCACCGAAGCCGCTCACTGGACCTGCGACGGCAGCACCTCCTTCACCCTGGAAACCACTGAGAAAGCCGAGCGCGGTACCGACGTGGTGCTGCACGTAGCCGAAGATTCAGACGAGTTTCTGGAGGAGGCCCGCCTGCGCGGCATCCTCACCAAGTACTGCAAGTTCCTGCCCATTCCGATTGAGTTCGAAGGTGAGCTCATCAACGACACCAACCCCATCTGGACCAAGCAGCCGAGCGAGCTGACCGATGAGGACTACAAGAAATTCTACCAGGAGTTGTACCCCATGAGCATGGACGAGCCCCTGTTCTGGATTCATCTGAACGTGGACTATCCGTTCAATCTAACTGGTATTCTGTACTTCCCGAAAGTGAAGGACGAGCTGCAGTTCTCGCGCAACAAGATTCAACTCTACTCGCGCCAGGTGTTCATCACCGACGAGGTGAAGGACGTGGTGCCCGAGTTTCTGATGCTGCTGCACGGCGTGATTGACTCGCCCGATATCCCACTGAACGTGTCGCGCAGCTTCCTTCAGGCCGACGCGGCGGTGCGCAAAATCAACACCTACATCACCAAGAAAGTAGCCGATAAGCTCAGCAGCCTGTTCAAGCAGGACCGCGCCGGCTACGAGGAGAAATGGGGCGACATCGGTATGTTTGTGAAGTACGGCATGCTGAGCGACGAGAAGTTCTACGACAAAGGCAAGGACTTCGTGCTGCTGAAGAACGTGAACGGCAAGCTGTTTACCATCAACGAGTACACCGAGCACATCCAGGCCAACCAGCAGGACAAAAACGGCAATACCGTCATCCTCTACACCAATGATGCCGAGCACCAGCACGGCTTCGTGGCGGCAGCCCAGGAGCGTGGCTACGACGTGCTGAACTTCGACCAGGTGCTCGACCCGCACTTCGTGGGCCAGCTGGAGCAGAAGCTGGAAAAAACCAGCTTCAAGCGCGTGGATGCCGATACGCTGAGCAAGCTCATTGAGAAGGACGACACCACCGAAAGCGTGCTGAGCGAGGACGACACCAAGAAGCTGGAGGAAACCTTTACCACGGCTATTGCCAACCCGGCTATGCACGTGAAAGTGGCCGCCCTCAGTCCGCAGGATGCGCCCGTGGTCATCACCCAAAACGAGTTCATGCGCCGCATGAAGGACATGCAGCGCACTGGCGGGGGCGGCGGCATGCAGATGTTCGGGGCCTTCCCCGAGTCCTACGATGTGACCGTGAACGCCAACCACCCGCTGGTGAGCAAAGTGCTGGCCGACGGCGGCGACAAGCTGGCCAAGCAAGCGTTTGATTTGGCGCTGCTGTCGCAAGGCATGCTGAAAGGCGAGGCCCTGACTGCCTTCGTGAAGCGCAGCACGGAGCTGCTGTAGCCGTAGCGCGGACTTTTAGTCCGCGACCGAATAGCAAAAAAACGCCTGAGGCTTTAAGCTTCAGGTGTTTTCTGCTTTAGGGTGCTGTTTTAATATTGGGGCCGCGGACTAAAAGTCCGCGCTACTTCACGTTCCGCGCCACCACAAACATGCGGTCGCCAAATCGGCCCGTCAGCTTGTTCAGGTAATACGTCGGGTATTGCCCGGCCAACTTGCTCACCTTCTCTACCACGCTGCCGCCGAGGCGGATGTTCTTCGGCGGCTTCACCGGGTTCAGCAGTTCCACCACTTCAAAGCCCTGCTTCTTGAGCATTTTGGTGATGGTGGCGGGGGTGAACTCGAACAGGTGGTAGGGCGGAATGTCCATCTTGCGCTCTTTGCCCAGTGCGCCATAAGCCGCGAAGCCCAGGCGCACGGTGGGCAGGTTGAGCGTGGCCGGCAGGGCCAGCACCAGCAGCCCGCCCGGCTCCAGAATGAGGTGGAACTTGGCCAGCGTGGCGCTGGGCGAAAGCAGGTGCTCCAGCACGTCGCCCATGTAGGCGAGGTCGAACTGGTTTTCGTGGAAGTCCTCGGTGGTTTCGATGTTGCCCGTCACCACGGGCAGGTGCAGCTCGCGGCGGGCAAAGTCGGCGGCGTGCTCGGAGATTTCGAGGCCGTGGGCTTCCCAGCCCAGCGCCTCTAGGCTTTTGAGGGTGTAGCCGGGGCCGCAGCCCACGTCGAGGTAACGGAACCGGCGGCCGGGGTACTTGGCCAGAATGTAGTTCGTGAACTTGTCGGGCCGAACCTGGTTTAAAGCAGCCTGCTTCTGGCCTTCTTCGATGAACACTACTTCCTGCTGGGTCCGGTCGTAGTTGGGGCGCTCGGTGAAATAGTCCTTCCCGTAGAGCCGTTCCAGCTGCGCGGGCGTGGGCTGGGGGTCGAGAAACATCAGGGCGCAGCTGCGGCACTGGGTGCCTTGCAGCCGCTGGCCTTCAAATTCGTAATAGAAAGGCAGCTTCTTAAAATCGGTGCTGCCGCACAAGTCGCAGGTACGCATGGCGCAAAGGTAGGGGCGCATATTTGCGTCTCAGCGTCTGGGCCAGTTGGTTTCGAGAGAAGGTGTACCCCATTAACCGTTCAACGACAAGACGCAAGTATGCGTCTCTACATCATATGCTCGACGTTCTCATCATCGGAGCCGGCCCCGTGGGCCTGGCCTGCGCCCTCGAAACCCAGCGCAAAGGCCTCAAGGTCGCCATCATTGAAAAGGGCGCACTGGTCAATTCCCTGGTGGGCTACCCCACCAACATGGAGTTTTTCTCCACGCCCGAGCTGCTCGAAATCGGCGGCTACCCCTTCCCCACGGCGCACTACAAGCCCCTGCGCGAAGACGCCCTCGACTACTACCAGCGCGTGGCCCGCGACGAAAAGCTGGATATCCGCCTGCATGAAAAGGTATTGAAGCTGGAAGGCGAGCAGGGCAATTTCACCATCACTACCAGCAAAGGTGAAATCCCGACCCGCAACGTCATCGTGGCCACCGGCTTCTACGACTTGCCCAACCCGCTCAACGTGCCCGGCGAGGATTTGCCGCACGTAAGCCATTATTACAAGGAGCCCTACCAGCACGTGATGCAACACGTCGTCGTCATCGGGGCCAAAAACTCCTCGGCCAAAGCCGCCCTACAAATGACCCGCGCCGGGGCCAAGGTCACGCTCATCGTGCGCGGCCCCGCCATCAGCGATTCCGTCAAATACTGGATTCGCCCCGACCTCGTCAACCGCATTGCCGAAGGCCGCATCACGGCGCATTTCAACACCACCGTCACCGCCATCACCCCGGCGGCCATCGAAGTCCTCACGCCCGACGGGCCGCTCACCATTCCCACCGATTTCGTGTACGCCCTCACCGGCTACCACCCCGACGAAGCCCTGCTCGGCCGCCTCGGCGTGCAGCCCGACCCCGATGACGAGGCCTGCGCCCCGCTCTTCGACCCCGCCACCCACCAAACCACCCGGCCCGGCCTGTTCGTGGCTGGCACCGTGTGCGGCGGGCGCGCCACCAGCCGCTGGTTCATCGAGAACGGCCGGCACCATGCGCAGCTTATTGCGGCGCACCTGAGCACGCAGATACCGGCGTAGTCATAAAAAAAAGGCCTTCCCTGGAGCAGGGAAGGCCTTTTTTCCAGGCAAAGCCGTTCGCTTACGGGAACAGCACGCCGCGGTAGTCGTTCGGTGCCACGGCCGGGATTGCCGAGCCGTAGTACGAGTTGATAACGCGGATAAACTCGTTGGCCACCACGGCGTAGCCGCGCGGCGTGGGGTGCACGCCATCGAGGCTGAACAGGTTGCCGGAGGCAAACGTGGCCGTGTTGTTCACCGCATTGGTCACGATGCCCTGCTGGGCAATGCTGGTGAAGAAGGTGTTCATATCGGCCAGGGCCACCTTATTCTGGCGGGCCGTTTTGGCGATGATGTTGTTCAGCTGCGTAGTACGAGCTACCACTGCCGCCGCTTCGGTAGCGTCGAGCACGTAGTTATTAGGCAACGGGCTGGTGGGCAGGCTACCAGGGGCCGTACCACCGGCCGCTACCACGGCGGCAATGTAGCCTTGGGTAGTCAGCGTCAGCAAATCAGCCGAAGTAGCCAGACGCACTACGGGCGCGGCGGCCGTACCAGTGGTGATAAACACGCCCGGCGATGCCGGGTTGGCCGCCTTAAACGAGGCCGCAACAGCCGCGACGGTTACCGTGGTGAAATACGGAATCGTCGTCACGTTCGGGATGTTGGCCGCAACCCCGGCTACCGTGCCGTTTTTCGAGATGGTCGACAGGATGTTGCGGTAGCCCCGGCCGAAGCTGGTGGTATCCGTCATGCCGCTGAAAGGGTTGGTGGCGCTGGCAACCCCGCCGTTGGTGGCGAACGTCAGCACGTCGTTGTTGCCCATCCAGCAGGTGAAGAACGTCGGGGTTTTCTGGCCGATGTAAGTCACGTAGTCTTTCGTGCCCCGGTCAGCCGCCGGCAGAATGCGCTGGTAGAAGTTGTTGAGCACGCCGTAGGCCGCCGCGGCACCCCGGGTCTGGGCATCCACGGTTGCGTTGCCGCTCGAAGAAGCCGTTTTATCGGCGCTCAGCACCGAGATGCCGGGCACGCCCAGGTTATCGGGCTGGTTGCCAGTGTAGGCCTCTAGCTCCGTTGGGAAGGCTGGGTTATTGGTGTAGGCCACCTGCTCGCCGAGGAAGCTGTTGGCTGCCGAGGGCTGCACGGGGGTAGTTGTGCCGTTCACGACCCGAAGCTGCACGTAGCCCGAGCCATCCTTCTTGGTGGCCGAAAACGAAGGCTGCACGAAGGCCGAAGGGCCTTTGCCCGTCTTGGCAAACTGCTGGGCCAGAATGGCGGGGTACGACGAGGCCTGGGCCTCGTTGTACAGGCCACCGTCGGAGTAGCCCGAGGTGAGGGAGTTGCCCACGGCTACGTAGCTGCTGAAGTTCAGCGAGCCGGCGTCGGCGGCAGGGCGGTTGTCCTCCAGCGTGGGCTGGCAGCTGCCCAGCGTCAGCCCCAGCAGGGCCAGAGCGGGCAGCGAGTAGTTAAAAGTGCGTTTCATTGTTATGCGTCGGAATGCGGGGGTGGGAATTAGAATTTAACGTACAGCCCCACGCCGGGAATGGCAATGGTCGTTTTGTAGGTGCCGGCCACGCGGTCGGTGGTGCCGTTGTTCACCAGGTCGGCCTGGCTCTGGCTGCGCTTCAGGAAATCCTCGAACAGGAACGACGCATCAACGCCGAAGCGCTTGGCAAACTCGTAGGAAACACCGGCCGACAGGCCAATGCGGTCCGCATCCGGGGTTTCGGGGCTCACGTAGCCATCTTTCACCGCCGCCTGGTCGAAGAAGCCGCCGGCGCGCACCGTCAGGGCCTCCGTGGCTTTGTACTGGGCACCGAGGCGGAAACACAGGGCATCCTGGTAGTAGCGCTTGGCCGAGGAAGAAGTATTATAGGTGGTTACACCATTCGTTGTGGTGCTGCCCAGGCGGCTGTCGGTGTTTTCACCGGCTTTGGCGAAATCCTTCGCGTAGCCATTATTGCCGCTGTAGTTGAAGTCGAGCGTGCGGTACACGTTCCAGAACACCAGGTTGGCATCCAGCGAAACCGTCAGTTTCTCGGTCGGCATCACGGCTACGCCCACGCTGGCCGTGGCAGGCAGGGGCAGGGTGGCCGAAAAGTTGGTGGCCGTGAAGGCGGCCCCGGTCGAATAAATCACGTCGCGCAGGCGCACGTCACCGTTTTCAATCTTGGCATCTACCTGCGAGCGGTAACTGGCGCCCACGCTCAGCTTGTCGCTGGGCTTGAAGAAGATACCCACGTTGTAGCCAAACGTCTGCTTGGCCTTGCCGTTAAGAGTGACGTGAGGCGTAGGAGCACCGCTCTGGGCCGACAGCGGAACGTCTTTTTGCAGGTCCACGTCGCCATAGGCCAGCATCACCAGGCCCGCGCCGATGCTCAGCTGCGGCGTGATGGCGTAGGAGCCCGTAACCTGGGCGAAGATGGAGCGCAGGTTGATGTCCGTGAGGGAATAGCGGCCTTCCCAGTTGCTGGCGTAGTGCAGCTCGCTGCCGAAGGGTGTATAGGCGCCGATGCCGATTTTCCACTTGCCTTCCTTCGGGCCGAAACCGGCGTAGAAGTTGAAGGGCGTCACCAGCTTGTTGTTGAGTTCGCTCTGACCGCCGCCGCTTTCGGGACGGAAGGCACTGCGGGCAATGGCTCCGTTGAAGCCTACCTGCACGCCGTTTTCGCGCACCATGGCCAGCGCGCCGGGGTTGTAAAACATGGCGGCCTGGTCAAGCGTCAACGCCACGCCGACACCGCCCATGCCGATGTTTTTCTGGCCGCCCAGGTTCACCTGAAAGCCACTGGCAGACGCGGCCGACGCGCTGACCAGCAGCGTGCCCCCCGCAAGGAGTAGTGTTTTTACCGTCATAAAAAAAAGAAAAATTAGGTGGGTTAGGTTGTGGGCTTAAAAGTAACGGAAAATTTCACGCCATTTGTTAGGCAAGCCGAATATTTCACCCGTTTCAATCGTTTGACGCGGCATTCGCCCGCCTTCCGCCCAGCCCGTACCTTTGCCCCTATGATTCTTCGCGCCGACCACCTCGTTAAAAAATACAAAGCCCGCACCGTCGTCAACGACATGTCGGTGACCGTTGAGCAGGGCGAAATCGTGGGCTTGCTCGGGCCGAACGGGGCCGGGAAAACCACCTGCTTCTACATGATGGTGGGCATGGTAAAGCCCAACGGTGGTCGCATCTTTCTGGATAACACCGAGATAACGACCATGCCCATCTACCAGCGGGCACGCCTCGGGGTGGGCTACCTGGCCCAGGAAGCCAGCGTGTTCCGCGACCTGAGCGTGGAGGAAAACATCATGGCCGTGCTCGAAATGACCAGCATGAAAAAGCAGGCCCGACACGACAAGGTGGAGGAAATGCTCGAAGAATTCAGCCTGACCCACGTGCGCAAAAATCTGGGGAAAGTATTGAGCGGGGGCGAGCGCCGCCGCACCGAAATAGCCCGCGCCCTGGCCGTAGACCCCAAATTCGTGCTCCTCGACGAGCCCTTCGCGGGCGTCGACCCCATCGCCACCGAAGAAATCCAGGGCATTGTGGCCAAGCTCAAGCACCGCGGCATCGGCGTGCTCATCACCGACCACGATGTGAACTCCACCCTCAGCATCGTGGACCGCGCCTACCTGCTTTTCGAAGGCAAGCTCCTCAAAGCCGGCACCGCCGAAGAGTTGGCCGGCGACGAAACCGTGCGCCGCGTGTACCTGGGTAAGAATTTCGAGCTGAAGCGGAATGTGTGATGAGCAGCAGTTTTGCTGAATAATACAGACCGTCATGCTGAGCGCAGTCGAAGCATCTCTACTGCGCTCAGCATGACGGTCTTTTAACCCACCAACCCGCCCACCCGCCTATGCTCGACCAGCTACTCGCTCATGCCGTCCAACTCAGCAGCCTGCCGCGGCTGGCCCGCATCCGGCAGCAGCCGCTGGAGGTGCAGGCGCGGCTGCTGCGGGGGTTGCTGCGCCGGGCGCAGGGCACGGTGTGGGGCCGGCGCTACGGCTTTGGGGAGAAAATGACGCCTGCCGACTTTGCCCGGCGCGTGCCCGTGAGCACCTACGAGCAGCTGTACCCGGAGCTGGAAAAGGTGTTGCGCGGCCAGCCCGACGTGCTCTGGCCCGGTCGCCCGCAGTGGTTTGCCAAAAGCAGCGGTACCACCAACGCTCGCAGCAAGTTCATCCCCGTCACGGCCGAGGCGCTGCACGACTGCCACTACCGCGCCGGGCGCGACATGCTGGCCCTGAGCACGCACCTCTACCCCCGCGAGCGGCTGCTGGCCGGCAAAACCCTCTCGCTGGGCGGCGCGCATGCCCCCAATCCCTTCCGGCCCCACGAGCCGGCCTCCCGGGTGGGCGATGTGTCGGCCGTCATCATGGCGCAGCTGCCGGCCTGGGCCGAAATATTGCGCACCCCGCCCCTCAAGCTGGCTCTGCTGGATGAATGGGAGGAGAAGATTGAGCGCATTGCCCGGCACGTATTGCGGCAGGACGTGCGCGTGCTGGCCGGCGTGCCCACCTGGACGGTGGTGCTGCTGCGCCGTGTGGTGGCCCTGGCCGGGGCCGAAAATATTACCCAAGTGTGGCCGCAGCTGCGGCTGTTTCTGCACGGTGCGGTGGCGTTTGGGCCGTACCGCGAGCTGTTTCGCCAGCTCATTCCCGATGCCCGGATGCGCTACCTCGAAATATATAATGCCTCGGAAGGCTACTTCGCCTTGCAGGACGAGCCCGAAAGCGAAGACCTGCTGTTGCTGCTCGACCACGGCATCTACTACGAATTCCTGCCCGCCGACCAGTGGACCGCGCCCGACCCGCGCCCCGTACCCCTGGCCGAAGTAGAGCTGCATCGGCCCTACGCCCTGGTCATCAGCACCAATGCCGGCCTGTGGCGCTATGTGGTGGGCGATACCGTGCGCTTCACCTCGCTGGCCCCTTACCGAGTGCGCATCACGGGGCGTACCAAACACTTTCTCAATGCCTTCGGCGAAGAAGTGGTGATTGAAACGGCCGAGGCCGCCGTGGCCGCCGCCAGCCAGGCCACCGGCCTGCTAGTGCGCGATTTCACGGCGGCCCCGGTCTGGTTCACGGCCGACAGCGCCACCTCGCGGGGCGGGCACGAGTGGGTGATTGAATTTGCTACCGCGCCCGCCGCGCCCGATGTGGCCCGGTTCGGAGCCGTGCTCGATGCCACGCTCTGCGCCCTCAACTCCGACTACGCGGCCAAGCGCCACCGCAGCCTGGCACTGGCCCCGCCCAAAGTGCGGGCCGTACCCGGCGGCACCTTCGACGCGTGGCTGGCCCACCAGGGCAAGCTGGGCGGCCAGCATAAAGTGCCGCGCCTGCTCAACTCGCGCGACGTGCTGGAGGCCGTGCTGCGTGCCGCCAGCTTGGCGGCGGGACCAGTATAACGGCTAATTCTGGGGGCTTCCTGTATCCATTTATGGTGTCAATTATGCGTTTGGCATAGAGGATTTGGATTTTAGTCGAATAGAACCTGTATATATTGAGTTAGAAGTGGTAATATTACCATCATATTCCCACGCAATGTCCTATACCACCGAATTGTCAACCGCCCAAAAGTCAGCTTATAAACGTCCCTACAAGTCGCGACAGCAGCGCCGCGAGGCCGACCGTCGCAAGCACGACGAGTCCAGCGACATGAAATTTCTGGTGCGCGTAGCCGTGGGCGTGGCCCTGGTGCTGGCCGTGGCCCTGGCGTTTGTGCTCAAAGGCGCCATGAGCCCTGCCGGACCCGCCACCACTGAAGCGTTGCAATAAAGGTCTTTGGGCCCCCTACTCGTCGAGCATTCCGCCGAGGAGGCCACCCAACACCCCGCCGCTTTCTTTCTGGGCATTGCCGCCGCCCGGGGCCAGCGCCCGAATAAGTTTTTTGACGGGCATGGACTGCAGCCACACGCGGCCACTGCCGCGCAGCGTGGCCAGCAGCAGCCCCTCGCCCCCGAATATCATCGACTTGAGGCCGCCCGCCCGGGCCACGCTGAAGTCGATACCCGGCTCAAAGGCCACCACGCAGCCCGTATCCACCCGCAGCAGCTCGTTGTTGAGGCGCTTCTCGATGATGGTGCCGCCCGCGTGCACGAAGGCTTTGCCGTCGCCGGTCAGTTTCTGGAGGATGAAGCCCTCGCCGCCAAACAGGCCGGCCCCGAATTTCTGGTTGAAATGCAGGCTGATTTTGGTACCCCGTGCGGCGGCCAGAAAGCCGTCTTTCTGCACGATGAGGCCGGCGGGCATGTCCCGCAAGTCAACCGCGATGATGGTGCCGGGATATGGAGCCGAGAAGGCCACCTTGCTCTTGCCAAACCCACCCCGGTGCGTGAAGTGCGTGAGAAACAACGACTCGCCGGTGATGAGGCGGGTGCCGGCCGAAAACAGCTTGCCCATCAGCCCCTGGTCGGGCTCGGAGCCGTCGCCCATCTTGGTTTCAAAGGCAATGGCTTCTTCCATGTACACCATGGCTCCGGCCTCGGCAATGACCGTCTCATTAGGGTCGAGCTCAATTTCGAGCACCTGAATATCGGAGCCGAGGATGCGGTAGTCAACGTCGTGGGAAGTCATGGCGGGGAGAATATTTGGTGCGGCCAAAGATAGAGCCGCCGCCATATCTACGCATAGGCCAGCCGGTTTTTATCCCTGTATAATTTGGGACGAAAGAGAGCAGCCCGGCGCACAATATTTCGGCGGGCTTGCGTTGGATAGTTTCTTTTAACTAATTTTATAGTTAAACTTAACTTCCTTGCCGTATGCACATTACTCGCCTGTTCCTCCTGGGTTGTTTTGCTTTGCTGCTGGGCGCTTGTGCCGGCTCGCGGGGCACCGCGCACTACGGCCCCCGGGGCTTCTGGCGGCCCAACCGCTTCGACCGACACGGGCTGGAAACCGGGCGCTGGCGCACGTATTATGACTCGGCCGACCGGCAGCCGTTCACGGCGGGGCGCTACCGCCACGGCCGGCCGGTGCGCACCTTCCGCTACTATGCCCCCACAGGCCAGCTCGACCGCAGCGAGCAGTACCGGCGCGAAGGATTTTGTGAGGTAACGTACTGGCACCCGGACGGGCAGGTGGCCCGCCGGGGACACGCCCAGTGGGTGACGGGCAGCGGCAAAACGCCCCGCTTCTACTGGTTTGGCCCCTGGACGAGCTACAACGAAGCCGGCCAGATTACCAGTCTCCAAACCTACGCCGACGGCACCCTGACCCGCACCGAAACCTATGAAAATGGCCAGCTCACGCAGGTCGAAACCTTCGATAAAGACAAGCGCACCCGCGTTGAAACCTACGCCGACGGCCAGCTCATCAAAGTAGAATCCTTCGAAAAGGGTTTGCGCACAGGCACCACCAACACGCTGTAAGTAATTGAAATTTACTCCTCCTGCGGGAGTTCGCCGCGCGTTTCGGCGGCTTCCTTGTCGGGGTCGCCTACGGTTTTCTTGCGCTTGGCCTCGCGGCTGGTGCGTTTGATGAAGTCCTCATCCGATTCTTCGGGCTCGGCAGCGTGGCCGTCTTCGATGGGGAAGTTGGCATCTTCGGCGTCATCATCGCCGGGCTTTTCGCCGAACTGGCCGGCGCGGTCCACGAGCTTTTTATCGCGCACGTGGCGGCCCAGAAACTGGTTTATCTGCTCGATGGAGTAGTTGGACGTGATTTCGCCCAGCGGATTCACCCCAATCTCAAAGCCCTCCAATTCTTTGTGAACGCGGGCTTTTTTGGCGGGGTCGGTGGCAGCTTTCTTGGGTTTGACGGGTTTCTTGGCCATGACGGGGTGCAGAGACGGAGAAATACTCCGCTGCTGTACGCGAAATCACGGGTTTGGGTGCCAGCAAGCCGGCTTCAAGGACAAAAAAGCGAGTGTGCCGGCTCCCGCAAGGCGGGTGCGGGGCGGCGCTTTCGGCCCGCGCTTTAGCCGCGCCGGCTGCGGGCCAGCAGCTCGGATTTGGAATTGATTTGCAGCTTGTCGTACACCGTGCGGATGTGGGCGCGCACCGTGTTCAGGCTGATGCCGAGGCGGTCGGCCACCAGCTTGTAGCTCAGGCCCTGCTCCAGGGCCTCCACAATCTGCTGCTCGCGCGGGGTGAGGGCGGTAGCGGGCGCGGCGGGCCGGAAGTAGCGCATCACGTGCCGCGCAATGGCCGGCGACATCGGCGAGCCGCCCGCCAGCACATCCAGCAGGGCCTGCTTGATGGCCGGCAGCGGCGTGCTCTTCACCAGGTAGCCCACCGCCCCGGCGCACAGGGCCTGGAAGGTACGCTCGGCATCCTGATACACGGTGATGAGCACCACCTCGGCCTGCGGGGCCAGCTCCCGAATCAACCCCACGCCCTCAATGCCGGTAGCGCCGGGCAGGCCGATATCGGACAGCACCAAGCGCGGGGCCACGGTGCCATCGGCCAGCAGGCTCAGCAGTTCCTCTACCGAGCCCGCCACGGCCACGCACTCGAACTCCGGCTGCGCGCACAGGTACGTATGCAGCGCCTCGCGGATGGCAGGCTGGTCTTCCACAATGGCCAGGCGAATTTTCATAGAGCAAAGGTCCGGCGTATTTGCAAGCAGCGGTATCGCATGTTGATGCGATGCCCGGTGGTGGCGCGGCCCTTTCAAGGCCGGGCCGGAATGTCGCTTATGCGCTCTTTTTCAGCCCAAAAGCCCGGCGCGGACTGGCCAGCGGCACGGCCACCTGCACCCGGAAGCCCCCGCCAGTTACGGAGCCGGCGGTGGCCGCTCCGCCCATGGCTTCGGCCCGTGTGGCCATGTTGCGCAGGCCGTGGCCCGAGCGCCGGCCGGTGCCATCCTGGGTCGGGGCGGGACTGGGGGCGTTGTCTTGCACTTCCAACACCAGCTGGGGCAGGCTGCTGGCCACGTAGCGCAGGCGCACGGCCACGGCGGTGGCACCGGCAGCGTGCTTCAGCACATTATGCAGGCTCTCTTTATAGATGAGGTACAGATTGCGGCGCAGCAGCACCGACAGCCGTTGGTCGGGGAGGTCAGCGGGGAAGTCAAATGTTACAGTCAGGCCCGCCAGGCCCAGCACCTCGTAGGCGTAGTCGCGCATGCGGTCCAGCAAGTCGGGCAGGTGGTCGTTGTGGGCATCGAGGCTCCACACCACATCGTTGAGCTGGCGCACGGCCGAGCGGCTGGCTTCGGTGATTTCGCCCAGCTGCTGGCGCTGGCCGGCCGCATCGGCCAGGCCTTCCTGAAGCAGACTACTCTGCAAGGAAATCTGGCTCAGCAGGGTGCCCACGTCATCGTGCAGGTCGGCGGCCAGGGTATTGCGCAGGGCCGTTTCGCGGCGGCGCTGGTGCTGGCGGTAGCGCCACAGCAGGGCGGTGCCACCCATGGTGGCCAGTAGCAGCAGCACCAGCAGGCCGGCGGCCAAGCGCTGCTGCCGCAGGCGGGCCAGCTCCTCCTGCTGGCCCAGCAGCTGCAGCTCGGCGCGGTGCTGGGCGGCCGCGTGGTTGAAACGCAGGGCAGCGGTGCGGCGGCTCACATCGGCCCCGTGCAGGCTGTCGTTGTAGGTGTCGAAGCGGCGCTGGTCCTGGTAGGCGGCGGCCCAGTTGCCCTGGGCGGCGTGGGCCTGGGCCAGCACCTCATAGGCCGAGTGCAGGCCTTCGAGGGATCGGGCCTGAGCACTGGCCTGGCGGCCGCGGGTGGCGTAGGCCAGGGCGCTGTCGGGGCGGCCCTGGTGCAGCCAGGTGCGGCCCAGCAGCGCCAGCAGCTGCGGCACCAGCAGCACGTCCTGGGCTTCGGCGGCCTCGTGCAGGGCGGTGCGGGCCAGAGGCAGGGCGGTGGCATGGTCGCCCAGGCGCTCCGTCACATCGGCCAGGTGGAAGCGCATGGTGCGCACCGTGGCCTGGTCGGCCACGGCAATGCGGTGGCTCACGGCAATGCTCAGGCCGTAGAAGCGACGGGCTTCGGCCCAGTTGCCCTGGGCGCGATTGAGCTCACCCAACTCCGCCATAATCAGGTTGATGCGGTCGGGGTAGTCGTAGTGGCGGGCAATAGCCAAAGCCTCCTGCAAGTACTGCCGGGCCGAACCAAACTCGCCCAGCCGGGTGTAGAGGCTGGCCGCGTGGATTTTCAGGCTGGTATGGAAGCGCCGCTCATTGCCCGTCGAGCTGATGGCCATGCCGCGCAGGCAGTAATCAAGCGCCTCGGCCAGGCGGCCCTGCTGGTCGGCAATGCGGGCCAGCCGGCCCAGGCCCCGCATCTGCCCGCCCAGGTCGTGCAGACGGGTGAATTCGCGACGGGACTCCTGCAGCGGCAGACAGGCCGAGTCGTATTGGGCCAGGGCAATGTGATAGTCGGCCAGGTTCAGCAGGGCTTCGGCCAGGAAATCGCGGTAGCCCACGCGGCGTGCCAGCCCAACGGCCTCCCGGCGAAAGGGACCGGCCTCGCCGGCATCCACTTCCATCAGCTCATCGCCCAGGTCACACAATAGTTCCACTCTCACCGTATCGCCCTGCGAATGGCTGCGTAACAGGTTCTTCAGGCTGTCGATGCGTTGGAATGCTGCCGACGTTTGAGCTGCTGCCTGCCGGGGCAGCCCAGCGCCCACGCCCAGCAGCCCGCAGATAACGGCAACCGAAGTGCGGAAAGCCAGCAGGTAACGCCCGTATACAGCCACGGAATGAACAAATAAGGACTTCCGGGTGCCAGCCGTCGGATTAAGTAGACGTTTAGGGAATATTGCCAGGTTGGTAGTTGAAAACAAATACCTGCCAAAGTTATGCGAAAGCAGCCAATGGCTATAGCTGGATGAAACGATAACTCGGGTGCTTTCTCTATTATCTTCAATGGGATGCAAGCTCCTACGCTTCAGTAAAAAAAAGCCCGGCCGCCTGATATCAGGCAGCCGGGCTATAAGCCGCAGTCGAAACCGAATTTATGCCGCTACGGGAATGGTAGCCACGGCCGTGCGCAGGCGCTCGGCCACTTCGGGCACACCCAGAATCACGAGCGTCTCGAACAAATCGGGGCCGGCGGCGGCTCCGGTCACCGCCACGCGCAGGGCTTGCAGCACCTGGCCGGGCTTGAGGCCCTGGGCCGCCATCGTGTCGTTGAAGAGGGTTTTCAGGCCTTCGGCCGAAATTTCGGGGGCCGTGGGCAAGGCCTCAGCGTAGGCCGTGAGGGCGGCGGCCACGGGGCCGTTCCACTTCTTGCTCACCACGGTTTCGTCGTAAGTATCCGGGGCCTGGAAGAAGTATTTGGCCTCCTGCCAGAAGTCGTTCGGGAAGCTCACCCGCTCCTTCATCACGCCCACAATCTGCTCGGCTTTCTCCTGCGAGCACACAATGGCGTGCTCGTGCAGGGCCGTGAGCAGATAGGGGGCCAGCTCGGCGTTGGTTTTGGCGCGCAGGTAGTGCTCGTTGAACCACTTCACCTTGTTCTGGTCGAACTTGGCCGGCGACTTGCTCACGCGCTCAATCGAGAAGGCCTGAATCAGCTCATCCATCGAGAAAATCTCCTGCTGCGTGCCGGGGTTCCAGCCCAGGAAGGCTAGGAAATTCACCAGGGCTTCGGGCAGGTAGCCGTCTTCGCGGTAGCCGCGGCTGATGGTGGCTTCGCCGGTTTCGGCATCGGTGCCGTGCCATTCCAGCGGGAAAACAGGGAAGCCGAGGCGGTCGCCGTCGCGCTTGCTCAGCTTGCCGGTGCCGTCGGGCTTCAGCAGCAGGGGCAGGTGGGCAAACTGCGGCATCGTCTTCTCCCAGCCCAAATAGCGGTATAATAGCACGTGCAGCGGCGCGCTCGGCAGCCACTCCTCGCCCCGGATTACGTGCGAGATTTCCATCAGATGGTCATCCACGATGTTGGCCAAATGGTAGGTCGGCATGCCGTCCGACTTCATCAGCACCTTGTCATCAACCGCCGAAGAATGCACCACCACCCAGCCACGAATCAAATCCTGGAAGCGGATTTCCTCCTTGCGGGGCACTTTCAGGCGAATCACATACTGCGCACCGCCGTCGAGCAGGGCCTTCACCTCGTCCTCGGGCAGGGTGAGGGAGTTGCGCATCTGGGCGCGGGTGATGGAGTTGTACTGCGGGTTGGGCACCTTCGCGGCCTGTAGGCGGGCGCGCATGGCGTCCAGCTCCTCGGGCGTGTCGAAGGCGTAGTAGGCGTGGCCGTCGGCGATGAGCTGGTCGGCGTACTGCTTGTACATGGGCTTGCGCTCGCTCTGCTTGTAGGGGCCGTGGGGGCCGCCCACGCCCTGGCCTTCGTCAATCACGATGCCGCACCAGGCCAGCGCTTCCAGAATGTACTCCTCGGCACCGGGCACGAAGCGGTTTTGGTCCGTATCCTCGATGCGGAGTAGCATTTTGCCGCCCAGCTTGCGGGCCAGCAGGTAGTTATACAGGGCGGTGCGAACGCCGCCAATGTGCAGCGGCCCGGTGGGCGAAGGTGCGAAACGCACCCGGACTTCTCTCTCGGTCATAACAGAAAAAAAGCGCGCCCCGGGGTTCGGAACGCGCTGCAAAGGTAAGACGGTTGGCCGGTCGGCACGAAGCTCAAAATTCAGCGCTTAGGGAGCTTCGCTACTCACTCGCCCCAGGGGTAAAGGTCGGGCGGCCCGTTTTCTTCGGCGTGAATTGCCAGCGGGTGCAGGGGTTTGGTGTGGTCCAGGAACGCAAAGGCGTCGTAGCGGTCGGGAATAAGTGAGGGCACGTAATTGCCAAAATGTTCGAACTGCGGCCGGTACACCACCCCGATGGCCCGGTGCCCCACGGCCCGCGCCAGCCGCGCATCCCCCCGTATTTCCGAAGAAAAAAGCAGGGCATTTTCACCGCCCAGTTGCGCGTGCAGCATGGCCTCCCAGGAATCACGCGGGGCGGCGGGCACGGGCATTTTCTCAAGTGGCGCGCCCCATTCCTTGCCCGCCACCACGCCGCCCTGGTACGAGCCAAAGCCCAAGCTGAACACCTGCGCGCGGCCCAACTGCTCCCGCGCCAGCTGCCCGATATTTACCATGTCTTCGCGCCGCATGTCGGTATAGCGGGCGTCACCTACGTGCGTATTGTGCGCCCAGATGATGGCCTTGCTGTGCGGCCCGTGCAGGCCCAGCAGACGGTTGAGGGTTTCCATCATGTGCTCGTCGCGCACGTTCCACGAGGCCCCGCCGCCGCGTAGCATGGCCTTGTAGTAGCGCTCGGCGTTCACGGCCACCAGGGCATTTTGCTCGGCCGCGAAGGCTTGCTCGCGCTCCGGCAGGGTGGCGTAGGTGCGGGTGGCGGCCTGCCGGCGCAGGGCGCGGAGCACGGCCGCTACCTCATCCTGGCAGTCTTCTGAAATGAAGGCCACGGCGCGGGCATATTCCTGCGGGTCGTGGCCGTAGGGCTCGAAGCAGCGGAAAGCCTGGCGGGCGGCGGTTATCGCGCCGTCGCCCTGCTGCTCGGCGTACTGGAGCACCGCCTGCAACGACTCCCAAAGACTGTACACGTCGAGGCCGTAAAAGCCCACGCGCCCCGCGGCGGGCCGGCGTTGGTTCTGGTGGTGCAGCCATTCTACCAAAGCCGCGATTTCCCAGTTGCCCCACATCCAGGTGGGCCAGCGGTTGAAGGTGCCCAGCAGACGGGCGGCCGTGCCGTAGGTGTTCGTGTCCTGCTTAATGGCCGCGTTCACCTCGAAGCAGTCGGGCCAGTCGCCCTCCACGGCAATGAAGTCGAAGCCTTTTTCCGCAATCAGCCGCTTGCTCAGGGCCGTGCGCCAGGTGTAGTATTCGTGGGTGCCGTGCGAGGCTTCGCCCAGCAGCACCACACGGGCATCGCCAATAGCAGCCAGCACGGGTGCCAGGTCGGCCGCCGTGCGGAGTGGGTGGGTAGGGAAGGGGGTTGCCATGGCTGGCAGGGATAGGCGCGGGCAGCGTTGCCTGGTCGTATTATTCTGCCTACGTGGTTAGCCTGCTGTGAGTTAACGACGAGCTTGCCGGTGGTGCCCTTCAATTGCCATCCTATCCCCGGTTCTTAAAACCCAGCCAGAGCACCAGTCCCAGCAGCGTGATGCCGCCCCGAATACCCCACGCCACGGCGGTGCCCCACTGGTCAATCCACGTCAGAAAAACGTAGTGAATGTTGGGGTTAATAAATGGCAGCGCCAGTGAAATAAGCCCAATAATGAGCAGGCCGAGTCCAAGTTCTTTCATGCGATGTGGGCGTTAGGCTGAAATAATTTTCCAACCCAACGCCCACATTGCCGGGATATTATGCGCCTACGGCGATGCAGGAAATTTCCACTTCCACATCGCGCGGCAGCCGGCTTACTTCCACCGTCTCCCGGGCCGGGGCCGTCGCATCGTCGAAATAAGAGCCATACACCTGATTGATGGTGGCGAAATTGCCGAGGTCTTTCACGAAGATGCTGCACTTCACCACATCGGTCAGGGCGAGGCCGGCAGCGGCCAGCACAGTGGTCAGGTTCTTCAGCACCTGGTGGGTCTGAGCAGCCACGTCGCCGGCCACCAATTGCCCGCCCGCATCCAGCGGAATCTGGCCCGAAACGTACACGGTATTGCCCGCCTTCACAGCTTGTGAGTAGGGGCCGATGGGGGCCGGAGCCTGGTCGGTGAGAATAATCTGGTGGGACATATGGTGGGTTGGTGGATTTTTGGGTTGGTGAATTAATGGATTATGGAGCGCAAATAACGCGAAAAGCCGCCCCTGTTTCCAGAAGCGGCTTCTCTTGGGCAAGCTTTAAAAACTCACCAATTCATAATCCACTACTCCACCGTCACCGATTTCGCCAGGTTGCGGGGCTGGTCAACGTTGCAACCGCGCAGCACGGCAATGTGGTAGGAGAGCAGCTGCAACGGAACTACCGATACCAGCGGCATCAGTACTTCCGACGTATGAGGCACTTCAATCACGTATTCGGCCATGGCCGGAATCACGGTGTCGCCCTCGCTCACGATGGCGATGATGCGGCCCTTGCGGGCTTTCACTTCCTGAATGTTGCTCACCACCTTCTCGTACGAGCTGTCGCGGGTGGCAATCACCACCATCGGCATGTTCTCGTCAATCAGGGCGATGGGGCCGTGCTTCATCTCGGCGGCAGGGTAACCCTCGGCGTGGATGTAGCTGATTTCCTTGAGCTTCAAGGCACCTTCCAGCGCTACGGGGAAGTTGTAGCCCCGGCCCAGGTACAGGAAGTTGGTGGCATCCTTAAACTCCTCGGCAATCTCCTGAATCTGGGCATCCAGCTCCAGGGCCTTGGTCACTTTGGCCGGAATCGTCTCCAACTCCACCATCAACTCGCGTAGCTTGGTATCGGTGATGGTACCGCGCTTCTGACCCATAATCATGGCCAGCAGGGTGAGCACCGTTACCTGAGCCGTGAAGGCTTTTGTAGAAGCCACCCCGATTTCAGGTCCGGCGTGGGTATAAGCACCAGCGTCGGTAGCGCGGGCAATGCTGCTGCCCACCACGTTGCATACACCGAAGATGGTAGCACCCTTGCTCTTGGCCAGCTCGATGGCTGCCAAAGTATCGGCCGTCTCACCACTCTGCGAAATCGCAATTACGATGTCACGCTCGGTGATAATCGGGTTGCGGTAGCGGAATTCCGAAGCGTACTCTACTTCTACCGGAATGCGGGCCAGGTCCTCAATCAGGTACTCGGCCACTAGGCCGGCGTGCCAGCTGGTGCCGCAGGCCACGATGATGATGCGCTGGGCATTGATAAACTTCTGCTCGTAGGCTCGGATGCCGCCCATGTTCAGGTGGCCGGCTTCCAGCTCCAAGCGGCCGCGCATGGAGTCGAGGATGGAACGGGGCTGCTCGAAAATCTCCTTCAGCATGAAGTGCGGGTAACCGCCCTTTTCAATGGAGTCCAGCTCCATCTCCAGCTTCTGGATGTAGGGCGTCTGGCTCACGTCCTCGCGGCTGCGGATTTCCAGCTGGCCGTCGCGGATAACTACGATTTCGTAGTCGTTCACATACACCACTTCGTTGGTGTACTCGATGATGGGCGTGGCATCGGAGGCGATGAAAAACTCACCTTCGCCAATACCAATCACCATCGGCGAGCCTTTGCGGGCGGCGATGAGTTGGTTGGGCGCATCCTTACTGAGCACCACAATGGCGTAGGCACCAATTACTTCGTGCAGGGCCAGGCGCACCGCTTCTTCGAGGGAGCAGCTGTTCTGCTTCTGAATTTCCTCAATCAGGTTCACGAAAACTTCCGTGTCCGTATCGGAATGAAAAACGTGGCCCTGCAATTCCAGGTGCGTTTTCAGCGCCGCGTAGTTTTCAATGATGCCGTTGTGAATAATGGCAATGCGCTCCGACGTGGAGTAGTGCGGGTGGGCGTTTACGTCGTTGGGCTCGCCGTGGGTGGCCCAGCGGGTGTGGCCCATGCCTACGTTGGCGTGCGTGTCTTTGTCGCTCAGGAAGTTTTCCAGCTCCGCGACTTTGCCCTTTTTCTTATAAACGCTCAATTCACCGTTGAGCAGCGCCACGCCCGCCGAGTCGTACCCGCGGTATTCGAGCCGATGCAGGCCTTTGAGAATGATAGGGCAGGCCTCACGATGGCCCAAATAAGCAACAATGCCGCACATGGCAAACGGGTTTAAAGTTATTAGAAATCAGAAAGTAAAAGGGCTATTGGTAGGCCCTCGCCCGGCACTAGCGCTGGGAGTAGTATACGCGCAAAGTTATTTTTGCGGCATCAATAGCTGCCCGGTCAAGGCTCAGGGTATTAGTGCCAAGGTTGCCGTAGGAGCGGAGGTTGGGCACCAGCACCAGGGCATCGGGGGTGGTATCGAGTTTGTTGGTCAGGTAGGCTTGCAGGTAGGTGGTAACGGGAATGCTGTAATACGGCTGAGTGGAGGTTCCATCAACCAGCAAGCTGTAGGCGGGGTTGCCGGCTCCTGTCTGGGTTGCACCGTCGGCCTGCACTACCCGGTCCACGGTCGTATAGTTCACTATTCGTTGCAACACTTGGTTCGCGGTGTTCACTTCCAAGGCGAAGAGCCGCGCAGGGTTGGTAAATAGGGCGTTGGAAAAAGGCTTTACCGGCACGCGCAACTCGGCGCGGTTCACGGTCAGGCCGGGCTTGGCGGCCAGGGCGGCCAGGCCCGTAAGCGTAATGCGCGTGCCCAGCCCCGTGCCTTCCTGCGCGTAGCTGGTATTGTTCAGGTCGCCCGAAGCCACGAAGCCGGGGCGGGTAGCCAGGGCTTGCAGCGCAGGCGGCAAGATGTTGGTAATCTGCGTGTAGTAACGAGGGTCGTTGGCCGTGGCCGTGCCGCCGCTGCCATATATCGAGCCGAAATATATCGGGTAGTAGTGCGACAGCACATTACTGGTAGCTCCCACGGAGTGGAAATAGACCACAATGCGCGGAATGTTGGATTGGCCAAAGCTCACAATATTGCCCGTGTGGCTGGCGCTGGGAACTATGGCCAGCCCTTTCAGCAAGGCATTAAGCTGGTCCTGCGAAAAGGTGGACGACTGCTGGAGCTTCTGAAAAAGCGCGGTGAAAAACGGCGACGCTACCGCGGGATTGCCGGCCGTGGCCGTGGTGCGCTGCAATATCAGGCGCACGCTTGGGTCGGGCACAATGGTCGTTACCGCCGGAATGGCGGCTGTGGTAGCGGTAGCTGGCACGGCCGCGGTCACGGTTTGCACCTGCGTGCGGTCGAGGCGGCTGGTCAGGTTCTGGCCCAGCAGCGGCCCTAGCGGGGTGGTAGTGCCGGCATCGTACACCTGCCGGTCGTCGAGCGCCGCAGGAAGCTGGTAAAGGTCGTACGCCACCGGGGTGGTGCTGCCATTCACCTTGTCGAAACCCAGCACCATTATTACCGAGTCAAGCACCGGGGCATTGAATTTCGATGGCAGTGAGTCGTTTACGCCCCCGTTCACCAAGTTGAAATACGCCCGGGCTTCGGTCACGCCCGCCACGTTGTCGTTGAGGCGGCCGATAAGGAAGTGGTCCGTTTTGAGGCTTTGCACCGGCGCCAGGCGTACGGTGCCGCTCGTCACGGGCAGGTCCAGGTATTGGGTGCTGATGCCGGTGGTGTCGGGCAGGTCCACGTTGAGGGCGGTGCCCGTGTCGCAGCCCGTCAGGGCCAGGGCGGCAAATGCCACCAAAGGGGCACAGCGGCTAGTTAGCCAATTCATTGTAGAGCGCTAGGTAAGAAGAGTGCAGGTTTTCGTCGGTAGCCACCTGGCTGAGCTTGTTGTGCAGGGCGTATTCGTGGAACATGCCGTTCATGTTTTCCGAAAAATCCTCGTCGGAACGCACCACGGTGTCGGCATACTCCATGCCCATTTTGATAAAGCCGCTGAAATCAGCGGTTTTCAACGAGGCCATCATGGCATCGTCGATGTCGAGCATCTTGGCTTTCTCGAGGATGTTGCCCTCAAATTTGTCCATGAACTCGTTGCTGTAAATCGAGAATACCGACTTGGCATCCTTGAACACCGGGTCTTTCTTGTAGGTGGTTTTCAGGTACAACGGAATCAGACCGGTCATCCAGTCGGAGCAGTGCACGATGTTGGGCGACCAGCCCAGCTTCTTCACCGTCTCGAGCACCCCTTTGCAAAAAAAGATGGCGCGCTCGTCGTTGTCGGCGTAGAATTTATCGTTTTTATCGACCAAAGCCGACTTGCGGTGGAAATAATCTTCGTTATCGATAAAATAAACCTGCAACTTTGCCGTCGGAATCGAGGCGACTTTGATGACCAGCGGTTTTTCGTCGTCGCCGACTGCGATGTTGATGCCCGAGAGGCGCACTACTTCGTGCAAACGGTTCTTGCGCTCGTTGATAATGCCAAAACGTGGCACGAAAATCCGGATTTCGCAGCCCATCTCCTGCATGCTGGCGGGCAGGCGGCGCAGCATTTCGGCCACCTTGGTGGTCTGGAGAAAGGGGTCAATTTCGGTGGCCGCGTATAGGATTCGTAGCTTCGACATAAAGGAATTATTGAAGAGAATGGAACAAGGCCATGCTATGGGTGCACAAAATTAAACAATTTTGAGCGGAAATTCAACATAAGCTACTTTGGGGGCCGTTCCAATTGCCTTCCTCTCCTATGCAGATACTAACTACCGCCGCCGGGTTGCAAGCCTACACCGAACAGGCGCGCCAGGCCGGCAAACGGGTGGGCCTAGTGCCCACGATGGGAGCCTTGCACGCCGGCCACATTCAGCTGGTGCAGGCTGCCCGCGCCGATTGCAATGAGGTGATAGCCACCATCTTTGTTAATCCCACGCAGTTCAACAATGCCGATGATTTCCGGCTCTACCCCCGGGTGCCGGAGGCCGATGCGGCCCTGCTGGAACCGGCCGGCTGCACGGCCTTATTCGTGCCTTCGGTAGAGGAAATGTACCCCCGGCCCACGGTGCTGCGGTTCGATTTCGGGGCTTTGGAACAAGTGATGGAAGGGGCGCACCGGCCGGGCCATTTCAACGGCGTGGCCACGGTGGTGAGCAAATTGTTCCATCTGGCCCGCCCGCACCGGGCGTATTTCGGGCAGAAGGACTGGCAGCAGGTGGCCGTGGTGCGCCAGCTGGTGGCCGACTTGTCGTTCGACCTGGAGATAGTGGCTTGCCCCACCATTCGGGAAGCCGACGGGCTGGCCATGTCCTCGCGCAACCGCCGGCTCGATGCGCCGGCGCGGGCCGTGGCCCCGCTGCTCTATCAGGTGCTGAGCGCCGCCGCCGCCCAGGTGCGGCAGGGCGTGCGGCCGGCCCAGGTGCAGGCCGATGCCCTGGCTACGCTGGCCCAGGAGCCAAGCATCACCTCTGAATACGTGGAAATAGCCGATGCCCAAACCCTGCAGCCGCTGGCCGAATATGCGCCCGGCCGGGCCGTGGTGCTGTGCCTGGCCGCTCACCTGGGCGGCGTGCGGTTGATTGACAACGTGGTGGTGGACGGCTAGGCCCGGCCAAAGCGGGGCAGGGGAGGAGGTTATCTTTGTGACCCCAACCAAAGCGGGGCAGGGGAGGAGGTTATCTTTGTGGCCCCAACCAAAGCCTGCGGGCCAATGCTATGCACATTGAAGTAATGAAGTCCAAAATCCACCATGCAACGGTCACGCAGGCCGAATTGCACTACGTGGGCAGCGTGACAATTGACGAAGACCTGCTGGATGCCGCCAATTTCGTGGAAAACGAAAAGGTGACCGTAGTGAACGTGAACAACGGCGAGCGTTTCGAAACATACACCATTCGCGGGGAGCGGGGCTCGGGCACCATCTGCCTGAACGGCCCGGCGGCGCGCAAAGTGGCGGTGGGCGACGTGGTTATCATCTTTTCCTACGCGCTGGTCGATTTTGCCGAAGCCCGGCAGCACAAGCCTACGGTTATTTTCCCCAACGAGCATAACCGACTGGCTTAAACCAATGATTGAATGGGCGAATGAGTGAATGAGCGAATGACTCTCGCGGCCATTCCTCCTTCACTCCTTCGCCCATTTACTCATTCACTCATTGTATTGATGAAACACCTGTTGACGATTGTTAAATACGTGCTGCTGCTGAGCATTTCGGTGGCGCTGATGTGGTACGCGGTGCGCGGGCAGGACCTGTCGCGCATTGGGCACTACATTGCCACGGCCAATTATTTCTGGCTCACGCTCACGCTCACGCTGTCGGCGCTGGGCTATTTCAGCCGCGCCTACCGTTGGCAGATGCAACTCGACGCTTCCCAAACGCCGGCCCCGTACTGGGCCGTGTACCACGCCATGATGGTGGGCTATCTGGCCAACCTGGTGCTGCCGCGCATGGGCGAAGTCATCCGCTGCTCGGTGCTGCGGCGCACGAGCGGCGTGCCCGTGCAGGTGGCGTTGGGCACGGTGGTGACCGAGCGCGTGATTGATGTGCTGGTGCTATTAGGCTTGGTAGTGAGCCTGTTGCTGCTTGATTTTAATACCTTCTGGAACTTCGTGACCGTGCAGGTGCTGGGCGGGCGCTACGAGGCGCTGGCCCGCAACCGCACGCCCCTGCTCATTGCGGCCGTCATTGCGGGCGTGCTACTGCTGGCGGCGGGCTATGCCCTGTTTCGCAACCTGGAGCGGCTGCGGCAGAATGCGTTTTTCAACAAGGGTATCCTATTTGTGAAGGGCCTACTGGCAGGCGTGTTCAGCGTGCTGAAGCTGGAGAAAAAAGGCGTGTTTCTGCTGCACACGCTGTTCACCTGGGCCGTGTATTACCTCATGGATTACCTGGCCTTCTTCTGCTTTCCTGAAACCTATAACCTCGACATGAAGGCCGGTTTGGCCGTGCTCACCTTCGGTGCCTTTGGCATGGCCGCGCCGGTGGCGGGCGGCATCGGGCCATTTCACGTGATGGTGCAGGGCATTTTGCTGGTGTACGGCGTGAGCAAGGAGGCCGGCATTGCCTACGCGCTGGTGGTACACGGGGCCCAAACGCTGCTGGTGGTGCTCATGGGTGGCATCAGCTTCGTGGCCGTAGCGGCGGCCGACAAGCGCAGCCTGCTCACCGAAGCTGAAGCCCTGGCCGAGGAACCGCTTACCACTGAGTTATGAGTTAAGGGTTAAGAGTTGCCCGTTTGAATGAATGGCCGAGCCTTTGTTCAAGCAGGCAATGTCCTTTAACTCTTAACTTATAACTCTTAACTCCCATCCCATGTGGACGAAAGATAAAATCCTGACCCGCGAGCAACTGCCGGCCACCTTGGCCGACTGGCGCGCGCAAGGCCGCAAGGTGGTGTTCACCAACGGCTGCTTCGATTTGCTGCACCTCGGCCACGTCGACTATCTGGAGCAGGCCCGGCACCTGGGCGATGCGCTGGTGGTGGGCCTGAATACCGATATTTCGGTGCGCTGCCTCAAGCCCGGCCGGCCCATTCAGGACGAGGAGGCGCGGGCCCGCATTCTGGCCGCGCTGGCGTTTGTGGATGCCGTGGTGCTCTTTGGCGAGCCCACGCCCCTGTCCCTCATCGAGCTGGTGCAGCCGGATATTCTGGTGAAGGGCGACGATTATGCCATCGAGCGCATTGTGGGCCACGAGCTGGTGCTGGCCCGGGGCGGGCAGGTGCTCACGGTGCCGCTGGTGGCGGGCTACAGCACCTCGCGCATCGTGGAGCACATTATTGCCACGCAGTAGCCACTTTGGCAGGGCCGAAAGACTGCATCTTTTTTGCAGAGCAGGTGTTTTGATAGCAGTGCCGGGTAGCGGCCGAAGCGTGGGCCAGTAGGTCCATGCCTCGGCGTCCGGCTGCGAATATCCCTTCATCTCACTTTCTTCCCATGTCTTCTTCCTATTTGCTCATCATCGTGCTGATGGCGGCCAGCTGGGCCATTCAATGGCGGCTGCGCAGCAAGTTCAAACAGTACGCCCAAGTAGGCCTGAGCTCGGGCCTGAGCGGGGCCGAAATCGCCACCAAAATGCTGGCCGACCATGGCATCTACGACGTGCGCATCATCAGCACCGCCGGCCAGCTCACCGACCACTATAACCCCACCGACAAAACCGTAAATCTGAGCGAAGGCGTGTACGCCGAGCGCAGTGCGGCGGCGGCGGCCATCGCGGCCCACGAGTGCGGCCACGCCGTGCAGCACGCCACAGCGTATTCCATGCTGCAATTCCGGTCGGCGCTGGTGCCCACGCTCAGCGCCGTGTCGCGCTTCATGCCCTGGATTTTGATGGCGGGCATTCTGATGCTGCGTACCAGCATCATTCCGTTGGGCGTGGGCATTGGCCTGTTTGCCCTCACCACGCTGTTTTCGTTCATCACGCTCCCGGTTGAGTTTGATGCCTCGCGCCGGGCCCTGGCCTGGATGGACCGGCGCGGCGTGGTGACCGTGCAGGAACACGCCATGGCCAAAGACGCGCTGTGGTGGGCGGCCATGACCTACGTGGTAGCGGCCCTGGCCTCGCTGGCCACCCTGCTTTATTACGTGGGCATTTTCCTGCGCCGCCGGTAAGCCGCCGCATCGTTTTTCACCAAAAAGAGCCGTCCTTCTGCTTGCAGAGGGGCGGCTCTTTTTTATGGCCGGCCGCCGAGGACGGGAAAAAAGTGGCCTAAAAGCCTGGTTTTTCAGGATTCAATTATTTAGATAATGAGTAGTATTGTTTATCGAAGCTAAAATACTACTTTGGCAGCCCCTTCCGCCTGTTGCCTGCGCCAATGCTTTGCCTCCGAAAGCTTACTGGTCAGCGGGTTCACCGCGTTGTGTCTGCCCGTGTCATGATTTCTTCTACCCCCACAGCCTTGGTGGCCGCCGCCCCAACGCTGCTCCGGCAAGGACTGGTAGCTACTCTGAAGGAGCAGTGGCCCCAGCTCCAGCTCACCCTCACCGCCGATGCCACGCAAGTCGTGGAACTGGTCGACCATGCCGCCTTCTGCCTGCTGGTGCTGGATGAGCAGCTGGCCGGCCGCCACCTGCCCGAGCTGCTGAACCGGCTGCACCACGCCAGGCCCAGCCTACGTCTGGTGGTGCTCACGGACCACCAGGTGTCCGTTTCCCCGCCGGCCGCCCTCGGCAAGCTCCTGCAGCTATCGCGCCATGTGCTGCCCCACGCCCTGGTTGGGGCGCTGGCGCAGTGGCTCGATGCGCCGGGTTGCACCGCCGGGGCCAGCCGCTCGCTACGGGCCTGTACCGTGCCCGACCCCTTCAGCCGCCGCGAGCTGGAGGTGCTGCGCCTGGTGGTGGCCGACCATTGCAACGAGGAAATTGCCGACCAGCTTTGCCTGAGCGTGCGCACCGTGGAAAGCCACCGCCGCATGCTGCTCCAGAAAGCCGGCACCCGCACCCTGGTGGGCCTGGCCGCCCGCGCCGTGCGCGAGGGCTGGGTGGCGTGAATGGTGTGAATCGCGCCAAACCGTTTACCTAATTCTACTTAAAATAAAAAGCACGCGGTGCTGGAGTCATCCGGCACCGCGTGCTTTTTAATAGTGAATCGATTTTAACTACCCCAGCTTCTTATACCGCACGCGCTTCGGCTCCACGTCGCCCAGGCGCTTGCGCTTGGCCTCTTCGTAGTCCGAGAAGTTGCCCTCGAACCACACCACTTCCGAGTCGCCCTCAAAGGCCAGAATGTGCGTGGCCAGCCGGTCCAGGAACCACCGGTCGTGGCTGATGATGACGGCGCAGCCGGCAAAGTTCTCCAGCGCGTCTTCCAGCGCCCGGATGGCGTTTACGTCCAAGTCGTTGGTCGGCTCATCGAGCAGCAATAAGTTAGCTCCCTGCTTCAGCGTCATGGCCAGGTGGACGCGGTTTTTCTCACCGCCCGAGAGCGTACCTACCTTCTTCTCCTGGTCGCCGCCGCCGAAATTGAACTTGCTTACATAAGCGCGGGAGTTCACCGGCCGGCCGGCCAGCAGCATGGTTTCGGTCCCGCCCGTGATGGTGTCGAACACCGATTTGCTGCCGTCCAGCGTGTCGTGCTGCTGGTCGATGTAGGCCGTGAGCACCGTTGGGCCCACTTCAAACGTGCCCGCGTCGGGCTTTAGCTGGTTGGTGATGAGGCGGAACAGCGTGGTCTTGCCTGCGCCGTTCGGCCCGATGATGCCCACGATACCACCCTGCGGCAGCGAGAAGCTCAGGTTCTCAAACAGCAGCTTATCTCCAAACGACTTCGTGATGCCCTCGGCCTCAATCACCTGTGCGCCCAAGCGCGGGCCGTCGGGGATGAATAATTCCAGCTTCTGCTCCTTGTCTTTCGCTTCCTCGCTGGCCAGCTTATCATAATTGGCCAGGCGGGCTTTGCCTTTCGATTGCCGGGCTTTGGGCGACATCCGCACCCAGTCCAGCTCGCGCTGGAGGGTCTTCATGCGCTTGCTTTCGGTATTTTCCTCCTTGGCCATGCGGTCGGTTTTCTGCTCCAGCCACGAGGAATAGTTGCCTTTCCACGGAATGCCCGAGCCGCGGTCCAACTCCAGAATCCAGCCCGCCACGTTATCCAGGAAGTACCGGTCGTGGGTCACGGCGATGACCGTGCCTTTATACTGCTGCAAGTGCTGCTCCAGCCACAGCACGCTCTCAGCGTCGAGGTGGTTGGTGGGTTCGTCCAGCAGCAGTACATCCGGCTCTTGCAGCAGTAGGCGGCACAGGGCCACGCGGCGCTTTTCGCCACCTGAGAGGTTACCAATAATGGCCTCCTGCGGCGGGGTGCGCAGGGCATCCATCGCCCGCTCCAGCTTGGTGTCGAGGTTCCAAGCATCGAGTTGGTCGAGGCGCTCCTGCACCTTGCCCTGGCGGTCGAGCAGCTTATCGAAGTCGGCATCCTCGGCCCCGAAGGCTTCGTTGATTTCGTCGTATTCCTTCAGCAGGGCCACGGTTTCGGCCGCGCCTTCTTCCACCACCTCGCGCACGGTTTTGGTGGGGTCGAGGTGCGGTTCCTGCTCCAGGTAGCCCACCGAGTAGCCCGGCGAAAACACCACTTCGCCCTGAAACTGCTTATCAACGCCGGCAATGATTTTCAACAAACTCGACTTGCCCGAGCCGTTCAGACCCAGCACGCCGATTTTGGCCCCGTAGAAAAACGAGAGGTAGATGTTTTTAAGAACTTGCTTCTGCGGCGGGTAAATCTTACTCACGCCGGCCATGCTGAAGATGATGGTCTGGTCGCTCATGGGGTGGGGGTGGGGCTAATGAAAGAAATGCGACTACAAAGAACGACAGCCGCCGCTTGCAACCCATGCCCCGACCCCGGGTTCTGTGAGCGGGTTGGTCCGGCCCTGGTCGTTGAATGTGCCGGTTTGGCCGGGGTTTAACGAAAGCTACATCTATTCATCACGTTTTTACCGTAAACTTGTACTCCCTTCCCGGTACGCATTTCAGCTGCAGCCCCTACGTTCTTTTTTGCCTTTCCCCTCCCCAATACCCCACCTTCCTACCCACGAGCTTACTATCTATATGGAACCAACCGACCACTTGTTGGCCGAAGCCAAGCGCTACGGCTACGTGGAAGCCGATGGTGTATGGCTGCGCCCCGTGCTGGGCCAGCCCGCTCGCCAGATTGGCCTAGTCAAAGATTCGGACGATGCCGCCCTGCGGTACTTCAGCCAACGTTTTGAAACCCTGCGTGCCAAAGTCGATTCGCTGCTCGAAAAAATGGCGGCTAGCGAGAACAAAGGCTCCTTCCTGATGAAGGCCCTGCACCTCAAAGAGCAGCTCCTGAGCTACGACGGCCTCGGCGATTTCGCCAGCCTGCACCGCCGCCTCACCGAGGCCGAGGATGCCATTGCCGTGACCGTAGTCCGCAACCGCGAAAAAAACCTGGCCACCAAAATCAGCTTCATTCACGAAGCCGAAGCCCTCAGCGAAAGCGTGGAGTGGATTTCGGCCAGCGAAAAGGTGAAAGACCTGCGCCAGGGCTGGCTCAAAACCGGCCCCGTCGACAAAGCCATGACCGACGAGTTGGAGCACCGCTTCCAGACCGCCATTCAGGTGTTTTTCGACCGCCGCAAGGCCTTTCAGTCCGATAAAAAGGCCATGACTAACCGGGTGCAAACCCGCTACCGTGACCTCATTCAGCAGGCCGAAGCCCTTAAAAACTCCGACCAGTTCGAAACCACCTCGCGCCAGCTCAAATTGCTGCAACAAGCCTGGCGAGATGTCAACGGCAACCTGCCCAAGAAGCAGGCCTCCGAGCTCTGGACGCGCTTCCGCGCCGCTAACAACCACTTTTTCGAGCGCCTCAAGGTGCATATTGCCGCGCAGCAGGCCGCGGGTGCGCCCGGTGCCCCCGCCACCCCCGAGGTGCTGCTGGCCCGCAAACGCTCCCTGGCCGAGCGCGCCGAAGCCCTGATGGCCATTCCGCCCCAGGAAGCCATCCATCAGGCCAAATCCCTGCAAGCCGAATGGAAGCAGGTGGGCACCGTGCGCGGCGAGGAGTCGGACCGCATCTGGCAGCGCTTTATGGTGGCCTGCGACAAGATTTTTGAGCTCAGCGCCCTCGAATACCACCTGCGTAAGCGTGCCGAAGGCACTCCCATGCCCACGGCCCCAGCCGAACGCGCCCGCTTCCGGGCCAGCACTTTGCGCGAGCTCCTCAAGGACGACCACGAGGAACTGAACACGCTCCGCGCCAACCTCGACAACCTCAGCCCTAGTGCCGCCAACGATGCTTTTCGGCAGATGCTGCAAACCAAAATCCGGTCGTTTGAGCGCAAGATTCGCACGAAAAACGACCTGATTGCCTTGTTCAGCCAGCAGGCGCAAACTGCCGGCTAACCTTGGCTAATATTTTGCGTTGTCGGTTGAAACGCCCCTCTCGTTTGTATCTTGACGGGAAACTGTTACCTTCGCCCACCCTTTTTTATTCGCTTCACTATGTATTGGACACTCGAACTGGCTTCCTACCTGGAAGATGCTCCCTGGCCCGCCACCAAAGACGAACTGATTGACTTTTCTATCCGCTCGGGTGCGCCCATGGAGGTAGTAGAGAACCTGCAAGCCTTGGAGGACGACGGCCAGCCCTACGAAAACATCGAAGAAGTATGGCCCGACTACCCGACCAAGGAGGACTTCATGTTCAACGAGGACGAGTACTAAGCTTTAATTATGAGTTTTGAATTATGAATGATGAGTTGGCTGGTGATTCATCTCCTGAACTCATAACTCATAACTCTCAGCTCATAACTCCCGCGCTTAGCGCGGAAAATCTGGTTGCGGGCTACCCCGGTAGGGTGTTGGTCCGCAACCTTTTTTTGTGCCTGCCCGCGCCGGCTTTTGTGGCCGTGGTGGGGCACAACGGCAGTGGTAAAACCACGCTTTTTCGGGTGCTCACGGGGCAACTGCCCTATGAGGGGAGCATCCAATTGCTCGGCCACGAAGTGCGCGACCTGCGCCGGTCCGCCACGGCCGGCCTTCTGGGCTACCTGCCGCAACGCGGTAGCCTCGACTTCGCCATTGCCGTGCGCGAGCTGGTGGTGATGGGCCGCTACCGCCACCACGGCCTGCTCAGCGCCTACGCCCCAGCCGATTATGTCCTGGCCGATGCCGCGCTGGCCCGCGTGGGCATGGCCCACCTAGCCGCCCGTGATTTCACGCAATTGTCTGGTGGCGAACAGCAATTGGTGTGGCTGGCGCAGCTCAGCCTACAAGATGCCCAGGTGTATTTGCTCGATGAGCCCACCCAGCAGCTCGATGTGTATTACCGCCGCCAAGTATTCAGCTTGGTGCACGATTGGGCTACCCAGCAGGGTAAAACCGTGCTGTGCAGCACCCACGACCTCGACAACCTTCCGGCACTCACTGGCTATCTGCTGAATCTTTCGGAGCCGGAGCCGCAGCTGCGCCCCATATCCGAGGCTACGGTGCGTGAGGCCCGGGCATGGCTGGAACAAGCCCCACGGCCGGTAGAATAAGGAATCAACGCCGGCCTGGCCGGCCGCGTAGTACCTGCCCGATGGACCGCATAAAAGGTCCCGCCGATACTGAATTCATCACCCGCAGGTTATCGGCCCAGGAAGTCTTCTCATCCAAAAACCGGAAAATGCGCTCCACCGGGTTGCGCTCAAATAGCTGCCGGAAGATGTCGCGCGTGGTTTCGCCCCGTCGCTGCATGATGTCAAGCAGCAGCGTATCGAACAACCGGAATTGCCATTTATCGCCCGTCGCATCGACGGGCGGGTGGCCGGTTTCGGCCAGCGCCGCCACCAGCCGCGCCGAGTGCTGCTGAATGCGCTTGAAGGCGTAGCCGGTGCTGGGCTTGGCCCGGCCGCCCCGCGTGCCCAGGTTGATGATGTGCGCGCCATTGCGGGCCGGCAGCGGATGGTCCGTCATCGGAATCGCGCCTACTTCTTCGGCCACAATGCGGTAGGTTTTCAAACCCAGCGTGTTGCTCAGGTATTCCCGAATAGCTGCTTCGTATTCCGCCTTTGGTAAAACGATTTCTGAGAATAGCGTGTACTCAACCAATGCTTTACGTGGTTCGAAAGGTAACACGTATATGAACCGCGCCTCGTGCTGCTGCTCGCCGCGAAAATCCATGAACTCCACCGTGGTTGGGTCGAAAACATCGGCATCGGTTTCAATTTCCCACCCCACGAAATGCTGCAATAGGTAGCGGTGCTTCTCTGGCTGCTTCAGCTTCGCCAGGTCTGGCGGGCGGCTATCGAAGCCGTAGCGGGCAGTGTAAGTCCCCCCGGCAGCAGTTGTTGCGCGCACGCCCATCGGCGTGTTCTCTAATTGCTCAACATTGCTACTTACCCGCGTGAATTGCGGATTATCGGCCAGTGCTTGTTGCACGAAGCGGTAGTAATCCAGTCCGTTGATGGTTTTGTAGCGGTAATGCCCCAGGTCAATCACGCGCTCGAAGCCGGGGCTGCGAAAGGCGATTTTGCCCCACTCGTGCGCCACAATGCTATTGAATATTCCCGGCTCATCGGCCCAGAACGACCAAGTCCGGTCGTTCTGCGTTTTGGCTTCGGGCTCGATAATCAACACTCGCTTATCAGCCAGCCGAGGCTCTTGGGCAATGTGATATGCCAGACTCAACCCCGCCGCGCCGCCGCCCACAATGAGGTAGTCGTACTCAATCAGCGAATTGGCGTTGGACATTGAATAAGGAATATCAAACGCAAAAATGGCACAGCGTTCAACAAAAAAGCCGAACCATACGGCCCGGCTTTCTCGGTATTTGAATAACGACCAAATGGCCTAGAAGTTCGGCGACAGCAGGTACTTGTGGTAGAAATCGTCGATGATTTTCACAGCTTCGCTGGCGTCGTCCACAATCTGCACCAGGTTCATGTCTTCGGCCGAGATGTTGTGCTCCTCGTGCAGCATCACGTCCTCAATCCACTTAAACAGGCCGTTCCAGTAGGCCGAGCCCACCAGCACGATGGGGAAGCGGCTGATTTTCTTGGTCTGAATCAACGTCATGGCCTCAAACAGCTCATCGAGGGTGCCGAAGCCGCCGGGCATGCCCACGAAGGCCTGCGCGTACTTCACGAACATCACCTTCCGCACGAAGAAGTAGTCGAAGTTGATGCACTTGTCCTGGTCGATGTAGATGTTGTGGGTTTGCTCGAAGGGCAGCTCAATGTTGAGGCCCACCGACTTACCGCCCTCGGCACGGGCACCTTTGTTACCGGCTTCCATGATGCCAGGGCCGCCGCCCGTGATAACGCCGTAGCCGTGGCGCACCAGCTTGGCCGCAATTTCCTCGGCCATCTGATAGTAAGGATTGTCGGGCTTGGTACGGGCCGAGCCGAAAATGCTCACGCAAGGGCCGATTTTGGACATCTTCTCGAAGCCCTCCACGAACTCGGCCATCACCTTGAAAATCTGCCAGCTATCGGCGATTTTGATTTCGTTCCAGTCCTTGTCCACGAAGGCTTTGCGCAGGCGCTGCTCGTCTTCAAGGGCCATGGTGGTCTGGCCGTTGGTGGTCTGGCGCATCTCCGTGATGGAGGTGAGCTTGTCGTCGTTGACGTTGGGCTGCTTAATGGTTTTGCCGCTACCGGCATTCAGCATGTCGTCGGAGACCTTAGTTTTGCTGGTCTTGGCTTTTTTCAGTGTAGACATATTATTCAATTGGGAATTCCTTCAAAAACAAAATCGCCCCAAATGTGGGGCGACCAAAAGTAGGGCGTCAAAGTTATCGAATTGTTGCCAAATAAAAATGCTGCCGGTTGAAAGGAATTTTGTCTGTAATTCTGAACGCAGTGAAGGACCTTATCGCGCCCAAATCGTTTGCGGTAAACGAACTGCTGCAAACGCGATAAGGTCCTTCGCTACACTCAGGATGACAAACGTTGATTCTGTGCCGCTAATGAGCTCTATACCAGTTGCCGCAGCGCCATCTCGAATGAGCGCTGCGCGATGCCGGTGGGCTGCGCGTTCTCGGCGTGGGTGCGCTCCAGGGCCGCGCCGATGATGCGCGAGGTATCGGCGAAAATGGCCTGGTCGGTGATTTCAGCGCCGGTTTCCATCAGATAGGCAAACACGCGGGCCATGCCGCAGTTGGCGATGAAATCGGGGATGACGGCCGTGCGCTCATCGGCGAAAACGCCGGTGGGGCCGAAGAAAATCTCGGGGTCGGCAAATGGCACGTTGGCCCCGCAGCTGATGACCTTGAGGCCGCCCGCCACCAGTTGCTCCACCTGCGAGCGCGCCACGAGGCGCGAGGCGGCGGCCGGAATAAAAATGTCAGCCCCCATGGACCACACTTTCTCGTTCACTTCCTCGAAGGAAAGCAGGTTGTCGGCCGTCAGCGCGTTGCCCTGGCGGGCCAGTAGCAGCGCCCGGATTTCCTCCAGCCCGAAGCCTTCGGTGCTCAGCAGCCCACCGGCCCGGTCGATGATGCCCACGATGCGCACGCCCTGGCCAGCCAGGTAGTAGGCCGCCGCCGCGCCTACATTGCCCCAGCCCTGGATGATGGCGCGCTGCCCGGCCATCTCGGTGCCGGGCCAGAGGCGGTAGTAGTGGCGCACGGCCTCGGCCACGCCGTAGCCGGTGATGAGGTCGGCCACGGTGTATTTGCGGGCCAGGTTGGGCGAAAACGTGGCATCTTCCACCACTTTGATGACGCCCTGGCGCAACTGGCCGAGCTTCTGAATCTTCTGGGGCTCAGTGGCGTGGTAGTGGCCGTTCACCACGCCTTCCTGCGGGTGCCAGAGGCCGTATTCCTCGGTGATGGCGATGACTTCATGAATTTCATCCACGTTGAGGTCGCCGCCGGTGCCGTAATAATTTTTCAGCAGGGGAAATACGGCGCGGTACCAGCGCTCCAGCACGCCGCGCTTGCGGGGGTCCTGCGGGTCGAAGTTGATGCCCGACTTGGCCCCGCCAATGGCTGGCCCGGACACTGTGAACTTCACCTCCATGGTCTTGGCCAGGCTCTCTACTTCGCGCTTGTCGAGGCCTTTTCGCATGCGGGTACCACCGCCGGCGGCTCCGCCCCGTAAGGAGTTGATGACGACCCAGCCTTCGGCTTCGGTTTCGGCATCTTTCCATTCAAAGACGATTTCGGGGCGCTTATTTTCAAACTTGGTGAGCAGGTCGAGCATAGGACGAAATAGATGAGAAAAACTGCCGATAAGCAGAACTACAAAGGTAGGAGCATCCTTATTAAGCGGGCAGAATACAGAAATGGTATTTCTATAAGAAATGAAAATGAATAAATATTAAGGTATTTTAGGAATAACAAACCCCTTTAACGCTATTTTGCGTAATCGTTAGGAACTAGCTCAGCAGTACGGCTGTATTGCACTTATTCTACTCTTCCACTTTCCCCTCACTTTTTATTGACTTCATGAAACCATTACACTCGCGTGTAGAAGCGCAACAGTTGGACCGCGCTGCGGCTATGCTCAAGGTTCTCTCTCATCCCAAGCGTCTTGCCATTGTAGACTTGCTGGGAAAGACCAAGGGCAAAGACAGCCAAATGTCGGTAACTGACATCTACCAGGCTCTTGATTTACCCCAGGCCATCGCCTCGCAGCATCTCATTACCCTGAAAGACCGGGGCGTGTTGAAGTCCAGTAAAATCGGTACGAAGATTTATTACTCACTGGCGGTGCCCCAGCTCCTGAAAGTGATTGATACGTTGGAAGATTACTCGGGCCGCATTTAGGCTCTCCAGCATTAAAAAGAAAAAGGCTGCCCCGGAAGAGGCGGTCTTTCTTTGTTTACGGGGGTGGCTGGCGGGGCGCTGAAGGCCGCGTGCAGCGCCAGCACCTGCGGCAGCAGCGGCTGCACATCGTCGTTGGTCAGCACGTAGTCGGCCCGCGCCATTTTTTCTTCTTCGCTGAGCTGCTTGGCCATGATGGCCTGCACATCGGCGGCCGAGCGGTGCGGGTCGCGGCGCAGTACGCGGGCTACCCGCACCGCCAGCGGCGCAAACACGGTGATGATGCGGTCGAGCTGCTTGTAGGAGCCGGCTTCAAACAGCAAAGCGGCTTCTTTGAGCACGTAGGCGTGGCCGGCCTGCGCCTGTGCGTCGGCCCAGCGCTCGAAATCAGTGCCTACGTGCGGGTGCACCAAGCCATTGAGTTGGGCCAGCAACGCCGGGTTGTTGAACACGGTGCCAGCCAGCACGGGCCGGTTGAGGCGGCCGGCGGCATCGTAGGTGTCGGGGCCGAAGGCGGCGGTGAGTTGCTGGCGCAGTTCCGCGTCGTTTTCCATCACCCAGCGGGCGCGGGTGTCGGCATCGTAGATGGGCACGCCCAGCGCATGAAACAAGCGACTGACAATGCTTTTGCCCGAGCCGATTCCGCCGGTAATGCCGATGCGCAACATGGGTGAGGAATTGATTTAAAGGAAAAGAGGGGACTTAGCGCCGCGTCTGGCGCAGGCGCACCGTGGGCACGGAGGCCCGAATCCGGGCTGGGGTTTTCACATCGGCCTCTACTTCCTCGGCCTTGCCCCGCGCCGAGGGCTGCGGCGGCACAATGGGGTAGGGGCTGGGTAACTCATTCACGAGGCTGGCCGGCCCCCGAAACGTGACCATGGCGGGCGTAAAGCTGGCCTTGTAGTGTTTGGCCGAATCGGGCGGCAGCGCTAGCGGCAGCCGGCGGCTGGCGTAGCGGTCGAAGGTAAGACGCAGGGTATCGCCGGCCCATTCGGTTACCTGTACCCCTTCCAGCGCGTTTTGCAGGCCCCGGCGCCAGGCGGTGGCAGGCAGATAGCGGGTGCCGGGCAGCGGCACAGGGCGCAGGTCGGCGGGGTGAGTGCCCCAGCCCAGGTTGGCCCGCAGCAAGCGCCAGCCCTGGCCCGTGACCGTGACGGGCAGCGCTGTGGGCAAGGGCCGCATGGGCACGTAATGCACCGAGTCGTAGTGCCAGGCCAGCGGGAAATTGATGCGGGTGGTGTAGGTCTTGTTCAGGGCATTCATCTGCCAGAACAGGCCCGCCGCCAGCAGGCAGGCCGTAATGGCCCGGTAGAAGCTGGGCTCCTGGCCCGCGAAGGGCCGCACGAACCAGCGCAGCAGCCAGCTTGCCCGATTCAGCGGCCCGTCCATGACTTAAGCGCCGATAGTGTCGGCCCCGGTAGCGGTGTTGGCTTTGTTGCCCACTTCGCGGGCAATGGCCGAGCGGTCGAAGCGCAGCTTAGTGCCACGGTCTACCTCAACTACCACGGTGTCGTCGGTGAGTTCCACAATCAGGCCGTGCAGGCCGCCGATGGTGACAATGCGCGAACCCTTGGCCAGCGACTGGCGGAAGTTCTTGGCATCGGTGGCCCGCTTTTGCTGCGGCCGAATCATGAAGAAATAGAAGACGCCAGCGGCAATCAGCAGGAAAAGCGGCTGGGCATAGTCGGCGCCGCCGGCGGCTTGCAGCATAAGGTTCAGGAACATGGCGTTGGAGTAAGAAGCGGGAATAGGCTAGTTGGCCTTCGGAGTGAGTACGTTGCCTTTGATGAGAATGGTGGTGATGGTAGGCTGCGTATTGGCCCGCACCGCCACCTGCTTGCTGATGATGCCCTGCTTGCCGCGGCTGTCGAACTGCACTTCCATCTTGCCCTGGGCCCCGGGAGCCACGGGCTCCTTGGTCCAGCTGGGGGTGGTGCAGCCGCAGGAAGCGGTAGCGTCCTCAATCAGCAGCGGCGATTTGCCGGTGTTGGTAAAGGTAAACGTGTGGTGGACTTTAGAATCAGGTTGAATGTCACCAAAATCAAACTCAGCCTCGGCAAATTTCATCACCGGAGCATTGGGATTGGGCGCGGCTTCGTCGCTCACCACGTTGGGGTTGTCCACGGTGGGGTTGGCGGCATCAGATTCGACGGTTGCGGCGGCGTTAACGCCTTCGGTGCCTACTTCGGCGGTTTTGTCGTGGTTGCAGGCTCCGAGTAGGAGCGATGCGGCAAGGAAAATCGGGTATTTCATTGAATTGAAAAGGTGTTTTATTCTGTCATCCTGAGCGGAGCGAAGGACCTTATCACAGCCGAACAATTCGTTCTGACTTGATAAGGTCCTTCGCTCCGCTTAGGATGACAGACGGCACACAACCGTATAAAATTACAGCTTGGCAATAATGCTTTGAGCGAACTGGCTGGTGCTGGCTTTGCCGCCGAGGTCGCCGGTGCATTCTTCCTGGTTCAGCAGGGTGGCTTCCAGGGCTTTGTCGATTTGCTCAGCCTTGGCGTGCTCGCCGAGGTGGTGCAGCATCATGATGGCCGAGCGGAGCAGGGCGGTGGGGTTGGCTTTGCCTTGGCCGGCAATGTCAGGGGCCGAACCGTGCACGGCTTCAAAAATGGCCATGTTGTCGCCGATGTTGGCCCCGGCTACCACGCCCAGGCCGCCCACGAGGCCGGCGCAGAGGTCGGACAGCAGGTCGCCGAACAGGTTGGTGGTCACAATCACGTCGAACTGCTCGGGCTTGTTCACGAGCTGCATGCACATGTTATCGATGATTTTGTCCTCGAACACAATCCCCGGAAACTCGTTGCTGGCCTCTTTGCAGGCATTGAGCATCAGCGTGCCGGCCATTTTAATGATGTTGGCCTTGTGGGCCAGAGTCACCTTTTTGCGGCCGTGCTTGGCGGCGTAGGCAAAGGCGGCGCGGCAGATTTTGCGCGAGCCTTCTACCGTGACGCGGGCAATGGCGTCGGCGATGCCGAGGCGCTCGTCGTACACTTCCAGGCCCGAGTACAGGCCTTCGGTGTTTTCGCGGAAGAGCACCAGGTCGATGCCTTCGTAGCGGGTGTGGATGCCGGCCGTGGTTTTGCTGGGCCGCACGTTTTGGTAGAGGTCGTACTTCTGGCGCAGCGTCACGTTGATGCTGCGGAAGCCCTTGCCGACCGGCGTGGTAATCGGGCCTTTGAGGGCCACCTTATTCTTTTCCAGTGACTTGAGCAGCGCATTCGGAATCAATTCGCCCGACTGGTCAAACGTCGTTTGGCCGGCATTCTGCTCCTCCCACTGAATGGGCACCTGCGCGGCAGCAAAAATATCGGTTACCGCTTTCGTGATTTCGGGGCCTATGCCATCGCCGGGAATAAGGGTTACTACGTGCATCGTACTGGTAATAAATGACTGAATGAGAAAGCAAAGAACGGAATGAGTGAATGAGCGAAGACTGAATTTTCATCAGCTGTTCACCCATTCTCCCATTCCGTCAAGTACTTAGGCACCCGTAAAAAAAATTAAGCGCCCTTGCGGGAATTGATTTGGTTGATGAGTTGGTCAACATCGCCGAGTAACTGTTCGGCTTTGGATTTGGCATCGGAAATCACGCGCTGGCCTTCGCTTTTGGCCGTCGATTGGCCCACGCCTTCGCGGCTGGTCACGAGGCTATCGGTGAGGTCAGCGAGCACCGAGCGGTACTTTTCGAGCTGGTAGCTGAGCCAGGAGCGGGTTTCGGTGCCGGGTTCGGGGGCATAGAGCAAGCCAAGGGCTGCGCCGGTGAGGGCGCCGCCCGCGAAGCACAGGATGCCGGTGGTGGTTTTGCTAGCCATGGTCGTCGAGGATTGGGGAAGAGAGGTGAGAATGTTTTCAGAGCTGCGTACGCAGAAACGCGGCCGTAGATGCAAAAGTGGCTATATCGGCCCAATGTTCAGCCGCAGGCCATAATGTTGCCGTTCGCCCGCGCCCGGCGCTTACTGGTTGTCCAGCAAGCCGCGGCCCGATTTGCGAATGTCGCCGCTGGCGGCCAAATCCGTTGCCAGCTTGTCCAGAATGCCGTTAACAAATTGTTTGCTTTTGGGCGTGCTGTAAAGCTTGCTGATTTCAATGTACTCGTTGATAGTGACTTTCACCGGAATGCCGCGGAAAAGCTGCATCTCGGTAAGGGCCATTTTCAGGATGATTTTGTCGAGCAGGGCCACGCGTTCCACGTCCCAGTTCTGCACCGAGCCGGCGATGAGCTTCTCCATCTTGTCGTCCTCGATGAGCGTCTGCTTGTAGAGCGTTTCGGCAAACTCGCGGTCGTCGGCCCAGTTGGCCGAGAGGTTCATCAGCTCCTGCGTGGGCTCGGCGGTGAAGGGCAGCATTTTCAGCGTCTTCAATACCAGGTTGCGCACGATGGGCCGGTTTTCCTCCCAGTTCAAATCATCGGATTCGAGCTGGCGTGGTAGCGCTTCGCCTTTGAAAACGAAGTCCTTGTAAATGTGACGCAGGATTTCGAGGTCCGTGTCGTAGTCCATCTCGGGCTGGTCGATATCCTTGCCGTTGAGGTAGGCCAGCACGGTTTCGTCGGCCTTCATTTCCTCCCAAGCGGCGCGCAGGGCCTCCAATTCCTCATTGCCTTCCCAGGCCAGCTTGCGCCGGATGGTCTGGCTCTGGAGCTGCTCGTTGGCCATCAGCTTGGCAATGGCCTTGTTCTGGTGCAGGCGGGTGGCATCCTGGGCATCCTCGCGCGGGCCGAGTCGGCGGCGCTCCTCACGGCTCTGCTCTTCCTCAATCACGCCGAGCAGGGCGGCGGGCAGGTTCAGCAGGTGCAGGTATTGGTCGTGAATGCTTTCGGCGCCCACCAGCAGCTGGCCGGCGTAGAACTCGCCGTCCTTCTTCACCTGGTTCTGGAAGGAGTTGATGGCATCGGTCACGGCCTTGTCCACGGCTTTGTCGTCCGTTTTCTCGGGCATCACGCCGGTGCGGTACCAGTCGCGCAGCTGGGCTTCGCCCATCTTGCGCTGGCCTTCCAGCAGGCGGCGGTCGGGGGCCTCTTTGGCCGTCAGGTCGGGCTCGAAAGCCGCCGCGATGCGGTCTTGCGCCAGCATTAAATCAGCTCCCACCGCCTGGTGGTAGGAGTAGAGCGACTGCATGACTTTGATACGGAGGAGGCGGCGATTGAGCATATTGGTCTGGTAATCAGTTGTTGGTTGTCAGAGGTTAATCTGAACGAAGAAAGCGCGTCATGCAGAGCGCAGCGAAGTATCTTTACCGCAGTCAGTAATCCAATTAAATGAATTGCGTTGCGCGGGCAAGATGCTTCGCTGCGCTCTGCATGACGTTCTTTTTTCGTTCAGGCTAACTAATACGTCGACTTCACCCGGCCCACGCTGGCGATGCGCTCCTTGGCCTGCCGGATGGCGGCGGCCTGCGGGTGCGTGCCTTCTTCTTCGGCCTTGGCCAAAACCTGGAGGGTGAAATCGTAAATTTTTTCGGTCTGGGTGAGGGCACCCTGGCGGCTGGCTCCCGTCACTTCGGAATACACGTTGATGAGGCCGCCGGCGTTGATGAGAAAGTCGGGGGCGTACACGATGCCGCGGCGCACGAGCTCGGGGCCGTGCTGGTTTTCTACTTTGAGCTGGTTGTTGGCGCAGCCGGCCACTACGCGGGCCTTCAGGCGCGGAATGGTGTCATCGTTGAGCGTGGCACCCAGCGCGCAGGGCGAGTAGATGTCCATTTCCTGGTCATAAATATCGTCGAGGCCTACGGCGGTGGCACCGAAGCGGTTGGCCGCATCCAGGGCGCGGTCTTCGTAGTAATCGGTCACGATGAGCTTCGCGCCCTCTTTCTGGAGGTGCTCCAGGAGGTAGGTGCCCACATGGCCCGTGCCCTGCACGCCAATGCGCTTGCCAGCCAGGCTCTCTGAGCCGAATGCCTTTTTAGCAGCGGCTTTCATGCCCATGTACACGCCGTAGGCCGTCACCGGCGAGGGGTCGCCCGAGCCGCCCATGCTCTCGGGCAGGCCGGCTACGTGCTTGGTTTCCATGCGGATATACTCCATGTCCTTGGTGGTCATGTTCACATCCTCGGCCGTGATGTACTTGCCGTTCAGGTTCTGCACGAAGCGGCCGAATTTGCGCAGCAGGGCTTCGGTCTTCAACGTTTTGGCATCGCCGATGATGACGGCTTTGCCACCACCCAGGTTCAGGCCCGAGATTGCGGCCTTGTAGGTCATGCCGCGCGAGAGGCGCAGTACGTCGTTCAGGGCTTCCGCATCAGAAGCGTAGTGCCACATGCGCGTGCCACCGAGGGCCGGCCCAAGCACGGTGTTGTGGATGCCGATAATGGCTTTGAGGCCAGTTTCGTGGTCGTGGCAATACACGACTTGCTCGTGCTGATGCTCGGCAATCTGGCCGAAAATCGACTCGGGGGCGATGATTTGGGTTTCAATCATGGGGATGAATTGAAGGTTGGTGGGAATTTGGGGATGGATGGTTGGGAAGAGTGCGGCGTAACTTTGTTGGGTCTTTGGGCTTGTACGAAAATCCAGAACGTCATGCTGAGCTTGCCGAAGCATCTCTACCGCGTAAGTAAATAATTACTACTGCGGTAGAGATGCTTCGGCAAGCTCAGCATGACGTTCGGTTTGACCATTGACTCATCGTTTCAGGCCGCAAAAGTACCGCTATTTTCCCGAACCGGCCCCCTTTCCACCCTGCCCGTGCGCGCATTATCCGCCGTTAATCCCTTCATCTTCCGCTACAAGTGGCATTTCCTCGCCGGGGTGCTGTTCGTAGCGCTAAGCACCTTATTGGCCATTTTTCCGGCCCAGCTGGTGCGCTACGCCTTCGATTTGGTGAACGAGGGCATCGACCTCTACCACCTCTACGCTGGTACCGAAGCCCAGAAGGGCGTGTATCAGCTATTTGGGCGCAACGTGCTGTTCTACGGCGTGCTCATCATTGCACTGGCGCTGGGGCGCGGCATCTTCCTGTTCTTCATGCGCCAGACGCTCATTGTCATGTCGCGCCACATCGAAAACGACCAGAAGAACCAGATTTACCAGCACTACCAGTCGCTGCCGCTCAGCTTCTACCGCCGCCACAGCACCGGGGATTTGATGTCGCGCATTTCGGAGGACGTGAGCCGGGTGCGGATGTACCTCGGGCCGGCCATCATGTATTTTTTGCAGCTGGTGCTGCTGTTCCTGCTCATCGTGCCGCTCATGCTCATGGTGAACGTGAAGCTGACGCTCTACACGCTGCTGCCGCTGCCGGTTTTGTCGGTCAGCATCTTCTATGTCAATAATTTGATTGAGCGGAAGTCCGACGAAATCCAGCGGGCACTGTCGGGCATGACGACCTTTGTGCAGGAGGCTTTTTCGGGGATTCGGGTGCTGAAATCCTTCGTGCGCGAGGCCGATTCGCACGCGCAATTCTCGGCGGCCAGCAACGAGTATAAAGAGAAGTCGCTGAGCCTGAACTTCGTGAACTCGCTGTTCTTTCCGCTTATTCTGTTCCTCATCGGCTTGAGCACGCTCATTACCGTGTGGGTGGGCGGCCAGGAGGTCATTCGCGGCACCATCACCACGGGTACCATTGCCGAGTTTCTGATTTACGTGAACCTGCTCACTTGGCCGGTCACGGCGCTAGGCTGGACTTCCTCTCTGGTGCAGCGCGCCGAGGCCTCGCAGGCCCGCATCAACGAATTCCTGGACCAGAAAACGGACATCATCTCGCGCCAAAATGTGCAGCGTGAACTGGACGGTGATATCGTGTTCGAAAACGTGTCGTTCACTTACCCCGACACCGGTATTCAGGCCCTGAAAAACGTGAGCTTCCGCGTGAAGCCGGGCCAGACGCTGGCCGTCATCGGCAACACTGGCTCAGGCAAAAGCACGGTAGCCGCCCTGCTCTGCCGCCTCTACGACGTCTCGGCCGGCGACATCAAAATCGACGGCACCGACGTGCGCGACTACTCGCTACGCGCCCTGCGCGGCCAGATTGGCTACGTGCCGCAGGACGTATTCCTGTTCTCCGATACCATCCGCAACAACATCAACTTTGGCCTCGACCAGCCTGATGAAGCCCGGATGCTGCAAGCCGCCCGCGATGCTGATGTGTACGAAAACATCCTCGCCTTCCCCGAAGGCTTCGATACCAAAGTGGGCGAGCGCGGCATCACGCTCTCCGGCGGCCAGAAGCAGCGCGTGAGCATGGCCCGCGCCCTGGTGAAGGAGCCCAAAATCCTGATTCTGGATGATTCGCTCTCCGCCGTTGATACCAAGACGGAGAATGCCATTCTGGGCAGCCTGCAGCGCATTATGGCCGCCCGCACCAGCCTCATCATCTCGCACCGCGTGAGTTCGGTGAAGCTGGCTGATGAAATCCTGGTGCTTGACGATGGCGTGATTGTGCAGCACGGCACCCACGATGCGCTCATGGCTGACGCGGCGGGATTGTATAAAGCGCTGTATGACCGGCAGCTGCAAACCGAAGAAGCCTAACTGCTCATGAATCAACGCCTGGCTCACGTCACCCTGCTCGTTCGTAACTACAACGAAGCCATTGCCTTCTACACCAACGTGCTCGGATTTACCCTGGCTTCTGACCTAGACATGGGCGGCGGCAAGCGCTGGGTGGTAGTAGCGCCGCCTAGCGCGGCCGGTTGCAGCCTGCTGCTGGCCGAAGCCAAAACCGACGAAGAAAAGCGCGGCGTGGGCCACCAAGGCGCGGGCCGCGTCTGGCTATTCCTGCATACCGACGATTTCTGGCGCGACTTCCCCGTGCTGCAAAGCCGCGGCCTGCATTTCCTCGAAACGCCACGCTCCGAGGTCTACGGCCACGTTGCCGTCTTTGAGGACCTGTACGGTAATAAATGGGACCTGCTGGAGCCGCTGGCCGGATAGTCAGGTAACAAAAAAGGGCCGTTACGCTTAGCGTAACGGCCCTTTTAATTTATTCAAGCGCGAGCTTACTGCCCAATCATGACGCGGCGCATGCCGGTTTTTTCATAAGCCGTGCAGCGCACGATGTAAGCTCCGGCCGGCAGCTGGCCCACGTTGAGCACGGCCGGGGTCTGGCCGTTCATCATGGTGTAGGTGATGACGGGGCGGCCGCCCGCATCACTCACTTCCACGCGGGTGGGGCCGGGGTTATCGGTTTTGACGGTGAGCTTGCCGGCCACGGCATCGGCTTTCACCTTGATGGCGTTGGGGTTGGCAGCGGGGGTTTCGGGGGCCAGCGCGATGCGGCTCGTGCCCTCGGCCGGCGCGGCGGCGGCAACGGCCGTGGCGGGGGCCGCCACTACGCCGTTGGGCAAAATTGCTTCTTCTTTGGCCGGGGCCGCAGCGGCTGCGGTGGGGCTGGCCGGAGTCTGGGCCTGCGCCGCTGCCGAAGCCAACGTGCTGGCCAACACAAGTAGTAATAACTTTTTCATAAGTAGGATAAGAACAAGATGAGGTAAAACGGCTTGCGTAAAGCTAAGCAATTCCGGGACTGCTTGGGCCAAAACCGCTCCAAAAACCGGTCCTAAGCCACCATTGGCAAAACTTTATTTGCGTCGGGCTTGCACAGGAATCAAAAATAATCTTACCTTTGTCGCTCCAATACCAATCGGGGTGTAGCGTAGCCTGGTATCGCGCCAGCATGGGGTGCTGGAGGTCGTAGGTTCGAATCCTGCCACTCCGACGGAAGAGCAGCCGCTCTTGTAAAGCCTCCGAACTTTTGGGTTCGGAGGCTTTTTTCGGCCGCTAATATTGGAACAAGAAAACCGGCTGCCCCATCGGCCGGCTTTCGGGGTGTAGCGCAGCCCGGTAGCGCGCGTCGTTCGGGACGACGAGGCCGTAGGTTCGAATCCTGCCACCCCGACATTTCTCGCAAGCTTCAACGCCTCCGCCTCATCGGCGGGGGCGTTGTGCGTTTAAGCCAAGACGGGTAGCAAAAATAAAGTGCTGATTACAACAAGCAAAGGCTGCTTTACGGGGTGTTTATTGGCACTACAACCAAATTGCTTGAAGAAAGGCATGGAGAATGGGTGAAATCGCAAGAGCTTTGCGTTAAATTTTAATCCTTTCTTCATGAAAACCCCTCTACTTGTACTGGCTGCGCTAGGCAGTACGCTGACGGCCGCACAGGCCCAAACCACCATCGGCAAAGGCACGGGCCTGCTCACCGGTAGCGTGGGCTTCCACACCGAAACCGATGACTTGACCAGTAACGGCAATGGTGGGCTCAATAGCAAAAATACTTACCGCACTTTCCGGCTTGATTTTGCCGTTGGAGGCTTTGTGGCTGATAATCTGGCGCTGGGCGTGCAGCTTCAGCATACGGTGACGGGTGGTTCGTATAGTTCGTCAAGCAGCAACAACCAATCGGGGCCTCCTACTTCTTCCACTTTACGGGTGGGACCAATGGCCCAATACTACCAGATGTTTAGCGAGCAATTTGGCATGACGGCTACACTCGGTGCGGGCTACGAATCGGACTCGCAATGGGCCCAGCGGACATCCAGTTACCCGCCTTACTACTATTATTCGAACTTGAAAGTGAGCGGCTACTACGTGGCGCTCACGCCGGGTATCGTCTTTTTTCCGGTGCCGAAGTTTGGCTTGACGGCTAGCATTGGCAGCCTGAGCTACAATCGGTTAAAGGTTAAGGATACTGGCTCGGCCGACAGGTACCTTAGCGCGCTCGATGCTGGGTTTGGCTTAAGTCAACTGCAGTTTGGGGCCAACTATTATTTCGGCCGTAAGTAGCCGTTCGACCTCTAAGCACATGAAAAAGCCCTGGCTGCAATAGCAGCCAGGGCTTTTTCATGAGTTCATGAAATCGACAGTTTCGCGGCTTATATTCATAGCATCATTCAGTTAGTCCAGGATTTATGAAAATACTGCTTACGCTGCTGGGGCTGCTGAGTGCCGCCGGTTTTGCCCCACTGGACGCACAGGCCCAGTGCCACGCGGCCTTTGTTCCCTACACTGCCTGCCATCACAGCCACCACGATTCCTGTGAGGTGAAAAAGCCCTTTGTGCCAATCCGCAGGGGCGGTTCTATTGGGCTGCTGGGAGCTACGGACCGGGCGGCTACGCCTTACCTGGGGATGGAGGCGGAAGCGCACTACTGGCTGCTGCCCCGCTGGAGCGCCGGCCTGCGCGGCAGCTTCACCGGCGAAATGCCGGCTGCCCACGCGCCGGCCGAGGTGTATGCCGGGGCGACGCAGCCGCGCCTGGCACTTTTTAGCGCTACCTGGAATAACCAACTGCTTCTGGCCGAAAACACTCGCTGGCGGCTGGCCGCCGAAGCAGGAGCGGGACTGGGCGGGGCCAGCCTCTACGACAATGCCCAGCAGGTGCAGCGCAAGGGGCAGGGCTGCGGCTGCACCACGGCCAAGCGCCTCGATACGGCCGTGGCCCCGGTGACGGAAATCGGCCTTATGGCCACGTACAAGCTACGGCGCGTGGATGGGCCGTGGCTGACGCTGCGCGGCGGCTACCGGCAGTGGTACGCCAGCGCGCCGTTTGGCACGGCCGACCAGTTTTCGGCCTACCTGCTGAGCGTGGGAGTGAGCGTGCCCGACATTACGCGCAAGCGCTAAGGCGGCCGGCTACTTCACGCCCACCCACACTTCCGATTCCTCGTTGGCCCCGAAGCGCTCTAGGTAGAAGTCGCCACGCTGGGTGAGCTTCTGGGCTTTCACGGCTTCGAGGGCGGCGGGGTAGAGCTTGTTGGGGGCCAGCAGGTAGCTTACGCCGCTGAGGCGGGCGGCCAGGATGCGCTGCCCGGCCGGCACCACGCGGTAGCGAAAGCCGGTGGGCAAGGCCTGCGTGGTATCGGCCACGGCCAGGCCGATGAAGGCCTGGATGGTATCGTGGGCCGTTTCGGGGTCGTTGAGGTAGAGGTTGGCGAGGTCGCCGTGCAGGCGGGCCTGGGCATCCTTGGCCTGGCGAAACAGTGTACCAAAGGCATCGCCGGTGACCTTGCCGTGGAAGGGCTGGCCGGCCAGGTACAGCGGCGCGACGGTGGTTTCGAGGGTGACTTTGGGCTCGCGGGTGCCACCGAGGTAGGCGTAGGTGCCGGCCGCAATGATGGTGAGCAGGATGATGGCGAGAAAGAGGTAGCGCACGGCGTGGGGAAACGGTTTACATTGCAGTAGGGCAGCGCGAAAACACGAAATCGGTCGGCCTATCTACCAAGCTACAAACTTACTCGTGCGCTCATGAAGCTCTACCGGATACTACTCGTGATGCTGGTGCTGGCCGGGCACCGCGGGGTGGCCCAAACCACCGAGGCTCCTACCGAATGGCCGGCGCGTCGGTGGTCGGTAGGCACCCAACTGGCCTTTTATCCGCGCTTTGCCTTTGTCGAGGCGGCCGATGAGCGTGGCATAGAATCCGTCCGGCCCTGGCCCGTGATGCCGGCCATCACCTACCAAATAAGGCAAGTGGGGAGCTTCGAAGTGGGGTTATTGTTGCGAACGATGCCGAGGCGTACCGCCACCGTCGCCGACAGTTATGGTACGAGTATCCGGCAGCGCAGTGCCAATTCCTGGGCCGTGCCGATAATTATCCGGTCGCACTTGCCACTGCCCGACCGTGGGCGCTGGCAGGCCGATTTTGAAATTGGGTTCATGCCCCTGGCCGCGACTTACCGCGAGGAAAGCACCTATACCGATGCCCGGACGGGCCAGCAATCGAATTCCGACATGAGTACATCCTACCACGACTTCCTGCTCGTCGGCGGCCTGGGCGGCGCGTATGCCCTCACGCCCAATCTGAAATTGACCGCCGATGCCCGTGTAACGTTCTCGTTGCTGCTGGCATTGGTTGGCTCGTATCTGACGAACCACGGCATCGATAACAATATCTCGGCCTTCGCCCCGGCCCTGAGTACGGGCGTGAGCTACCAATTTGGAAAGACGCTCTGAGCCAGCCGGCTATTCCTCGTTCAGCGAAGCATCTGCCACGATGTACTGCATGCGGTAGAGCTGGGCGTAGTAGCCGCCCGCAATGCGCAGTAGCTCCTCGTGGGTGCCGGTTTCCTTGATTTCGCCTTTGTCGAGGACGATGATTTTGTCGGCTTTCTGGATGGTGCTCAGGCGGTGGGCGATGACGAGCGAGGTGCGGCCCTGCATCAGCTTTTCGATGGCCTGCTGAATCAGCTCCTCGGTTTCGGAATCGACGGATGACGTGGCTTCATCCAAAACAATAATGTGGGGCTGGTACACCATGGCCCGCACGAAGCTGATAAGCTGGCGCTGGCCCACGGAAAGCGTGGCGCCGCGCTCCATTACGGGGTAGCCGAGGCCTTCGGGCAGGCGCTCGATGAAGCGGCGGGCCCCTACGAGGTCGGCCGCTTCCCAGATTTGGGCGTCGGTGATGGCTTTATTGCCGAGCGTGATGTTGTCGCGGATGCTGCCGGCGAAGAGGAAAACATCCTGGAGCACAATGCCGATTTGGCGGCGGAGCAGGCTGAGGTCGTATTCGCGCAGGTCGCGGCCATCGATGAGGATGCTGCCGCTCTGGATGTCGTAGAAGCGGCTCAGTAGGTTGATAATGCTGGTCTTGCCCGCGCCGGTCGCGCCTACGAAGGCGATGGTCTGGCCGGGCTTCACGTGGAAGCTGATGTCTTTGAGCACCCAGTCGGGCTCGTTGTAGGCAAATTTGACGTGCTTGAATTCCACGTCGCCTTGCAGCTCGGCGGGGGCGAAGGTGCCGCTGGGGGCCACCAGCTCCTGGTTGTCGAGGAGTTTGAGGAGGCGTTCGGTGCTTACCAGACCGAGTTGCAGGGTGTTGAACCGGTCGGCAATCTGGCGGATGGGGCGGAAGAAAAGCGCGTTGTACATGATGAAGGCGATGAGCGCGCCCTTCGAAATCGAGCCCTCAATCTGGCCCTGCGCGGCGTACCACACCAGCAGGCCCACGCCAATGGCCCCCAGCACCTCGGCCACCGGGAAATAGATGCTGTAGTAGAGCACCGAGCGGATGTTGGCTTCGGTGTGCTCCTTGTTGATGGCGGCAAACTTGCGGTACTCGCGCTCCTCGTTGTTGAAAATCTGGACCACGTTCATGCCCGTGAGATGCTCCTGCACGAAGGAGTTGAGCTTGGCCACGGCCGTGCGCACATCCTGAAACGAGCCCTTGATTTTCTCCTTGAACACATACGTGCTGAACAGCAGCGGCGGAATTACCGAGAGGCTGATGAGCGTGAGCCGCCAGTCGATGTAGAACATGAAGGCCATGATGAAGAGCAGCTGCAGAATGTCGCCCACCATGGCCGCCAGGCCCTCACTGAACACGTCGGATAGGGTTTCAACATCGGAAATATTGCGCGTCACGAGCACGCCGATGGGGGTCTGGTCGAAGAACTTGAGCTTGAGGCTGAGCAGGTGGCGGTAGAGGTCGGTGCGGATATCGCGCACGATGTACTGGCCCAGCCAGCCGCCGTAGTAGGTCTGCAGATAGCTCACGCCGGCGTGGGCCACCAGCAGCACCAGCAGCAGCAGAAACATGAAGTTCAGCCCCTTCATGTCGCCCTGCTCGATGCTGACATCGACCATGCGCTGGATGAGAAAGGGCCGCAGCGTGCCTA
>NZ_JBCEVZ010000032.1:0-55553 GCF_038448715.1 Hymenobacter segetis | reverse complement strand
CGTCGGTGTAGGACGTGGCTAGGTCCACGAAAGTGGGCGAACTGCCGGCCATGTACAGCACCGGCCGGCCCTGCACCGAGCGGCTCAGGTTCAACGGGCCATCCACCGAGAAGTACTTTCCCCGGAAGTTGACGGGGTGCATCTTGCGCGGGTTCAGGAAGACACCGCTTTCCTTATCCCGGGGAAAAGCGTCGTCCTCGTACGTGTCCCAGAGGCCCAGCAGAATTTCCAGAAACTCCTGGTGCATGGGGTATTGGTCGGCTTTGCCGAGGTGACCCCGGCTGAAGTTCACCATCCCACCCGGATTGGAGGTGATGGCGTTCAGCGAGGCCCGGCCCTTGCTGAGTTTGTCCAGCGACAAGACCTGCCGGGCGAGGTTGTAGGGGTCGTTGTAAGACGTTGAGGCCGTCAAGGAGAGGCCGATGCGCTCCGTTTTCATGGCGAGGGCAGACATGAGCGTCCCCCCTTCGAACATGCTCAGGTAGTAGGGAATGTTGCCGGGGCCGACGTGGCTGACGTCGTACAAAAACAGGGTTTCGAACTTAGCCTGCTCCGCCAGCTGGGCCTGTTGAATGAAGAAATCAATGTTTTCGCCGGCGTCGGCGGGCATATCGGGGTGTCGCCAGGAGGAGAAATTCCACCCCGGCCCATCAATGACTGCGGCCAGCTTTAACGTTTTTCGGTTGGTCATTACAAGGAGTATAAATGCGTGTTTTTGCCCCGGCAGAACCTTCTCTGCAAGCCAAGGGTCTGGCCGATGATATCCAGCACCTGCATGTCCTTTACCCCGTTACCGCTGATTCCCTAATTGCAGCCTTGTGCTCCTCCAGAAACTCCCGGAGGGTCTTGGCGGGTCTGCCCAGGACGTACGGAACATCGTTTTGCACCATGGACATGTAGGACATTCTACCGTCGAGCATCTGCGTGACAAAGTCAATGTTGGCCTTGGCGTACCAGCTCTCCGCCCCATTGGCCAGCAGCGTTTCAATCAGCTCTTTGAAGCCTGCCAGGCCTTTGTCTTCGTGCTTGATTTCCAGGCCGGTCACCTCGCTCAACAGCGCCGCAATTTCCTGTCCGTTAAAGCTTTCTACACTTAACCAGTAATGCTGACCACCGTGACGCGCTGGCCCGTCGACGAGGGCTTTGGCGGCCACCGCCGCGATGTCGCTGGAGGCGATGTAGCCAACTCGGCGGTCGTCCCAGTAGCTGGTGTAGGTTAGATTCTTCGGGATATACAGCCCCGTGAACACCTCCATGAACATGTTCGGATGAAGGTGGGTCCAGGCAATGCCGCTGGCCTCGATGTACTTTTCAATCAGCTGGTGCCACGCAAAGTGCGCGTCGGTCGTGTCCCACTCCGCGAACACGCCCACGTGCACGATATGGCGGACGCCGGCTTTCTTGGCCGCATCTACCAGGGTCTTGCTCTGCGTGAGCATGGCCACCGTGTAGCCGGTTAGCAGAAACACCCGGTCCACCCCGGCCAGCGCTAGCGCAAAGGTTCTGGGGTCATCCAGGTCCAGGTAGTGGCAGTCTTTTCCTTCGCGGCGAAGCTGTTCTACCATCTCTTGGTTGCGCGACGTGATGCGTACGTTGACGGCTTGACCTTCCAGGTCTTTGACCACTTGACGGCCGATAGTTCCGCTGGCGCCCAAAACAAGGACAGTCGGGTGTTGCTGGTTTTCCATGTGAGTTTGCATTGAAGTTGTATTCGGTTGGTAGGGCCTGGACTGGCTAGGATTTACCTAGCTGCCGGGCGCGGTTGCCGGCTACTACTTCTTCGCGGGTGGGCCATGCTTCGCGTTGCAGCAGCTCCGAGATAATCTGGTCGCGTATCTGCGGGGCCTTGCCGGGCACAGCATTGGCCAAGGCGTGGGTTAGCTCCGGGGCCGTGAGTTCGGTGCAGTAGGCCGGCGTGCCGGGCTGCTGCCGCCACGAGTCGGCCAGGCTGCCCCCGTCCACCACGTCAAAGCCGAAGTCGTTGCAGAGGTCGGAAAGAATTTGTTTGGCGCGCTCATCGTCGCCCGCAATGGAGAGGGCAATGCGGCCGGGTGTTCCGGGCGCGGTGCCGCCGCTGGCAATCGTCTCGGCCAGCAGGTTGTTGAAGGCTTTCAGCAAGGGGCGGCCCAGCTGCTCGGCCGCCAGCACGCTCTCCGGCTGGCCCTGCTCCAGCGCCTCGATTTTCTCGTCCCGGAAGGGGTAGTAGTTGCCGGTATCCACCACGATTACCTCGGGGGGCAACGACCGGAACAGGTCCTTGGGAAACTCGTCAATTACCTTGAAAGGCACGGCGATAAAAACGAGGTCCACGTCCTGCACCACGTCATGCAGAGTGGCGGGGCTAGCCCCCAATTCCTGGGCTTTGCGGGCCAGTTCGGCCGGCTGGCGGGTGTTGGTCACTTTCACCTGATGGCCGAGAGCAGCCAGGTTTTTGGCGAGGGAGCCGCCAACGGGGCCGGTGCCAATGATTCCGATTTTCATGCAATGGGGATTGAATAGTTTATCGTTTCCCCGACGAGGGCTTGCTTCGACCCGTCTTGGAAACGCATGGTTAAGCAGTGACTTGCTGCAAGAGAGCTAACTCATCTTCAGCAACTGCAGAAAGCTTTCCAGCTCCTGCAGCTTTTCCGTGTTGATGGTCAAGTACATGTTGCGGCCTTCCTTACACGAATTCACCAGCCCTGCATCTACCAGGGCCTTCACGTGCTGCGACATGGAGGGCTGGCTGATGGGCACAAACTCATACAGATTGGCGCATCCCAGCCGCTGCGCCCGCGCAATCTCCTGCAGCATGCGCAGGCGGGTGGGGTCGCTCAGCGACTTGGCTAGCTTGACGAGGGACTTGGTATCCATGGGAATGGGGTGGGAATAGGAGGATGTCGCCTGGCATTCGATGGTCGAAGTAGGGAGGGCAAGGAAGCTGGATAAGGCTTATTACTGCCAGCCGCCGCCCACGGCCCGGTACAGCTCCACGTTGGCTTCCAGCTGGCTACGCTTCAAGGAAGCCAACTCCAGCTCGCTTTGCAGGGCGTTGCTTTGGGCCGTAATGACTTCTAGGTAGCTGGCCAGGCCGCTGCGGAAGAGCTGACCGGCGCTGGTGGTGGCCAGGCGCAGGGCCCGCACCCGGTCGGTGGCAATGGTTTGCTGGGTTTGGGTGCGGGTGACTTGCCCGAGGGCGTCGGAAACCTCGCCCACGGCCACCAGCACCTGCTGCCGGAACTGAATAACGGTGCGCTCCCGGTCCAGCTGGGCCAGCTCGTACTCGGTGCGCAGGGCGCGGCGCTGTAGCAGTGGCTGCGTGAGCCCCCCGGTGGCCAGGCCAAACAACGACGCCGGCACACTAAACCAGTTGCTGGCCTGAAAGGCGTTGAGGCCACCCTGGGCCGTAATGGAAAGCGTAGGGTACAGGGCGGCTTTGGTGTAGCCCACCGCGGCGTTGGCCCGGTCGAGGGCCAGTTCGGCGGTACGCACGTCGGGCCGTTGGGCTAGCAGGGCGGCCGGCACGCCGGCCGACGCTACCACCGGCACTTGCAGCGCCAGCAGGTTGCCGTTGCGGCGGATGCCGCCCGGAAGGCGTCCGGCCAGGATGCTCAGGGCGTTTTCCTGCACCGTGATGCCTTGCTCGAACTGCGGGATGAGGCCGGCCGCCAGCAGGCGCTGCGCCTCCACCTGCTGCACGGCCAGGGCCGTGACCTGGCCGGCCGTGAACTGCAGGCGCGTAAAGCGCAAGGTGCTGTCGGTGAGCGCGAAGTTGCGCCGGGCCACGGCCAGCTGGGTGTCCAGCAGCAAGAGGTTGTAGTATCCCTGGGCTACCTGGGCCACCACCTGGGTTTGCACGGCCTTGCGGGCTTCCTGGCTTTGCAGATAGGCGGCCCGGGCCTCGGCCGTGCGGTTGCGGATTTTGCCCCAGATGTCGGCTTCCCAGCTCACGGCCGCCGCCAGGTTGTAGTCTTCGATGTGCTTGGTGCCCAGAAACTGGCTGAGGGAAATGCCGTTCAGGCTGTTGCCCGAGGGGCGGTTGGTGGTCACGCCCGCCTGCAAGCTCACGGCCGGCACGTTACCCCAGCGCGCCTGCTTGAGGGTGGCCTCGGCCGAGGCGATGTTGCGCAGCGCCAGCTGCAGGTCGTTGTTGCGCACGGTAGCGCTGTCGAGCAGCTGCTGCAAGGCCGGCTCAGTGAAGAAACTGCGCCACGGCAGGCCCGCGATGGAGGCCGTATCGGCGGTGAGGGCCGTGCGGTAGGTGGCGGGCAGCGGCAGCGTGGGCAGCGGAATGTTCTTGGCCACGTTGCACGAGGCGGCGATAACCAGCAGGGTGGCTAGTCCCAGCGCCAGCAGGCGCCGGGGGGTATTCTTAAGAGTAGTCATGGATGTTAGCTAACTGTGGCGTGGGCCGGCACCCGGGCCGGCTTGGCCGGGACGGGCTGGGGCGGGCCACTGAGGCGCTCGTTCAAGCGTTGAAAAATCACGAACAGCAGCGGGATGAGGAACAAGCCCAGCACCACGCCCGAGAGCATGCCGCCCGCCGCCGCGATGCTGATGGAATGGTTGCCCAGGGCCGAGGGGCCCTGCGCCCCCATCATGGGCAGCATGCCGGCCACGAAGGCCAGCGAAGTCATCAGGATGGGGCGCAGGCGCGAGGCCGAGGCGTTGAGCGCGGCCCGCACCAGCGGCTCGCCCGCGTGGCGGCGCTGCAAGGCAAACTCCACGATGAGGATGGCGTTTTTGGCCAGCAGGCCGATGAGCATAATCAGGGCCACCTGCACGTAGATGTTATTGGTGATGCCAGCAAAGCCGATGGCCGCGAACACCCCGACCATGCCCGCCGGCAGCGACAGCAGCACCGCGAAGGGCAGAATGTAGCTCTCGTACTGGGCCGCCAGCAGAAAATACACAAACACCAGGCACATCAGGAACACGACGGTCGACTGGCTGCCCGACGAGATTTCCTCGCGCGTGAGGCCCGAATACTCGTATGTGTAGCCCGAGGGCAGGTGCTTCTCCGCCACCGCCTCCACGGCCTTGATGGCGTCACCGGAGCTGTAGCCCGGCTTGGGCGTCGCGTTGATAGTGAGCGAGTTGAAGAGGTTGAAGCGCGAGGCCGTCTCCGGCCCGAACACCCGCTTGAGGCGCACCAGCGTGCGCAGGGGCACCATCTCGCCCCGGTCGTTTTTCACGAAGGCCCCGTTCAGGGCCGTGGGGTCGGCGCGGTTGGCCTGGTCGGCCTGCACAATGACGCGGTAGTACTTGCCAAAGCGGTTGAAATCGGAGGCCTGGGCGCTGCCGAAGTAGGCCTGCATGGTTTGCAGCACCGCTTTTACGCTCACGCCCAGCTGGGCGGCTTTCACCTCGTCTACTTCGGCTTCCAGCTGCGGGTAGTCGGCCCGGAACGAGGTGAAGGCCACCCCAATGGCCGGCTGCTTCATCAGCTCCCCGATAAACGCCTGGCCTACCTCCCCGAGCTTGGGCAGCGAGCCGCCGGTGCGGTCCTGCAGCACCACTTCCAGCCCCTCCACGTTGCCGAAGCCCGGCACCGTGGGCGTGGTAAACACGAAGGTGTCGGCCCCTTTTATGGCCGCCGCCTTCTCGCGCATCGTCGCCATGATGGCGTTGATGTCCTGCACCGCCCCCCTCTCCTTGGTGGGCTTCAGGATGACGAATAGGGTGAGGGCCGAGGAGCTGCTGGAGGAAGTCAGAATGTTAAAGCCGCTGAGTAGGTTGATTTTGTCAACGGCTGGCATGGCTTGCAACTGCTGCTCAATCTCCTGGGCAATGTGGTTGGAGCGGTCCAGCGACGAGCCGGCCGGCAGCGCCATCGAAATGGCAATAAAGCCCTGGTCTTCGGACGGGATGAAGCCCGTGGGCGTACGCTTGGCCAGCCAGCCGGTGAGCGCCACCACCAGTACTAGGCTGCTCAACCCCACCCATTTGTGACGCACCAAAAACCGGATGCTGCCCACGTAGCGGGCAGTTAGCCGCTCAAAGCTGCGGTTGAAGCCCGCAAAGAAGCGCGTCTTGAACGTGCTGGGCGCAGGGTGCTCGGCGTCGTGCTCGTGCGGGGTATGCTTGAGAAAGAGCGCCGCCAGCGCCGGGCTCAGGGTCAGCGCGTTCACGGCCGAGATGACGATGGCAATGGCCATGGTAAAGGCAAACTGCCGGTAGAATACGCCGGTCGAGCCTTCCAGAAAGCCCACCGGCAGAAACACGGCGGCCATGACCAAGGTAATCGAAATAATGGCCCCCGTAATCTCGCTCATGGCGCTGGTGGTGGCTTCTTTGACCGAGTGGGTGCCTTCTTCCAGCTTGCTATGCACGGCCTCGACGACCACAATGGCGTCGTCGACCACAATGCCAATGGCCAGCACCAAGGCAAAGAGCGTGAGTAAGTTGATGGTGAAACCCATCAGCTGCATGAAGAAGAACGTGCCCACGATGGCCACCGGCACGGCAATGGCCGGAATCAGCGTGGAGCGGAAGTCTTGCAGGAAGATGAACACCACCAGAAACACCAGAATAAACGCCTCGACCAGCGTGTGTTCGACCTGCTCGATGGACAAGTCCAGCGCCACTTTGGTGCTGTACATCGTTTGCTGCTTCACGCCGGCGGGCAGGTTCTTTTCCAGCTTCTTCATCACCTTGCCCACGGCAATCTGCAGCTCGTTGGCGTTGGAGCCGGCCGCCTGAAACACGCCGATGTTAATGCCCGGCTTGCCCGAAATGCGCACGTTGCTGTTGTAGGAGGCCGAGCCCAACTCGACCCGCGCCACGTCCTTGAGGCGCAGCATCGAGCCGTCGGCGTTGGCCCGGATAATCATGTTTTCGTAGTCCAGGGGCTGGCTGCGCTTGCCTTTGTACTTGATGACGTACTCAAAGGCTTCCTGGCTGCTTTCGCCCAGGCGGCCGGGGGCGGCCTCCAGGTTCTTGTCCTGAATGGCGGCCATCACCTCGCCCGGGGTGAGGTTATAGCTGGCCAGCTGGGCCGGCTTCAGCCAGATGCGCATGGAGTAGGCGCGGTTGCCCCCAAACAGCACCGTCGACCCCACGCCCGAAATGCGCTTGAGCTCGGGCACCAGGTTGATTTGGGCGTAGTTGTCCAGAAACGTCTGGTCGTATTGCTTCGGGTCTTCTGAGTATAGGTTCAGCAGCATCACGAAGCTGTTCTGCTGCTTGGCCACGGTCACGCCCTGCTGCACCACCTCGGCCGGCAACTGGCTGGTGGCCTGGGCCACGCGGTTTTGCACGTTCACGGCCGCCTGGTCGGGGTCGGTGCCCAGCTGGAAGTTGACGCTAATCACCAGCGAGCCGTCGTTGCTGGCCGTCGAGCTCATGTACACCATGTGCTCCACGCCGTTGATGGCTTCTTCCAGCGAGGGCGCCACTGAGCGCAGCAGCGTTTCGGCGTTGGCGCCGGGGTAGAGCGCCGTGACTTGCACGGCCGGGGGCGCAATGTCGGGAAACTGCTGAATGGGCAGTTTCCACAAAGCCAGCGCCCCCACTATCACCAGCAAAATGGAGATGACGGTTGAGAGGACGGGCCGCTCAATAAATACCTTAAACATGAGACGAGTAGCTTATTACAACGTAGAGGAAGCCGCGGCCTTGCCCGTGGTGAGGCTGACGCTGGCCGGAGCCGGCGCGGTGGGCTGAATAATCTGGCCTTCCTGCAAGTGGTCCACGCCTTGCAGCACAATCCGGTCGCCGTTTTTCACGCCCTCGCTTACCAAGTAATTCGCGCCATTCTTGCCCTGAATGGTGATGGCCCGGCGGCGGACGCGGTTGCTGTCGCCCACGGCGTACACGAACACCTTATCCTGCATCTCGATGGTGGCCGCGGCCGGCACCAGCAGCACGTTGGGGTGTGGCAGGGCCAGGCGGATGGTGCCCGTGTTGCCCGAGCGGAGCAGGCCGTCGGCGTTGGGGAAAGTGGCCCGCAACGTGACCGAGCCCGTTGTGCGGTCAAATTGCCCGGCTACCACATCCACCTTGCCCCGCGTAGGATAGGTGCTTTGGTCGGAAAGCACCAACGCCACGGGGGGTAGATGCCGGAGCTTTTCTTGCAGGGTGCGGCCCGCGTACTGGTTGCGGAAGGTGATGAAGTCGTCCTCGCCCAGCGCGAAGTAGGTGTGCACCTCGTGCACGTCGGAGAGCTGTGTCAGGGCCTGGGCATCGGTGGGACCGACCAGGCTGCCCTGCTTGGTTTGCAGCCGCCCCAAAAATCCGCTCACCGGCGCCGTAATGGTGGTGTAGCCCAAGTTGATTCGGGCGCTGTTGACGGCTGCCTTGGCACGCTGCAGGTTGGCCTGGGCCACGGTGAGGGCTGCCTGGGCCGTTTTAAGCTGCACCTCCGACACGACCTTGTTTTGCACCAGCGGCGCGTACCGGTCCACTTCGACCTGGGCGCTGGTAACGGCCCCAGCCGCCGCCTGCTGGGCGGCCACGGCATTGTTGAGTTGCTCGCGGTAGGGCGCGTCGTTGATTTTAAACAGGGGCTGGCCTTTGCGCACCGCCGCGCCCTCATCCACCAGGATGCGGTCGAGCACCCCCGCTACCTGCGGGCGAATCTCCACGTTGACGACGCCCTCAATAGAAGCCGGGTAATCCTGGTAGGTGATTGCGGTGCCGGTATGCAGGGCTTGTACTGGCAGGGCCGGCGGGGCCAGTGCCTGTTGCGGGGCTTGTTGCTCCGCGCAGCCCGCCAGCAGCACGCTGCCGGCTAAAAGAGAAGATAGTTTCATGGAAAAATGCGGCCCAGAGAAGGGTACTGAGTGAAATGCGAGGTGCGTTGGAAGGGTAGTAATTGGCCTTAATACATTATATAATAAGCATGTGCTTATGTAATAAGGCAAAAAAAGCCTGGACAAATGCATATGCTGGCAGCGAGTACCCTTCTTATTACGTTTCAGCAAAGGTACTACCCATAAATGCATAAGCAATCGATAATGTTTTTAAAGATGTAAAAACCGCTGACGATAACGCCAGCGGTCCACGGGATTTGTTAGGCTTTAACAGTAGCCGGTTTGAGCAGTTGCAGGAAATCTTCCAACTCCTGCAATTTTTTGGCATTGATGGACATGTGCATATTCCGGCCCTCTTTGTGCGACTCAATTAAGCCCGCATCTCCCAAGGCCTTAAGGTGCTGAGACATCGAGGGCTGGCTGATGGGCACATGTTGAAACAAGTCGGCACACACGGCGATATCCCCTTTTGCAATTTCCTGCAACAGGCGAAGACGGGTGGGGTCGCTTAGCGACTTAGCTAATTTGACGAGGGACTTGGTATCCATAGGAGACAAAGGTACGCAATGTTTTTAACTCATGCGCATGGATTAATGTTTTGTAATTGCTAGCTAAACAACTCTTGAACCATCCAATAACCGGTGGCGAGAAACGACTCAGAGAACATACGTTTCTGGCCGTGTGAACATTCGTTTAAAGCCTCCAAAAAACGAGCGTTTTTTGGAGAACTGGGGGAGTTTACGAAACTCATCTCCTCAGCACGTTTCGTAAACGTTGAATCGTAGACGGGTTTCTTAAACTCTCCCGGGCACTGCAGCAGCTGGTGGGCACCTGGCTTCGGGCCGCTGCGAGTAGTTTAGCAAAGGGAGCGTTTTCGCAGTAGAGCCTGGTACTGAGGTGGTCTAGCTAGGCCGGACAGAGTTGGGACGTTGTTTGAAGTTGGGTTTCGAAGTGGTTGGGCGAGCGGTAGCCGAGGGCGGAATGGCGGCGCTCGGCGTTGTAATAGGCGATGTGGTGGCTGATTTCAGGCTTGGCTTCGGCCAGGCCGGGGAAGCTGCCACCGTCCAGCAGCTCGGCTTTGAAGCGGCTCCAAAAGAATTCGGCATGGGCATTATCGTAGCAGTTGCCGCGCCGGCTCATGCTCTGCTGCGCGCCGTAGCGGGCAAGCAGTTGCTTGAAGCGGGTGGCCGTGTACTGACTGCCCTGGTCGGAGTGCACGACGAGTCCAGCTGGCGGGCGGCGCACCACGAGGGCCCGGCGCAAGGCCTCGCTGACCAGGTCTTCGGGCATGGTGTCGCGCACGTTCCAGCCCACGATTTTACGCGAGCAGCGGTCGAGCCAGACGGCCAGGTACAGCCAGCCGCCGCCCTGGCGGGGCAGGTAGGTGATGTCGCCCTGCCGGGTACGACCCACCCACACCCGGTTGGGGGCCGTGGGGGCCGGCTGGCCCGGCAAGCGGTTGGGCGCGGCGCGCACGGCCGGGTCGGAATTGGTGGTGCGCGGCACGAACGAGCGCGGCTGCTGCGCGCGCAAGCCATGGGCTTTGAGTACGCGGCGGATGCGCCAGCGCCCCACGGCGTGGCCCTGGGCCTGCACTTCGGCCCGCAGCCGGCGCGTGCCGTAGCGCTGGCTGTGGTCGGCAAACGCTTCGCGCACGGCGACTTGCCAGGCCGGCTCGGTAACGGGCCGGCCCTGCTGCCGATGCCAGGCGTAGAAGCCGCTAGGGGCCACGCGCAGCACCTGGCAGAGCTGGCGCACGGGCACTTGGGCCCGCTGCCGGGCAATGTGCTGGTACACGCTCACGGGGTCGGCTGGGCAAAGATGGCCAAGGCTTTTTTTAAAATATCGAGCTCCTGCGCCAGCCGCTTGTTGGCGGCACGCAGGGCGCGTACTTCCGGGTCGCGGGCCACTTCCTCGCTGCCCACCTCGGCCACGACTTGCGCCTGTTGCCAGCGGTAGAGCAGTTTGGGGCTGATGCCCTACCGGGTACGACCCAGCTGCCGCGCCGCGGCCAGCGTGCTGCGACTCTCGCTGGCCAGGCGCAGCGCTTCAGCCTTAAAAGCCTCGTCGTATTTACGTCGTTTGTCGGGCGGTGCCCCGTTGGTTTTGGTTGCCATAACAGAAGAAATATACGTCCTTCTTCTGTCCGCCATGCCTAGACCACCTCTCTTTCTGCTTCGATGGGGATGTACTGTTTGATTTTCGGTTGGTAATTGACATACATGAACTGGCCTCTGGTCACGCCGGTGATGCTCAGCACCAAGCTGGTCTGCCCATTTAACTTTTGTACCAAACTTTTAACCAAGGCCATTTTTCAGGCTCTGCGGCATGTGGTCCGGCTACCTGCGCATAGGCGCTTTGCGGCGGCAGTGGTCCTGGGATTGGCGGGCTACGCGGTGGCCCCGGCCGAGTTGACCAGCGAGGGGCGGGCCGTGGTAGCTTGGGACGCTTTCGCAAGCGGCTGGCTGCTGCTGCTCTGGCCCATCATGCTCACGGCCGATGCCGGGCTGACGCGAGTCGCCGGGGGCCATGGTGTCGTTTGGCTTCGTGCTGCTGGCCCTGTCCAGCAGCCTGGCGGCGGTGGTGCTACTGCTGAGCACCGGCATGATGCCCACGCTGCCGGCCGCCACGCGGGGACTGCACGTGGCCCTGGCCGTGGGCGGCGTGGCGGCGGCCTGGCTGCTGTTGCACCGGTGTTTGCGCTGCGCTACGCGCATCTGTACTACGACAAGCCCCCCGCGCCCGGCGGCCTCACCATTCCCGACGGCTCACCGCCCCCGCGCTATCTGGATTTTGCCTACTTCGCCTTTGTGATTGGGATGACGGCCCAAACGGCCGACGTGAGCATCTATGACCCGACCATAAGGGCTACCGTGCTCGTGCACGGCCTACTGGTGTTTGCGTTTAACACGGCAGTAGTAGCCCTCAGCATCAGCGGGTTGATGGGCGTCCTGTAATGGGCCAGCGGTAATAGAGCTGCGGTTGCCAAGGCCAGGGAAATGTGCTTGTTGTGAAGCGGGGGCCTGACCGCGCCGCGCAAGCCCTGCCCTTCCATCCGCGAGCCCGGTGCCCCGTAAGGTTTGCCCGTTGCCGGCGTCTGCCTACCCGTTCCCCACCGCTTCCCCGGCGAGGGTTTCCCGTTTTTGGTAGTGTTATGAGTATCCTGCGTTTTTCATCCCCCCTCCGGGCCGCTCTCGTGGTGGCTATTACCTTATCATCCTGGCTGGAAGCCCCAGCAGTCGCGGCCGCACCGTGTTGCGCGGCGCACGAGCCCGACGCACCGGGTGCAGTTGCCGAGCCGGGCCGCCGGGCCGCCCCGTGGTCGTTTATGGCCCCGGCGGCCCACCTGACCCACCTTGCTCGCGCGGGGCGGGCTGACGGCAGCAGCAAGCAGTTCGATTACCGGGTGCAGCAACACGTCTGGCTGACGGGAGGGGTGCACATGCTGCCCACGGGCATCCCCTTCAGTGCCGAAACCAGCAATGCCGACCGCACGGCGTATTCGCAGGCCGGCTTGGGCCTGGGCTACACGATTTCGCCCGCCGTGCGGGCCATTTCTTGCTGGAGCACCGGTTTGGGCCGCTTTAGCGCGACGCCCGGCCGCCAATTTACCGTGGGCGTAAGCCTTTATTACTGATGGTGGTGGGGTCGGCCTTGGTGAGCACCGACCCACTATTGCCGTAACATTCAGGCTGGCCCATGGCTCGGACGCCATCCCCATCCGGGGCAGGTGCCAGTCGTCATGGGCGGCAGCTCGTTTGCCAGCCTCTTAACCAACCAGCCTCTTAACCAAGGTTCTGCGCATCTCCTACGGCCTGCGATTCGCAAAGCCCGTGCGTAGTATAGTAGTATATTGGTAAAAAGGCTCCAGCATCCAGAGAGACGCTGGCTGGTGGAATGCACCCTGGCCTGGCTCAGCGCCAATCGTCGCTTTTTGAAAGAATATGACCGCCTGCGGACCTTAGCCAATGCCTGGATGATGTGGGCCACCCTTCGCTGAATCCTTAACTCCTGCTCACGCCAACAGCTTCGAGAGCAATCTCGCTCCTGAGAGTTGACCGGGTAATCCGCAATCAGGCAGCGGCTAACACCCGCGCGGGCCGGGCCCCACTCGCTATCGGGGTAATCCGCAGTTCCAGCTTGTGCTGGCTCCGCAACACCGTCAGGTACTGAAAAGCCCCGATTTTCTCCTGGGTCAAGAGTCGGAACAGGTCGTCACTACTAGCTACGGGCTGGTCGGCGAAGGCCACCAGAAAATCCCCTTCGCGCAGACCCGTCGCCTCAGCCGGCGTGCCAGGCTCTATGCCCACCACAAACAGCGCTTGTTGCTGCGTCAGGCCATAAAAGTTCCGCACCCGTGGGTGTAATTCCACTTGCTGGGTGCTCAGGCTCAGGTAGCCTCGCCGCACCCGGCCCTCACTCAATAGGGCCGGGAAAATGGCCGTGGCCGTGTTGATGCCGATGGCAAAGCACAGTCCCTGGGCCCCGCGAATGGTAGCCGTGTTCACGCCCATCACCTGGCCCTCGGCGTCGATGAGCGGGCCGCCGCTGTTGCCCGGGTTCAGGGCCGCGTCGGTTTGCACGATGTGGTCGATGAGCCGGCCGGTTTCGGTACGCAGCGTGCGGCCCAGGGCGCTCACGACGCCACTCGTGACGGTGTGCTGGAAGCCATAGGGGTTCCCGATGGCAATGACTAATTGGCCGATTTGCAGCTCGGACGAGTTGCCCAGCCGGGGGGCCGGGTAGCCGGCGGCGTCGCTGTGGAGCAGGTCCCCACACACTGGCCGTGCCCGCGCTGAAAGCCGGTCTGTACACCATTCGGTTCGCGCACGAGGGCCGGGCGGCGTATCGCAAGCTGGTGGTGGAGTAGCCAACACCGCGGCCGCTCGGGGCTGTTCGCCCAAGAAAAGGCGAACTCACAATAGAAAAAGGCCCGACTCACCGTCGGGCCTTTTTCTGTCTTTCGCAGGAATCTAATGGATTAGATGCGCTTAATCATAAGCTAACACAGCAGTAATCCTGGCCTTTTACCCGGCGGCTAGCTTTGTCGGCTGGGATGACTTTCGCACTAAACGCCACTGATAAGCAGTACCTCGATGCCTTGGCCGGGAGCAGCGAGCCGGCGTTCGACGCGATGTTTACCCGCTACTACGCCGGGCTGCTGCGCTACGCGAAATCCCTGCTGCCCTACCCCACCGATGCGGCCGAGGACGTAGTGGCCGACCTGTTTGTGGCCGTCTGGACCCAGCGGGCGCAGTTGGCCGTGCAGGGCTCGCTGGCCTCCTACCTCTACGCGGCGGTGAAGCACCGCAGCTTCGACAAGCTTCGGCAGCAGCGGCGCACCCCCATCGAAGCCGAGCACGACCTGCCCCTCACCCAGCCCGAAGCGGCCTACCTGCAACCCGACCAGCTGCTCGACTACCAGGAACTCAACCAGCACCTGCTCCAGCTGATTGAGCGGCTGCCCGAGCGCACCCGGCAGGTGTTCCAGCTGCACCGCGACGGCGGCCTGACCTACGAGGAGATTGCGACGCTGCTGGCCCTTTCCATCAACTCGGTAAAAACCCACATGTTCCGGGCCCTGCGCTTTCTGAAAAGCGCGCTTTCCGTTTCCGGCGTGCAGTAGCGGTATTACGGCCAGATTACGGGCATTACCCTTTGGTTACGCTTGGTTTTTCGTGTCACGAGGCGGGCGGGCGGAAGCGTCCTGATAGCAGACGGCCGTAATCAGGGCCGATGCCCCTTGGAAGCCGAAGAAATCTACCTGCTCATTACCCGCTACCTGGCCCGGCAAACGTCGTCGGACGAGAACGAGCGGCTCGCCACCTGGGTCGCCCAATCGTCCGACCACGAACGGACCTTCGAACAACTCAAAGCCGTCTGGCAGGCCAGCCCGACGCCCCCCGCCCCGGCGGCCACCGCCGCCGCGCTCCGGCAGGTAAAAGCCCGGCTGGCCCCGCCGGTCCCCGTGGCCCCGCCGGCCATTCGTCGTTGGCGCCTGGCCCGGCGATACCAGACGGCAGCCCTCCTGGTGCTGCTGAGTGTACTTGGCGGCGGGTATTTCTACGCGCGGCCTACGGTGCCTGCCTACCGGCTGAGCCTTACGCCGGCCGGCCGGCAGCAAACCATTCGCCTGCCCGATGGCTCGCTCGTGACCCTGGCTCCGCAGAGTCAGCTGCGGTACCCGGTCCGGTTTAGCGAAACCTCCCGCGAAGTCTATCTGGAAGGCGAGGCTTTCTTTGAAGTCAGCAAGAACCCGCACCGGCCGTTTCGGGTGCACAGCGGCACCTGGGTGACGCAGGTGCTGGGTACCAAGTTCAACGTCAGTGCGGTTCGCGGAGCCAGCCAGACGGCCGTTTCACTGGTCGAAGGCCAGGTGCAGGTCAACGATGATCACGGGCAGTACCTCCTCGCGCCGGGCCAGCAGCTGCTGGGTGACCACGCTACGGGCCGCATCTACCGGCAGGCGTTCAACAAGGCCAGAGTCACGGCCTGGCGCAGCAACAAGCTGGTATTTCAAAACGAGAAGCTGGCCGATGCTGCCAGTCAAATCGAGCGCCTCTACGGCGTGAAGCTGGTGTTTGCCGACCCGGCTACGGCCGAAATCCGCCTCTGGGCCACCTTTAATAATGAGCCGCTGACCGCCGTGCTGGGCGCTCTGCACCAGGCGGGCTCCCTCGATTACCGGCGCGAAGGCAAGGTGATATACCTGCGGCAAGCGGCCGCGAAATCGTCTGGTGAATAAAGCATTTCAAGAGGAAGACAGCGGGTTGGCGCCCACTGCCTTCCGGTAAAAAACCGGCAGTTCGTACCTGCCGGCGAGTTGGAGAGTCCATTAAATCCGAAAAAACTTAACAACCCTCACACACAAATCTATGAAAAAGACGAGGTACCCCGAAACGGGGCGGCGCTGGCGGCGCGCGCTGGTGGGATTGAGCCTTACGGCGCTTAGTCCGGCCCCGCTGCCGGCCCTGTCTGCCGGGCTGGCCCTGGTGCAGAGCCCTGGCGCCACGCCCTGCGCCATCACGGCGCGTCAGCAGCCGCTGGCGGACGTGCTGGCCAGCATCGAGCAGCAAACCGGCTACCGGTTTCTGTACGCGGACCAGGCTAATGTGCTGAGCCGTAAAATCAGCGTGGATGCCCCGCACAGCACCCTGACAGAGATTTTGCAGCTGATTTCAGCCCAGGCCGGCGTGCAGTTCACAGTGCAGAACAAGCGCATTCTGATGAAGAGCGGCAGCGCCGCCGCCCCCAAGCCCGTGAAGGGCCGCGTGGTAGACGCCAAAGGCGAAGGCATGCCCGGCGTTTCGGTGCGCATAAAAGACACTACTACCGGTACCACCACCGACCCCAACGGCTCCTACGAGCTGACCGCGCAGCCCGGCAACGTGCTGATTTTCTCCTTCATCGGTTTTGAAGGCCAGGAGCTGACCGTGGGCGACAAAACGACCTACGACCTGACCCTGCGCGAAGACATCACCAGCCTAGACGAGGTAGTGGTGACCGCACTGGGCATCAGGCGCGAGGAAAAGGCGCTGGGCTACTCCGTGACGCAGGTGAGCAACGAGCAGCTCACCCAGGCCAAATCCAACAACTGGACCGATGCGCTCTCGGGCAAAGTGGCGGGCCTTAACCTGGTGAAATCCGGAGGCGGGCCGGCCGGCTCCAACAAGATTGTGCTGCGCGGCGAAAGCTCGCTGGCCGGGGACAACGATGCCCTGATTGTGGTGGATGGCGTGGTGCTGGGGGGCAGCAACCGCGCCACCGGCAGCGGCAGCACGGCCTATCTGCAAAGCGAGTCGCCGGTGGATTTTGGCACCAGCCTCAACGACATCAACCCCGAGGACATTGAGTCGGTGACGGTACTCAAGGGGCCGGGTGCTACGGCGCTCTACGGCTCGCGCGGCGGCAACGGCGCGGTGATTATCACCACCAAATCGGGCCGGGCACGCCAGAAGGGCATTGGCGTGACGTTTAACTCAAACGCGGCATTTGACCCGATTTCGCGTTGGCCCGACTTCCAGTACGAGTACGGCCAGGGCGCGGTGGGCGAGAACTACTACTCCTACGGGGCCACGGCCGACGGGCCCAGCACCCGCAGCACCAGTTCGGCCTGGGGGCCGAAATTCGACGGGCAGTCCTACTTCCAGTACGACCCCACCACCAACGCGGCCGGTACCGAGCGCACGCCCTGGATGCCCTACAAAAACAACCGTAAGGACTTCTTTGAAACGGGCAAAACCTTCACCAACACCGTGGCCATCGACGGCGGTACCGACCGCACGGCCGTGCGCCTCTCGCTGACCAACCTGCAGAACACCTGGATTATCCCGAACACGGGCTACGACCGCAACACCGTGGCGCTGTCGGCCAGCCAGAAGATTACAGACCGGCTCACAGTGTCGACCAAAGTCAACTACACCAACCGCAACAGCGACAACCTGCCCAGCACCGGTTACAACAACCAGACGATAATGTACTGGACCATGTTCCAGCTGCCCAATGCCGACCTCAACTGGATAAAGGACTACTGGGCCCCCGGGGCCACGGGCATCACGCAGCGCTACCCCTTCAGCAGCCTGGTGGACAACCCATACCTGATTACCCAGCAGATGCTGAACAAGAGCAGCCGCAACTCCCTCACCGGCAACGTGCAGGTGAACTACAAGTTCAGCAAGGACTGGAACCTGATGCTGCGCTCGGCCCTGGACTTTTCCTACGAGGCCCGCTCGCAGCAGCGCCCCTTTGATACCGAGAAGTACAAGGAAGGCATGTACCGCACGCAGAACATCTTTTCGCAGGAGATGAACCACGATTTCCTGCTGCAGTACGCCCACAAGTTTGGCATGTTTGAAACCAGCCTCTCGGGCGGGGGCAGCACCCTGCGCAACCGCTACAACAAGGACGAGCTGCGGGCCGAGCGCCTGCTGTTCCCCGGGGTCTACTACACCTCCAACGTGCGCGGTTCCTTGCTGGCGCTGCCCTACAAGGCCGAGTTCGCGGTGAATAGCTTCTACGGACTGGCCTCCATCGGCTACCATAATTTCCTGTACCTCGACCTGACGGCCCGCCAGGACTGGACCAGCACCCTGGCAACCGCCGGCTCGACGGCCAACACGGGCTTCTTCTACCCGTCGGCCAGCCTGAGCACGGTGCTCTCGCAGGTGCTGCCGCTGCCGGAGTTCGTGTCGTTTGCCAAGCTGCGGGGCTCCTGGTCGCAGGTGGGCAGCGGCACCACCACGCCCTACCAAACCTCCTACACCTACGCCGTGGCCACGGGCTACCCTTCGGGCCTGAGCAACCCCGATGCCATTGCCAATGCCGGCCTCAAGCCGCGCCGCACCGAAAGTGTGGAGCTGGGCGCCGACCTGCGCTTCCTGCGCAACCGCATTGGCCTCGACGTGGCGGTGTACCGCAACAACACCTTCGACCAGATTCTGCGGGTGCCCATCGACCGCGCTTCGGGCTACAACTACGCCGTGCTCAACGCCGGCCTGGTGCGCAATCAGGGCCTGGAAATCCAGGCCAACGCCACGCTGATAACCAGCCCGAAAGGCTTCAACTGGAAAGCCTACGGCACCTTCACTGCCAACCGCAACATGGTGGTGGAGCTGGCCGACAGCGTCGGGACCTACCAGCTTCAGCGCGGCCCCGGCGGCCGGGGCTCGGTGGAAGCCCGGCCCGGCGGCACGATGGGCGCCATCTACGGGCGCGGCTATGAGCGCGCGCCCGATGGCCAGATTATCTACCAGAACGGCTACCCGGTGCTGGGCGACGAAATCAAGTACCTCGGCAATGCATTGCCGCAGTGGAAAGCCAGCGCCGGCACCGAGTTCAGCTACAAGCAGCTGCGCCTGAATATCCTGTTCGACGGGCAATTCGGGGCCAAAGCCTACTCGATGACCAACGCCGTGCTGGCCGAGCAGGGCAAATCCACCCTCACCCTGCCGGGCCGCTACAACGGCATCATCGGCAACGGCGTGATTGCCAACGGCGACGGCACCTTCCGCCCCAACGACGTGGTGGCCGAGAACATCCCGGCCTACTACACGGCCCACTACGGGCGCGACAACGTGGAAGCCAACCTTTTCCGTACCGACTTCATCAAGCTGCGCGAAATGCGCCTTGACTATGCCCTGCCCGCTACGCTGCTCAGCAAGCTGAAGCTCACGCAGGCCTCCATCGGCGTGTACGGCCGCGACCTGTTCATTTTCACCAAGTGGCCCGCCTTCGACCCCGAGTTCGGCACCCTGAACGACGGGACCATCGACCTGGGCTTTGAGCTGGGCCAGTTTCCCAGCACCCGCACCATGGGCATCAACCTAACCGTGGGCATCTAAGCGCCTCAAGCACTCCCCATGAAAAAGAGCAACTTATTCGCCGGGCTATTCCTCGTCGCCACCGGCCTGAGCACCCTTTCGGCCTGCACCAAGGGCTTCGAGGAAATGAACATCAACCCCAACCAGAACCCCAACGTCATCCCCGAAACGCTGCTGGCCCCGGCGCTCACCGACCTGGTGAAGCGCAACATGGACCGGGCCTTCCGCATCACTAATGAGTTGATGCAGGTGCACGTCTCGCGGGTCGACAACGACGAGTTCCACCGCTACGTCATCCGCCCCGCCGAGGCGGACTACATGTGGAACGGCTGGTACACCCAGCTCACCGACTTCCGCGACATGTATGCCAGCGCGGCCACGGTGAAGAGCAGCACCTTCATGGCTATCGCCCGCATCTGCGAGGTCTGGACTTTCTCGCTGCTCACCGACACGTTTGGCGACGTACCGTACTCGGAGGCCATTCAGGGCCGCAGCGGGCAGCTCCAGCCCAAGTTTGACCGGCAGGAGGACATCTACCGGGACCTGTTTGCGAAGCTGGAAGAAGCCAACGAGCTGCTCAAAGCCAATACCAACCTCACCGCCGACCAGGCCCTGCTCGACCCCCTCTACCAGGGCAATGCCCTGAAGTGGCGCAAGTTTGGCAACTCGCTCTACCTGCGCCTGTTGCTGCGCGTCTCGAACCGCACCGAGGCCATTGCCCCGGGCGGGCTGAGCCCGCAGGCCAAGCTGCGCGACCTGGTGAATACGCACGCCAGCGACTATCCGCTCATCGCCAATAACGCCGAGTCGGCCATCGTGCGCTGGACGGGCACGGCCCCGTACCAGTCGCCCTTCCAGACCTGGCGCACGGCCGATTTCAGCTCGTTCAGCTCGATGAGTGAGTTCTTCATCAACAACCTCGTGGAGTGGAACGACCCGCGCCTGGCTAAGTGGGCCACCCTCTCCAACGGCACCTACGAGGGTATCCCGAGTGGCTACCTGCCCACCCAGATTCCGGTGGCCAAGTCCACCTACCCCGCCGCCTTGATGACGGAGCCGCTGCTCGGCAACATCCTCAATTACCCTGAAGTCCAGCTCATCCTGGCCGAAGTGGTGCTGCGCGGCTGGGCCACCGGCGATGCCAAAACCTACTACGAAACCGGCACCACCAACGGCATCACCCTCTGGGGGCTTACCGTGCCCACCGGTTACCTCACCGGCGGCGACGTGAAGTGGGAGCCCGCCAACAGCACCGTGGTCAAGCTCGACCAGATTCACCTCCAGAAATACTACGCGCTGTTTTTCACCGATTTCCAGCAGTGGTTTGAGTACCGCCGCAGCGGCCACCCGGTGTTGCCCCTGGGTCCCGGCCTGAAAAACAACCGCCAGATGCCCGCCCGAATCAACTACCCCCTCTACGTGCAGAGCCTCAATCAGGTGAACTACCAGGCCGCCGTGGCCGACCAGGGCCCGGATGATATCAACACGAAGGTGTGGTGGCAATTGTAGGGGCCGATGTCTGAATCCATACGAATCAACCAGAACGGCCTGCTTCGGCGACAATCATCCGGACGGCCCACCCATTTCACTCCCCAAGCAGCAATGAAACATTCCCTTGTAACCAGCCTCCTGGTGCTGTTTGCGGCCCTGGCCTGCACCAGTTGCCTGGAGGAAAACCCCGACTACGCGGGCGGCCAGCCCAGCCCGAACGTTTCGCTCGAAGACCTGCGCCGGCTGTACACCGGCTCGAACGTGGTGCTGGAAGCGGCCCAGCTTTCGGGGGCGCACCAGGTGGTGGGCCTCGTGATATCGGATGCCGGCGGCGCGAACGTACCCGGTGGCCCCACGACCCTCGTGGTGCAGAACAAGCGGCGCGGCGTGGTGCGCGGCATCATTATTCCGCTGAATGGGAATTCCAATGCGGCCGTGGGCGACTCGGTGGTGGTGGACATTGCCGGGGCCACGCTGACCAAAACGGCCGGCGCCCTGCGACTCGAAGGCGTGACGGCCGACCGCGTGCGCAAAGTGAGCAGCGGCAACGCCGTGACCGCCCGCGACCTCAATATCGAGACCCTGCTCACCAACTTCGATGCCTACGAGGGCACGCTGGTGCGCATCACGGGCGGCAGCATCACGCCGCTGCCCGTTTCGGGCGATACCTACGCCGGCAACAAAACCCTGGCCGATGGTGCGGGCAAACGCCTCACCCTGCACACCGAAACCAGCGCCAGCTTTGCCACCCGCCGCATCCCGGCCAGCGCCACCTTCGTGGGCATCCCGGTGGGTGGGGTCGATGCTGCCCAGGCTGCGGCCCCGCAGCTCTGGCTGCGCACCGCCGCCGATGCCGTGGACCCCAGTGGCCCCATCTACCGCAACTTCCCCGAGAGCTTCGAATTGGTGCCCGCCGCCAGCAAAGGCAGTTACGACATGAACACCGCCGCCGTGCCCGACAATACCGTGACCTTCGGCAGCGGCCCGTGGAAGCTGTACCAGTCCATCCTGGGTAATACTTCGGGGCGCGACCGCTACACCGGCACCCAGGGTATCCGCATGCAGCAGGGCCTGACGGTGCCGGCCATGGTCGAAATGAAGTTCGACCTACCCAACGGCGCCACCAAAGTCACGCTCATTTACGGCGCCTACTACACCGATGCGGCCAGCTCCTGGAAGCTGGAATATTCGCAGAACCAGGGCGCCACCTGGCAGCAAACCGGCGCTACTGTCACCGATGCCGGCAACTGGCAGCACTCCATCACTTTCCTGATGAATATCAGCGGTCCGGTGCGCTTCCGCATCAACAAGCTGGGCCTGGGCGTGAGCGCGCCGCCGGCCGTGCTCAACGGCCGGCTGGGGCTGGATGACATTGCCATTTACGAAAACTAACTGACGCTGAGTAATCAGGAACGTCCTGCCGAACGCGGTTCGGCAGGACGTTCTTCTAACTTCCCCCTCCCATGTTTCGCAGACAATTCCTTCAAAATCTCGGTCTCGTCAGTGCCGGCCTGAGCCTGCCGTTTGCGCCGGCCGCGCTCGCCGCTGAAGAAATCCCGGCCGCGCCCGGCGGCCAGCCGCTGAGCCTCGCGCCGCTCACCATCAGGGGCAAGGTGCACCAGAACGGCACCGGCATCGCGGGCGTGCCCGTGACGGACGGCAACAACATCGTCCTCACCGACAAAGCCGGCAAATACACGCTGGAAAGCAACGCCACGGCCGAGTTCGTACACCTCACTATTCCGCGCGGCTACGCGTTTCCGCACGAGAAGGGCGTGGCGCAGTTCTTTCAGCCCATCAAGCCGGGTACGGATAAGATGACGGCCGATTTCGCCCTGCAAAAGCTGGCCGGCGACGACACCAGGCACACGTTCATCGTGTGGGCCGACCCGCAGATGATTAGCAAGAAGGACTGCCACGAGCTGCTTACCAGCTCCGCGCCTGACCTCAAAAAGCTGGCCGCCCAGTACGATGGCAGCACGTTTGCCATTGGCTGCGGGGATTTGGTGTGGGACAAGCACGAGCTGTTTGAGGACTACAAAAAAGCCGTTGAAATCACCGGCCTGCCCTTCTTCCAGGTTATCGGCAACCACGACATGAACCTCACGGCCCGCGCCGACGAGGGCTCGGCCCAGACGTTCAAAAGCCTGTTTGGCCCCACGTATTATTCCTTCAACCGGGGCGAAATTCACTACGTCGTGCTGGATGACGTCTTCTTCATTGGCCCGCCCAAAAAGTATATCGGTTACCTCACCGAGAAGCAGCTGCAGTGGCTGGAGCAGGATTTAAGCCACGTTAAACCCGGCACGACGGTGGTGGTGGCCCTCCACATTCCGGTGGACAGCGGCGACCAGCGCCGCAACAAGCTCAAAGAGGAATCCCTGGGCGGGGTGGTCTCGAACCGGGCCGAGTTGTACCGCCTGCTCAAGCCTTACGCGGTGCACATCATGTCGGGCCACACCCACGTGTGCGAGAAGATTTTCAATGAAAACACCATCGAGCATACCCACGGCGCGGTGTGCGGCGCGTGGTGGACCGGCCCCATCTGCACCGACGGCACGCCCAGCGGCTACGGCGTGTACGAGGTGAGCGGCGGCGAGGTGAAGTGGTACTACAAATCCGTCGGCCACGACCGCGAGCACCAGCTCCGCTCCTACCCCAAAGGCAGCGTGGCGGGCCGGCCCGATGACATCGTGGCCAACGTGTGGAACTGGGACCCGCAATGGAAAGTCGTGTGGTTTGAAAACGGGGTGCGCCAGGGCGACATGCAACAGCAAGTCGGCCTCGACCCGCTGGCCGTGCGGCTGCAGTCCGGCGACCAGCTGCCCGCCAAGCACAAATGGGTGGAGCCCACTCTGACCGACCACCTTTTCTTTGCCCGGCCTTCGGCCAACGCGAAGGAAATTCGCATCGAAGCCACCGACCGGTTCGGGCAGGTGTACCACGATACCATCGCCGTCTGATGATGAGAAAACCACTCTTGCTTGCTGCCCTGGCGTTGCCGGGCTTGCTGGGCAACGCTGAGGCACAGCAGCGTCCGCTCGACCTGCAGGGCCACCGCGGCGGCCGCGGGCTGATGCCGGAAAACACCATTCCGGCCATGCGCAAGGCGTTGGATTTGGGCGTGACGACGCTGGAAATGGACATCGCCATCAGCCAGGACAAGCAGGTGCTGCTCTCACACGACCCGTTTATGAACGCCGACTTCGTGTCCCTACCCGACGGTTCCCTCATCACGAAGACAGAAGAAAAAAGCCTGCGGCTGTACGCGCTGCCCTACGCCGAAATCCGGCGCTACGATGTGGGCAGTCACGGCAACCCCAGGTTTCCCCGGCAGCAAAAGCTGCGCACCAATAAGCCGCTGCTGGCCGAGGTGATTGATTCCGCCGAGGCGTACGCGCGGTGGAAGGGCCGCCCCGTGCCGTACTACAATATCGAGACCAAAACCACGCCCGAGGGAGACGGCATCAACCACCCGGCCCCTGCCGAATTCGTGCGGCTGCTGCTGGCCGTCATCAATCAGAAAGGCGTTCAGGACCGGGTGATTATTCAATCCTTTGACCCGCGCACCCTGGAACTTGTCCACCGTACGCAGCCGGCGTTGCGCACGGCGTTGTTGGTCGAGAACCAGGAAGAGTTGACCGTTAATTTGCAGCGCCTTAGTTTCCGGCCGACGATTTACAGCCCCAACTACCAGCTGGTAACGCCCGCACTGGTGCAGGCCTGCCACCAGCAACAGCTGCTGCTGATTCCCTGGACGGTGAATGCGGCCGCTGTTGCCCGGGAGTTGATTGGGCAAGGAGTTGATGGCATCATCACGGATTATCCCGACCTGCTCCTGGCAAAATAAGCGCCCGGCTGGCCCGCGCATGCCGCACCCCGGGCCTGAGCAGCGACCCGCCTTTCAGCACGTAGATGCATTTGTTGGCAGCATAATATCCTGTCCCCACCTATCACCATTCCGCCAGACCGCCCAACCGGCAGGCTTGTCCGTACCCAACACTGTTGCCGAATCGTCAGAAGTAAGCCAAGGCCCTTCTTTGTTGGCTGCCCCGTCTGAAAAGTCGTAAACCGGATAGGTAAGCGCGCAAAAATGCCCTTCCCGCCACATGGCCGGAAGGGCATTTGAATTTTGGGTAAGGCCAAACCTGCCGGTTGGACGGTCTGGCGGAAGGGTGGTTGTTGAGGATTTCGACCTGGCAGGGACAACCTGACCCGGCTACCCGTTGGCGGCTTCGGCAGATGATGCGGCTGCCTTGGACGTGGTGCGCTTCGGGGTGGCGGCCGGGCGACGCGCCGTGACTGGCGCACTGGCGCGAGCGGCCGGCTTGCGGGCCGCTTTGGCTACGGGCTCACTGGCTACGACGGGCTGGGCGGATTTGGCGGCCTGCTTCGCGTTGAGCTTGGCCTGCTTGGCGCTGTGTTTGGCTTGTTTGTGGCGCTGTTTAACCAACTGTGCGGCCAGGCGCTTGACGGCCTTGGTAACGTTTTTCGGAGCTTTTGCGGTTGGCTCTCCGGCTGCTTCAAAGTAGGGTTGCAAGGCGGTGGCCAGTTCGCCGGCCAGGGCTTTACGAGCGCGCTTGGCGGTGAGGGGCATGGGCTGCTGGGCCGTTTTGGCCTGCTTGCTCTGCTGCTTGGTGAGCTGTTTGGCTAGCTGCCGCAGGGTTTTGGCCACGGCTTTGCTGGGCCCGCTTGCCGGGGTAGCGTCGCCGCCCAAGGGCGCAACGGCCGCGGCTAATTGTTCAACGAGGTGTTTTTTGGGATTACTCATACAAGGAAACAAGGGTGAGGCCCGCGGCTGGGCCAATGAGGGAAGAGGAATGGCGCCGCCGCTCCATGGCGAACCCGACCATAAGCGGCCACGACGCACTGATTATTAGCATGACAGCCGAAGCAGCAAGGTGCGGGGCCGGGGGCAGTATTACCAAATCATGATGCAAAGCACGGCCATAAACCCTTGCAAAAGGTTCTTTTCAATGTTATGTTTTTCCCAGGTCCCACCGGGCAGTCAGGATGCCCGTCTAGCGGTTGCGCTTCTGGCCGGACTGGTGGCGCAGCACCTGGGCATCCACGTAGAAGATGACCTCTTCGGCGATGTTCTTGCCCTCGTCCCCAATGCGGTCGAGCTTGCGCACGATGAGCAGCATCTGCAGGCCCTGATGCACCTGGGTGGGATTATCCCGGATGTAGTCGGCAATCGCCGCGTGGGCTTTCAGGTTGTTGTCGCCCAATAGCTTGCCTTCCAGAAAAATGCGCCGGGCCAGGGAGCTGTCCTCCTGCTCGAAAGCCTGCTGCACCAGCTCCAGCAAGCCGGTGGCCTGCTGGCACATCTCGTTCAGCCGACTGATGGCCAGCAAGTGTGCGTCAAACGGCATTTCGCCGTCGAGCACGGAGTGGAGCACGAATTTGGCAATGGCCTTAGCTGCATCGCCCACCCGCTCCAGGCTAGTGTTAATCTTGAGCACGGCCAGCACGAAGCGCAGGTCAATGGCCACCGGCGTGTGCAGGGCGATGATGTCCTCGCAGTGGCGCTCAATCAGCAGTTCCTTGTTATTGATGTGTTTTTCCTGCTTTACCACCGCCTTGGCCAGGACCGGGTCGAGGGCCTGCAGCGCCTGCTGGGCGTGGCGCAGCTGCCCGAGCACCAGCCCCCACATGGCGTGCACTTCCTTTTTAAGCTTCTGGACTTCAACTTCCAAGTGGGCCATGATGATGGAATAGAATGATGGAAAAATCAGCAGAAAACGGCCACCAGCCGGCCCCATGAAAGCAGTCCGTCTAAACCCGTTCAGCCGAATCGGCCGGTGATGTAGTTCTGGGTCTGCTCGTGCCGGGGCTGGGTGAAGAGGATGCGCGTGTCGTCATATTCGATGAGCCTGCCGTAATTGAAGAAGGCCGTTTTGTCGCTCACCCGGCCGGCCTGCTGCATGTTGTGCGTCACGATGAGGATGGTGTAGTCCTTTTTCAATTCGTAGAGGAGCTCCTCGATTTTGGCCGTCGAAATGGGGTCCAGGGCCGAAGCGGGCTCGTCCATGAGCAGGATTTGGGGCTCGACGGCCAGCACCCGCGCGATGCACAGGCGCTGCTGCTGCCCCCCCGAGAGGGCCAGGGCCGATTGTGTAAGCTTGTCCTTCACCTCGTCCCAGAGCGCGGCCTGGCGCAGGGCCTGCTCCACGGCCGCGTCGAGCACGGCCTTGGTGCGCACGCCCTGCAGCACCAACCCGTAAGTGACGTTGTCGTAAATGCTTTTGGGAAAGGGGTTGGGCCGCTGAAACACCATGCCCACGCGCTTGCGCAGCTCCTCCACCACCACCTCCGGGGCATAGATATCCTGGCCGTGGATGAGGACGTGGCCTTCGTGGCGGCAGTCGGGGATGAAGTCGTTCATGCGGTTGAACAGGCGCAGAAACGTGGATTTGCCGCAGCCCGAAGGCCCAATCAGTGCCGTCACCGTCCGCGCACTGACGTCCAGGGTGATGTCTTCCAGCACGCGTTGCGGGCCGTAATAAACGCTGACGTGCTGAGACTGAAGTTCGTGCATGAGGGGAAAAATAGGCAGTGGGGCCGGCGCGGCTACGGGAGGCGCTGGCGCCAGCGGTAGCGCAGGTAAATCGCCGCGCCGTTGAGGCTGAAGGTGATAAGCAGCAGCACGATAATGGCCGCCGCCGCATTGGCCCCAAACGCTTTTTGGGGCCGCGAAATCCAGTTGAAAATCTGCACCGGCAGGGCCGAGAATTCGTCCAGGGGGCTGGCCGGGGCAAAGGGCACGTAGGCCAGCACGCCAATGACCAGCAGCGGGGCGGTTTCGCCCACGGCGCGGGCCAGGGCCAGAATCAGGCCCGTGAAAATGCCGCCGGCCGCGGCCGGCAGCACCTGGTGCCAGATGGTTTGCCAGCGCGTGGCGCCGAGGGCAAACGAAGCCTCGCGCAACGTCCGGGGCACCGCCTTGAGCGCTTCGCGGGTGGTGACGATGAGAATGGGCAGAATCAGCAGCGCCAGCGTGCTGCCGGCGGCCAGCACGCTGCTGCCCAGGCGCAGAAACCGCACGAATACCTCGAGCCCGAGCAGGCCATAAATGACCGACGGCACCCCGGCCAGGTTGGTGATGTTAACTTCGAGCAGCGCCGCCCAGCGGCCTTTGTGGCCGTATTCTTCCAGGTACACGCCCGCCGCGATGCCGACTGGCACGGCCAGTAGCGCGGTGAGCACGATTATCCAAGTGGTGCCCAGCAGGGCGGTGTAAATGCCCGCCCGCTCGGGAAACCGCGAGGGCAGGCCGCGCAGAAACGGGCCGCTGAGCCGCCCCGCCCCCGCGTGCACGATGTCGAGCAGGAACAGGGCCAGCAGCAACAGCCCGGCTCCGGTGGCCAGGACGCCCACCACGCGAAAGCCGCGGTCGAGCAGACGGTTGCGGGTCGTGCTAGTCATATTGCTCCTGGTATTTTTTGCGGAACCAGTACCCGAGGTTGTTCAGCAGCAGGGTGAGCCCGAACAGGGTGATGCCGGCGGCAAAAATCGTGTTGTACTCCAGCGTGCCGTAGGCCACGTCACCCGAGCTGACCTGCACGATGTAGGTGGTAATGGTTTCGATGGGCACCAGCGGATTGGCCGTCAGGCGGGGCTCCTGGCCGGCGGCAATGGCCACAATCATGGTTTCGCCCACGGCCCGGGAAATGGCCAGAATCACCGACACGGTGATGCCCGACGAGGCGGCCGGCACCATCACCCGGAAGGCCGTTTGCAGGCGCGTGGCCCCCAGGGCGTAGGAGGCTTCGCGTAGGGATTCGGGCACCGCCCCCAGGGCATCTTCGCTGAGCGAGGAAATGAAGGGCAGAATCATGACGCCCATCACGATACCGGCCGACAGGGCGCTGAACCCGGCCAGGCCCGGAATCAGGGATTGCAAAAACGGCGTCACGACCGTCAGGGCAAAGAACCCATAGACAACCGTGGGCACGGAAGCCAGAATTTCGAGCAGCGGCTTGACCACGTTGCGAAACGCCGACGACGCGTACTCGCTGAAATACAACGCGATAATGAGCCCCAGTGGCAGCGCGACGGCGACGGCCACCCCCGTGGTGAGCAGCGTGCCGGCCACCAGCGGCAGGATGCCGAAGTGCTGCTCGGCAAAGAGCGGCGTCCACTGCGTATCGGTCAGAAACACCCCCAGCGGCACCTGTCCAAAGAAATGCACCGCCTCCACGGCCAGAATCCAGATAATGCCCCCGGTAGTGAGCACGCTCAGGCCCGCGCTCAGCGCCAGCAGCGCCTCAATGATGCGTTCGGACGTTTTCATGAGCTTAAAGGACGAAGGGCGGGGTGAGATTGGCTAGCGGGACTGGGCCACAAAGCGGGCAAAGCGGGCCTCCTCGCGGTCGTACTCCGTGGGGGGCAGCGGGAAATAGCCCACCTCGCGGGCCAGGCGCGGGGCCTGCCGCAGGTAGAAGCGCAGGAAGGCCTGCACGGCCGGGCGGCGGGCGGCGGGCCCGCTCACGTACAGGAGCAGGGGCCGGGACAGGGGCGCGTAGGTTTTGTTCTTCACCGTTTCGGGCGACGGCGCCACCGGCCCGGCCCCGTTGTCGGCCCGCTCGTCGTCGATGGGCACGAGCTTGAGGGCGGCCTGGTTGGCCTCGTAGTAGGCAAAGCCGAAGAAGCCCAGTGCCAGACGGTCGGTGGCGATGCCCTGCACCAGCACGTTGTCGTCTTCGCTGGCCGTGTAGTCGCCCCGGCTGGCGTGGCTGGTCCCCACAATGGCCTGGGTGAAATAGTCGTAGGTGCCCGAGGCCGTACCGGCCCCGAACAGGTGAATCTCGGCCTTGGGCCACTCGGGCCGGACCTGGTTCCAGTGCGTGAGGCGGTGCTGGGCGGCGGGCTCCCACATCTTCTTCAGCTCGGCCACCGTCAGGCTCCGCACCCAGGTATTGGCCGGGTTCACCACCACGGCCAGCCCGTCGTAGGCCACGGTGAGCGCTGCGTAGTCCAGCCCCTGACACTGCTGCTGCTCGCTCGCTTTGATGGGCCGGGAGGCATTCGCCACGTCGATTTCCCGCCGGCAGAATTTCTGAAAGCCCCCGCCCGTGCCCGAGACGCCCACCGTGATGCGGGCCGCCGGGTGTTCCCGGGCGTATTCCTCCACCACGGCTTCGGTCAGGGGGAAAACCGTGCTGGAGCCATCCATCCGAATCTTGCTTTCCGGAGGCATACCGCCACAACCAGCGGCCAGTAGCCCAAACGCTAGAACACAGACCTGGTGTCGGGTGGCCGGGCGGAGCATCGGTTCAGTCGTTTAAATGAAGCCCGGTTTCTGGCGGGCGGCAGCCAAGCACTAACGCGCACAGCCTTGAACGTGGATAGTATGCCGCTGACAGGACGGAATGCGTTACTATATTGTTAAATATTTATATATTATAATAAATTATTGGGCAAAAAGCGCGTATTAGTTGCGGAGGCCGTTAGATTTTTCCCCTGCCTGCTAAATGCCATGACCGAGTCCGTCCTGCGCGCTTCGTTTGTCCGTCAGCATGCCACCGAAATCGGGGAGCTCAGGGCGGGGCCTGGATAGCCGTTGAGATAGGCTGCCGGAGTGGGGCTTGGGGCCAAGCGCTTGCTGATAATGGGAGCTGGCCCGCCAGCAAATGGTAATACCAGCGTAACGGCCGACGCGCCTTCCACGGGTAGGCAAGGGCGAACTTTGTCTTCTTTTTTGCCTGCCGGTATGTCCGTACGTCTCGCTGCCCATTCCGCGTCTGGAGGATTGATTGGAATGCGAACCTGGCGGCGGTGGCTGGCATTACTCCTGGTGGTGTGCCTCGGTGAGTCGGCGCAGGCGCAGGCCCCCGCCGACCCGTTGCGGCCAGCCGCGGCCCTGGTGCCGTTGCCGCGGGCCGTGGACACGGTGCGGGCGGTACACCTGCTGTTTCAGGACCGGCGCACGGGCGGGCTGACGTTTACCTTCCTCGGTCTGCCGCTGACGGGCCTGTTCACGCTGTTTTCGGTGGGGTACGCGCCGGGCACCGGCCCCACCACGCAACCGCACAAAGGGGAAACCATTCTGGAGGGCGCTTTCCTGGGAGCGCTCCCAATGGGCATCGGCATCAGCAAGCTGGTGCGCTTCAGCAAGGCCCGGGAAGCAGCGGTGATTGCGAATTATGCGCGCGGGACGCCGCTGCCGCCATTGATTCGGGCCCGGCTGACGCGCAAGTACTTTCGGTAGAAAGAAGCAGCCCTGGCTGCAGCAAAAAGTCCCGTTGCGGGGCGGCAGCGGGACTTGGGAAGAAGTCGGTTTGGTAGTTGGTTGAAGGATAGCAGTTGGTTGAAGGAGTAGCGCCGGCCCACCTAGCCCCGCCAGCGGGCGTGGATGGGCCGAATGAAGCACGGGTTACGGTTCGATTATGATTGCCCCAAACGGTTTCGGGAGGCACAGGGTGCGAGTACCTTTGTTTCGAAGAGGGAACATCAGCCCGGTCGGGTCGGGGGTGGGCCCGGCCGGCACCACCCCATTATGGCTAGCGCTTTACGACGGCACGATACGGATAAACAATTAGGTTAAAAGCCCACAAGCATGCCCCAATCTGCAAGTTGGGCCGTGCTTGTTGACGGTAGTAGTCGCGCGCCAAGCGGTCTTGGGGCTCTTTTTTCTGGCTTCATAAAAACATAGCGGGCGCGACATCTGCCGGTAATGGGCGCGGGCGTCCTTTGTGGAACACCTGCACTTCAGCTTATGAAATTGCGCAAGCCTATCGCACTCGCCCATTGGCTCTCTCGACTTGCGGCCCTGGTTCGCCCCACTCAGGCACTGCCTGCGACGGAGGAAGCCCCCTGCCTATTTATATAAGGACTCCTCGGGCAAGAATGGGGCTTCGGCTAGAAATGCGGTGCCAGAAACGTGGAAGTGCAACGATTACTTGAAGCGCAAAGCTGTCTATTTAAACGGTCGGAAAAGGCAAAAGCAGGCAGTCAGTAGGCCTCTACTGATCCTGCTTTGCGCGAAAAAAGGCGGGCACCAGGCGGTGGCGGTTAGTGAAGGAAATGCATTGGTTCGTGGTGATGGCCGGGAAACGCCCCGCCCATTGCTGATCCCGCTTCACCACAGCGGCCCCACCGCTTCGGTAAAAGGACTGGCGCTGCTCATCGAAGTAAGAGTAGTGCTCTTGGCCCGGTTGAAGCAGCGGCTGGACGTGGCGAATGACGTGCGCAAAAACATTAACCGTATCGTCTTTGACGAAGGGGCGGGCGCAATTACTCTCCTCTTGCAATACCAACACGGTATCGCGGCGGACAAGGCCCTTTTTTCGGCTGGTGACGCGCAGCAACACATCGTAGCCCAAAAAACGGCGGTTTCGCCCGGGCTCGTGGGGGGCAATGGCGGCGATGGCTTGTCCGACAAAGGCCTCCTCGGACTGATCGTAGATGTGCTGCAGTTGCGCTTCGGTTTCGAACCACCAGCACCCACACGCCAGGGAGACGGCCGCCCCACCGAGCAGGCACACCAGGAGACCACTTTTTCTTTCCATCGCGGCGGTTTGAGCGCACCAAGGTAGTAGCAGCAGGATAGTGCTGCGCACCACGCAGGTGCAACCGGCATGTTCACCTTAACGGTGGTGGCTGTTGCACAACCCGCAATTGGCTCGAAAACAGCGTGCCTTTAACAGCGGGACGAGCAAAAAACGGCTGCAACGCAGGGTTCAAGGACTGGTTCAACTAATGGCAGCACCTTGGAAAGGCCGATAGGGAGTGCTGCAACAGCCACCCTCGTTTCGATTAACGGCGCGTTTTTCGATTCGGACCGTGGCTGTTGCAGAACTCCCGAAACAGGCAGTCACCACCTGTTTATTAGGTCATCAATTGCTCGAACAAGCCCTTAAAGCCACGTTTTCTGCCGGCCGCCCTTTGTGTTGCCCGGAGATGCGTGCGCTTGGAGAGTTCTGCAACAGCCACTCTCGTTTCATCAAACAGAGGACGTTTACCTTCGGACTGTTTTCATGAACGAACGTTCTTAACTCGAAACTTTTGCCCGAAAGGCCTATTCGACCACTTAAAATCGGTTGTCAACCGCTCATTTTCTCTCCTTAGACGCGTTCCTGCTTCGGGGGTAGCGATTGCGCCAACTCCTGCTGATAAGCCCAATCCTCGGGCGAAAGGATGGCTTGCAGGAACGCATCGTAGCCCAGGTCACGGCGCTCGAGCGCGTGCCGTCGGAGCGGCAGGCTGTTCTTGCTGGCCGCAAAGCCATCACGTTCCATGGCTAGCCGCATCTTCTCGGGCAAGCCTTCCAGCCAATGGCGGAAATCCTCTTCCGTTACCTCGCCGTCAGCCTGCTGCTGGTAGCGGTAACTGGCATTACCCAGCCGAAACAGCCGGGCGTGGTAGGCGCGCTGCGCTTCCGGCAGCGCTGCCAGAAACTCCAGTTGCGACTGGTGGTACTTATCCAGCGGGTGTCGGGGATTCAGCAGCTCTTCCATGCCGTAAAAGAACGACAAGGGGCGGGTAGTAGCTAAGGGCCAATCAGGAACTAGCAGAACCGAATTCCTTAGCGGGGTTTTCTGTTCCTACTCTAGTGAGACCCCTATATCAATACTTCTGATTTACCTAGTCCTCAATGAATAGCTTTCCATGCATAACACGACATGCTGAACTTTAGCCTAGAGTCGAGTTGCCTTGCGGGTATCTCGCGGGCACATAAAAAAGCGAATGGCATGGCATGCAGCTCCCAGGTAATTGGAGATATCCAAAAAAAACACTGTATAAATTTGGAGGCAGTTCCGAAAAGAGGGCTAACCACTTAAGTGAAAAGTTAGTAAAACCTGCGTCACGCTATCGTGAAAGCCTTTTGATGCGGGTCTCTAAGCTTACATATTCATGGCACAGGGCTTGAGTTGACCGGGTTATAAGGGCTTTGTATCCTCATTGGTTGCCAGCTGGTGGCTACCTCGGTACCCCGCCCCCGCAAGCCACTGGGGCTTCCAGAAGGCTGCGCCATTGAGCCCCTCTCTGATGCATTGTCTTTACTCCTGCGTAGTGCTTTGCTGCCGACTGGTTGGCTTCGTGCTGCTGGGGCTACCTGGGCTTGCGATGGCCCAAGGGCAGGCCTCGCCCGCTCCGGCGAGCACCGTTTTCTTTTTGGGCGGAACCGGCCGACTGGCTCTGGCCAGTTATGCAGAAAGCGTAAAAAAGCTGCGCGCTCAAGCCGGGCCGCAGAGTACGTTGGTGCTCCTCGGCGACCAACTATTTCAGCCCCTACCGACCGCGGCCGCGCCACGTGCCCGTGCCGAGGCTCGGCTGCGCCAACTGCTGGCTCCCCTGCAGAGCTTTCCCGGCCGGTTAGTTGTTGTCCCGGGCGGGGCTGGCTGGCTACTGGGCCGCGAACCGCAACTGCTGCTGGAGCAGTTCCTTGGTCGCGGCAAAGTAGTCTGGCCCGCCTCGGGCTGCCCCGGCCCGGTCGAAGTGGTATTGGATGCGCAGCATACGCTGGTGGTCCTTAATACGCCGTGGTGGTTATATGCCGATGACCAACCTAAGCGTACCAGCGGGTGCGAGGCACTGGACCCCGCCGCCGTGATGGTTTTGCTCGATGATATCTTACGCCGAAACTATGCAGCCGGCAAGCAAGTGGTCGTGGCCGGATACCACGCCATTTATAAAACCGGCAGCTACGTGCAGCAGGCAGCCCTTCCCAATCCAGGTTACCGTCTGTTGTGCCGGGTACTGCGCCGTACGCTGGAAAGATACCCTGGCCTAGCATATGTTAGCGGGCAGGGCCGCCACCCGAACTACCACGAATTGAACGGCGTGCACTACCTCGTCAGCGGTAGCACAGCGCGGGTAACTTGGCGGGACAATACCCCCCAGCCGGCGGGTCTCATGCGTCTTGACTATGCGATGAAAGACACGGTGCGGGCAACGTACTGGGCGCCCGCGGCCGGTCAAACTACGAACCGCCCCCTTTTCAATTGGCAATGGCTGACCCCAACTTCCAACCGGCCCAAGGATAACGATACAACCCTTATTCACAGCTTTCGCAACCAAACCGTGGTGGTGCAGGCCAGCACGCAGTATGAAGCAGGCCGAGTGAAAAAGTGGCTACAGGGCACCAATTATCGCCGCGAATGGGAGCAGCGGCTGACAGTACCGGTGCTGGACCTGGGCACGGCCGAAGGCGGGCTAATTCCACTAAAACGTGGGGGTGGTCTGCAAACCAAAGCGTTGCGCCTGCGCGCTCGTAGTGGACAGGAGTATGTACTGCGGGCCGTTGAGAAGAATACGACCAGTTCGGTCCCCCCGTTTCTGCGACACACGTTTGCCACAGCCATCGTGCAGGACCAGATTTCGGCGGCTCATCCGTACGCGGCCTTGGCCGTGCCTACGCTAGCCGAGGCGGCAGGTGTGGGGCACTCCAACCCGCAGTTGGTGTACGTACCCAACGACCCACGTCTGGGCCTGTACCGGCCGGAATTTGCGGGCACGCTGGCACTGCTTGAAGCCCGGGAGCCTACGCCGCCGAGCCTCTTTACCGGCCAGCCCGAGCGTAAAAACTACAGCACCGCCGATGTCCTGGCGGCACTAGAAGCCGACGCCCGCAACCGCGTGGACCAGCGCGCCGTGCTCCGTGCCCGCTTGCTGGATATGCTACTAGGTGACTGGGACCGCCACGAAGACCAATGGCGTTGGTTGGCCTACCCCCTATCCGGCGGCGGCAAGCGGTTTCGGGCCGTGCCGCGCGACCGCGACCAAGCTTTTTTCGTGAACCAGGGCCTGCTGCCCCGCGAGGCCAGCATGGACTTTTTGTTGCCGCGCATCCAGGGATTTCACACAGGCTTTCGCAATATCAATACCTTTAACTACCAGGCCCGCTACTTCGACCGCTCCTTTCTTACGGAACTGAGACAGGCCGACTGGCGCGCCGTAGCCGACTCGGTGCAGGCTGGTTTGAGTGATGCCGTGCTACTAAAAGCGCTGCACCAATGGCCCGATTCCATTTACCAGTTATCCGGCCCCACAATTTTAGCCAAGCTACGGGCCCATCGCAATGACCTGCCTTCCTGGGCCAATAAGTATTACCTCTTCTTGGCCGAGGGGGTAGATGTGGTCGGCAGCAATCAAGGCGAGTACTTCGATGTGGTGCGCCAAAATGATGCCCAAACCCAGGTGAGGATGTATGCCCGTACTGCTGCCGGTCAGCGCGGCGCGCTGTTGTACAACCGCACGTTTTTCACGGCTGAAACCAGGGAAATCCGCCTGTACGGTCAGGGCGGCGACGACCTGTTCACGGTGAGTGGCCGCGTAAGCACGGGTTCCGTGGTGCGAATAATCGGGGGCACCGGGGCCGATAGCCTCATCGACCGCTCCCAGGTAGGCGCAAGCCGCCGCAAAACTGTGGCCTATGATGAGCCTCAAGGCCTGACTATGGTTGGCCACGCTGCCACCCGGCTGCACCTGAACCCGGCAGAAAGCACGCGTACCTACGACCGCGAAAGCTTCCAATACCCTATCCTGATGCCACTCATGCCGTGCAGCTACAACGTGGACGACGGCATCTTCTTGGGATGGGGCGTCGGCATCAAGCGTCCCGGCTTTCGCAAGTCGCCCTGGGCCGCCACGCACGCCCTGACCGGCAATGTAGCCTTGGCCACCGGCGCGTTCAGCTTCGCCTATAACGGCTTGCTCACCCAGGCCATTGGTCGACTCGACGTGCAGTTGCAAGCTTTGGTAGAGGCCCCAAACTACGTGCGCAACTTCTACGGGTTAGGCAATAACACCCAGCCTATCGCCGAACAGCCGCTGAGCTACTACCGGGTGCGATTCCGCAATGTCGCAACGTCCGTGATGCTGCGCCGGGCCCTCACGCCGCGCTGGCAGGTGTTTGGTGGGGTGCAATACCAAGCCGTCGAAGTGGAAGACCAAGCCGACCGCATTCTGCATCAGCTTTCCGATGACCGCCTGCGCCCCGCCAGTCTTTTTGCCGATAAGCAGTACGCGGGCCTGCAGCTAGGACTGGAGATGACCAGTCTGCATGCCAAAGCTGCCTGGCCCCAGGGCGCGCACTGGCGCACCGAGCTCACGCTACAGCGCCCGCTCACCGCCGCAGCCCGTCCCCTGACGCAGCTCAATTCTGAATTAGCGCTGTACCGCAGCTTCCGGCTGCCGTTTCGCCTCACGCTGGCCAGCCGGTTCGGCGGCACGGCTAACTTTGGCGACTACGAGTTTTTCCAAGCCGCTACGCTCGGTGGGCTCAGCAACCTGCGCGGCTTTCGCCGCACGCGCTTCGCGGGCCGCCAGAGCCTGTACAACAATCTGGAGGCCCGCTTGCAGCTAGGCAGCTTTAGCACGGTGGTGCTGCCGCTCACGTTTGGGGTGCTGGCCTTCCACGACGTGGGCCGGGTGTGGGTGCCCGGCGAGGACTCCCTTACTTGGCACCGGGGCTACGGTGGCGGCCTTTGGGTGTCGCCTAAGCCGCTGGTGACGCTAACGGCCATGTATGGTCTCTCTTCTACCGAGCAGTTGTTACTGGCACGATTGGGTTTCTTCTTCTAACCGCCCGACGGGAATGGCACCAGGCCAGTTTGCAAAGCTGATGTGACCACCATGGCTCCGCCTATTCAGAAATGCTCCTGCCCTAATAGTTCCCCATGAAATTTCCGCTCTTTTTACTCTTGCTGCTATTTGCGATGGGGCAAGCCGGGCGGGCGCAACCGCCCGGAGCACGTCCCCGGATTGGGCTGACGCTGAGCGGCGGTGGAGCGCGCGGCTTGGCCCATATCGGACTACTACAGATGCTTGATTCAGCCGGCGTGCAGGTCGATTATGTGACAGGCACCAGCATGGGGGCAATTGTGGGGGCGCTCTACGCCGCCGGCTACAGCGGCCATGACATCGACCTATTGGTATGCGAGCTGGACTGGGGTGCGTTACTAACCAATGGGGCCCAGCTGCGCACCGTCACCCTCGCGGAGAAGGACGATGTAAGCCGCTACCTGATTGAACTCCCGTTTGTCCGGCGCAAACTACAGCCCCCCAGCGGCGTTATTGAATCAGAAGAGTTGTGGCTTAAACTTAGCGAGCTGTTCCTGCCTTACTACCGCACCAAGGACTTTAGCTGCTTCCAGCGCGGGTTTCGCTGCGTAGCTACCGACATTTTATCGGGCGAGGCGGTGGTGCTGCAACGGGGTGAAATCGTACCCGCCATTCGGGCCAGCATGGCTATTCCGTCCGTTTTCACGCCCATTTACTACCAGGGCCACCAGTTGGTCGACGGGGGCGTTGTGCGCAATTTTCCCGTGTCGGAACTCAAAGCCATGGGCGCGGGAGTTATCATCGGCAGCAATGTGTCGAACGGGGCCTACACCGAGGCCAGCCTACGAAATGCACTTGATGTGCTGCTGCAAATCACATTCTTCAAAGACAACGCCGACTTCAAAAGCCAACGTGCTTTATGCGACGTTTACGTTGATTATCCGCTGAAAGGCTTCACCACCGGGGGCTTTGCCGACGCCAAACCCATCACACGCATTGGCCTTGGCCGGGGGCAGCAGATTTTTCCGCAGCTTAAGCGGCTGGCTGATTCGCTCGATGCGCAATACGGGCCCAGGGCACCATTGCGGCCGGTTCCTCGCCTTGACTCCATCTATATCAGTAGTTGCGAGGTGCACGGGCTGGAACCTCAAAACGTGTCCTTGGTGCTGCAGCTGATGACATTTCGGCCCGGCCGCTTTTACACGCCAACACAGCTGTCGGCGGCGGTGCGGGGGGCGTTTGGCACCCGCTATTTTCGTCGCCTAACCTATACGCTGCAACCCTTGCCGGATTCCACGGCCCACATAGTATTTGAGGCGGTGCGGGCTCCGCTCACCCACCTGCAGTTTGGGCTGCACTACCATTCCCTCACCGGCATTGGGTTGATTAGTAGCATCTCCGCTAAGGATTGGCTACTGCCGTTTTCCACCAGCCAAGCGGCGTTAAACCTCGGCGAGAACCCGCGCTTCCGCCTTAAACACTTCCAGTACCTGACCCCGAGTAAGCACGCTTTCCTGCGCCTGCTGGCCCAGGCGGAGCAATTGGATGTCGCCACCTATGGTGCGGGCATTCGCAAATCCGGGCTCTACACCCAGCGCTACGGCACCGTCAGCGGCCAGCTCATGCAGGAGTTCACCCGCAACGCAGCCTTTGGAGTCGGCACCCGCTACGAATACGTCAGTTTCCGTCCCGAAATTGCTTCCGGGCTTCAACTGAACGGGCGTTTGCGGCTTATTACCAGCTTCATTTGCTACGAAGCCAATACCTGGAATGCCGCCATATATCCCACCGCCGGCCGCAAGGTAGACGCCGAGGCAGGCTACGTTTACGGGCAAGCCCCTAGCTTCCGGGTGCTGGACGGCCCCACCCTGGTCGAGACCCAAGACGCGGCGCGCTTCTCGTTCCGGCCCTACCTGCGCACTCGCCTCAATCTGGAGCAATTTTGCCCCCTGTCAGCGCGCGCCACCCTTCTGTTACAAGCGCAGGCCGGCCTCAACTTCAACTACCGGCAAATTGTAGTCAATGATTTCGTGGTGGGCGGGCTCACGCCCGTACTACGCAACCAACTCACCTTTGCCGGGCTTCCCGAAGCGGCCTTGCTGACCAGCAGCGCGGCGGCCGCCCTGGTTGGGTACCGCCATGCCCTGGCGCCCAAGGTGTACATCAGTGGGAAAGCAAATGTGCTTTATCACGATTTTCTCACCGCTAATTTGCAACTGCAGTCAGCACAGGTACGCTACGGCGGAGCGGTCACGTTAAGCTACCGCTCATTTCTGGGACCCATCGATGCGAGCCTGCTTTATTCCAATGCTGCAGAAAGGGTCCTGCCCTATTTCAATATCGGCATTCCCTTTGGCTACCGATGATGACAAGTGACCGAAACGGTGATTTATCCAACATCTGGCGATAAAGTAGGCCACTACTTGCCATTCGCAGGAGGCTTGGCAGTCGGTGGTGAAACACTGGGAACAAGCCAGAAGGCTAGGCCGGCACTGGCCAGGGCCATTACTGAGCACAGCCGGAGAATGCGCTGAAAGGTGTGCTGAAACGCCTCGCGGAAAGCTTGTTTCACCACCGGGCGTTGGCGTGCGGGCACACTAACCGGCACGGAAGCGGCGCCAAATTTGCGCGCTTCCGTGCGCAAATCGGTGCGCGCCACGGCCGATAGCACAACGGAAGCGGTGTGCAGTGCCAACTGGTTGTGAAAGTCTACCAGCGCAACGGCGCCGAAAATGGCCAAGGCCAATACGCCGGCTGCCCGGGAAACCGCGTTGTTCACGCCCGAGGCCGTGCCCGCGTAATGACTCGCTACGGCCGTCATGACGGCTGTAGTCAGGGGAACCACGGTCACGGCCATTCCCAAGCCGAACAAGACCATGCCGGGGAAAAAAGTATTCCAGTAAGCAGACGGCCCAGGCGTTACGCCCACGGTGCTCAGCCAGCCAAATCCCAGGGCAACGACCAGCGGACCGACCGTGAGCAGGAGCCGGGGACCGTGGCGGTCTGCCCAGCGGCCGGCCGGCCGCGAGCCCAGCGAAATGAGCCCGGCCAGCGGCATAAAGGCCAGCCCGGCCTGCAGTTGGGTATAGCCCTGCACCTGAACTAAATTGAGCGAAAGGAAGAAGGTCGCGGCCGTGAGGGCTCCGTACAGAAACAGGGTGAGCAGGTTCGTGCCGCTAAAGGTGCGGTTGCGAAACAATACCAGGGGCAGCATCGGATGCGAAGCATGCGCTTCGAGGGCGATGAAAGCGCTCAGGGCCAGAAACCCGCCCCCTACGCCCCCCCAAACCCAGGGATTGGCCCAGCCTTGGGCCGGAACCAGCAGCAGCCCAGCGGTCAGCGCCGCTAAGCCCAGGGCCGCCAGCGCCGCGCCTGGCCAATCGCTGCCCTCCGCGGAGGGGTCACGGGTTTCGGGCACTTTGCGCCACAGCACCACCAGGGCAACGGCGGCCAGCGGCAGGTTGAGCAGAAAGATGGCCCGCCACCACCCGGCATCGGCTAGCCAGCCGCCAAGTGCCGGGCCAGCCAGCAAAACCAGTGTGGTCGTCGCCGACCATGTCCCAATGGCTTGCCCCCGCTTATTGGCCGGAAATTGAGCCGAAATCAGCGCCAGGCTGCCGGGTACTAACAGGGCCCCGCCAACGCCCTGTATCAGTCGGGCAGCAATCAGCCACCCAGTGGCAGGAGCCATTCCGCACGCCAGAGATGCCGCCGCAAACAACATCAGACCCGCCATGCAGACCCGCTTGCGGCCCAGACGGTCGCCCAAAGCCCCACCTTCCAGCACCAGAGCAGCCAGCACGAGCAAGTAACTATTTACGACCCAGAGCATCCCGGCCCCGTTGGCGTTGAGGTCACGCTGGAGGGCCGGTAGGGCAACGTTCAGGGCAGTGCCATCGAGAAAGACCATACAGGAAGCTGCGATGGCAGCCACCAGCGTCCATCGCTCCTCAGCCGTTAAAGCGTTCGATGATTCTGATGCGATGGGCATAATGCAGAATAGAAGCAGAAAAGTGGCAGTAGCCAGCCAAACGGGGATTATAATTCCTGGCCACGCCCGTGGCGCTGAGTAGGGCGACCAACTTATCCGCTACTACTCACGCATCAACAATTTCGCTATACGTTGGAGATTTTTCTGGTTGGAACACCAAGATATGTTTAGTGATTGGGAGAAAGCATCAAAAGCGCCGCTTGGTTGATTTTAGTAACGCCTTTCTGCCGCTACGTTGCCAGCAAGCACAGCTTGGGCGTGCTTGACTACATTCTCGACGGTAAAGCCGAATTTCTTGAACAGCAATTCTGCTGGGCCCGACGCGCCGAAATGATTCATCGCAATAACGCTGCCTTCGTCGTTCGTGTATTTGTGCCAGCCGATGGGCGAGCCGGCCTCAATGGCCAGGCGTTTACGCACGGGTGTCGGGAAAACGAGCTCGTGGTAGGCGGCATCTTGGTTTTCAAATAACTCCCAGCTTGGCATGCTGACGACGCGGGTGGGGGTGCCGGCGGCCTGCAGTGCCTGTTGGGCTTCCAGCGCCAGGGCGACCTCCGAGCCAGTGGCGATAAGAATTAAGTGGGGTTGGCCACTGTCGGCTTCGCGCAAGATGTATGCCCCCTTGGCTACCCCCTCGCGGGCTGAGCCGAGGCTACGTTGGTCCAGGATGGGCAGCTTTTGGCGCGAGAACACGAGCACGACCGGCGTATGGGAAGTGCGCAGGGCAATGCGCCACGCTTCGGTGCTTTCATTGGCATCGGCGGGGCGCAGCACCACGATGTTGGGGATACTGCGCAGCGCCAGCACTTGCTCGACGGGCTGGTGGGTAGGGCCGTCTTCGCCGAGGCCAATGCTGTCGTGGGTGAAGACGAACGTAGCTGTGCTCTTGCCCAGGGCGGCTACGCGAATAGCCCCGCGCATGTAGTCGCTGAAAGTCAGGAAAGTGCCGCCGTAGACCCTCAGGCCGCCATGGTGTGCCATGCCATTCAGGGCGCCGCCCATGGCATGCTCGCGCACCCCGAACCACACATTGCGCCGCTCGGGATGCAGGTACTGGAAGCTGTCGTCCCCCACCTTGTTCATTTCATTTGACGTGGCCAAGTCGGCTGAACCGCCAAATAGAAAGGGAATCGATTTTTTGAGGGCTTCCAGTATTTGGCCTGACGCTTGGCGCGTGGCTAGCGCACCCTCAGCGGGCGTGTACACCGGCAGGTCGGCGTCCCAGCCTTCGGGCAATTCACCCGCGAATGACGCCTTAAACATCGCGGCCTCGCCGGGGTAATCCTTGGTGTAGGCGTCGAAACTGGCTTCCCATTGCTTTTGCAGCTCTGCGCCCTTCAGGCCGGATTGCCGCAGGTGCTCGTATACCTCAGCCGGCACCTGAAACGATTGCTCGGGGTCGAAGCCGTAAAACCGCTTGGTCGCTTTGACATTGTCGGGGCCAAGGGGACTACCGTGGGTTTTGCTGGTGCCCGCCAGTGGCGAACCAAAGCCGATAATGGTGCGCACTGCAATAATGGAGGGCCGGTCTTTCACCGACTGCGCCACGCGGATGGCATTCTCCAGCTCGTCGAGGCTGTTGCCGTCCTGTACGTGCTGCGTGTGCCAGTAGTAGGCATCGAAGCGCTGCATGGCGTTCTCGGTGTAGGCAAAGCTGGTAGGGCCGTCGAGCGATATTTTGTTGTCATCGTAGAGGTAAATCATCTTGCCCAGCTGCAAGTGACCGGCCAGGGAGGCCGCCTCCGAGGCGATGCCTTCCATCAGGTCGCCGTCGCTCACCAGCACGTAGGTGTAGTGGTCCTGCAGCGGCGCGTGGCCTTCTTTGTTATAAAGGGCGCCGAGGTGCGCCTCGGCCATGGCCATGCCCAGGCCATTGGCAAAGCCTTGTCCTAAGGGGCCGGTAGTTACCTCCACACCGGGCGTGCGGTGCGACTCTGGGTGGCCCGGCGTGTTAGAATCGAGCTGCCGGAACTGCTTGAGGTCGTCGAGTGTCAAATCAAAGCCATATAGATGCAACAGGCTGTATAACAACGCCGAACCATGACCCGCCGACAGAATGAATCGGTCCCGGTTGGGCCACTTGGGGTCCTGCGGGTTGAAGCACAGGAAGCGTGACCAGAGCACGTAAGCCATTGGCGCTGCCCCCAGCGGCAGACCAGGGTGGCCGGAATTAGCTTTTTGCACCATGTCCACCGACAGTAGCCGAATGGTATTGATGCTCAACTCGTCGAGGGTTGCTTGAGAAGTATTCATAGGGCTTTTAGAAAATTTCCTGGTTAGCGTTGTCAATCCTACCCCACTGTGCATTGTGCTGCAACTTGCCGGTTCGCTTTCTGATTATTGATGAGCGTAACACGTTGCGTCGTAGCGGCGCAATACAAGGATTCAGGTTACTAGCAGCTTTAAGCAGCTCATTCAGCTAGTAGTGTCTGCAGGCGGGCGACAGAACGTCGAAAAGAGCGCCGGAAATAGCTGTTCACTACCCAATGGGCGACCAGATAGCTACCGACAAGCAAACTGCCTAAGCCAAGCAGTCCTACCCCGCCTGCAGGCGTTAGCCCCCGGCTGTGCATGACTCTTGTGCCAATGGCCAAGGCACTAGCTGAAGCTACAAGCAAATGCCCGAAATAGAAGTAGTAGAGCAGGCGGGAAAGCCGGTGCAGCATCCGCAAAGCATCGCTCCCCCCTACTGTGATGGCGGTAGCCAAGCTGCGCAGGAGATAGAATTGTCGATAGTAATAGTAACCCAACACGGCGCCCAGCGCCAGCAGAATGCTTGCGAACTGGCTGGCCTGCGGGTCGTGAAAATGCAGTAGCCCGCCGATAATAGGTGTACTGACCAGACTTTTGCCAATGGCGTCAACCCACGTATTACGACGCAGAATTTGCACTATTCGGGCTGCATTCGCGGTGCGTACCGCCTGAACGGCGGTTTGTCCTACGGGCGGTGACATGGCAAGCCAACTAAGTTAAAGGACAGTTCTATGCATTCATTAAACGCGGGCTTGGTTGTTCGAAACGCTGGCCACGCGTAGCCATTCATACACTGGCCCCGTGCCGCCGGCCGGTGGTAGGCCAACAAAGCCGCCGCGCGGTCCGGCTACTTGCTGGCTTCGAATACCAGCGCGTGAAGGGGCGTTCGCAAGGGGTGGTTGCCCAGCTGAGCGCTGAATTCCTGCTCCACGGCGGCTTGAATCTTGGGTAGCAAAGAGGGGTCTTTTTCCTGGATAGCCGTGGCGAAGGGCAGTCCTTGAATGAACCCTTGCGCCGCGATAGCCGCGGTTTCGGCCAAGCCGGTTTTCTTCACTGACGTAGCGTTGACATGATGGAACCCCGCTTCAGTAAGCGCCTGCAAAACAACCTGTGCATCGGCCATGGAAAACGGCCCGAGGTGCTGGGGCACCGGATTGCCGCCGAGGAAAGCGTGTAATACTTTGTTGACAATGGCCCAGGCGGTGTTGTCCTGAATAGCACCCCATGTGTTGAAAATCAACTTGCCACCGGGGGCCAGTACGCGATGAATTTCCGTCAGGGCTTTGAGTTTATCAGGCACGAACATGAAACCGAATTGGCTGGCTATCAAATCAAACTGATTGTCTTCGTAGGGAATGGCCGAGATATCCACCACGGCCCAGGTGACGTTGGGCGCTAGGGTTCTTTTGCGGGCCACGGCCATCATGTCTGGGTTCAGGTCGGTGGCGGTAAGTTGGGCCGATGAGGGCAGGCGCTCCAATAGGAGGTTGGTCAATCGGCCGGTACCGCAAGCCAGTTCCAGCACGTTGGTTACCGGAGCGTAGTCAATTCTATCCGCCAGGTCGAGGGCGTAGGGCTCAAACAAGAAAGGCCCCAAGTAATCGTCGTATTGCTGCGGAATGGTGCCGTTGAAAGTGATAGTGGGCGCGCTCATGGTCGTGATGCTGTGGAGAAAAAGCAGTGGGGGCGGAATTGCCCTGCAAAGGACGAGTCGGCAAATGACCGTTCTCTTGCCAAATGGCAATAAATGAGGATACTAAATAGGTGGCTATCGAAGTACCAATAGCTTCACGGCCACCCGTCGGCACGGAGGCTAGAGGCGCGCCGCCAGATAGGCGGCGACTTCGGCCAGGCGGTTCGAGAAACCCCATTCGTTGTCGTACCAGGCCGCCACCGATAAGAGGTTGCCTTCTTTAGCTGTCAGCGGCAAGTCGATGAGGCAGGAATGCGGGTCGCCTACGATGCGAGAGGAGGCCCACTCGTCTTCCAGCACGTCGATGACGCCGTGCAGGAAATTGACAACGCCCTCCTGCGCAGCGGCACGGAAAGCATCGTTCACCTCCTGCACGGTGCATTCCTTTTCGGTCACCAAGTTTAGTTCCGCGATGCTGCCGGTGCGGGTGGGGATGCGGTAGGCTTTTCCGGTTATTTGCAGGCCGGGCCAGATGAATTGCAGCGCCCGGGCCGCTCCTGAAGAGGAGGGAATGATGTTCTCGGCGGCGGCCCAGGAATCGCGCCGGTCCTTCATGGGCTGGTCGGTCAGCGACTGGGTGTTGGTGTAGGAATGCAGCGTCGAGAACAGGCCATACTGAATGCCGAAGTTTTCCAGAATGACCTTGATGGCTACGGCCAGCGCATTGGTGGTGCAACTGCCCATGCTCACAATGTGGTGCGCGGCCGGGTCGAAGGAATCGAGGTTGATGCCCTTGAGCAGCACGGCGTCGCAGTCGGCCAGCGTCTTGCTGGCCGTGCTCACCAGCACGCACTTTGCGCCCCGGTCGAGATGCACTTGGGCCCCGGCGCGGGTGGTAGCCCGGCCCGAACAGTCCACTACCACCGCTGCCCCCAAAGCGGCCCAGTCAGGGACTTCCTTGGCCGAGTTGAGATAGGGAATTTTACGCTCTCCAATCGTCAATTGGCCGGTACTGCCCGCAACGGGCTCGTGCCAGCGGCCATAGTTGGTATCCACGGCAAAGAGTGCGGCCAGGGTCGCTTCATCCCCGATGTCGGCGATGGCCACGGGCTCGAATAAGCCCTCGAGCAAGCCTACCCGCAGAAATTGCCGCCCAATGCGGCCGAATCCATATAATGCAATACTGGCCATGATGCAAGAATTAAGTTGGGTTACAGATAATCGGTTAAGTCTCGGGCGGCAACTAATGGCTAGGCAGGCGTCGCCGGCTACTGAGCCAGCGCTTGGGTAGTCGTCAGCGGTTTGCCCGTAATCAGCTGCCGAATAGCAGCCAGATGGGCCAGGATAACCAGGGGCACGATACAGGCCGGCAGCCACACGAATGGGAAGTACAGAACGGCGATGTTGGGCTGGTCGAAGCCAAAATGCTGGAGAGGTCCGGGCACGGACAGCAGGGCATTGACCAGAATGTTAAGCACCAAGCCCAGGCACAGCAGGTTCCAGACGAGCAACGCGCTCCGGCCCAGCAGCTCCCGCCGAAAAACGAGGAAGTACATCACCGGCGCACTCAGACCAGAAAAAATGTCCCAGTTGCGGCCTTCAAAGGTCATAAGCTTTGGCACGGCGTGGTGCATGTACAGCACTAGCAGGCCTAACTCGACGAAAATGCGGACCGTGTGCAGAAGGGTGAGCTGGTCCAGACGCAGGCCGTCGACGTAAGCCCGCCCCCGGGCAGAGAGCATCAGGCTGACAATGACCAGCACCGGCGGCAGCACGGCCAGCGCTAGGCGCGGCGGCGTGGAGCCGGGCCTCGCCGTGTAAAACCCGCTCAACCCCAGTGCGGCTTGCAGCACTAGCCAGGCCAGCAACACATAAAGCGTCGTTCGCGATTTATTGGCGGCCCGGTAGAATTGCCAAACGGTAAACGCCGTGAGGAGCGGAAAAACAAAGGACAGGGCGGTGGGTACGGTTTGCATGAGAATAGTGCGGTTGGTGTTCGACAAAGGAACTGGGGCGCGTCAGCGCGTCTCTTGCCATAAGGCAAGAAATCAGCGGGCTCATTTAGCGGCGCGTTGGTCAGTAAGCCAGGAGTTAGCAGGCCCCTCGTCGATGAAGGCAGCCGCGCGGTAGCAGGTTTTCAGCGGATTGGAAAGCGCGGGGGTTACCACATTCGCGTAGTGATGGAGGGATGACGGGGCCACCAGATAAGCGGCGTACACCAGTTGATTATTTGGAAAAACGGCGTTGAGCATGGGACAGAACTCGTGGAGCACCCATTGGTCCTGTTCAACTGTATTGCTGCCACGCCGGCGCAAATCCAGGAGCCACTGCCAACAATCGTGTTGCACAGCCAAATCCAGCAGCGCGAAGTAACTGGCCCGGAATAAATCTTCACTTGGTACCGGACACAGCCAGCGGAAGACAATTATCCGCTCTTGGCTACGGTACGAAATACTGAGAAAAGACGGGAGCAGCGTGCGGACTGTGGCATTATCCATAGCATGGAAAAGGGCTGCCTGAATGACAAGCGGCTGCTTGCCCACTCATAGGGTTGAGAAAAAAGCACGGAGGTCCGCGCTGTACAGCACGGGCTCTTCCCAGGCTGGAAAATGGCCGCCTGCGGGCATTTCAGTGTAGCGCTGCAGATTCACGCAGGACTCGACCCATTTCCGCGGGGGCACAATAGGCTCCTTGGGAAACGAGGCCACGGCCGTGGGCACGGCAATCTTAGCCGTGGGCACTAGTTTGGTCCAGTCGTAGTAAGCATGCAGCGACGACTGAACTGAGCCGGACACCAGATAAATCATGATGTGGGTCAACAATTCATCCCGGGTGAAGGTGTTCTCCAGATTGCCATGGTTGTCAGTCCAGGCGTTAAATTTTTCTGTCACCCAGGCCGCGTAGCCCAGCGGGGAGTCAACCAGCGCAAAAGCCAGGGTCTGGGGTTTGGAGCCTTGCAGCAGCAGGAAAGCGCCTTCCTGAAAAAGAAATCCCGGCAGCGCCGTGGCGAAAGCACGGGCGGCTTCCGACGTTTGCAGAATGGCTTCCGTGCCGGTCGGCAGCCCCACTTCCGTCAGGTGGATGCCCCGCACGCTGGCGGGGTAGCGCTCGGCTAGCTTCTTGGTAATGATAGCCCCGATGTCGCCGCCCGCCGCAAAAAACCGCTCATAGCCCAACCCTTCGGTCATCAACTGGTGCCAGGTGTCGGCAGTGGATTCCAGCGGAGCCAGGTCAGAAAATCCAAACCCTGGCAGAGAAGGAATTACGACGTCGTACGACTGGCCGGTCCCATTGCCGTGAGCAGCTGGGTCGGTGAGCAAAGGAATGACTTTGTGGAAACGATAAAAGGAGTCCGGCCAGCCGTGCGTCAGAATGAGCGGCTGGGGGTTCGGCCCTTGCCCTTTGATGTGAAGAAAGTGTACCCGCTTGCCTGCGATTTCGGTCGTAAACTGTGGGTAGCGGTTTAGTTCGGCTTCCTGCCGGCGCCAGTCGTAGCCCGTTTGCCAGTGCGCGAGCAATTCCTGTACGTAGGCGATGCTGGTGCCTCGCTGCCAACCCGTAGCCGGCTCCGACACTATGTCCGCATTCAGCACCTTCTGCTGAATGCGGTCGAGAATGGCCCCAGCGACGCTAATCGTAAATGGAGTGATGGTCATGATAAGTACGGAAGAAGCTACTAATTGGGTGGCCGTGTACAGCTAGTGGGAACACTATTTGGCTATCGTCATTAGCGTGCTCGTGACCTGGTCGGGGATGGCCAGGAACGGGCAATGACTGCTGTTGAGCTGGTAGGTATGAGAAACGCCGGCGGCCCTCACCATGCGTCTTTGCAAGTTGTAGCCCACCACATGGTCTTGCAGTGTGTGGATGTAGTACTTGTTTACCTTGCCAAAATTGGCCGCCGTCAGCACGGCAGGGTCTAGGAAGGGCAAAGTGGGCTCGGGGCGGTAATTGGTTACCAACAGTTGCTGCACCGCGGCCGAACCATCCTGCAGAAAAAGCCCGGCTAGGTTGGGAGTCGGGATGCCCAAGGTGGGCGGCGCAATGGGCGGGATAATGTTGGCGCTCAGCTGCGAGGTACTGTCGGTGTTGGCCAGGTCCAGCAGGGACTGCCCGTTGGCCGGTAAAAAGGCGCCGATGTAAACCATTTTATCAATCCGGTTGGGAATCTGCTCGGCAACCACCGAAATAACCATCCCCGCCAGGCTATGGCCCACCAACACCACATTGCCGGGCAGGGGGTTAATGGCGGCCACTACTTTGTCGCGATACTTATTAAGAGTTAGGGTATTGGGGTCGGTCTGGTCAGCTCCGTGCCCGGGCAATTCAACCAGCACGACCTTCTGACCCTGGTCTTCCAGTTGTTTTTTTACAAACTGCCAGGCGAATGGGGCTTGCCACGCCCCATGCACCACTACGAACGTGGTGGGCGTGGGCGTAACGGCCTTGTCATCATCTGAACAGGCCGAAAGCCAGAACGTGAAGGCCAGGGCCAGGAGTAAACGGAGCATCAAGGGCTTTTTCATAGCATTAAGAAGGGTTAGTAAATGGAGAACTATGGTCTAGAATGATGGTATTACCAGGCATTGATTTCTGCCCTATCGCCAAAGAGTTTATAAACAGCCATTTGAGCCAGCCCGTGGGCGTCTATCTTGCCTGCTCCCACAATGCTGCAGGTGAAACTGCCTTTCTTCCGTCAGGAAATGCAACGGTTATGCCACGGAAACTCAACCGGACCAAGTATGTCCACTCAGCAGTGCGCTACTGCGTATACTTTTCAAAATCAATGCCTTAATATTTGTCAAGCATCTACTTGTCCAAAGAAAGCGAGGTGATTCCCGTATTCAAAAGGAAAAGCCGCCTGGACTTATCCAGTATTTTTGGATAAATCACCTGGTGTTTTTGGATAGTGATTCCTCAATGGTCTTTATTGGAAAATGCCCGCCATTTGTTAGGTAAAGAATAGCTCTCACTACTGGAGCAGCGGCTTTATCGCCATTTACTATGCTACCGGCCTGTGGGTCCGCGACCTACCTATTGGAGTCGTTAATTGCCATAGCATAGGAGGCTATTTCTGCACTGGTGCCGGTTCAGAGCTTGGTAAGGCGACAAGCAACGACTCAAAATAGTCGTGCACACAGGATACGGCAACTCCTCCCTCGCCCACCCCTGCTGCTACCCGTTTGACAGAACCCGCCCGCACATCGCCAGCTGCAAAAACACCTGGCAGAGAAGTTTCTAAAAAGAACGGGTCACGCGTAAGCGGCCACTTGGGCACCATATGCGTGCGCACCACCGCGCCGGTCAGTACTCCCCCCTGCTCATCGCGGGCTACTGCTTCGGGCAACCAGGCGGTGCGCGCATCTGCCCCAATGAGCACAATCAGCACACTGGTGGGGCGAAGCGTTGTCTCATTCGTAAGCAAATTGGTAACGGAAATAGCTTCCAAATGCTGTCGTCCCGCTACCCCAGTCACCTCGGTATACGGCTCGACGCGCACGTTGGCCTTGGTGGCTAATTGGTCGATGAGGTAATGGGACATGCTCGCCGCCAAGCCTGACTTGCGCACCAGCAGCGTGACCTGCCGGGCATAGCCAGAGAAGAACATAGCCGCCTGCCCGGCGGAATTTCCACCACCAACTAAGTACACATCCTGGTCGCGGGCAGTGGCAGCCTCGGTGCGGGCTGCCCCATAAAAAACGCCACATCCAAGAAAGCGGTCAATCTCTGGCACCCGTAGCCGCCGCCAATCCACGCCGGTAGCCAGCAAGACCGCCCGGGTTCGGACAACCTCGTCGCCGTCCAGCACGAGTTCGTGCTGCTGGTCACCGCCTGTGCGCAAAGCAACCACATTGCGCGTGATGACGATATCGGCGCCCAACCGCTCGGCTTGTTCAAAGGCTTTCCGGCCCAGGTCGTCACCAGCAATGCCGGCTGGGAAACCCAAGTAGTTTTCAATGCGTGAGGAGGTGCCCGCCTGCCCCCCGGGCGCTTCGCGCTCAATCAGGAGAGTCCGTAGCCCTTCCGACGCAGCATATACGGCGGCAGAAAGCCCGGCCGGGCCCGCTCCTACAATGGCCAGGTCGTACACTTGGTCAGCCGGCGTTGTTCGCATCCCCAAGCTGGTGGCCAAGTTGCGAAGGGTCGGGTCGGCAAGGAGTGTGCCATCGTGCAAGCGAGCGTACAACGCGTGCTCGGATGCTACTACCTCTCGGCCCAAATCTGTCCTAATCGGCATAGTGGAGCTTGTAGCAGCCCAAGTGAACAGGACGTTGTTGCGGGCCAGAAAGTCCCGCAACGCATAGGCGGCCGGGTCCCACGGATGGCCATAGAGCGTGACTTGGGAAGTCGGAATCCTAAGGGCTAGCTTTTGCAAACCAATCAGGCTAGGCATCATCTCCTCCGTGATGGTCCGGGCAAAATCCGGTAAATCAGCCATCAGCCGACGAAAGTCCTGAGCATCGAGCCGCAGGACGCGAGCTGGTCCCACCGCCCTTACACTGACAGGGAAGGCGGTGCCCAGCAAAATAGGCACTTCGCCGATGTGCTCGCCGGCCGTGCGGGTATGGACCAGTTGCTCCACTGCCCCGACCCGCTTTGTCAGTTCGAAGGTCCCGGTGAGAAAGTAGTAAAAAGCAGGAGCTTCTCCTTCATAGGTGAGGTAACCATTAGAGGCCACCTCAATCTCGGCGGATTGGTTAACCACATTTGTACACTGTTGGTCATTGAGCGAGGCAAAAAGTACGGCAGAACGAACGGTATCGAAATTGACCATGGAAGGAAACTGATTAAAACACTATAATCAGCGTCGACCCAAACACTTTGTGTGCCACGTCCCAGGGCCCTTACCGTTTGCTGCTAAATGCGCAACCACTGCTTACTGGCGAATGCAATTCCGCTGAAATTGAAGCCTTGTTTACTGCCTCGGCGCTCCAGGCATCATCCAGTTTTTTTGGAGTTCCACAATTATTTCGGGTATGTCGAACTGGAGCCTGCTTATCAAGTATGGCCTACATCGTTCATGATGAGCTCAAAAGCCGGAAAATAAAATACTGCGTAGGATTGGTCCCATCTTTGGGTGGCACCAATCCTACGCAATCAGGGCTGAGAAGCTTTACGAAGGATTCGGCTCTGTCTTACTTTTAGCAGTATCTTAATTGGTTGGTATCATACTTTGCTTGTTGACCAGTGATGCAAGGTTCTGGGTGATGGGTCAAGTGCCCTAATTAGTTACAAATGGAAGCTCTTACTCCCTCAGCGCCAGCACATCCCTTCGACTGTCAGGTTCTGATTGTAGAAGATGAGTATGTAATCGCCAATAACCTGCAGTTGATTCTGGAGCAAGCCGGCTATGGAGTCATTGGGATAGCCGATTCCATTGCGGAGGCGCACGCCCTGATGGCCGAGACCCGACCGGATATGGTGCTCCTCGACATCTACCTAAAAAGAAAGGAGCGCGGCCTGGACCTGGCCAAGCACTTGTTTGACGAGCACATCCCCTTTATCTACATTTCGGCCAATGACAACCCGAGTGTGCTGGAAGAAGTGAAGGCCACCTTCCCCAACGGCTACATCGTCAAGCCTTTTCGGGAACAGGATGTGCTCATGGCCCTCGAAATTGGCCGCTACCGGCACGCCCACGGCGTGGAAATGGCACTACGCAAGGAGAAAGTGCTGCAGATAGCCATTACTGAAGCGTTGGCTGGTAGTGATGGGTGGGAGGTGAAGCTGCTGCAGCTCGCTCAACTGCTGCAGGAGCACATTCCATTCGACTTCTTCTCAGTACGGCACCGCAAAGCCGGGGCCGATACCTTTTATCGCTACTACCGGGTCGGATTTAAGGAATACCAGAGCATTTCGCCCGCCGGTTTCCTGCAAATGACGAAGCGTGCAACCGCCATACCAGCAGAAGAAACGGCCGCGTCCGACCTCTACAACCACGAGGCGTTCAAAGCGCTGTGCAGGCAGCACCCCCTTGTTCAGCTAACGGCCAAAACCTTTAAACTCAATTCGGCTCTGCTGTTTTCCCTGGTCGCTGGCCAAGGGGAAACGTTTGACATTTCGTTTTTCAGCCGCCAGCCCGACGCGTATCGTTTCGAGCACTCGGTTCTGCTGGACCGTCTGGAACAGCCCATCTTATTTACGCTCGAACGGGCTTTGGCCTACGACAAGATTGCCCAACTCAGCGAGCAGCTACGGCAGGAAAATGCCTACCTGCAGGAAGAGGTCAAAACCTCGGCCAACTTTGAGGAGATTATTGGCACAAGTCCGGCCCTGCTGCAGGTATTCAACCAAGTGACGCAGGTAGCTCCAACGGACACCACGGTGTTGATTTTAGGGGAAAGTGGCACAGGCAAGGAACTGTTCGCCCGGGCCATCCACAACCTATCGGGCCGCAAAGACAAAATGCTGGTCAAGCTGAACTGCGCTACGCTGCCGGCCACGCTCATCGAGTCCGAACTATTCGGCCACGAGCGGGGGGCATTTACCGGTGCCACCGACAAGCGGGTGGGTAAGTTCGAGCTAGCCAATGGTGGCACCATTTTCCTCGATGAAATCGGCGAGTTGCCGCTGGAGCTGCAAGCCAAGCTGCTGCGCGTGCTACAGGAAAGGGAAGTGGAGCGCGTGGGGAGCAATACCCCCATCAAAGTGGATGTGCGCATTATAGTGGCCACCAATCGCCACATTGAGCAGGAAGTAACTGCCGGACGCTTTCGGCTCGATTTGTACTTCCGATTGGCCATCTTCCCCATCATGCTTCCACCGCTTCGGGAACGGCCCAGCGACATCCCATCGCTGGCTGGCTTCTTCGCCCTGAAGTCGGCGCGCCGAATGGGCAAGCCTTTTGCGGGCATTCCGGAGGGGATGCTCCAGGAATTTCTGCGCTACCCTTGGCCGGGCAATATCCGGGAGTTGGAAAATGTTATCGAGCAGGCCGTGATTATTAACGACGGCAAGTCTCCCCTGTCGTTAGGCCGGCCCTTGGCCAATAGCTTGTTTTTGGGGTCTTCGCAAGCTGCCGTAGCTGGAGGAGCGGAAGGGCAGCTGCCACCCGCTTCCCAGCCCAAGGCCCTAACGGATGTTAAGTTGATTCAGGAAGAGGCCGAGCGCGAATTCATCATGTCCATTCTTCAACGGACTAATGGCCGTGTGCGAGGCAGCGGCGGAGCAGCGGAGCTTCTTAACCTGAAGCCGACTACCCTGGAGTACCGAATGGGTAAGTTAGGCATTCGCAAAATTATAGGCCTTAAGCCCGAAGAGGCACCGATGGATCCCAACTAACTTCCCGTTTTACCAGTCAGCAGCCAGGTTTTACTACACTGAAAGCATGGCCACATTTAGAAAGGCCAATTTAACATCACCAGATGTGAAGTAATGCGTTCGCTTCCTGATTCTGCATTCGGCGCATCACGCGTCGCGTGCTGGTCCGCAACGGCGGCGGTTGAAACCCACACATGCCGCGGTGGCTGCCTGCCCAGTTGGCAGGGGCCAGCCCACCAAGTCACTTGAGCAGAGATATGCCTACCAAAATCGGTGAGCAAGTGCGCATACATTCTGCGGTCAACAGTAATCTCACACGTAGTTATCTCGCGGTTGGATGAGTAGCAGGCACTTTTGAATAAAACCCACTTACATGCTGCCTTAACCAACTCAGCCATGCCCAAAGTGTACCTGTTACTGGTTCTGGCTTGCCAGATTGCCGGCACAAGCCCGAAGGCTGCGGCGCAACCTTTGCCCCGCCACTACTCCATGCCCGAATTGCGCCAGCTCGTGCGCCGAGGCAACGCGGATACCACGCGCGTGAAATGGCTTCTCCAGCTTAGTGCCTTTTACCTGAATAAAGCAGAGCAAAGCCAGCAAAGTGTTGATAGCGCGCTGGTATTTGCTGCGCAGGCTGGCGAGTTGGGTCGCCAGCTGCATTTTGAGCCGGGTGTGGATGAGGCACGGTTTCAAACCGGCCAGGTGTATGCCAAACGCGGGGGTACGCGCCAGGCGCAAGCTCTGATGCGAAGTCTGAGCGATACGAGCCGCATTAAGTTGGCCTTGGAGTTGGGCAAAAACCAGCTGCTCCCGGGCAAAGCTCAACCAGCGGGCCGCGACAGCGCCCTATACTTTTTTCGGCAGGCTAAGCGCCTGAGCGACGCGGCCGGCCTGCGCCACTGGCAAGACGAGAGTGTCTTTCAACAGGGCATTCTCTACATTCAAGGGCAGCAGGTGCCGCGCGGAGAGGCCCTCTTCAGGCAGGTCATTAAGGCCGCCCAAATAGCAAATGACAAAGCGGCGGAAAGCCGTGCCTGGTTCCGCCTGGCCGACAGCTTTACGCCGCTGGGCCGGGATAAATACACGGCCCAGCGGCTGGAATACTTCTCTCAGTCCCGGGTGCTTGCCCGCCAGATTAATGACCGAACCCAGGAAGCAGCCAGTTTGCTGAATATCGGCTTCATCCACATTTATCAGGGTAAGCGGGCGGAGGCAGAGCAGGATTTGTTGGCCGTCGTAGCCATAAAAAAGGCCGCCGGCCAGAAAGATGCTTACTTCGCCCTGGAAGCCCTGCACGAGATTGAATACAACAAGGGCAACAACGCCAAATCGCTGGCTTACCTGCTCCAAACCCTCCGTAGCGT
>NZ_JBCEVZ010000031.1:0-55733 GCF_038448715.1 Hymenobacter segetis | reverse complement strand
GGTGGCATCATCAACATCATCACCAAAACCAACAACCTGAGCGGCGGCACCCTGGGCATCGATGCCAGCGTGGGCACGCGCAGCAGCAACCTCAACCTGAACGGCAGCTACCGCACCGGCAAGATGGGCTTCTCGCTGAACGCCGGCGGCCGGGCGGGGTACAACATTCCGGGCAGCTTCAGCAACCAGCAGACGCTGAAGGACGGGCTGGGCAACGTGCTCTCGACCACCTCGCAGTCGGCTGATACCAAGCAGAACCAGGGCTTCGGGCGCTCGGTGCTGGGCTGGGACTACGACATCAACGAGCACAACTCGCTGCAGGCCTCGCTCTCGTACGGCGCGCGGCGCTCCAACAGCGACCAGAGCCGCCTGACGACGCTGTCGACGTCGCCGCAAGGGAATTCGGTGCGCGACGTGAGCGTGGTGGACAACTCGGGCACCGTGGATGCCAGCCTCAACTACACCCACACCTTCGCAAAGCCACAGCAGGAATTCAGCATTCTGACCCTGTACAGCCGCAACGACCGCACGAACGATTTCACGAACACCATCCTGAATTCGGACTTCAGCACGGCCAGCCGCCTGCGCAACGACAACCCCAGCGCCAACGAGGAATTTACGGTGCAGGCGGACTATCAGTCACCCATCGGCAAAACCCAGGTACTGGAATTTGGGGCAAAGGACATTTTGCGGCGCGTGAGCAGCGACTACTCCTACCTCACCGCGCAGGGCGAGAACGGAGATTTCGTGCCCCGGGGCGGGGTGGGCCTGAATAACGGCTTCAACTACCGCCAGAACGTGGCCGCCGGCTACGTGGCGTACACCGTGAGCCTGCCCAAAGGCTTTACCCTGAAGCCGGGTGTACGCTACGAATACACTACTATCAACGCCGATTTCAAGAGCAGCACCACGCCCGTTGACGTCCCCGACTACGGAGTGCTGGTGCCCAGCGTGAACTTCTCGCGCAAGCTCGCCAACGGCAACGTGGTGAAGCTGGCTTATAACCGCCGCATCCAACGCCCGTCGCTGCAGTTCCTGAATCCCAACCCGCAGCAGTCCAACCTGCTCATCAAGACGGAAGGCAACCCCAAGCTCGACCCCGAATACACGAACAACTACGAGCTGGGCTACAGCACGCTGGTGAAGAAGGTAAACCTGAACTTTTCGGTATTCGCCCGCAACACCACGGGCTCGATTCAGACGGTGCGCCAGCCAGAGCTTGACATCAACAATGTTCCTACTGGGGTACAGCTGGTTACGTATAAAAATATTGGGCAGGAAGATGCCTATGGTGGCAGCGTGTTTGCCAGCTTCAACAGCGGCAAGTTCAACCTGAACACCGGCGTCGATACATACTACGCGGTGCTGAATAATAACGTGTCCGACCCGCTCTATAACGCCAGCAACAAAGGCCTGGTGGCCAGCGGCCGGTTGTTCGGCAGCTACAAGTTCACCGATGTGTGGGCCTTGCAAGGCTTCGGGTTCTACCGCGGGCGGCAGGTGCAGCTGCAAGGGGAGCAAAGCGGCTTCGGCTTCTACGGTATGAGCGTGCGGCGCGACTTCGCCGATAAAAAGGGCAGCTTTGGCCTCGGCGCGCAAAACTTCTTCACCAACTCCATCAACATCCGCAACACGGTAAGCAGCCCGCTGCTGGACCAAACCAGCACCAACGTGCTGCACAACCTGAGCTTCCAGGTGAACTTCAGCTACCGCATCGGCAAGCTCACGGCCGGCCCCACGCGCCGCGGCAAAAGCATCAATAACGATGACCTGAAAGGCGATGGCGGTGGCGGTGGTGGCGGTGCCGACCTGAGCGGTGGCCAGGGAGGTGGTGGAGGCGGTGCGCCTGCTGGCGGCGGCGGCGCCCCGGCGGGTGGGGCCCGCCCCGGCGGCTATCCGGCCGGCAGCCGGCCAGCCGGTGCCCCCGGTGCCCCAGGTGCACCAGCCAATGGCCAACGCCCCGCTGGCTACCCCGGCGGCCAGCAACGCGGCACGGCTCCCGACAGTACCTCAGGCAAAACGCCAGCCGACAGCACCGGCCGGCCCGCCAACGGCCAACGTCCCGGCGGATACCCCGGCCTGCGCCCCGCCACGGCCCAGCCCGCCGACACCACCCGCCGCCAGCCGGTAGCGCCGGCCGGCAACCCCATCAATACGCCGGCCAACGCGCCTTCGCCCGGCACCAGCACGCCCAACGGCACCGTGCCGGCCGGCAGCCCCGGCGGCCGGCCCTAGCCTAACGGTTCGGATTATCACTGAAAAACGTCATGCTGAGCTTGTCCCGGCATGACGTTTTTCATATCACCTTAATCCATTTTTAATCAGTCGCCGGCCCGCTACCGCCTACTTTTGCCGGGCTGCTTTATTTTCTTCGATGACCGACAAAACCCTCGCTCCCCTGCCCGAAGACGACGCGCATTTTTTGCAGCGCTTGCAGCCCTCGCGGCTCATTCTGCCCGTCGTGATTGGCCTGAGCGTGGTGGGGTTTATGTTCTGGCGCAGCTACAAGCCCGGCGATTTGGCCCCCCTAGCCCATGCCCGCTGGGAGTGGCTGCTGATAACATTGCTGGTGCTGCTGGCCCGCGATTTGGGCTATATCTACCGCATCCGGCACATTGCCGAGCGCGAGTTGAGCTACCGTCAGAGCCTCGACGTGATTATGATTTGGGAGTTTGCGTCGTGCGTGCTGCCCTCGGCGGTGGGCGGCACGGCAGTGGCTTCGTTTATTCTGAATAAGGAAGGCATTCCACTAGGCAAGTCCCTGGCATACATCATGGTTACGGCCCTGATGGACAACCTGTATTACGTCATCATGGTGCCGCTGGTCGTCCTCATCGCCGGGGCCGGGCTCTACCCGCACGAGGCCATGCAGGGCGCTTTCATCGCCACGCTGCGGGTGGCGTTTGTGGTCAGCTACGTGGCCGTTACGGCCTACGCGGGGCTGATGCTCTACGCCATTTTCATCAACCCGAAATCGGTGCGGCGGCTGCTGGTGCGGCTGTTCTCGTTTCGGCTGCTGCGGCGCTGGCAGCGCTCTGCCTACAAGCACGGCCAGGGCATGATGGATGCCTCCATTCAGCTGCGCGGCAATCCGGCTATCTACTGGGTACGGGCGGCGGCCAGCACGTTCTTCGTCTGGACGGCCCGTTACCTGGTTATCGGCTGCCTCATCGCCGCCTTCGTGCCGATGGATGCCGACACCTTCCTCTTCATTTTTGCCCGCAACCTCACCTACAAAGTGCTGCTGCTGCTGGCCATCACGCCCGGCGGCGCGGGCATTGTGGAGGGCGCGTTTCCCACGTTTTTCGGCAAGTTTATTGGCACGGCCACGCTCACCAGCTTCATGGTTTTGCTGTATCGAGTGGTCACGTATTACCTGTATCTGGTGCTGGGCACCATCTTTCTGCCACGCTGGGTAGCGCGGGTGTTTGCGAAGCGGCCAACCACCACAGCCCATCCTATCACAAAATAATCAGCACAAAAAAAGCCCCGAACCAGACTGGTTCGGGGCTTTTCGATTACTTGAATCCGGAGTGATTTACTCGGCTTCGAGCATCAGTGCGGCGCCGTCGGCCGACTTCAGTGTGAGCTTCTTGTCGGTGAGGGTTTCCACGGCGAAGGTGTTGCTGGTGGTGGCACCGTCGGGGGTCATGGTGATGGTTTTGCCGGCTTGGTCAAACGTGTATTTGCCCGAAACTGCGCCGCTCGCGCCGGTCATGTTGTATGTGCCGTTGGCAAAAATGCGCAGCTCCTCTTGCTTCTGAGCGTCGGTTTGCTTCACTTTGTCGCCGGCGGTGTCGGTTTCCTTGGCGGTTTTCCACACCTTGCTATCGGTGCCGTACAGCATGTTCACGCCTTCTACTTTGCCTTTATCGTTGCTGCACGAAGCGGCAAACAGCGACACAAGCAGCAGCAGGCTGGCGAAGTAACGGAGCGAAAAAAGGGACTGGAGTTTCATGTGCACTAAGGGTAATGGTGAAAGAATGAAAACATGACGCACGGGGTGCGGCCTCGTCGGCTTACGATGCAGACGCAAAAGAGTTTAGAACGAAACCCCGCCTACACTTGTCCGTATAGCAACCCGGTCGGCCCGCCCGCAAGGGTTTCCGGCAGAATTTATCTCTTCATTTAACTTCACCGAAAACCATGGGACTCTTCGATTTCATCAGCGACAAAGGCGAACAAAAGCCCGTAGAGCCCGCGGCTAAGCCAGCGGCTGGCGGCACCGATTTTTTTGGCAACGCCAAACCAGAAGCTGCCGGCAACACGTATACCGTTGTCAGCGGCGATTCCCTCTCCAAAATAGCCAAGCACCACTACGGCGACGCCGCCAAGTGGCACCAGATATACGACGCCAACAAGGCGCTCATCGGCGACAACCCTGACCACATCGAAGTGGGGCAGGTGTTGACCATACCTAGTCTCTAGGTACTTTTTTGCAGAAAAAAGGTGAGAAAAGCCACTCTGTTTCAGGGTGGCTTTTTTGCGTTTTATGGGGTCAAAAGAACAACTAAAAAGCACGTCATGCTGGAAGGGGCCACGCCAGACCGTCGAAAAAATATTTTCGCCCATCCGCTTGCCCATCCCAAAAATTCTCCCGTACATTTGCCGATACCAAACAGGTACTCCCCGCTAACGGTGGGCAGTTTTCAAGTTTTATACAGAAGTGGCGAGAGACTAGGCTCCGTGACCCACTGGCAACCTTCGCAAAACGAAAGGTGCCAATTCCTACCCACCCGCAGCTCCGGCCGCGCTGGGACAGATGATTCGAGTGCCATGGAAAATTCTTCATACCCCAGTTTTTTGCCCCCGAATGCTTCGGCTGCTTTGTGCGCCGCAGGTTCGGGTTTCTTCGTTTCGGCCGCTGACGGCCGTAATGTGGCATCGCCTTCGTTGCAGCGAATGCGAATGTGCTGTTGCCGCCCGTGTTGTTGCTAAGCTAATTCCGGCTTAGAACCCCTCCCCCCCTCTTCTGGATTTTTTTGGTGGCCCCGTGGGTCCGCCGCGTGCGCTTTCGGGCCTTCGCGGTGGGTTTGGGCCACGCCGGCAGCACGGGCTATTTCGGGGAGTTTCGGCGCTAAAAAAGGCTTTTTCAGAGCCGCATCGCACTTTTTCCAATTGTCATTTCGGTTTTTCAAAACTTCAAAACCTCCCCCATCATGTCTGTTCAGCCCCAACACTTCGAAACCCTCCAACTCCACGCCGGCCAGCAGCCCGACCCCACCACCGGGGCCCGCGCCGTGCCGTTGTTCCAGACCACCAGCTACGTGTTCAAGAGCGCCGAGCACGGTGCCAACCTGTTTGCCCTGAAGGAGTTTGGCAACATTTACACCCGCCTGATGAACCCCACCACCGACGTGTTCGAGCAGCGCGTGGCGGCGCTGGAAGGCGGCGTGGCCGCCTTGGCCACTGGCTCGGGCCAGGCGGCCCAGTTCATTGCCCTTAACAACATCCTGCAGGCCGGCGACAACTTCGTGAGCACGGCCTACCTGTATGGCGGCACTTACAACCAGTTCAAGGTGGCGTTCAAGCGTTTGGGCATTGAGGCGCGCTTTGCGGATGGCGACAATCCGGCTTCGTTCGAGGAGCACATTGACGAGAAGACCAAGGCCATTTACCTGGAAACGATTGGCAATCCCAGCTTCAGCATTCCGGATTTTGAGGCCATTGCGGCCATTGCGAAGAAGCACGACTTACCGCTGATTGTGGACAACACGTTTGGCGCGGGCGGCTACCTGTTTCGGCCTTTGGAGCACGGCGCACACATTGTGGTGGAGTCGGCTACGAAGTGGATTGGCGGGCACGGCACCAGCGTGGGCGGCGTGATTGTCGACGGCGGCACCTACGACTTCGGCAATGGCAAATTCCCGCAGTTTACCGAGCCGAGCGAGGGCTACCACGGCTTGATTTTCAACGACGTGTTTGGCAAGGGCGGGCCGTTTGGCAACATTGCCTTCATCATCCGGGCGCGGGTGGAAGGGCTGCGCGACTTCGGGCCGGCCATCAGCCCGTTCAACTCCTGGCAGTTGCTTATCGGCCTTGAAACCCTGAGCCTGCGCGTGGACCGCACCGTGGAAAACGCCCTTAAAGTGGCCACCTGGCTGGAGCAGCATCCGCAGGTGGAAAGCGTGAACTACCCCGGCCTGCCCAGCAGCCCCTATCACGCCATTGCCAACAAATACCTGAAGCGCGGCTTCGGCGGCGTACTCTCGTTCCGCGTGAAGGGCACGAAGGAGACGGCTACACAATTCATTGATAACCTGAAGCTCATCAGCCACTTGGCCAACGTGGGCGATGCCAAGACGCTCATCATCCAGCCCTCGGCTACCACGCACCAGCAGCTGAGCGAAGAGGAGCAACTGGCCTCGGGCGTGACGCCGACTTCGCTGCGTCTGTCGGTGGGGATTGAGCATTTCGACGACATCAAGGCGGATTTGCAGGCGGCGTTTGATGCCATCGGCAACACGGCCAGCCTGCCGACTGAGGGCGACGAAGTGGGCGAGCCCGAGCTGGAGCACGCCCAGCCGCTGGAAGTTTAAACCAGAATTGCCGCCAGCGGGCCACCCCTGGCGGGTCGGTGCCAGTCTCGCTGGCGGCCGAGTTTTATCGCAGCTTTAGAATCAGTGCATCGGCCCGGGCCTCTTCCGTGATGGGAGGAGATATGGGAGTGAGAAACTATTGCGCCGGGCCGGTTCGCTGGTTCTGAAGCTGTGCTATTTAATTGAATTATGCCAACCCTAGTATTTGACCTGCCTGACCTTACCCTGGAAAGCGGCGAAACCCTGACCGGGGCGCACGTGGCCTACCAAACCTGGGGCCAGCTCAACGAAGACCGCGACAACGTGGTCTGGGTGTGCCATGCCCTCACGGCCAACGCCGACGTGCTGGCCTGGTGGCCGGGCCTGGTAGGCCCAGGCTGCTACTACGACCCGTCGGAATGGTTTATCGTGTGTGCCAACGTGCTGGGCTCGTGCTACGGTACTACCGGCCCGCTGGATGCCGACCCGGCTACCGGGGAGGCCCGCTTCCAGCACTTCCCGCTGCTGACCATTCGGGATTTGGTGAAGGCGCACGAGGCCCTGCGCGAGGAATTGGAACTGACGGATATCAATACGCTGATTGGCGGCTCTTTGGGCGGGCAGCAGGCGCTGGAGTGGGCCGTGCAGCGGCCTGATTTGTTCGACCATCTGGTGGTCATTGCCACCAATGCGCGGCATTCGGCCTGGGGCATTGCCTTTAATGAGGCGCAGCGGCTGGCCATTGAGGCCGACCCGACTTATGCCGCCGGCCAGCCCGGCGGGGGCGATGAGGGCCTGCGCGCCGCCCGCGCCATTGCGCTGCTCAGCTACCGCAGCTACTCGGCCTACGCCGAAACCCAGACCGACCCGAGCGACGACGAACTGCTGCGCGAGCACCGCGCCAGCACCTACCAGCGCTACCAGGGCGACAAGCTGGTGTCGCGCTTCGATGCCTACAGCTACGTTTCTTTGAGCCGGAGCATGGATACGCACCACCTGGGCCGCAACCGGGGCGGGGTGCCGGCGGCGCTGGCCCGCATCGGGGCGCGCACGCTGGTGCTGGGCATTACCTCCGACGTGCTGTTTCCGCTGACGGAGCAGCGGGAGCTGGCGGCGCATATTCCGGGGGCCATGTATGGCGAGCTGGACTCGCGCTACGGGCACGATGGGTTCCTGCTGGAAACGGCGGCCATCACGCACTTTCTGGAGCTATTCTACGCGCCCACATTCGTGCATTAGGCCGGCGGGCCTGTCATCCTGAGCGCAGCGAAGGACCTTACCACGGCTGCGCTATTTGAGATTACTGCGCACCGTTCGGCCGTAAGAAGGTCCTTCGCTGCGCTCAGGATGACAGAATCGGGCCAAACAATACTGACTACCTTCTCTTTTATGGACAACCAACCACAACCCCTGCGGCTGGGCCTTATCGGCTTTGGCTGCGTGGGGCAGGGCTTCTATGACATCCTGCAACAGCAGCCCGGCCTGGGGTTGGCCGTGACGCGCATTGCCGTCAAGAGCCCCGACAAGCCGCGCACGCTGCCGGCCGACCACTTCACTTACCACGCCGATGAGCTGCTGAACGACCCCACGCTGGACGTGCTGGTGGAAGTAATTGACGATGCGGCGGAGGCCTTCCGGCTGGTGAGTGCGGCCCTGCGCCAGGGCCGGCGCGTGGTGACGGCCAATAAGGCCATGCTGGCCCGCCACCTGCCGGAGCTGGTGCAGCTGGAGCAGAACTTTGGCGGGGCGCTGCTGTACGAGGCGGCGGTGTGCGGCAGCATTCCCGTTATCCGGACGCTGGATGGCTACTTCAGCCACGAGCCGCTGCGGGCGGTGCAGGGCATCCTCAACGGCTCGTCGAACTACGTGCTGACGCGCATGAGCGAGGAAGGTTCCGACTACGCGGCGGCGCTGGCCGAGGCGCAGGCGCTGGGCTTTGCCGAAACCGACCCAGCGCTGGACATGGGCGCGTTTGACCCGCGCTCGAAGGCGGTGATTCTGGCGGCCCACGCTTACGGGGTTTTTCTGGAAGCTGATGAGGTGCTGAACCTGGGCATCGAGGCCGTGGGCGCGGCGGATGTGGCCTATGCGGCGGCGCGGGGCCAGAAGGTGAAGGTGGTGGCCAGCGTGCAGCGCCTGCCCAACGGCCGCGTGGCCGCCCTGGTCACGCCGCAGATGCTGGGGCCGGAGTCGCCGCTGTTCATCGTGGAGCACGAGTTCAACGGGGTGGTGGTGGAGGGCGAGTATGCGGGGCCACAGTTTCTGGGCGGGCGCGGGGCGGGCGGGCACCCCACCGGCTCGGCGGTGCTGGCCGATGTGCTGGCGCTACGGCGCGGCTTGCGCTACGGTTATGCCAAGCAGGCCACGGCCCCGGCCCTGCAAGCGGCCGAGGAGCTGGAGCTGGACGTGTACCTGCGCCACCCCGACGTGGGCGTGCTGCGCGAGGTGCTGACCTGGCTGGAGCTGCCCGCCACCGCCCTGCGCACCGACGTGCACGGCGTGTACGCCACCGGGCCGGTGCCGCTGCTGCGCCTGCGCCAATGGCGCGACGAGCTGCGGACGGCCGGCGTATTCGTGGCCCGGCGGGGCGAGGTGCAGGCCGTGGAAGCAGTGGCAGAAGGCCAGCTGGCCGCCTCGACGCTGGCCTGAAAGGCCTCATCCAATAACTTCTGGCTGGATAAAAAGAAGGGAGAGACTGGCGCGCCGGACCGGGCCGGCATCGCATCAACATGCGATACCGCCGCTTTGAAGTAAGCCCGACATTTGCGGCAAACTTCACACTCTCTCTCTTTTATGATTGGAAACTTTACCTCCGGCTGCGCGCGGCTGGCCCTGATGTGGCTGTGGCTGGTACTGCTGGGCACTTTCCCGGCGCTGGCCCAGGTGCCGCCCGGCAATGCGCTGAGCTTCAGCGGCACTTTCTGCTATGTGAATACCGGCACCGAGCTGCCGGACTACAGCAACACCTACACGGTGGAGGCCTGGGTACGAACCAGCAGCGCGCCGCGCTACACCGCGCAGTTCGTGAATACCAGCAGCAACTTCTGGCTGGGCATCTACGGGTTTTCCTCGGCCGATGCCGGCAAGGCGGTATTCAACGTGGGCGGGCAGTACCTGTTCAGCAACACCTTCATCAACGACGGCAAGTGGCACCACCTGGCCGGGGTAGTGGGTAGCAACACGACGACGATTTACGTGGACGGCGTGGCCGAAAACTCGCGCGGCGGCGGCGGCACTCACTACACCAACGACCCCTCCCTGCAACTCCGGCTGGGCAACCAGAGCCCCGATGCCTATGACTTCAGCCTTGATGAAGTGCGCATCTGGAGCGTGGCCCGCTCGGCCGCCCAGGTGAAGGCCGCGTTCAATAACGTGCTGACGCTGCCCCAGCCCGGACTGGAGGTGTACTATACCTGTGAGCGGGGCACGGCCGGCGGCAACAACGCCGGCGTGAATACCCTGCCCAACATAGGCAGCGCGGCCGGCTATACCGGTACGCTCACTGGCTTTGCCCTCACCGGCGCGACCTCGAACTGGATTGAAAGCTACGCCCTGGTGCAGCCCACCAACCTGGCCGCCACCAGCAATGCCAGCGGTGCCAGCCTGAGCGTGACCTGGACGGCCCCGCCCGTGGGCACCATCACCAACTACGTGCTCGACTGCTCGACCACGGCCGACTACAGCGCGGGCGTGACCACGCTCACGCCCGCCAGCGGCGCTACCAGCGCCACCATCAACGGGCGCACCGTGAACACCCGCTACTACCTGCGCCTGCGGGCCGACAAAACCAGCGTGACCGGCCAGGGAGCCTACTCGCGCGACGGGTTCAGTCTGCGCACGCCCGGCGGCCTGACCGCGCCCGGCAACGCCCTGGCCTTCGATGGCACCGACGACTATGTGGCCCTGCCCAACACCACGCCCGTGCCCACGGGCAACGGCACCTACACCCTGGAGGCCTGGATTAAGCCCAATGCCATGGGCGTGATGGGCATCATCGGCTGGGGAAACTGGGGCACCACCAACCAGGTGAATGCGCTGCGGCTGTCGCCGACGGGCATCATCAACTACTGGTGGGGGCCCGACCTCATCGTGACCACGCCCGACCTGAGCGGTCACTGGCACCACGTGGCGGCCACGTTTGATGGCACGACCCGCACCATTTACCTCGACGGGGTGGCCGTGGGCAGCGATACGCCGGGCGGCCACACAGTGCCCAGCCCCAGCAACCTGCGCATCGGCTGCACCAACGACCCGAGCTCGGGGGCCAATTATGAATACTTCAACGGCAGCATCGACGAGGTGCGCATCTGGAGCGTGGCCCGCTCGGCGGCCGAAATCAAAGCGGCTTATACCAACCAGCCGGCGGTGCCGCAGGCCGGGCTGGTGGCAGCCTACGACTTCGATGCCGGCACGGCCAGCGGGGCCAACACCACCCAGACCACGCTCTTCGACCGCACCACGAACTTTCAGGATGGTACGCTGACCAACTTCGCCCTGACCAGTGGCAACACCACCAGCAACTACGTGGAAAGCTACGCCCGCGTGGTGCCCCTAGCCACCGTGAGCGGCGTGACGACGACCAGCTTCACCGCCAACTGGGCGGCCCCGCTGGTGGGCATCGTGAACGGCTACGCGCTGGAAGTGGCACCGACGAGCACGTTCTCCTCCGGTGCCACCTCGTTCGGCGTAACGGCCGGCACCACCAGCCAGGCCGTGAGCGGCCTGCTGCCCAACCGCAACTACTACTATCGCCTGCGGGCCGACAAAACCAGCGTAACCGGCACGGGCGCTTATGCCAGCGGCACGGTACGCACACTGAGCGGCCTGACCCCGCCCGGCAACGCCCTGGCCTTCAACGGCACCAACAACTACGTGACCGTGGCGCACAACGCGGCGTTCAACCTCACGACCACCATTACGCTGGAAGGCTGGGTGAATACCAACAGCACCGCCGAGCAGTACATCACGACCAAGGCCGAAGACTCGTGGTACCTGGCCCTGAATGGTAACAACGCGGCGGCCGGCCGGGCCTCCTTCTTACTCAACGGGCCGTCGGCGGCCGGGGGCTGGCTGTATGGCCGCACCAACTTGGCCGACGGCCGCTGGCACTACGTGGTGGGCACCTACGACGGCAGCACGCTGCGCCTGTACGTCGACGGCGTGCTCGACAACAGCCGGGCCGCCACCGGGGCCGTGCTCACGGGCACCAGCGCCGTTGCCATCGGCATGCGCAACGGCCAGGCCTACTGGAACGGCCTGCTCGACGAAGTCCGCATCTGGAGCGTGGCCCGCACGGCGGCGCAGGTGCAGGCGGCCTACCTCAACCAACCCGCCGCGCCCCAGGCCGGCCTGGTGGCCGCCTACAACTTCGACCACGGCACCAACGCTGGCAGCAACGCCACCTTCACCACCCTCACCGACCAGAGCGGCAACGGCAACGACGGCACCCTCACCTACTTCAACCTGACCAACGGCAACACCACCAGCAACTGGGTGGAAAGCTACGCCGGGGTGGTGCCCGCGCTGGCCGCCGCCACCGGCAGCACGGCCACCGGCTTCACCGCCAACTGGACGGCCCCGGCCATTGGCACCGTCGACAACGGCTACCGGCTGGACGTGGCCACCAACAACACCTTTACCGCGCCCGTGGCCGGCTCGCCCTTCACGGTGGCCGGCACCAGCCAGGCCATCACCGGCCTCGACCCGGCCCAGACCTACTACTACCGCGTGCGGGCCGACAAAACCAGCCTGACCGGCACGGCGGCCAACGGCCTGACCAGCATTCGCCGGCCCTTCGCGCCCCTGACCCCGCCCGGCAACGCGCTGGCCTTCGACGGCAGCAGCAGCAACTACGTGGCGGTGGCCCCCACCCCGGCCCTCGACAACTTGGGCCTGGGCAGCCTCACGATGGAAGCCTGGGTGTACGGCACCAACCTGCCGGCGGTGAACTCCATCATCCGCAAGAGCGGCGACTACAACCTGGTGCTGCTGGCCAACGGCCTTCTGTACGCCGAAGTGTGGCCCGGCGGCATGGGTACCTCGGCCCGGCCGTATGCCACGGCCACCACGGCCATTCCGGCCAGCCGCTGGACGCACGTAGCCGCCACCTGGGACGGCACTGCCCTGCAACTGTACGTGAACGGGGTGGCCGTGGCCGCCACGTCGGGGACCTCGCCCATTGCCACGGCTGAGCCCCTGTGGCTGGGCCGCTCGGCCGCGTACAGCCAGCCCTTCTACGGCCGCCTCGATGAAGTGCGCCTCTACAACGCCGCCCTCACCCCGGCCCAGGTGCTGGCCGACATGACCAGCACCAGCGCGGCCGTGCCCGCCAGCCTGCTGGCGTACTACAACTTCGACCACGGCACGGCCGGCGGGGCCAACACCGCCTACCCCACGGTGGCCAACCAGGCCGCCGACGCGGCCCACGGCACCCTCACCAACTTCAACCTGACCAGCGGCAACACCACCAGCAACTGGGTGGAAAGCTACGCCCTGCTGCAGCCCACCGGTCTGGCCGTGTCGGGCCGCAGCGGCACCGGCTTCACGGCCAGCTTCACGGGCCCCACCATCAACGGGGCGGCCCCGGCCGCCGGCATCGTGGAGGGCTATGTGCTCGATGTGGCGACCAATAACACCTTCGCCGCGCCCGTAGCCGGCTCGCCCTTCGCCCTGAGCGGCTACAATACCACCAGCCAGGCCCTGACCGGCCTGGCCAACGGCACCGACTACTACCTGCGCGTGCGGGCCGAAAAGGCCACCGTGACCGGCCAGGGCCTGTACACGCCCACCATCACCACCCACATCGTGGGCACCGATGCCAAGCTGGCCAACCTGGTGCCCTCGGTGGGCGCGCTCAGCCCCGTCTTCGCTGCCGCCACGCTGGCCTACACGCTGTATGTGCCGGCCGGCACCACCACCTACACCCTCACGCCCACGGCCAGCAACGGGTACACCAGCATCACCGTCAACGGCGCGGCCGTGGCCAGCGGCAGCGCCTCGGCAACCCTGAATACGGGCAGCACGGCCACCGTTGTGCTGACTTCGGAAGACCTGCAAACCACCACCACCTACACCGTGCAGACCGCCGTAGCCCCCGGCTACTTCCGCAGCGTGGCCACCGGCAACTGGGGCACCCCTGCCACCTGGGAGGCCTCGTATGACGGCAGCACGGGCTGGTTTGCCGCGCCCGTAGCGCCCACCGGCAGCTTCGTGGGCACCGTGAACGTGCGCAGCGGCCACGTGGTCACAGTAGCCGCCTCGACCTTTACCAAGACCACCACCATAGAAAACGGCGGCATCGTGAACACGGCGGCCGGCGCTATGCTCTCCATCATCGGCGGGGCGACCATGACCGTGAACGCGGGCGGCGTGCTGTCTATCGGCAAGCTGAGCGGGGCCGACGGCGTGACGGGCACCAGCCTCAACTCGGGCACGCTGAGCGTGGCCGGCACCAATGCCCTGGTCGTGAATGGCACGCTGGTGCTGAGCACCGGCACCGTCACGCCGGCCAGCCAGGGCCTCAGTACCACCACCACCACCGTGGCAAGCGGCGGCCGGGTGGTGCACTACGCCACAGCCATCAACGTCGCCATGCCGCTCCTGACCTGGAGCTCCGGCTCGACGCTGGAGCTGGCCGGCGGCATCCTCAACCAGACCTACGCCGTCGTGAACCAGACCCTGCAAAACCTGGACGTGAACCTGACGGGCCTGCCCGCCGGCACGGCCACGGCGGTGCAGCCGTACCTGTTCATGTCCACGGCCAACATGACCGTGGCCGGCACCCTCACCGTGCGCAGCACCGGCGCGGGTACGCTGCGCCTGTTTAATACCCCCACCGGCAGCCTCACGCTGGGCACCGTGGACGGCAGCGGCAACCGCACCGGCGGCTACGTGCAGCAGGCCGGCACCAGTGTGATTGGCAGCTACGGCGGCAGCACCGGCACCGGGGGCACGCCGATTACGGTGCAGGGCCGCTTTCTGCTGAACGGCGGCACGTTTGCGGCGGCCCAGCCCAACAACGGCCTCCCCAATACACTGCGCACCACGCCGCTCACGGTGAACGGCGACTTTGCGGTGGCCAGCGGCGCGACCTTCAACCTGCTGACGGGCACCAACGGACCGGTCGTTAATTACACTGGCGGCACCGTAGCCATCAACGGCAGCTTCAGCAATGCCGGCACCGTGAGCACCGGCAACATGGCCAGCACCACCCAGAAGCTGCTCTTCAGCAAGCCCGGCACCGCCGGCACCCAAACCTTCGACAACTCCGGCACCATCACGGGCCTGGTGAATGCCCAGGTGGCCAGCGGCACCACCCTCGACCTGGGCACCCAGGCCTTCACCGGCGCGGGCACCTTCACCATCGTGGCCGGGGGCACCGTGCGCCTGGGCAGCCCCGACGGCATCAGCGCCGGCGGCACGGCCACCGGCAACGTGCAGAGCCTCGGCTCCCGCACCTTAAACGGCACCCTGGAGTATAATGGGCCGGCGGCGCAGGTGACGGGTACGGGCCTCGCGGCCATGACAACCAGCACCAGCTCGCTCACCATCAACAACGCGGCCGGCGTCACGCTCTCGGAGGCCACCGCCATCGGCGGCACGCTCCGCCTGCAACAAGGCGTGGTGACGACGACCGCCACCAACCTGCTCACCCTGGGCACCAGCGCCACGGTGACGGGCACCCTCGATGCCACCGCCACCAACACCGGCCGCGTGGCCGGCCCCTTCCAGCGCTGGATAGGCACCAGCACGGGCAGCCGCGACTTCCCGGTGGGCCTGGCCACGGTGGGCCGCCCGGCCACCATCACTTACACCACCGCGCCCACGGCGGGCGGCACGCTCATGGCCGAGTTCATTGCCAGCCCGGCCGGCAGCCAGGGCCTTCCCCTCACCGAAGGCAGCATTACCGTCAACAAAACCTCGGGCGATGGCTACTGGCGTTTCACCGCCGCCGCCGGCCTCGTTGATGGCACCTACACGCCCACGTTCACCTTCACCGGCATCCGGGGCGCGGCCGACTACACCCAGCTCGTGCTGCTGAAGCGGGCCAACGCCGCCGCCGACTGGGCGCTGGTGGGCGCCCACGTCGCCACCACTGGCTCCGGCACGGCCCCCGTGCTCAGCCGCACCGGCGTGTCGGGCTTCTCCGACTTCACCGCCGGCGGCGACTTCAACGTGAACCCGCTGCCCGTGGAGCTGGTCGCCTTCACGGCCCGGGCCCAGGGCACCGCCGTGGCCCTGAGCTGGCGCACGGCCACCGAGAAGAACAGCAAGGCCTTCGAGGTGGAGCGTAGCGCCGACGGCACAACCTTCGAGCGCATCGCCACGGTGGCCGCTGCCGGCAGCAGCAGCGCCCGCAGCTACGAGCTGCTCGACAACAACCTGCCAACCCACCAATCCACTATCTACTACCGCCTCAAGCAGGTGGACCAGGACGGCACCTTCAACTATTCGCCCGTGCGCACCGTGGCCCTAACGGGGGCCGCCGCTGGCTTGTCCCTGTATCCGAACCCCGCCCACGGCGGCGCGGCCACCCTCATCGGCGCGCGGCCCGGCACGACGGTGACGGTGGTTGACGCGCTGGGCCGCCCGGTACTTTCGACCCCGGCCGATGCCACTGGCACCGCTGCCCTGGCCCTGCCGGCCGGGCTGCCCACCGGCGTGTACGTGGTGCGGGCTGGCAACAAAGCCCTGCGCCTCACGGTGGAGTAAGCCCCCACGGGCGGCAATGCAAAAGGGCAGGCCATTGGCCTGCCCTTTTGCGTGAATATGGAGTTGGTAGCGCCGCCCGCCGGCCCCTAGCGGAACTCGATGCGGACCGCCGGCTGGCCGGGGAACTTCAGCGAATAGACGCCCCCTTTGAGGGTGCCGCGCGGCACGCTTAGGGTGCGGGTGGTGGGCTGGATGAGGCGCACGACGCGGCCGGCCGCGTCCAGCAGCTGGGCCTCGGCGGCGGTGGACCAGGCGGCGGGCAGCTCGATGCGGATGGCGTCGTCGGCGGGGTTGGGGTAGGCCTGGGCGGCGGGCTGGGCAGTGGCGGGAGCTACCGCCGCCGTGACTACCAGGCCGGGCAGGGCCAGCACGGGCCGCAGGAAGTCGCGGATGGTGCGGAAGGTGGTGTCGGCGTATAAGGCGTTGCTCTCGAAGGGAATGTGGCCCGCGCCGCGCAACGGGCGCAGGGTGTTGCGGATGCCCAACGCGGTGGCGCGGGGGTGCAGCCGGCCGCTGCCGTACACGTACTTGGGCGGCAGCAGCGAGCCCACCCGGCCTTGCAGGTAAGGCACGGTGCCATCGGCGGTGCCGTGCACGCTGCACAGGGGCGCGTTGCCGGCTTCGATGTAGTTGGGGGTTTCGGTGGCGCCGCTCAGGTTGAGCACGGCCTGAGGCAGGCTGCTGTAGCCGGGATTGCCGCTCACGCCTTCCACGCCGCCCAGGGCGGCAATGCCCACGTAGGCGGGCACTTCGGCGGCTTTGTCGAGGTAGCCGACTTCGAGCGCGGCGAAGGCCCCGGCCGAGGAGCCGCCCACGATGACGTAGCTGGGATTGACCCGGTAGGTATTCGTAGTAGCCGCGTCTTTGCGGAAGAAGCGCACGGCGGCCCGCAAATCCTGCATGCCCCGGATGGCCGACTTGGCGACGTTCACGGTGTCGAAGCCGCCGGCGAAGACGATGCTGAGGTCCAGCAGGCGGTAGTCGATGCTGGCCGTGACGTAACCTAGCTTGGCAAACTTCGTGCACACGTCCACCATATAGGCATCGGTTTTGGTGCCCGACACGAAGCCGCCCTGATGGGCGAAGATGATGACCGGCCGCCGGGCCAGCGCATCGCCGGTGGGCTGGTAGATGTCCATGGTCAGCGTCTGATTGGTGCCCACGGAGTTCACGGCCGCGCCGTAGGTCACGCCCGAAGTCACGGTCACATTGGCGAAGATGGGGCGGTAGTAGCGCCCGCCGGTGGTGTCGATAACGGTCTGGGCGCTGGCCCCGTGGGCGGCCGTGAGCAGCAGGGCCGTGAGGAAGAGGAGAAGTGCTTTCATCAGGTAAAGAGGAAAAGGTGAGCCGGGTACTTAAGCGGACCCCGGTCCGGATACCAACGCCGGAACCGGGGCCGGGGTTGGGGCGTCCGAACGGGCCGCGCTGGTTCCGAAGATACGGCCTGCGTTATTTGCAGCCGCTTAACCCTGCTCTTTTATGTCGATTTCCTTCCCCCCTGCCCTGCACGCTGGCCAGCGCGTCGCCATCGTGAGCCCCGCCCGCAAAATATCGGCCGCCGAACTGGCTCCCGCCATCGCCACCCTCGAAAGCTGGGGGCTGGAAGTAGTGCTGGGCGAAAGCATTGCCGGCGACCACCACCAGTTTGCCGGCGACGACGACCTGCGCCGCCGCGACTTCCAGCAGCAACTCGACGACCCGGCCATCCGGGCCATCCTCTGCGCCCGGGGCGGCTACGGCACGGCCCGCATCGTGGACGGGCTCGATTTCACGGCCTTCGCGGCCCGGCCCAAGTGGGTGGCCGGCTTCTCCGACATCACGGTGCTCAATAGCCACCTGCTGGCCCTGGGCCACGGCAGCATCCACGGCGTGATGCCGGTGCTGTTTCATCAGGCCGGCGGCGAGCTGGCCCTCGAAACCCTGCGGCGAGCCTTGTTCGGCGAAGCCTTCCAGCCCATCGAAGCCGCGCCCCACGCCCTCAACCGGCCCGGCACGGCCACCGGCGCGCTGGTGGGCGGCAACCTGAGCCTCCTGCAGACCATCACCGGCACGGCCTCGCAGGCGAGCTTCGCGGGCCGCATCCTGTTTCTGGAAGACCTCGACGAGTACCTCTACCACATCGACCGCATGATGCTGCACCTGCACCGCTCCGGGCAGTTGGCGGGCCTGGCCGGGCTGGTGGTGGGCCACTTCTCCGACATGCGCGACAATACCATCCCCTTTGGCAGCACCGCCTGGGAAATCATCGACCGCTACGCGCGGATGTATGACTTCCCCGTCGGCTACGGCTTCCCGGTGGGGCACGAGGCCGACAACCTGGCCCTGACCGTGGGCCAGCCCGTGACGCTGACGGTGAGCGAGGCGGGGGGCCGCCTGACGGCTTAGCCGGGCAACCAGATGCCCTGCTCCCGACCGGATGTGGCCCCTGGCCGGGGCTGGCCTCTGGTGGCCGGATGGGAGCCTTACCTTTGGCGGGCCTTGGCGGCGCGGCGGCCAGCATCCCTCCTTTCCTTGCGTAGCTACATGATGCCTTACTACCCTTTTGCCCGCCGGGCTTTCGGCCTTGGGGCCTTGTTGCTGATGGCCGGTACGGCCGGGGCTCAGGCCCTCGTTTTCACGGGCATCAGCCCGGCGGCTAATGCCGTAGCGGCCCCGCGCTCGGGGCCCCTCACCGTTTCGTTCAACCAGCCGCTCAGCCCGGGCTCGGCGGCGGCGCTCCAGGTGTTCAGCAGCCAGCGGGGCGGGCGGCGCACGGGCGCAACGCCCGCTACGGTGAGCAGCAACATGCTGCTGTTCAGCCCCCGGCCCTATGATTTCCGGCCCGGCGAGACGGTGCAGTACACCGTGACCACGGCCGCCACGGCGGGCACGGCCCTGGCCCGGGCCCGGGTGGCGCAACTCACCACGGCGGTGGGCGGCACGGGCCGGGGCAGCTTTGGCGTGAGCAACAGCGTGGGCGTGGGCCCCAACCCGCAGGGGGTGGCCGTGGGCGACCTGGACGGCGACGGCGACCTGGACCTGGTCACGGCCAATGCCGACTACTTCACCGTTGGCCCCAGCACCGTGAGCGTGCGCCTGAACAACGGCGCGGGCAGCTTTAGCGGCACCCAGAACCTACCCGTGGGCCGGGGCGTGAACAACGTGGTGCTGGGTGACGTGGACGGCGACGGCGACCTCGATTTCGTTACGGCCAACTTTTACGGGGCCACCGCCAGCGTGCGGCTGAACGACGGCCTCGGCCAGTTTAGCGGCACGCAGGAGGTACCGGTGGGCGTGAGCTACAACAACTTTCCCGGCGCGGCGGCCCTGGGCGACGTGGACGGCGACGGCGACCTGGACCTGCTGGTGGTGTGCGGCGGCAACAACGGCGTGGTGAGCATTCGCCTGAACGATGGCACCGGCGTATTTGCCGGCGGCACCAACGTGTTTGTGGACCTGGGCAGCCAGGGCCTGGCGCTGGGCGACCTCGACAACGACGGCGACCTCGACCTGGTTACCGCCAACAACAGCGCGGCCGGCAGCGTGGAGGTGCGCCTCAACGCGGGCAACGGCCTCTTTGCCGGCACTGGCCGCGTGGCCGTGGGCACCCGCCCCTACGCCGTGGCCCTGGCCGACATCGACGGCGACGGCGACCTCGACCTGGCCGCCGCCAACTCCGAAAGCCCGACCGCCAGCGTGCGCGTAAACGACGGCACCGGCGCGTTCTCGGGCACCCAGGAGGTAACCGTCAGCCCCACCTCGACCAATCCCGGCTCCTACTCCCTGGCCTTTGGCGATGTCGATGCCGACGGCGACGCCGACCTGCTGGTAGCCGATGCCCAGAACGCCAGCGTGAGCGTGCGGGCCAACAACGGCACGGGCACCTTCACGGGCACGCTGCGGGTGGCCGTGGGCACTTCGCCCGCCAGCCTGGCGCTGGGCGACATGGATGCCGACGGCGACTTGGACCTAGTGGTGGCCCGCTACAACAACACGGCCGGGGTGTGCCTCAACGGCGGCACCGGCCCGTTGGCGGCGGGGGCCGGCAGCCCCTCGCCCGCCCTGGGCTTCTTCCCCAACCCTGCCCACGGCACGGCCATCCTCACGGGCACCGCGCCCGGCACGCGGGTCACGGTGCTCGATGCGCTGGGCCGCCCGGTGCTCACGGCCACCGCCGATGCCACCGGCACGGCCGCCCTGGTGCTGCCCGCCAGCCTGGCCAGTGGCGTGTACGTGGTGCGCGCCGGCACGGCATCGGGCCGCCTGCTGGTAGAGTAGGCCGCCGCCGCCAGCCACTACCCCGCCGAAGCCGTCGGGGCCGCCCTGTATGGAGTGGCGCTGCGGGGGCCGGCGGATGCCGCGCTGCTGGCCGTGGCGGCCCCGGCCGGCGCATAACTTTGTCAATTAGCGGCCCGTTTCCGCCGCGGCCGTATGGGCCTTTCCTTTTTCATTTTCATTACCGCTATGTCGAACCGGCACTTTTTGCTTTTGGGTGCTGCCGGTGGGCTGCTGCTGCTGGCCCCCCTGCGGCCGGCCCAGGCCCAGGTGCCCACCCTCACCACCATCAGCCCGGCGGCCAACGCCCGCAGCGTGCCGCGCAACGGTGCCGTGGTGGCCACCTTCAGCCAGCCGCTCACTGCTGGCTCGGCGGCGGGGCTCAAGGTGTTTAGCAGCCAGCGCGGGGGCTTGCGCGGCGGGGGCACGGCCACGGTGGCCGGCAACACCCTCACGCTGGCCCCCTCGGCCTACGACTACCGGCCCGGCGAAACCGTGCAGTACTCCCTCACCACGGCCGTCGCCGCGGGGGGCGGGCCGCTGGCCGCCCCCCGCGTGGGGCAGTTTGTGGCGGCTACCGGGGGCACCGGCACGGGCGTATTCGGCAGCTCGGTGGTGGTGCCGCAACCGACCCCGGTGGTAGCGCTGGCCGTGGGCGATGTGAACGGGGATGGCAACCTCGACCTGCTGGCGGCTCCCACCTTTGGCAACACCGTGGCCCTGCAGCTCGGCCAGGGGGCGGGCAGCTACGCCCCCCCGGTCAGCATCGCCGTCGACCAGGAACCCCGGGCCCTGGCCCTGGCCGACCTCGACGGCGATGGCGACCTCGACCTGCTGGTGGCCAACCGGCTGGCCGGCACGGTGAGCGTGCGCCTGAACAACGGGGCCGGCACGTTTAGCGGGACCCAGGAGGTGCCCACCGCCAGCGGCCCCAGTGCCCTGGCCGTGGGCGACCTCGACGGCGACGGCGACCTGGACCTGGTGGTGGCGGCCAGCAGCGCCAACCTTATCCAGTGCCTGCTGAACAACGGGGCCGGCAGCTTCAGCCCCGGCACCACGCTGCCCTGCGCCAGCCAACCCACCGGGGTGGCCCTCGGCGACATGGACAACGACGGCGACCTGGACCTGGCGGCGCTGCTGCCCAGCGGCAACGCCTTTTTCGTCAGCTTCAATGATGGCCCGGCGAGCTTTAGCCGCACCACGGGCGGGTCGGCCGGCCTGACGCCCACCGACCTGACGCTGGGCGACCTCGACGGCAATGGCTACCTCGACGTGGCCACGGCGGGCGGGAGCAGCAACCTGGTGGTCATCAGCCTGAATGACCGGACCGGGAGCTTCAACACCCCGCGCACCGTCGTCCCCCCCGCCCGCCCACTTAGCCTGGCCCTGGGCGACCTCGACCACGACGGCGACCTCGACCTGGCCGTGACCGTGGCCGGCAGCGTGGGCCTGTATGCCTGGGCCAACGATGGAGGCGGCAGCTTTACCAGCATCGGCGGCAGTGGCCCCGGTGTGACTTCGGCGAATATCCTGCTGGCCGACCTGGACCGCGACGGCGACCTCGACGCGCTGACGAGTGCCAGTGGCACGCCGGAGCTCACCGTGCGCCTCAACGGCGGCACCGGCCCGCTGGCCACCGCGCCGGCCACGGCCCCCGCCGCCCTCACGGCCGCCCCCAACCCCGCCACCGGCCGCGTGGCCCTGGCCCTGCCCCCCGCCGCCACCTCGGCCGAGCTGCTGGACCCACTGGGCCGCGTGGTGCGCGTGGTGCCCGCCCGCGCCGGCACGGCCACGCTGGATGCAACGGGCCTGCCCCCCGGGCTGTACGTGGTGCGGGCCGGGGAGCAGGCGCTGCGCCTCGTGGTAGAGTAGGGGCGGGGCTTGCCCCCGCCCGCCGGGCACGCAGTTTGGCTTGCTGGGAGGTCGTTCAACGGCGGGCGGGGGCAAGCCCCGCCCCTACGGTGGGCTTGCAAGCGGCCCGCGCCTACATTTGCTCCCATGCTTCTACCCAGTCTTCTTTCCCCCGACGCGGCCACGGCCGCCCTGCGCCGCCTGCGCCCTTCCGCCGAGCAGCTGGGCGAATTCCGGGCCCACCTGGCCGAGATGCTCCGGCACCTCGACCCGACCAAGATTGAGCGCCACGGGGAAACCCACATTCTCGACTTCCTGCGCCTCGTGACCCGGCCGGAGGACGGCGGCTCCCGCTACGGCAACGTGCACAACAAGCGCGACCTCGTGCTGCACCTCGGCGACACGGCCGACTCGCCGGTGGCGGTGGTGCTGGAAGTGAAGGGGCCCAAGAACCCCGGCGAGATGCTGGCCCCCGACGACCTCAACCGCAAGGCCTTCCAGCAATTGCTGCTCTACTACCTGGAGGACCGCACCGACGAGCAGGCCGACGACTTCCGCCGCCTCATCGTCACCACGGGCTACGAGTGGTACGTGTTCGATGCCGTCGACTTCAACCGCTTGTTCTGGAAAGACAAGGGCTTTGTGAAGGCCTTCCGCGACTGGAAGGCGGGGGCCAAGGCCGATACCGACACCAGCTTCTTCTACAAGAGCATTGCCGGCAAGAAGCTGGCCGCGCTGGAGGGCGAGCTGCGCGTGGCCTACGTGGACCTGCGCCCCGGCCTGCCCACCAAGGCCGCCGACCTGCTGGCTCTCTACCGCCTCTTCCACCCCGCCTACCTGCTCAAGGAGCCCCTCACCGGGCGGCGCGACCCCAACACCCTCAACCAGGAGTTCTACAACGAATTGCTGTACTTGATGGGGCTGAAAGAGGACAAGCAGGGCGGCCTGCGCCGCATTGGCCGCTGCCCCGAGGCCGAGCGCCAGCCCGGCTCCCTGCTCGAAAACACGCTGCGCAAGCTGCACACCGGCCACGGCCTCAACAACATGCCGCTGGCCGAGCGCGCCCCCTACGGCGACACCCTGGAAGCCCAGTTGGAGGAAGTGGCCCTGGCCCTGTGCCTCATGTGGGTCAACCGCCTGCTGTTCCTCAAGCTGCTGGAGGGGCAGCTGGTGCGCTACCACGCCCCCGCCGATGCCGCCCACTTTCGCTTCCTGCACCCGGCCAAGCTCACCGACTACGACGAGGTGCTTACCCTGTTCTTCGAGGTGCTGAACCGCGCCCCCGCCGACCGCAGCCCCGACGTGCGCGCCGCCTTCCCCGAGGTGCCCTACCTCAACTCTTCCCTCTTCGAGCCCAGCCAGCTGGAAGGCTACACTTTCGACATCAGCGGCCTGCGCGATGGGCTGGGGCTGGCCCCCTACCCCGGCTCGGTGCTGCGCAAGGCCGGTGCCCCGGCCGTGCCCCCCGCCAAGGCCCACACCAGCGCCGCCCCCCAGTGGGCCGCGCTGCCCTACCTGCTGCACTTCCTCGACGCCTACGACTTCGCCACCGACCCCACCACCAGCCACGCACCCGCCGCCGCCGCGCCCGATGCCCCCGCCGCACCGGCCGCCCCCGCGCCCCGGCCGCTACTCTCGGCCGCCGTGCTGGGGCTGGTGTTCGAGAAGATAAACGGCTACCGCGACGGCTCGTTCTACACCCCCGGCTTCGTGACCATGTACATGGCCCGCCAGACCCTGGGCCGCGCCGTGCTGCGCCACTTCGCCCAGGCCCCCGCCTGGCCCGAGCTGGCCGCCTGCGAAACCCTGGACGACTTGCAGGATGCCCTGGTGCCCGCCAACCGCGCCCGCCGCGCCGCCTACGCCGCCCACTTCAACACCCTCACCGTGCTGGACCCGGCCGTGGGCTCGGGCCACTTCCTGGTGAGTGCCCTCAACGAGCTGCTGGCCCTGAAATCGCGCCTCGGCCTGCTGCTGGATGAGGAGGGCGCGCGCCTGCCCTACCGCCTGGAGGTGGAGCACGACGAGCTGCTGGTGACCGATGCCGACGGCCTGCCCGCCCCCTACCGGGTGGCGGCCTTCGACGCGGCCACGGGGCTGCGCACCGTGGGCCCCGAGCGCACCCGCCTGCAAAAAGCCCTGTTCCGCGAGAAGCGCGCCCTGATGGAGCACGCCCTGTTCGGGGTCGACCTTAACCCCAACTCCGTCCGCATCTGCCGGCTGCGCCTGTGGATTGAGCTGCTGAAACACGCCTACTACAAGCCCGAAACCGACTTCCGGGAGCTGGAAACCCTGCCCAACCTCGACCTGAACGTGAAGCCCGGCAACTCGCTGCTGGCCCGCTTTGCGCTCGACGTGGACCTGTCCGAAGTGTTTAAAAAGGGCGGCTTCACGCTGAAGAAGTACAAGGAGGCCGCCCACGAATACTTCGGCAGCCGGGGGCGCGACGACAAGAACAAGCTGCTGGGGTTCTTTCAGCAAATCAAGGAGCAGTTCACGGCCGTGCTGCACCTCAAGGACAAGAAGCGGGTGGACCTGCGCAAGTACCGCAACCAGCGGCTGGTCCTCGAAACCCAGGGCACGCTCTTCGCCGGCAGCCCGAAGGAGCAGGAGGCCCGCACCTTCGAAATGCGCCGCCTGGAGCTGCTGGCCGACAAGCTCGACGCCGAAATCCAGGCCCACGAGCAGGGCGCCCTCTTTCGGGAGGCCTTCGAGTGGCGCTTCGAGTTTCCGGAGGTGCTCGACGACGCGGGGGCCTTTCGCGGCTTCGATGTGGTGATGGGCAACCCGCCCTACATCCGGCAGGAAGCCTTCACCGCCCTCAAGCCCCACCTCAAGCAGCGCTTCGGCCACGTCTTTGCCGGCACGGCCGACCTCTACGTGTACTTCCTGCAACTCGGGGCCGAGCTGCTGGCCCCCGGCGGCGAGCTGTCCTACATCGTGCCCAACAAGTGGCTGCGGGCCGGCTACGGGGCCGCGCTACGCGGCTGGCTGGCCAGTACCCAAACCCTGTTGGAGTTCGTGGACTTCGGCGACTTGCCCGTGTTCCCCGAAGCCACCACCTACCCCGCCATCGTGGCCCTGCGCCAGGGCGCGCCCGCTGCGGAAAGCACCTTCCGCGCTGCTGCGTTGCCGAAGCTGCTGCCTGACTTTGCCGCCTCTGTTATAAGTGTAGCCCGCGCCGTTCCGCAATCCTCTTTGAGGGCTGATGGATGGAACTTAGCCGATGCTGAAGCACAGGAAGAGTTAGACAAACTTAGTGCAGCAGGTATGCCGCTTGGGCAATACATAGACGTGAAAATGTATCGTGGCATACTGACTGGCTACAATGAAGCCTTTGTTATCGATGCCAATACTCGGAAGGCTTTGATTGATACAGACCCCAATTCTGAGGAAGTTATAAAGCCGTTTTTAGGTGGACGCGACGTAAAGCGGTATCAACAACCCAAGGCTTCTAAATATCTGTTGTTCATGCGCCGGGGCATCGACCCTGAGAAGTACCCGGCAGTAATGGCCCATCTTGAGCAATTTCGGAAGCAGCTTGAGCCGCGTCCGAAGCATCTCAGTGACAAAGCCGCTGCCGAATGGCCGGGGCGAAAACCCGGTACTTACAAATGGTACGAGGTGCAAGACAGCATCGAGTATTGGCAGGAATTTGAGAAGCCCAAGATTTGCTTCCCTGACATTGCGCCCATCCTGTCTTTCACGCTTGATGTAAGCGGTGCCTGTTTAGCTAATACCGGCTACTTCCTGCCCATAGATGACTTGTTTCTATTGGGTGTCCTCAACTCTAGCTTGATAGACGTGTACTTCCGTAGCCTATCGGCTTCGATTCGCGGCGGGTACTTGCGCTTTTTCAAGCAATACGTCGAGCAGCTTCCCATCCCCGCCGCCACGCCCGCCGAGCAAGCGGCCATTGCCGCGCTGGTGCAGCAGATTCTGGACGCCAAAGCCTCCGACCCCGCCGCCGACACCACCACGTCCGAAGCGGCCGTCGATGCCGCCGTGGCCGCCCTCTACGGCGTGGCCCTGCCGACGGCGGTGGGGTAGCCGGGCCCCTGCGGGCCGGGGCCAGCCGCTGGCCCGCTGCCGGCCTTCCCCGGCCCTCCCCGGGCCGGAGCCGGCCCGGGGTCGCAAACCTAGCCGTTGGCGCTATGGTGCTGCCAGTCAGCCGCCCCGGCCAATTTATTTTTCCCAAACGTTTGCGGGGGCAATGGCGGCACTTATATTTGGTGCGTTGTCCTGGCGTGCCGGGCCTCGGCGCTGGCCGGGGCGGTGGTGCTCAGGGCCTTGTCCTGGTCTGCTCTACCCGCGCCATGTTGCCTTTGCCCCGCCGTATTCGTTGCGTGCGCGCCCTGTTGGGCGCTGGGCTGGGCGGCGGCTCCGGCGCGGGAAACCGCCTCCCGGCCGGGCAGGCGGGCCGCCGGCCTTTTCCACGCATCCACTGGGGTTTTCCACGCATTGAACGGCGTAACCGACGTTTAGGACGCGCCGTCCGATGCGTCAGTTACGCCGTCGGACGTTTAGGACGGCCCGTCCGATTCGTCCAACGCGCCGTCCTAAACGTCCGACGCGCCGTTGGACGTTTAGGACGGCCCATCCGATACGTCCGACCCGCCGTCCTAAACGTCCAACGCGCCGTCGGACGTTTAGGACGGCGCGTCCGATGCGTCTGGCATGGCGTGGACCGCCGGGCGCGGGCCGGGGCCGGCCGGCGGGGGGCCGTGTGGCGACGAAGAACCCGGGTGCGTCGGGGCCTGCGGGCCAGCTGTTTCCAGGTTTTTTGTCTACAATCCTTTTCCCATGAATTCCCGAAAGCTGATTACCAATTTCGATAACGTTGCCAAGATGGAGATTGGGCCGCTGGCCCAGAACTGCCTCACCAACACGGTGGGCAACGCCCGCTACCCCAAGGCCAAGACCCAGACCGATGCCCTGCTGGCGGCCCTCACGCCCTACTCGGCGGCGGCCAGCATCCTGCACCCCACCCCCACCCAAACGGCCGAGCTGGCCCAGCTCCGCGTCACCCTCAACGCCGCCCTCGGCGCCGTGGCCCAGATGGCCAACGCCCTGTACGCCGACGACGAGGCCGCCCTGCTCTCCACCGGCCTCATGCTCACCAAGGAGCGCGAGCGCCACACCACCCTGGAGGTGCCGCTCAAGTTCCAGCTCGTGGATGGCCCCCAGCCCGGCACGCTCTGCGCCAAGGCCAAGCGACCGCCCCACGCCGTAGCCCTCAAGTACCTCTACACCCTCGACCCCACCGAGCCCGACATTGAGTGGTACGTGGTGGTGGTGCGCGAGGGCGACGCTTTGCTTACGGCCTGCAAATCGGGCGACCGCGTGTACTGCAAGGTGGCCGCCGTGGGCGGCGACACCGACCAGCAACCGTTTACGGATGTGCTGAGCCGCATCGTGCAATAAGGTTAAGGCAGAGTAGCGCCGCTGCCGCCTGTTTCAGCCGCCGCTGTCCCACTGGGGGCGGCGGCGGTTTTGGCGTTCGGCCCGGGCATCAATATCGCATGTTCATGCGATACCGCCGTGTTGGTATAGACCGGACCTTTGTGGGATTATTGGTTCTCAACGAATTTATTGGCCGTCGTTCCGAAGGGGATGGGGGCGGTTTTTTTCATTTCTCCTGCGTAGCGTATGCGTTTCTTTATTCCGATTGACTCCCCGGCGGCCCGTGCGGCCCACGCCCTGCGCCGCGCCCTGACGGGCTCCGGCCTGCTCCTGCTGCTGGCCTTGCTGGCGCTGCTGCTGGCCGGCCGCGCCGCCCGCGCCCAAGCCCCGGCGGCCGGCGCGGGCCCCTCGGTGGGCACCGCCCTCAACCCCGACGGCACGGTGCGGCCCGGCACGCAGGGCGCGTTCAATGCTGCGGGCTACCAGCTCAGCTACGGCAAGGGCGGCCAGCCCGTGCTACAGCGCACGACTGCCGGCGATGCCTGGAATGTGGTGGGCGGCAGCCCGGCCGGCACGCAGAACGGCGTGGGCGGCGACATCTATACGGTGGCCATCAGCGGACCCAACGTGTACGTGGGCGGTAGCTTCACCGCGGCCGGCGGCGTGGCCGCCAACAACATTGCCCAGTGGAATGGCACCACCTGGAGCAGCGTGGGCACGGGCGCGGCCAACGGCACCAGTGGCAGCGTCAACGCCCTTGCCGTGAGCGGGACGACCGTGTACGCGGCCGGCAGCTTCAGCACGGCCGGCGGCATCACCGCCAATTCTGTGGCCCGGTGGGATGGCACCGCCTGGAGTGCCCTGGGCACGGGCGCGCTCACCCAGTACGGCACGCCCGGCAGTGTGCTGGCCCTGGCCCTGAGCGCCAATGGCACCGACGTCTACATCGGCGGCAGCTTTGATAAGGCTGGTGGCATGGCCGCTACCAACGTGGCCCACTGGGATGGCAGCACCTGGAGCCCCATGGGCACGGGCATGAATAGTAACATCTACTCCCTGGCCGTGAGCGGCTCGACGGTGTACGCGGGCGGCTACTTCACCACCGCCGGCGGCGTTGCCGCCAACCGCATTGCCAAGTGGGACGGCACCGACTGGAGTGCCTTGGGCAGCGGCCTGGGTGACTACGTAAAGTCGGTGGCCGTGAGCGGCTCGACGGTGTATGCGGCCGGTGCGTTCACCACGGCCGGCGGCGTCTCCGCCAGATACGTCGCGCAGTGGGACGGCTCCGCCTGGAGCGCGCTGGGCGGCGGCATGGACAACCTGGTCGAGGCCATTGCCGTGAGCGGCTCGACGGTGTACGCCGCCGGCCAGTTCACCAACGCCGACGGCGCCCCCGCCAACCGCATCGCGCAGTGGAACGGCTCCGCCTGGAGCCCCCTGGGCACCGGCGCGGCCAATGGCACTGACAGCGGCATCTCGGGCTTGGCCGTAAGCGGCACCACCGTCTACGCGGGCGGCCGGTTCGCCGCGGCGGGCGGCAACACCGCCACCCACGTGGCCCAATGGAGCGGCAGCACCTGGAGCCCCCTGGGCACCGGCACGGCGCCCGGGGTCACCGGTCCGCAGTACTCGAGTGTTTCGGTCAACAGCATCTTGGTGAACGGGACCAGCATGTACATCGCGGGCTCCTTTACCAGCGTGGCCGGCGTGGCGGCCAACGGCATAGCCAAGTGGAACGGCAGCACCTGGAGCGCGCTGGGCGCGGGCGTGAGCAGCGTGAGTGCCCTGGCCCTCGCCCCAAACGGGACGGACCTGTACGTGGGCGGCTATTTTTACATGGCCGGCAGCATCTCCGCCAACCGCATTGCCAAGTGGGACGGCACGGCCTGGAGCGCCCTGGGCAGCGGCCTCAGCGGCTCCGGGTACAGCATCGGGGCCAGGGCCATGACCATAAGCAACGGCCTACTCTATGTGGCCGGCAAATTCAACAACGTAAGTGGCACACCGGCCAACAACATTGCCGTGTGGAACGGGAGCACCTGGAGTGCGCTGGGCACCGGCCTCAGTGTGGGCATGTACGACTCCGGCGTGTCGTCCATGGTCGTGAGCGGCACCGACGTATACGTGGCGGGCGACTTTACCTCGGCCGGCGGCAACAGTTCCATTGCGAAGCTGGCCAAATGGGACGGCGCCACCTGGAGCGCACTCGGCAGCGGCATCAGCGGCAGCGTCTCGGCGCTGGCCCTGAGCGGCAGCACCCTGTATGCGGCCGGCTACTTCACCACCGCCGGCGGCACGCCGGCCAACAACGTGGCCAAGTGGGATGGCTCCGCCTGGAGTGCCTTGGGCAGCGGCCTGGGCAATGGCGCATCGGCCCTCCTGCTCGATGGCACCGACCTGTACGTGGGCGGGCAGTTTACCACGGCCGGCGGCAACCCCGCCAACCACGTAGCCAAGTGGGATGGCACGGCCTGGACCAGCCTGGGCACGGGCGCGGCCAATGGCATCGATAGTAATGGCAGCGTCTACGCCTTTGCCATCAATGGCAGGAACTTGTACGTGGGAGGTTCCTTCGCCACGGCGGGCGGCCTGGCCGCCAACAACATCGCCTACTACGGGGCCGCCCTCGCAGCACCCCTGCCGGTCGAGCTCACCGCCTTCACGGCCGCGCCTGCTGGCCCGGCTGCCGTGCGCCTGGCCTGGGCCACGGCCTCGGAGAAGAACAGCGCCCGCTTCGAGGTGGAGCGCAGCCTCGATGACCACACGTTTGCCCGCATTGGTACAGTGGCGGCGGCCGGTAGCAGCAACACCCCACAGGCTTACGAATTGCTGGACACTCAGCCACTCAGCCGCTCAGTCACTCTTTACTACCGCTTGAAGCAGGTGGACCTGGACGGCACCTTCAGCTACTCGCCCGTGCGCACGGTGGCCCTACCGAGCACTACCCTAACCGGCGCCAAGGCCATCCTGGCCCTGTTCCCCAACCCCGCCAAGACAGGAGCCACGCTCACGGGCGCGGTGCCTGGCACGGTGGCCACGGTGTTCGACGCGCTAGGCCGCCAGATGACTTCGGCCAAGGCCGATGCCGCCGGAATGGCCACGCTGGCGTTGCCGGCCGGGCTGCCTGCGGGCGTGTACGTAGTGCGCGCTGGTAACACGGCCCTGCGCCTGACGGTGGAGTAGACTTCCCCAAGGTTAAAACGAAGAAGGGCGAGCCACATGGCTTGCCCTTCTTCGTTGCCGGTAGCCCGCCCCTACGGCCGCCCCAGAAACGCCAGCACCGCCGCGTTGAACATGGCGGGGTCTTCGCGCGGGGCGTAGTGCGTCAGCCCGGGGAAGATGTGCACCTGCCCGTGCGGCAGGCTGCTGGCAATAAGCCGGGTGTGGGCATCCTGAATCAGGTCGTGCTCGCCGGCCAGCACCAGCGTGGGCGCCGTGATGCCGGCCAGGTCCGTGGCCTTCATGCGGGGGTAGTCGAGGAGCAGCACCATGAGCGGGCGCATCTGGCGCATACGCGGGCTGAGGGGGTAGAGCCAGGTGGTCAGGGTCTTGCCCTTGTGCACTTCCTTGAGGGTGGCGGCGGTCACGGCCAGGGTGTCGGCCCAGAGGTTGGCTCCCATCGTCACCAGCTTCTTCACCTGCTGCGGGTGGTGCAGGGCCAGGCTGAGGCCGGTGTTGCCGCCGTCGCTCCAGCCCACGACGTGGGCGGCGGGGATGTTGAGGGCCGTGAGCAGGGCACTCATGTCCTCGGCAAAGAGGTCGTAGGTGAGCGTCTGCTTGCCGTTGGTTGATTGGCCCTGGGCGCGGGTGTCCACGGCGATGACTTGGTAATGCTTAGCCAGCTCGGGAATCTGCCCATTGAAGGCCGAGATGGACTGGCCGTTGCCGTGCAGCAGCAAAAGCGGCTCGCCCTGCCCGTAAGTCTCGTAGTAGAGCTTGATGCCGTTGAGGGCCACCGTGTGGCCGGCGGCGGGATTGTGGCCGTAGGCAATAGCGCCCTGGCCGATGATTTCGAGGTAGTGGTTGCCGCCCGCCTCAGCCGCCGTGCGGTAGCGGAAGGCCGTGTTGAGGTACAAGGGCCGCCAGCCGTTGGGGAAGCCGCTGGCGCTGTCGGCGCGGGCGGCTTCGAAGTCGCCGTTGGCCAATGGTACGGCCTGCCACTGGCCTTTGGCGGTGGCGATTTCCAGCTTGAAGTCGTCGTAGCCGAAGGTGCCGTTGAGGTACACATTCGCGTTGACGACCAGCTGGGCGGCCGTTTTGGGCAGCGTGCCGGCCAGGGCAAAGGTGCGCCACTGGCCGTCGCGGCGCTTGGCGCGCATCTGGCCGGGCTTGCTCATGCTCAGAAACTTCTTGTTCTTGTCGAACACCACCACGAAGACGTTGGCATCGGCGCTGTCGCCGGCCGGGGCCTCCACTTTCATGCGGGCCGAGAGGCGGTAGGGCTTCCCGGCGAAGGGCTGCACATCCACCCGCTGGCGGAAGTAGAACAAGGCACTGACTTCGGTTTTTAACTTACTCTGGGCCAGGGCAGGCAGGCTGAGCAACAGCAGCAACAGGAGAGAGGAAAGACGCATCAAGAGCCGGAAAGGAAGGTTGGGGTGAGCCCCATTGATACAAAAAACGGCCGGCGGGTTGCCCCGCCGGCCGTTTTTTGTGACTGCCTTTCCCAGGCTGTCCTTCCGACGCAGGAGGAATCTGGGGAACCCGTCCAACGGCTTTACTCAGATTCCTCCTGCGTCGGAAGGACAGCTCTTTGCCTAGTCCACGTACAGCGTCTGCAGCATGGTCTGGCCCACCGCCTTCATCGTGTTGCGGTCGATGATGGCCATGTTGTCGGTGGTGGCGTGGTGGTAGGCGGGGAAGTAGTCGGTGGGCGAGTTGTAGTGGTAGATGTCGATGGTGGGGATGCCGGCCCGGTTGGTGTACACGTGGTCGTCGGTGATGCCGCCGGTGTCCTCGTAGCGGAAGTAGTCGGAGTAGCCCAACTGCGAGGCCACGCCCCAGATTTTATCGAGGGCGGTGCGGGCGTTGGTGCGCGAGGTTTCCTCGCGGGTAAACTTGCCGTTCTTCGCTCCTACCATGTCCAGCAGCACGCCGTATTCGGCCTTGTAGTTGGCGGGCAGCATATGCGCCGCCCAATACTGCGAGCCCAGGCACCAGGAATCAGTACCGCTGCCGTCGAGCTGGTTCTTGAGGTCCTGCTGGGTGGTGTCGTCGTGGCCCCAGTCCTCAGCATCGAAGAAGATGAAGTCCACGCCCACGTTGGGGGCCAGCGAGTCGGGTTGCAGGCTGAGCTGGCGAGCCATTTCCAGGGCCACAGCTACGGCGCTGGCACCATCGGAAGCGCCGTCCATCGGCGCATTCTTTTTCACCTTGTCGTTGTCGGCAAAGGGGCGGGTGTCCCAGTGGCCGAAGATGGCCACGCGCCGCGCCGCCTGCGGCTGGTACTGCGCAATGATGTTGCGGGCGTGGATGTTGGTGCCATCAAAGGTCATCGCCTCAAAGGGCTGCTCCATCACCTTCAGGCCGTAGCTTTTGAGCTTAGCCACCAGCCAGTCGCCGGTGGCGCGGTGCGCCTTGGAGTTGGGCACGCGCGGCCCGAACGCCACCTGCTTCGCCGTGAAGGCATAGGCCGAATCGGCATTGAAGACCGGGGCTTTGGGCAGCTTGGCTTCGGCCGGGGCGCTGGTGTCAGCGGTTTCGGAGGGCTTCTTTTCGGGGCAGCCGGTGAGGAACAGGAGGCCGGCGAGCGCGGCGAGGGGAAGGCGGAGGGTGCGGAAGTTCATGTTCTTTACGGTCATCCTGAGCGCAGCGAAGGACCTTATCCCCGCTGCGCCGTTCTTAATTACTGCAAGTTGTTCATCGGTGAGAAGGTCCTTCGCTGTGCTCAGGATGACAGACGATTTTGGCCGTCTCTACTCCTCGCTATACGCCCACTCCACGCCGGCCTTGGTGTCTTTTATCACGATGCCCTGGCTTTTGAGGGCGGCCCGGATAACGTCGACTTTATCATAAGCCTTTTCGGCTTTGGCTTCGGTATAGAATTCCAGGGTGAGCTTGAGGAGCTCCTCGGCGTTGGCGCGGGGCTCATCCTGCAGGCCCAGGATATCCGACACCACGGCGCGGTAGGCTTCCACGGCTTCGGTGAGGGAGGCGGAGGAAACGGTGGCCATCGCGGCCGTGGTCGCGGCCAGGGTATTGAACTTGCGCAACAGGTTGAACAGGCTGGCAATGGCGCGGGCAGTGTTCAGGTCATCGTTCAGGCCCACGAATACGTCGGCCACCAGCTTGCGCAGCTCCGTGTCGCCGGCGGCGGTGTCGGGCTGGCGGCCTTCGGCCAGCGGGGCCACCGTGCGGTCGCGGATTACCTCGCCGGAGAGGCTATCGGCCGAGAGGCGGTCGAGCAGGCGCAGGCCGTTCATCAGCTTGCGGTAGCCTTTGCGGGCGGCTTGCAGGGCGTCATCGCTCACGTCGACCGGGCTGCGGTAGTGGGCTTGCAGCAGGAAGAAGCGCACCACCATCGGCGAGTAGCCGAAGGCCAGCGGCCCGGTGGGGCCCTTGAACATATCGCCCAGCAACACGAAGTTGCCCAGGCTCTTGCTCATCTTGGTGCCGTTCACGGTTATCATGTTGTTGTGCACCCAGAAGCGGGCCTCGTCGGTGTGCGAGTGGCTGCCCTGGCTCTGCGCAATCTCGCATTCGTGGTGCGGGAACATGAGGTCGAGGCCGCCGCCGTGGATGTCGCTCAGCTCGCCGAGGTACTTGCGGCTCATGGCCGAGCACTCCAGGTGCCAGCCGGGGAAGCCTTCCCCCCAGGGCGAGGGCCAACGCATGATGTGCTCGGGCGAAGCCTTCTTCCAGAGGGCAAAGTCCAGCGGGCTGCGCTTCTCGCTCTGGCCTTCGAGGCCGGCGCGGGTGTTAGCCATCTGGTCTTCGATGCTGCGGTTCGAGAGCTTGCCGTAGCGCTTGCCTTCCTCGTCGTACCTGGGCACGTCGAAATACACCGAGCCGTTGACTTCATAAGCCAAACCGTTGGCCATGATTTCTTCAATCACCTGAATCTGCTCGATGATGTGGCCGCTGGCCTGGGGCTCAATGTCGGGCGGCAGGCAGCCGAGGCCCAGCATATGCTGGCGGTAGCGGTTGGTGAAGTGCTGGGCCACCTGCATGGGCTCGATGCGGGCGGCACGGGCGGCCTTCTCCATCTTGTCCTCGCCGGTGTCGGCGTCGCTTTCGAGGTGGCCCACGTCGGTGATGTTGCGCACGTAGCGCACCTGGTAGCCCAGATGGCGCAGGTAGCGCGTGAGCACATCAAACACCACGGGGCCGCGGGCGTTGCCGAGGTGGGCTTCGCTATACACGGTGGGGCCGCACAGGTACACGCCCACCTGGGGCGGGTGCACGGGCTGGAATTCTTCTTTCTTGCGGGTAAGCGTGTTGTAGAGCGTGAGCGACATGGTACAAAGGTAGCGGGCCGGGCGACGTGCGCCGGCTGGCAGGCCACAACAAAACATTAGGGCCTTTTGCTCAACCCGCCGGGATGTTTTGTGCAAAAAATGCAACTGCAGTAGGGGCGGGGCTGGCCCCCGCCCGGTCGTTGAGCGGAGTCTTCGTGTAGGAACGACGGGCGGGGACCAGCCCCGCCCCTACTGCAATCGGTACAACGCTTCCACGGGGAAATGGTCGCTCCACTTAATTTCGCGGTGCACCTTACAGGCCAGCACCTGCCACTGCTTGCTGGCAAACTGCTGGTCGATGCGCAGGCCGGGCAGCTTGCCATTATACGTGGCCCCGAGGCCGAGACCGGCGGTGGCCCAGGCGTTCTGAAGGTGGTCGGCGAGCTGGTCGTAGGTATAGGAATAGGGCAGGTCGTTGGTATCGCCGGCCAGCAGCACGGGGTAGGGCGAGCGGGCCACGCGGGCCACCAGGGTATCGACCTGCACGCCCCGGGCCACGGCCCCGTTGCGGAAGCGGCGCAGCAGGTTGGGGGCCTTCTGGCGGAGGCCGGCGCGGCTTTCGGTTGCGGTGGCGATGTCGCTTTCGGCCATGGCCATGCTTTGCAGGTGCAGGTTGAAGACGCGAATGGTGTCGGGGCGGGCGCGGCCGGGGGCGGCGGGGCGGGCCAAATCGGCCCACATGGCGTGGTTTTGCGAGAGCTTGCCGAACGGAATGACGCCCTGCCGCACGATGCGGAAGCGCGAAAAAATAGCCAACCCGAACTCGGCCCCCGCGCTGTTGGTGAGGCTGGTGGATACGAAAGCGTGCCGCCCGCTGCCCTTGCCCAGCTGGTCTTCCGACTGGAAAATGCCGCCGCTTTCGCGGGAACGGCGCGGCTCGTTGTAGAACTCTTGGAGGCAGAGCACGTCGGCCGGGCTGGTGGCCAGCCAGTGGATGAAGCCCCTGGAGGAGGCGTAGTCCGGGTCGCGCAGCTGGGCATACACGTTGAAGATGCGGACGTTGGCCGAGAGCAGGCTCACTTCGTTGGCCCGGGGCAGGAAGAAAGCGGAATGCAGCGTTTCCTTCCCGCTCTTGAATTCCTCATTCTTCGTCCTCGCTTCCGCATTAAGCGGAACGTGCAGGGCCAGCCCGCGCTGCACGTGCGGCCACGTGAGGCCCAGCGCCACGATGGGCAGCACCGCCACGCGCCAGTTGCGCCGCAGCCAGTACAGGGCCAGCAGGGCCGTGAGCAGCAGCGCGCCCGGCGTGGTGAGCGCCCCAAACACCACCGGCCAGAACGCGCCGGCCGGCACCTGCTCGCAGGCAATGGCCAGCAGCAGCCAGGCCAGGGTCAGCAACGTAAATTTGAAAGCGAAAGAGCGGCGCACAGCAGAGGCAACAGAGCCGGCAAAGGTAACGGCTGGCCCGCGCAGCGGCTGGCCGGGCTTTTAATCGGCCGGCGGGGCGGGCATTGGCCGGCCGGTTCGTTCGGCCTCGCCCGTTTCACGGATGAAGCCGGCCTTGAGGTGCTCATAGAGCGAGTGCGGGTCGATGAGCGAAGCCACGCCCTGGGCCAGCAGGCCACTAATGAGCAGCTGGAAGATGGCCGAGTGCCGGTCCGTCATCTCCAGCACCAGAATGGCGGCCGTGAAGGGCGAGCGCACCACCCCGGTCAGAAAGCTGACCATGCTCACCAGAATCAGCAGGTTGCGGTCGGGCACGGCCACATCGAACACCTGGCAGATGCCATCGCCCAGAATGGCCCCGGCGCTGAGCGAGGTGGCAAACACGCCGCCCGCCCCGCCGCTGCTGTAGCTGAGCGCCATGCCCGCGAAGCGCACCGGAAACAGGTACCACGGTGTCACGCCATTGTTTTGGAACAGCAGGCGGTTGATAATGGGCTTGCCCGTGCCCACGCCCTCAATGCCCACCCAGTAGGCCAGCCCGCCCAGCAGCAGGCCGCAGCCCAGCACCCAGCCCGCCTGCGCGGCCAGCGTGGTGAAGCGCTGCCGATAGCGCCCCAGCCACAGCAGCGTTTTGGCAAATACCGCCCCGGCCAGCCCGCACACCAGCGCCACTATCACCACCAGCAATTGCCCCCACCCTGCCACCGGAATGATTTTCGGAAAGCCCAGGTACAGATAAGGCCCCAGAAACGTCTGGGCGGTGAGGCCCGCGATGATAACGGCCGTGAACACGGCCATGCGAAACCGCGCCATGTGCATCTGGGTCAACTCCTCCACCACAAACACAATGCCGCCCAGCGGCGTGTTGAAGGCCGCCGCCAGGCCCGCTGCGCCGCCCGTAACCAGGGCAATCTGGCGCGAGAGCTGGGGCCAGCCCGCCGGTTGCAGCTTGTTGATAGCCCGGAAAATGGCCGCCGAAATCTGGATGGTGGGGCCTTCGCGGCCAATGACGCCGCCGCCCAGCAGCAGCACCACGCTGCTCAGCACCTTGACAATGGCCACGCGCAGGCTCAGCAAATAGGCCGTGCGGCGGTGCTGGCTGGGATTCGATAGCTCGATGCCCGCCATGACCTGCGGAATGCCACTGCCCCGCGCCGCCGGGGCCCACTGCCGCACCAGCAGCCACGATGCCCCGAAGGCCAGCGGCGTGAGTACAAACGCCAGCCAGGGTGTGCGCGTCAGCCAGGCAAAGCTCATCTGCTCGGCCCAGCCAAACACTTTCTCGTAGCCCACGGCCACCATGCCCGTCAGAATGGAGGCAATCCAGAACGGAAAGCTCTGGAGAATCAGCCGCCGCACCCGGTCGGTATAGAAGGGCCGGATGATGCGCTGGTCGAGCCAGGCCAGCACACGGGCGTAGCGGGAGGGAAATTCAGGCATTGGGGGGGGAGGCGGATGAACTACAAAGGTCGGGCGGCGGCCGCCAGCCGCGTCCGTTCGGCGGAAATCAAGCTGCTCGAACCCGCTATTTCGGGCCTTCCAGCAGCAGGCGCACGGGCTGGCGCGTACCGGCGCGCACAGTCAGCCATTGGGTGAGGCGCTGCGCTTCGGCGGCGGGCAGCGGCTGGGTGGTGCGCAGCGAAACAACGACGGCAGTATCGGCCCGGAGCGAGTCGGCGGCGGGCTGCACGAGGCGGCTCAGGCCGAGCTGGCGCACGGTGGGGTGCTCCGCCTGCACTTCGCGTAGCAGCGTTGCGGGTGCGGGCAGGCCGGTTTGGTCCGCTTGCTGCGTCAACAGTTGTTGCAGCTGCGCTAGGCGGGCGTCGTAGCTGGCCAGGGTTTGCTCGTTGCGGCTGCGCACGTCCTCCAGCAGGCTGCTGCGCAGGGCGCGGGCATCGGCCGAATCGAGCTGGGCCAGGCCCTGGCGCACCGTCAGTTGGGCGCGGCGCAGGTGGTACGCATCCAACCGGGCGCGCACGGCGCGGAGCTGCGCGGGCGTGAGGATGCGGCCCGTCAAGAGCACGTTGATGGCACGCTTGTCGTATTCGATGCGGCGCGTGACCACGTAGGCACCCGGCAGGTTCAACTCCTCGTCCACGAACTGCTGGGCATTGTGCTCGAAGGTGGTGCGCCGCACGATGCCGGCCGCCAGCCACACGCTGGGCACGGCCGTGAGCACGGCCACCGACCAGAACAACACTTTAGCCCGCCGGGCCTGCCGGGGGTTTTCAAACTCGAAGTGCGGCAACGGTAGGATGCGCGCCACCAGGAACATGGCCAGGCTGATGAAGGCCGCATTGATGCAAAACAGGTAAAATGCGCCGGCCATGAAGGCCCAGTGGGCCGTGGCCAGTCCGTAGCCCACAGTGCACAGCGGCGGCATCAGGGCCGTGGCGATGGACACGCCCGGCACCACGTTGCTCACCTCGCGCCGGGTGAAGCCGATGGCCCCGGCCGCTCCGCCAAACAGGGCAATGGCCACGTCCCAGGTAGTAGGCGTGGTGCGGGCCAGCAGCTCCGAACCAGCATCGGTGAGCGGTGTGAGGCGGAAATATAGTGCCGACACCAGCACGCTGAGCCCAGCCGCAATGCCCAGGTTCTTTAGCCCCCGGCGCACCAAATCCACATTAGAAGTAGCCGCCCCAAAGCCCACACCCACAATTGGCCCCATGAGCGGTGAAATGAGCATGGCCCCGATGATAACCGCTGTGGAGTTCACGTTCAGCCCCACCGAAGCCACCAGAATGGCAAAGAATAACACCCACAGATTCGTGCCTTTAAAAGCAATGCCGGCCTCCACGTCGGCCACAATTTCGGCCGGCTCGGCCATGTCGTGGGCGAGGTCAAAACGGGTGCGGAACCAGCGAAAAAAGGGCAACTCCATACGAAACCTGGTGGGTGGAAACAAAAGAAGCGGGATTGGGGAATGGCCGTGGCCTACCCCGCTTCCAGCCATGACGTAGCCGACGCAATATCATTAAAGAGTGCTACCTCGGCGTAGTGGCGCAGGGCCTGCACCACGTCGTCGGTGTGCAGGCGGCGCTGCGGGTTGGGGCTGGGCAGGGCGGCGTAGCGCACGCGCGGTATCTCCTCGGTGGTGTGCGGAAACCAGTCGGTGAGCAGCCAGTCACGGTCAACCTCGTCAAAGGCGGCCGGCATGGCGCGGTGGTCGGCCAGAATGCGGCGCAGGTCGTAGCGCAGCAGCAGGTTGCGGGCGTGCACATACAGGGCGCGCAGCTCGGCGCTGTGCAAGGGCTCGCCCGTCCAGTGCAGGTACACGAAGGAGCCGGGAACGTACAGGACCGACCCGACAGCGTTGGAAAAGTAATGTTTCGTTTCTTCTAGCATTAAAATGGATATCCTTGGTAACCCTGAGGATAAGCAGGCATTCAGCGCAGCTTGGCAACGCCGCTTGAGAGGAGCTTTAACGGAAGCCCCGGCGCAAAGGACGGAATTCACCGGCACAGGTCCTGGCCGCAGCCTCACCAACCCGCGCAAATGGAGCGTGGGCAGTGCTGCCATCCGCGCCTGAGCGGCGGAGCAGATGGCCGGGTGCTCTCGCTGTTACATCCCGTACATTGTGCTGCATAACGCAAGGATACCGGTGGCCGCCAATGCTGACGGCCGTGCTGTTCATCATGGCATCACCCGCGCACGAATTTTGCACGATTGCCGTTCCGGCCAAAGCCCCCTCCTTCCCTTGGGCGGGCTCCGCTTTTTCCCCAATCTTTGCCTTTCCACCCCTTTCTGCCTCTGGCGTTTCTATGCCCATACCTTTTCGCTCGTTGAGCCGCTTTGTGCTGGCTCTGATATGTTGTTCGGCCTCCTTCTCTCGCCCCGCCCAGGCGGCGCGAGGCGCGGCCGTAGCACCTTCTAGTCCCAGCCTCGAATTCGTGCAGAACAAAGGCCAGTGGGATGGCCGCGTGCGCTACGAGGCCAACCTGCCAGCCGGCACCCTCTTCGTGCTGCCCGATGCCCTGACCTACGCTTTCCTGGACCCCGCCGCCCTGCACCACCACGACGGCACCACCCGCCCTGCCGGCACTGCCAAAGCCTCCGACATCGCGGCCCACGCCTACACCGTGCATTTTGAGAAAGCCAGCGCCCGCGCCCGCCTCACGGCCGAAACGCCCACGGCGGGCGAGCGCAACTACTTCATCGGCACCGACCAACGGCGCTGGGCCAGCCACGTGGGCGCGTTCCGGCAGCTGCGCTACACCAGCCTGTGGCCCGGCATCGACCTGACCTTGTACGAAAACGCCGGCCAGCACCTGGAATACGACGTGCTGCTGGCCCCCCGCGCCAACCCCGCCCGCGTGGCCCTGCGCTACGACGGTGCCAGCGCCCTGACCCTGGATGCGGCCGGCAACTTCGTCATCAAAACCACGGTGGGCACCACTACCGAGCTGGCCCCACGGGCCTGGCAACTCGATGCCGCCGGGCAGCGCCAGCCGGTGGCCTGCCGCTACGTGCTCACGGGCAGCACCCTCACCTTCGCTCTCGGCAGCTACGACCACGCCCGCGCCCTGACCATCGACCCCACGGTGCAGTTCTCCACCCTCACGGGCTCAACGGCTGATAACTGGGGTTTCACCGCGACTTATGACAACGCGGGCAATATGTACTCGGGCGGCATCGTGGCCAGCAATTTGGGCGGAACCTACCCGGCCACGCCGGGCGCGTTTCACACCACCTTCAGCAGCATCGAGGACATTGGCATCATCAAGTACAACACCAGCGTGAGCGGCGCAGCGGCGCGGGTGTGGGCCACCTACCTGGGCGGCGGCAGCAGCGAGTTTCCGCACAGCCTAGTGGTGAATGCGCAGAACGAGCTGGTGGTGCTGGGCAGCACGTCCTCCACCAACTACCCTACTACGACCGGCGTGGTGCAGCGCAACTTTGGAGGCGGCTCTTACCTCGACCCTTTCGGCGACGGCGACCCCTACAACATGCCCAACGGCTCCGACCTGTTCGTGACGCGCTTCAGCGCCGATGGCAGCCGGCTGCTGGCCAGCACGTACCTGGGCGGCTCGGGCAACGACGGCGTGACCCAGTCCGCGCTGGCGGCCAACTACGGCGACACCTTCCGGGGCGATGTGCTGCTCGACGGGGCCGGCAACGTGTACATCGCCAGCAATACCTTTTCGCGCAACTTCCCGCTGATGAACAACGGGTTTAACAACGTGCTGGCGGCCGGTGGGCAGTCCGATGCGCTCGTCTGCAAACTCACGCCGGGCCTGAACGTGATGCTCTGGGCCGGCTACCTGGGCGGCCTCGGGGCCGATGCCGCCTACTCCATCCAGCTCGACGCGCAGGGCCGCACCTACGTATGCGGTGGCACGGTCTCGACCGATTTTCCGACCACCGCCGGAGCATACCGCCGCACCGCGCCCGGCTTCATCGATGGCTTCGTGGCCCGCATCAGCGCCGATGGCCGCACCCTGGAGCGCAGCAGCTACGTGGGCACCAGTGCCTATGACCAGGCCTACCTGCTGCAACTCGATGCGGCGGGCAATGCCTACTTATTGGGCCAGACGCTGGGCCAGTACCCCGCCACGCTGGGCCTCTACGCCACGCCCAATGGCACGCAATTCATTCAGAAACTGAATCCTGACCTCACCGCCAGCCTCTACAGCACGGCGTTTGGCAGCGGCAGCAATGCCAACGGCCCCAACCTGGTGCCCACGGCTTTCCTGGTCGATGACTGTGAGCGGGTGTACGTGTGCGGCTGGGGCGGGCAAGTGAACAGCCCCAGCCGAACCGGCATCAGCTACCTAGGCGGCAGCACCACCGGCCTGCCCACCACCAGCGGGGCGGTCCAGACCACTACCGACGGCTCCGATTTCTACCTGGCCGAGTTCTCGGCCGGCATGACCCGGCTGGAGTACGCCACCTTTTATGGCCAGAATGGGACCCGGGAGCACGTCGACGGCGGCACGTCGCGCTTCGACAAGCGCGGCGTGGTGTACCAAGCGGTGTGCGCCAGCTGTAGCAGTAACCAGGGCTTCCCGCTACCGCCGGGCGCGGGCACCTACACCGTGCGCAACGGCAGCTCGAACTGCAACAACGGGGCCTTCAAAATGAACTTTGAAGTGCTGCAGGCCGACCCCGGCCCGCGCCGCTATGTGTGCCTCGACAACGGCCCCGTGGCGCTGGCCGGCAGTCCGGCGGGCGGTGTGTGGGCCGGGCCGGGCGTGCAGGCAAACGCGGGCGGCGGCTACCGCTTCGTGCCCACGGCCGTGGGGCCGGGGCAATACGTCATCAGCTACACGGTGGCTACCACCGGCATTTGCCTGAGCACCCGCAGCGTGCGCTATCTGGTGGCCCCGCCGGTGGTGCCCACGTTTGCGCCGGTGCCTCCGCAGTGCGTGGCCGGGGCGGCGGTGGCGCTGGCGGCCACGCCGGTCGGCGGCACCTTCAGCGGGCCGGGCGTGGGCAATGGTCGCTTCGACCCGGCGGCGGCCGGCGTGGGCACCCACACGCTCACCTACAGCGTTGCCGACTCAATGGGCTGCGGCACACTCAGCCAGCAGGTGGTAGTGGCCCGCCTGCCGGCCATCACGCCCGGCCGTGATACCACCCTGTGCGCCGACCTGCGCCAGCCCTTCCAGCTACTGGGCTACGCACCGGCCGGGGGCGTGTGGAGCGGCACCGGCGTCACGGCCGGCGGCTTCTTCACCCCGCCGAATACCGGCAACCGGGGCGGTGTTTTCCCGCTCACCTACACCGTGACGCAGGGGCCCTGCCAGGCCACGGCCACCCGCACGGTGGTGCTGGCGCCCGTGTCGGCGCAGGATGTGGGGCTTAACCTGCCGGTGTGCGCCGCCGCGCCGCGCTACACCGGCCTCGCGCCGTTCGACTGCCCGTTCTCGCCGGTGCTGCTGGCCCCGCACGCCACGTATAGCTGGGATTTTGGCGATGGCAGCGAACCCAGCATCTTGGCTGAGCCGAAGCACCGCTACGCCCAGCCGGGCACCTATCACGTCACGCTCACGGCGCGCTACGGCAACTGCGAGGTGCTCACCGGCTTCTCGCCCGTGGAGGTGGGCGAGGTGTTCATGCCCAACATCATCACCCCCAACGGCGACGCCGCCAACCAGACCTTTCAGCCCCGCTTCAGCTGTCGGCCGGCTTCGCTGGAAGTATACACCCGCTGGGGCCAGCGCGTGTATCAAACCGACGACTACCACAACAACTGGGACGCCACCGGCCTGCCCGACGGCATCTACTATTACCAGCTGCGCGACGCCGACAACCGCCGCGCCAAAGGCTGGGTAGAAGTACGCCGGTAGAATGCTGTCATTCCGAGCGGAGCGAGGAATCTGGGTAAAGCCGTCCAAACAGCTTATCTCAGATTCCTCGCTCCGCTCGGAATGACCAATTATTCCCCGGCGTGCCGGGCGGCCCGGCCCGGAATATCCACCACCTGCCCCGCCACCAGCACGTGCAGCTGCAAGCCGTGCCCGCTGATAACCGCACCCTCGGCCAGGCCGGGGAGGTTGTTGTGGGTAACCTGGGCCGCGTCGATAACCACCACGGCTTCTTCGCCAAACACCTGCGCGGGCTGACCGGGGCGGATAATCAACCCCGTTTCCTCGCTCAAACCTATGCCTAATAATTCAGGCTGGGCCAGCACGGCGTGCATGAGGCGCGGGTAGCGCCCGCGTTCGGCAAAGTGCTGGTCGAGGAGCACGCCGGGTAGCAGGTTCAGGCCGGGCTGCACTTCGATGCGGCCGCCCAGCAGGCTGCGCCAGCCGTGGCCGTCCACCAACATAAACTCGGCCACGGCGGAGGCCCCGGCGCTGGTGCCGGCGATGATGAAGCCGGCTTCGGTCTGGTATTTCTGCTTGAGAATGGCCAGGAATTCGGTGCCGAGCAGGAAATCAGTGAGGCGCTCCTGGTCGCCGCCGCTCATGAAAACGAGCGCGGCCCGGCGCAGGCGCGTGAGCGTGGCGGGGTCGTCGGCGGGGTGGTCCTCGTTCACTTGCAGGTGCCGCACGTGGGGGCATCCCAGCTGGTGCCAGGCGTGGGCGTAGGCGGCGGCAGTGCGAGCGGGCTGGCGGCGGGTGGCCGTGGTCAGCACTTCGATGGGCAGGTTGCGGTCGGGCAGCAGGCCGGCTAGTAGGGTGAGCAGGGGGTCGTCGTCACCCCCGCCGAGCACCACGAGGGTGCCCAGCGGCGCGGCAATGGGAGAGTCATCTTCAGGCATGAGCACGGGGATTGGGCGGCAAGATGGGGCGGCGGCGGGGATTTGGGGGCGGGAGGGGGAAATTGGTCTGTCATCCTGAGCGCAGCGAAGGACCTTACCACGCCAGCGCCGTATGAGGCCACTGCAAACGGTAGCAGACATGGTAAGGTCCTTCGCTGCGCTCAGGATGACAGACGTTGCTCAAACAACAAACCGCCCCGCCCTACCCATTTACCGCCCGCTTCGCCCTACTTTTGTGGCGCTTATTCCCTTCATCAACCCCGCTTGCCTAGCGAAGCACCTCCCCCTCCTTCTTTTTCATGCAGCCGCAGACCGTGGAAACCATCACGTCCCTGATTCAGGAGGGCGAATTTTTTAAGCTCAAGCAGCTGCTCCGCGATTTTCAACCCTCGGAGCTGGTATCGCTCATTGAGGCCGAAGAGGACCGGGAACAGCTCATCATTTTCCGACTGCTGCCGCTGAAGCTGGCCACCGAGGTGTTCGAATACCTCGATTTGGAGGAGCAGCGGCACTTTCTCGACAACCTGGCCCAGGACAAGATGGCCGACATCCTCAACGAGATGTCGCCGGATGACCGCACGGCCCTGCTGGAATTTCTGCCCGCCAACTTCGTGGCCGAGCTCGTGCAAAGCCTCTCCGAGGAAGAGCGCAAGGTGACCCTGCAACTCCTGGGCTACCCCGAATACTCGGTGGGCCGCCTGATGACGCCCGACTACATCGCCATCCGCGAGAACTGGACGGTGCAGCAGGTGCTCGACTACATCCGCCAGCACGGCGGGCAGTCCGAAACGCTGAGCATGCTCTACGTGACCGACGCGCAGGGCGTGCTGATTGATGACATCCGCATCCGCGAGTTTCTGCTGGCCGCGCCCACGGCTCGGGTGCGCGATTTGATGGACCGCCGCTTCGTGCAACTCACCGTGACGCAGGACCAGGAAGAGGCCATCGATGTGTTCCGGCGCAACGACCGCAACGCCCTGCCCGTGGTTTCGGACCAGGGCATCCTGCTCGGCATCGTGACGATTGATGATATCCTGAGCATCCGCGAGCAGGAAGACACCGAGGACATGCAGAAGCTCGGCGGCTCCGAAGCCCTTGATGAGCCATACCTCACCATGCCGCTCATGAGCCTGGTGCAGAAGCGGGCTGGCTGGCTGGTGGTGCTGTTTCTGGGCGAATTGCTCACGGCCTCGGCCATGCAATTCTTCGAAGGCGAGCTACAGAAAGCCATTGTGCTGGTGCAGTTCGTGCCGCTCATCATCAGCTCGGGCGGCAACTCGGGCTCGCAGGCTACGTCGCTCATCATCCGGGCCATGGCCCTGGGCGAGTTCACGCTGGGCGAGTGGTGGCGGGTGCTGCGCCGCGAGCTTATCACCGGCTCGGCCTTGGGCCTGATTCTGGGTTTGGTGGGCTTCAGCCGCATTGCCATTTGGCAGAGCATCACGCCCATTTATGGCGAGCACTGGCTGCTGGTGGCCGTCACGGTAGGCATTGCGCTGGTGGGCATCGTGCTGTGGGGCTCGCTGGCGGGCTCCATGCTGCCGCTGCTGCTCAAGAAGCTGGGCCTGGACCCGGCCACGTCCTCCGCACCCTTTGTGGCCACGCTAGTCGATGTCACGGGCCTGATTATCTACTTCTCGGTGGCCCTGCTGATACTGCGCGGCACGCTACTATAGGTTCTTCACTTTTAAGTCAGGTCAGAAAGCTACTCCAGCCGCCGCCGGTTAGCCTTCTTCTCGCCCTGAATCTTCTTGCCTTCCAGGCGCTTGCGCACGGCCCCTTTACTGGGCTTGGTGGCCTTGCGGGGCTTTGGGCGGCGCAGGCTTTTGAGGAGTAATTCGTGGAAGCGGGCCAGCACGATTTCCTTGTTGCGGAGTTGGCTGCGGTCGTCCTGCGCGGTGAGGAGCAGCAGGCCGTCGGCGGTGAGCTGGTTCGCCAGCTTCTCCAGTATCAGCTGCTTCTGGCTGTCGGTGAGGATTTCGGAGTTCAGCAGGTGCCAGCGCAGCTCCACGCGCGACTCTACCTTGTTCACATTCTGCCCGCCCGGCCCGCTGGCCCGGCTGGTCTGGAAGGTGATTTCGGGGAGGAAAGCGGCGGCGGGAGGAAGCATTGGGCAAATGTAGGGGCGGGGCTTGCCCCCGCCCGAATCGTAAGGCTCGTCCGCTGAACATCCGGGCGGGGGCAAGCCCCGCCCCTACCTACTTATTAAGCAGCATCGCCCCGTAGGAATACCCGCCGCCAAACACCGTAATAATCACCTTATCGCCGCCCTTCAGCGTGTCCCATACCTCGGCCAGGCCGATGGCAGCACCTGCGCAGCCGGTATTACCGAGGCGCTCGATGTTGTTCACGGTGCGTTCCAGCTCGATACCGAGCTGCTTGGCCACGTTTTTCGAGATGCGCAGATTGGCCTGGTGCGGGATGAGGTAGGTGAGGTCGGGCGTGGCGATGTGGTGCTTGTCGAGCAGCGTTTGGGTCACGCGGGCCATGTAGGTGCACGCCTGCTGAAAGACGTCGCGGCCGAAGGGCATCACGATGCCTTTTTCTACCGGCTTGAGGGTCACGGCCTCATCGGCCTTGCCCACCGGGGCCGCGCCGCCGGTGATGACTTCGGCAATGTGCAAATCCCCGGGGCTGATGCGCTCTTTGCTGATAAGCAGGGCCGCCGCGCCGTCGCCCCAGAGGTGGCCGGCCATGGTATCTTCCTCGTTGTTGTAGGCGGTGTTGTGCTCGGTCACGACCACCACGGCGCGGCTGGCCTTGCCCATGGCGAAGTAGCCCTCCACAATTTCCACGGCGTTCAGCAGCGAGGAGCAGGCCGAAGAAATGCTGACGGTCGGGATTTCGTTGATGTCCAAATCGCGCTGCACGGCGTGCGCGGCGGTGAAAATGGTATCGTGCGGCGTGTAGGTGCCGGCCACGATAAGGTCGACACTAGCCTGGGCAAAAGCGGGGGCAGCGGCCAGCGCAGCGCGGGTAGCGGCAATGGCCATGGTGTTGGCATTCTCGCCGGGGCCCGCTTTGCGGCGCTCCTGAATGCCGGTGCGCTCAATTATCCACTCGCTGGCCAAGCCATTAAGACGAGTGAAATGAGCATTGGTGACGACGGCCTCCGGGAGGTAGGCCGCCACATGATGAAGATACACGGGGTGGTATTGGGTGAAACGCAAAGCCGGCAAGCGGCCCCACAAAGGTACGGCCCGCATTCCCCGGCGGTCGGCCCGCTATGGCCATATGCCCGAATTTTATACCAGCAGGCCACTATCGGCCACCAAAAAGCCCCAGCCGCTGCTTGCGGCCGGGGCTTTTCCACAGTCTTTTAGGCGGTTATTCCTTCGTAATCCGGCCGCTGCCGTGCACGGCGCTGCTAAGCTGCGCGCCGCCGGCCACATACATATTGCCCGAACCCGAAATCGACGCATCGGCCGTGCGGCTGGCGTACACATGCGCGTCACCCGAGCCGCTGATGCGGGCGCGGCTGGTTTCGGTTTTCAGGTCGTGGGCCTTCACTTTTCCCGAGCCGCTGATGCGAATTTCGTTGCTGGGGCAGGTGCCGCCCACCGTCACATCGCCCGAGCCGGATACGGCCGTTTCCAAGTGCCCGGCCTTGAGCTGCGGCACCAGCAAATCGCCGGAGCCGCTCACGGCCAGCGTCATGGCATCAGCTTGCAGCGCGCCGTTCACTTCCATCTTGCCCGAGCCGCCCACGCGCAGCGCCGTCAGGCTGGGCGCGGTCACGTACACCGTCACGGGGCCGTGGCTTTTGTTGCTGAACATTCGGCCCGAGCTCTGGCGGAAGCCCAGACGAAGCTGGCTGCTCTTCACCTCAGTCTCAAAGTCCGCCAGGTCCTCTTTGCTGGCTTCCACCACCACACTTTGGGGGCTGCCCTGCTTCACCACCACGCGGGCCGAGCCGCCAAGGCTGATTTCGGTGAACGAGCCCACCGAGCGGGTTTCGCGGTCACTTAGGGGGCTGCTATTGGTGAAGGACGAGAGCGCGCCCACGGCCAGCACCAGCAGGCTGGCACACATCGAGGTAATCCGAAAATTCTTCATGCGAAAAAAGGGTAAAGGGTGAGTGAGTAAACCCGGTTACCGTCATGATGCCGTCGGCGTTACAGCGGTTGCCCGAAGTTATTTCTTTCTGCCTTTTTTCTACCGCAATTTTCAATATTGACGATGTAGGGGCGGGGCTTGCCCCCGCCCGCCGTTGAACGGAATCGCTGCAACGATGCGAACGGCGGGCGGGGCAGGCCCCGCCCCTACCCTAGACGGACCGCATAGTTAGAACTCCACATGCAGGCGCACGGCCACCACATGCACCGGCCCGCTGCGGTCTTTATTATAAGCCGGGTTGATAACCAACTGATAATCGGGACTGATGGAGGCGTGATAAGCGTGCAGCGCGAAGCTGTAGTACACTTCGCCAATCTGCTCCAGGCCGTAGTTCAGCGCCCCGCTGTTAGCCACGTAGCCCGTGCCGGGGCCGTCGCCCACGATGAAGCCGTAGCCGCCGGCCGCCAGGTAGGCGCGGTGCTCGGGGCTGAGGCCGTTCACCACAATGGCCGCGCCGAGGCGGTCGTCGGGCCGGGCCCAGCGGTCGCCGGTGCTGGCAATGCCGATGCTGGCGCTGTGGTCGATTTCGGTGAAAGCCCAGGTTTCGTTCTTGCCGTCGTTGTAGCTCACGCGGGCAAACAGGCCCACATTTTTGGCGATTTCCTGCTCGGCGTTCAGGCCGAAGCCGAGCTTAGTGTGGCCATCGTGGCGCACCAGCGTCACATCGGGCTGCTCGCCGGTGAGCTGGGCCAGCCGGATGGCCGTGTTATAGGTCGCCATGGCCGCCACGTTGCGGAAGCCCAGCGCCCGAATAGTGCCCTGCCGCCCCTTGAGGTGGTACACTTTGGTCAGCTCCACGGTTTCGGCGTGGGCCGTGCCGTAGTGAAAATCCAGGATGGGGCCGTTGGCCAGCGTGGGCATGAGCGTGGAGGCAAACCGGGCCGTGAAACCGGGCGTGACGTACTCAAAAACCCCACCCACGGTGTAGCCGCGCGTGTTGGCGGCGTAGTCCCAGGCCCCGGCGCTCATCAGGCTCCAGTTCAGAAACTGGGTGCGCGGGTCGTGCGAGTAGCTGTTCTGGTCGAAGAAATCGGCGGTGCTGAACTTGCCCAGGTTGACGGCGAAGTAGCGCTGGGGCGTGGGGCCAGCCACTTGGTTGAGGTCGTCGAGGTCCATATCAGTCGCCGTGCCCAGCGCAAACACCTGCCGCAAATACAGCCGCGCCAGGTACAGGTTAGGCGACGGGTCGCCGATGCGGAACGTCTCGCCGTTGGTGAAGCCGGCCACGCCGCGCGCGCCGCTCAGGCCGCTGCCGCCGGCCACTTCGGGGTTGAAATACACGGCCGCATTCTTCCACAGCCGCCGCCCGATAAACACCGTGCTCGTAAAGGAAAGCTTCGCCGATTCGCGGTCGGCCAGGCTAAAGTCGCCCGAATAGGGCGTGGTCAAATTATTGTGCCACTGGTCGATGAGCGTCTGCTGGAAGTGCAGGCTCCAGTTGCGGGCCTTTTCGATGGGCTGGTGCATGGGCTCCTGGGCCGAAGCGGCTTTGGGAGGCGTGGCAGGCGTGGCAGAGCCGGGCGGCGTGACCTGGGCCAGGGCGGGCAGGGCCAGCAGCAGCGCCCCGGCAAGGAGTAAATATGTGTGTTTCAGAACCAAAAAAATTAAGCAGGTCTAATAAAATGAGGCGAAAGTTCCCGCTCCGCAGATGTTGAACGAGTGAAGTTTACCCAACGCCTACCGTCGTGGTCAGGGCCAACGTTTCGGGTAGCCCGCAGCCGACCGTGCGGCCCAGGTACTGCTTGCCCCAGCCCACCAGCTCGCCAAACAGCGGCTGCACGCGCTGCCCCTGCTCCGTCAGGCTGTAGTCGACGCGCGGTGGCACGGTCTGGTGCACGGTGCGGGCCACGATGCCGTCGGTTTCCAGCTCGCGCAGCTCCTGAATCAGCATCTTCTCCGTGATTTCGGGCATCAGCCGGCGCAGCTCGCCGTAGCGCCGGGGTTCATCCAGCAAGTATGAGAGAATGAGCAGCTTCCACTTGCCGCCCAGCACGTTGAGGGTGGTGCGCACGGGGCACGTCAGGTTACGCTCGGTATCGGCCGCAGACCAGTATGCTTCGGCCGTTTGTTGCTTGGTGAGTTTCGACATAAAATTATTCAGCTGATTAACAGCGATTTTTACCTTTAGGTAAGTACCCTACTTTTTAGTAGGTACTTGCGAAAAGCAAAGGTAAGCCGCCACCTTTGTATCGCCGCCGCGCAACAATGCCCCGGCCCAACCTTTTGCTCTTATGTCCAAGAAAATCACCGTCCTCGGCGCTACCGGCCACATCGGTACCGCCCTCGTGCACAGCCTCCTGAAACAGGGCCACCAGGTTACGGCCGTGGCCCGCCCCAGCGCCCGCCTCGATGCCCTGGCCCAAGCCGGCGCCACCATCAAAGCCGGCGATGCCCACGACGCGCCCTTCCTCACCGAAACCCTGCGCGGAGCCGACGCCGCCTTCCTGATGATTCCGCCCAACGTGACCTCGCCCAACGTGCTGGCCTTCATGGACCAAATCGGCGAAGCCACTGCCCAGGCCGTGCGCGAATCCGGTCTGAAAAACGCCGTGCACCTGAGCAGCATCGGGGCCGATGAGGCCGCCGGCACCGGCCCTGTGGTGGGCCTGCACCGCCAGGAAGCCCGCCTCAACGCCATAGAGGGCCTGAACGTGGTGCACCTGCGCCCGGCTTATTTCATGGAAAACCTGCTGGCCAACGTGGGCATGATTCAGCACATGGGCATCGCCGGCTCGGCCACGAAAGCGGATGTGGCGTTCCCAATGGTGGCGACCAAAGATATCGCCGCCAAAGCCGCTGAGCTGCTGGCCGCCGATAAGCTGGAAAACCATGCCGTGCAGTACATCCTGGGGCCGCGCAACTACACCCTGGCCGAGGCTACGGCCGCTATCGGCCAAGCCATTGGCCGGCCGGAGCTTCCCTACGTGGCCTTCTCCTATGAGGATGCTAAAAAGGGCATGGTTGGCGCGGGTTTGAGCGAAAATCAGGCTGACCTCTACGACGAGATGACGCGCAACATCAACGAAGGCAAGTCGATGGCAGACGGCCCGCGCGATGCGGCCAGCACCACGCCCACCACGGTAGAAGAATTTGCCCAGACGGTGTTTGCGCCGGCTTTCAAGGCGGCCACGACAGGCGCGTAGGCAGAGGGTTGAGTAGATAAAGGCCGTCATGCTGAGCGCAGTCGAAGCATCTCTATCGTGCAAGTAATTATTTGCTCTCGCGGTAGAGATGCTTCGACTGCGCTCAGCATGACGGCTTTTCGTTTGTTCATAACAGGCTTTCGCAGCCCCCGCACCCTACTTTTGCCCCATGCCGCTACTTCATTACCTCGACCAGGGCCAGGGCCGCCCGCTGGTTATCCTCCACGGCCTGTTTGGCACCCTTGATAACTGGCAGAGCTTGGCCCGCCGCTGGGCCACCGAAGCCGGCCTGCGCGTCGTCAGCGTGGATTTGCGTAACCACGGCCGCTCTTTTCACAGCGCGGAGCACACCTACGCCCTCATGGCGCAGGACGTGCTGGAGCTGTTCGACCACCTGCAGCTCGGCCCCGATACCACGCTCATGGGCCACAGCATGGGCGGCAAAGTGGCCATGCGCCTCGCCCTCGACCACCCCGAGCGGCTGGCCCGGCTCATTGTGGTCGACATTGCCCCGCGCTTTTCGGATATGGAGCACCAGGACGATATCCTGGCCGGCCTGCACGCCGTGGACCTCAGCACCATCACCAACCGGCAGGAGGCCGATGCGGCGCTGGCGCAACACGTCGGCAACCTCGGCACCCGGCAGTTTTTGCTAAAAAACCTCTACCGCAAGGAGGACAACTCCTTCGCCTGGCGCATCAACCTCGACGTGCTGGCCGCGCAGCTGCCCGCCGTGGGCGAGGAAACCACCGGCCCAGCGCCGTTTCTGAAACCGACCCTGTTCATTCGCGGCGGCAAGTCAGACTACATCACCGCCGAGGATAAGCTGCACGGTATTCCGGCATTATTCCCGCATTCGCAGGTGGCTACCGTGGTCGATGCAGGCCACTGGGTGCACGCCGAGAAGCCGGAAGAGGTGTTTGGGCTGGTAAAGGCGTTTGTGCAGCAATAGGCATGCCGTAACAAGTGCACTAGCTGCTTGCCGGCGTTAGCTTTCCCGCCTAAGATACCAATATCGCAAATACCTTGTGTACAGGTATTTAACATTTATATTACGTAAGAAGGCATCGTTTTTTTCACTGCTTTGCTTTAAGGGCTGGCGGAAATACCCTTATGCAGACTTGCATGATAATACTGTTTCTTCGATTAAAAAAATATTGCTTTGATTAAAATATTTATTTAAAAAGTTTTAAAATATTTTAATTTCATTATTCACATAATTTGTTTAACTAAAGACTGTGACTATTGCTTTGGTATTGCCTGATTTTCTCCATTGGCATTAGCAATCTGTGCTTCAACACTTGTGATTCTGAAATCGCGAAAAAAATATGATTTAATAAATATATTATAAAATTAATGCTTGTTTAAATAAATACAAAGGTTGGAAAGTGTGAAATGAAAGAAATAATATTGTGCTCTTCCTCTGGCATAATTTATACTTTTTCTTTCTTCAACAAAATTTCCACACCGCATGAAAACTCAATTACCTCTGAGGGTTTTATTGAGCATGACATCAGCTGGGGCCCTTGTGGCCGTACCAATGCTGAGCCATGCGCAAACCGGCATTGGCACGCGCACCCCGGACCCGTCGGCCGCGCTCGATATTTCGAGCAGCAACAAGGGCCTGCTCATCCCGCGAGTGGCACTGCAATCGGCCACGGACAACACAACGGTTGAAAAGCCGGCCACCGGGCTCATGATTTTCAACACCAGCGACGCGCTTCCGGGCGGGCCGGGCCTCTACTACAACGCCGGGGGAAACACCGGCGGCAAGGGTGCCAGCCCCACCAATTGGGTGCGCGTAGCAACCAGCGGTGCGCCCGTAGGCATTGACACCTGGCATTCGGTGGCTAAAGTTGCGCCCATTACAGTGCTGGGCACCGCAAACTCCGGCAATGGTTCGGCGGCGGCCTCTGGGTCTTTCATCAACAACGGCACTGCGGTACAGAACCAAGCCAGCTTTAATATTGACGGCTCTGGTACGCTAGGCGGCAATCTGACGGTGGGGGGCAATGCCACCTTTCCCGCGCTGGCAGGGGCAGTAGGTACCACCCGGCAGGTGACGGTTGATGCGACCGGCAAACTGCTGACGCGCCCGCTCGATGTATTGACCCTGAGTGGCCAGCAGCTCAGCCTGGGTGCGGGAACCACCGCCGTTACGCTGCCGGCCAGCACCGTAACCATTGGGAACACCACAACCGGGGCCGCCGGCACCAATGCCGCAGTCACCAACAGCGGCACCAGCACCGCCGCCGTCCTGAACTTCACTGTGCCCAGAGGTGCCGTTGGCTCGACCGGCCCTCAGGGGGCCACGGGGGCTACCGGGGCCACGGGCGCAACAGGGCCAGCGGGCGCGACGGGCCCAATTGGTGCTACCGGACCCGCTGGTCCTCAAGGCATCACGGGGGCCAAAGGCGACATCGGTGCTACGGGGGCTACCGGCCCGCAAGGTCTTCAGGGACTGACTGGCCCCGCGGGTGCGCAAGGGCCTATTGGCACGACTGGAGCGCAAGGCGCTACTGGCCTCACCGGGCCTCAGGGGGCGCAGGGCCTCACCGGCCTAACCGGGGCGCAAGGGCCGAAAGGCGATATCGGAGCCACCGGAGCTACCGGGGCCACGGGCCTAACCGGTGCCACGGGCGCTACCGGCGCTACCGGGGCCACGGGAACCAAAGGCGATACGGGCGCGACGGGGGCGACGGGCCCGATTGGCTTGACTGGGGCCACCGGTGCGAAAGGTGATACGGGGTCTCAAGGCCCCGCAGGGCCAGCCGGTGCCCAGGGTGCCACCGGCCCCGCCGGGCCACAAGGTGTAGCTGGTAATACTGGCTCACAAGGGCCAACCGGCCTGACGGGTGCTCAGGGTTCGCAGGGCGCAGCAGGGTTGCAAGGGGCCCAAGGCTCAATGGGCTTAACGGGCGCACAAGGGCCAATTGGCTTGACTGGCGCCACGGGCGCAACCGGAGCCACGGGCGCAACCGGCGCAACCGGCCCAATTGGACCTACCGGTGCTACCGGTGTGCAGGGTGATGTTGGCGCTGCTGGTCCGCAAGGCCCCATCGGCCTGACTGGTGCCACCGGCCAAAAAGGAGATACGGGAGCCCAGGGCCCGGCGGGCGCGGCTGGCGCACAAGGAGCCACTGGCCCAGCGGGCCCACAAGGTTTGCAAGGCATAGCCGGTACTACGGGCTCGCAGGGTCCGATTGGCCTGACTGGCTTGCAGGGTGTACAAGGTCCGACAGGCTTAACGGGTGCTCAAGGGCCGAAAGGTGATACGGGCCTGCAAGGGCTTACTGGTCTGACGGGGGCCACGGGGGCTACCGGCGCTACTGGGGCTACCGGCGCAACGGGTGCCAAAGGCGACATTGGTGCTACGGGGGCTACCGGCCCGCAAGGTGCAGATGGCCCGCAAGGTGCTACCGGCCTCAGTGGACCAGCAGGTGTAGCCGCAACAATTGCTGCAGGCAGCGTAACGACTCTTGCACCTGGTTCCTCAGCAAGTGTAACGAATACTGGCACTAACACAAATGCTGTTTTTGCATTTGCTATTCCTGCTGGCCTGAAAGGCGATACCGGCGCAGCTGGCAAAGACGGCACCAACGGCACCAACGGCACCAACGGCGTTGACGGCGCCAAAGGCGATACCGGCGCAGCTGGCAAAGACGGCACCAACGGCACCAACGGC
>NZ_JBCEVZ010000030.1:0-57141 GCF_038448715.1 Hymenobacter segetis | reverse complement strand
TCGCTGCGCTCTGCATGACGTTCTTTCGGGCGTCGCAAATTCAGCGAAACCTTGCGCGAAACTTCCCTCACCGACCTTTTCGACAACTTTAACAACCTCCGCGTCCTCATCATCGGCGACGTGATGGTGGATGCCTACGTGTGGGGCCGCGCCACGCGCCTCTCGCCCGAGGCCCCCGTGCCCGTGGTGCACGTAGCCCGCACCGAAAACCGTCTCGGCGGGGCCGCCAACGTGGCCCTGAACGTGCAGGCCCTCGGGGCCACGCCGCTGCTTTGCGCGGTGATTGGGAATGACGCGGGCGGCGACCAGCTGCTGGACCTGCTCCACGCCCACGACCTGCCGGCCGACGGGCTCATCCGTAGCGCGGCCCGGCCCACCACGGTGAAGCAGCGCATCCTGGCCCACGGCCAGCAACTGCTGCGCATCGACTCCGAAATTGAAACCGACCTCAACGCCGAGGAAGCCGCCCAGCTCCTGGCCGCCTACGACGACCTGCTGGCCCGCGCCGACGTGGTCATCTTTGAGGACTATGACAAAGGCGTGCTCAGCGAAAGCATCATTATCGAGTGCATTGCCCGCGCCCGGCAGCGCGGCATCCCCACGGTGGTGGACCCTAAGAAGAAGAATTTCCTGGCCTACCGCCACTGCACCCTCTTCAAACCCAACCTGAAAGAGCTGCGCGAGGGTCTGAAGCTGGAATTCGGCGAGCCTAATACCGACCGCGCCGGTTTCGAGGCCGCCGTGGCTCGGCTGCGGGAGGTGCTGACGCCCGAAATCGTGCTGGTCACGCTTTCCGAATACGGCGTATTTGCCCAGCAGGAAGCCGAAAAGACCTACCTGCCGGCCCACCTGCGCACCATTTCCGACGTGTCGGGCGCGGGCGATACCGTTATCAGCATTGCGGCGCTGTGCGTGGCGCTGGGCCAGCCGGCGGCCTTCACGGCGGCGCTGGCCAACTTGGGCGGCGGGCTGGTGTGCGAGCAGGTAGGCGTGGTGCCCGTAGAGAAACAGCGGCTGCTGGAAGAAGCGGGGGAGGCGGGACTGCGGTAGATAATGGCCTGGAGTGAAACTCCGCACAGTTATCTACTCAATCGCCAAATTAACGCCAGGGCAGAAAGAATTACTATAATCGCCAAGCACCCGAAAGAACGGGCTCTATCGTTACGACCGATTTTATTCAGATATGCTTTTGCGTTAGGTTCTGTCAAGAAGAATCCGCGCCAAGCATTATCAGGCTCTGAAAGCTGCCATGTAGTTCCACAGTTTTCACACTTGTAGGTTGAAAACGCGTGAAGCCTATCAATTTGGGTCTGCTTTACATAGCGCAAGCCTTTTGCAAGTTGTAATCCCTGAGTTAGCTGCAAATCAAATTCTTCAAAAGCCCAATAGCTGGGGAAGGAGAAAAATTCTTCTTTAAAGCAATTGCCGCACATTATCAGTGACTGTTGAAATGAGGGCAATGGCAAGCTAAGCCTTTTTCAGAAACTCGGTTTTCAGCACCATGGTGCTGCCGCCGGCGCGGCCTTCGATTTCGGCGGCGCTGTTGGTGAGGCGGATGTTTTTGACCACCGTGCCGCGCTTGAGCGTGAGCGAGGAGCCCTTCACTTTGAGGTCTTTGATGAGGGTGACCGAGTCGCCTTCGGCGAGCAGGGTGCCGTTGCTGTCTTTTACGTCCATAAATCGAGTTGTTTGAAGTAGGGTGCGGGGCTTGCCCCCGCCCGTGCGTTCGCACCGTTTCAACAATTCCGTTCAACGGCGGGCGGGGCAAGCCCCGCATCCTACATAGATAATCTATCCCCGCCAGGCCTTCACCGTTTCCACGAATACCCGCACGTTGTCGGGATTAGTATCGGGATACACGCCGTGGCCGAGGTTGGCGATGTGGGGGCCGCCGGCGAACTGACGGAGCATGGCTTCGGTAGCGGCTTTCACCTGCTCGGGGGTGCCGTAGAGGGCGCAGGGGTCGAGGTTGCCTTGCAGGGTTTTGTTGCCGGCTTCGAGGCGGACCTGGCTGGGGGTCTGGTTCCAGTCGAGGCCTATCGTGCGGCAGGGCATGGCGGCGAACTCGGGCACGGCCCACCAAGCCCCTTTGGCGAAGACGGTGACGGGCACGAGGGGGGCCAGGGCTTCGCAGATTTCGGCGATGTAGCGGGCCGAGAACTCGGTGTAGTGCGCGGGGGTGAGGATGCCGGCCCACGAATCGAACACCTGCACGACCTGCGCGCCGGCCGCCACCTGGGCTTGCAGGTAGGCGATGGTGGTGGCGGTGATTTTGGCGAGCAGGCGGTGGGCCAGAACGGGCTCTTTGTAGAGGAAGCCGCGGGCTTTGCTGAAGGTTTTGGAGCCGTGGCCTTCAATCATGTAGGCCAGGATGGTGAAGGGCGCGCCGGCGAAACCGATGAGCGGCACGCGGCCGTTGAGGGCTTTTTTAGTGATGCGCAGGGCTTCGAGCACGTAGCCGAGGCCTTCTTCGGGGTCGGGGATGCGGAGCTTGTCGATGTCCGCCGCCGTCTTGATGGTGGTGGGGAACAAGGGGCCGCGGGCTTCCACCATTTCGTAGGGCAGGCCCATGGCATCGGGCACCACGAGGATGTCGGAGAAGATGATGGCGGCGTCCACATCCAGCGCGTCGATGGGCTGGATGGTGACTTCGGCGGCCAGCTCGGGGGTTTCGACCAGCTCTTTGAAGCCGGAGAGGCGGGCGCGCAGGGCGCGGTATTCGGGCAGGATGCGGCCGGCCTGGCGCATGAGCCAGACGGGGGTGCGCTCGGTGGCTTCGCCCCGGGCGGCACGCAGGAAAAGGTCGTTTTTCAGCATAAGGAAGCGCAAAGGTACGGGCTGGGGACGCGGCGATAGGTGCCGTGGGCCGCAAATTCAGCGAACCACCTTTCCCCAGCCACTCACCACTCGTGAATGGCATGGGAAAGGGTTAGATATGCCCCTCACTAGTTGTGAGCGGCATATCTAACCCTTCGGCATGCCATTCACCAGTTGTGAGCGGCATGCCAAAGGGTTAGATATGCCGCTCACCAGTTGTGAACGGCATGTCGAAGGGTTCGGTATGCCCCTCACTAGTTGTGAGCGGCATGCCGAAGGATTCGGTATGCCCCTCACTAGTTGTGAGCGGCATGCCGAAGGGTTCGACATGCCCCTCACCAGTTGTGAATGGCCTGCCGAACCCTTTGCGCTACCGCGTGAGGCCGGGGAACAGCACCCCAATGGCCGAGGCCAGGAAATTGACCCCGATGGCCAGCGTGATGAAGCCCATGATGCGCGACATGGCCGCCATGCCGGGCTTGCCGAGCACGCGGGTGAGGCGCAGCGAAAAAATCAGGACAATGAAGGCGGCGAATGCTACCAGCACAAAGCCGGCCACGGTCATGGCCTTGTCGACGTAGGTGGGGCGGATGAGGCCGATGCAGATGGCCATCGAGCCCGGGCCGGAGAGCATGGGCATGGCCAGCGGGGTGAAGCTGATGTCGTCCTTCTGCTTGCTTTCTTCGAGGGCTTCGGGGCCCACCCGGTCGCGGTTGCCGCCGGGGGTGAGCAAATCGAACGCCGAGCGGATGAGCAGAATGCCGCCCGCGATGCGCAGATGCTGGATATTGATGCCGAAAAAATTCAGGATGTACTGCCCGCCAAAAAACGCTACCGTGAGCACGGCCACCATGTAAATGCAGGCCCGCAGGGCCGTGCGGGCGCGTTCGGAGGCGCGGTCGTCGGCGGTGAGGGTGAGGAAAACCGGCATCGCCCCGAACGGATTGACGATGGAAAAGAGGGTGGTGAAGGTGGCGAGCAGAATTTCCATAGGCAACAAAGGTAGGAGAAGGGGCGGGCCGGACAGAAAAGCCCTATTTTGCCGCCTCAACGGCGGCCTGTGTGTCGTCCGGTGCCGGCAGTGGCCGGTTTTACGCTCTTTTGTTTTCTCCGCCGAATGATTCCCGATACTACTGCTGCCGCTGCTTCGAGCGGTTCCGACGACCGCCCGACCACCGAAACGCCCCTGGTGGGCATTATCATGGGGTCGCGGTCGGATTTGAAAATTATGACGGCCGCCGCCGAGGTGTGCCGCCAGTTCGGGGTGCCGTATGAAATCACGCTGGTGTCGCCGCACCGCACGCCGCACCGCATGGTAGAGTATGCCGAAAGTGCCCGCAAGCGCGGCCTGCGCGTACTGATTGCGGGCGGGGGCGGGGCGGCGCACCTGCCGGGCATGGTGGCCGCGTTCACCATTTTGCCGGTGATTGGGGTGCCCATTAATAGCACCACGTCCATTCAGGGGCTCGATTCGGTGCTGAGCATGATTCAGATGCCGGCCGGGGTGCCGGTGGCCACGGTGGGCATCGACAGCGCCGCCAATGCGGCCGTGCTGGCCATTCAAATGCTGGCCATCGGCAACGCGCGGCTGGCCGATGCGCTGGAAAAATACCGCACCGCCCTCAAAGACCGGGTGATGCGCACGATTGAGGAGCTGCGCAAGGGCGGTTTTCAGGATGATGTGTAGGGGGCGGCACTGCTAATAGAGAACGTCATGCAGAGCGCCGCGCAGCATCTCGCTCGCCGCCACTAATCCCTTTCAACGATTGAATTACTACCCCAAGCGAGATGCTTCGCTACGCTCGGCATGACGTTCTTTTGGGTTCAATTGCCCTTTTAACAAATCCCACCCGCTTCCCTTTTGATGCCCACTCTTCTTTCTGCAATGCTGACCACCGGCCATTGGGCGGTATGGATAATCGGGGGCGCGGGCCTGCTCGTGACGCTGCTGCCCGTGTTCCGCCAAACCGCGTGGTGGATTCGCATCTGCGACTTTCCGCGCCTGCAAATCGTGGCGGCGCTGCTGCTGAGCCTAGGGGCGGCGCTGGCCTTGCCCACGCCGCGCAGCTTCGGCAATAGCTTGTTTGTGGCGAGCCTGGCGGTGGCGGTGGTGTACCAGTTCAGCCGCATCTGGCCCTACACGCCGCTGCACCGCAAGCAGGTGTCGGATGCCAGCCGGCCAGCCGATGACGATGCCCACCACCTGAGCATCATCGTGGCCAACGTGCTGATGTATAACCGGGATGCCTCGCGGCTGCTGGGCCACATCTCGCACCTGCGGCCCGATGTGGTGCTGGCCGTGGAAACCGACGACTGGTGGCTGAGCCAGCTCCAGCGCATCGAAAAAGACTACCCCTACACCTGCCACGCCCCGCTGCCCAACACCTATGGCATGCTGGTGTTCTCGCGCCTGCCGCTGGTGGAGCCGCAGATTCGCTACATTCTCGACCCCGATATTCCGTCGTTTCACGGCTGCGTGCGGCTGCCCAGCGGGGTCACCGTCAACATGCACTTTCTGCATCCCAAGCCGCCGGCTCCGCAGGAATCGAAAAACAGCGCCCGCCGCGATGCGGAGCTGCTGGTGGTGGGCAAGGTGATTCAGCACCATACCGGGCCGACCATCGTGGCCGGCGACCTCAACGACGTGGCGTGGTCGCACACGTCTGAGCTGTTCCGGCGGCTCTCGCGGCTGCTCGACCCGCGCATCGGGCGCGGCCTGCTGCCCACCTTCCACGCCGACTACAAGCTGCTGCGCTGGCCGCTGGACCACGTGTTTCACTCGGCCCATTTCCGCTTGCAGGACCTGCGCCGCCTCACCCACATCGGCTCCGACCATTACCCCATCTACATCCGCCTCAGCTACGAGCCCCAGGGCTGGCAGGAACAGGAAAATCTCCTCGAAGCTGCTGATTCGGATGACCACCAAGAGGCCGAGGAGAAGATTGAGGAGGGGGTGGAGGATGTGGCGGCTGGGAATGAGTAGGATTGAAATTGGCTAAAACCAGAACGTCATGCTGAGCGCAGTCGAGGCATCTCTACCGCACAACGCAATCCAATTATCAGGATTACTACTGCGGTAGAGATGCTTCGGCTGCGCTCAGCATGACGTGCTGGGCTGATGAACCTATTGAGCCCGAGGGCTTCTTACTTAGCTGCCGTCGCTTTTTTCTTCGTTACTAATTCTACGGTTTCAAAATCAGTAGGCGGCACCTGGCGGCCGTTGGCACCCACGTACATGGGGCGGATTTGCATGGTGAGGCGGCGATTGGCGGCGGTGAAATCGGTGAGGCCGGCGGCGAAGGCGGCCGGGGTGCTGCCCGCCAGCTGCGCGGGCTTCACGTTGAGGTCAACGGTGACGGGCAGGGTTTCGATGGCGCTGGATTCCAGCGTGGTGCCCGCGCCGGTGGTGCCGGCGGTCAGCTCCTTACCGTCGAGCAGCAGCTTGTAATCGAGCTGCTTGAGCTGGATGCTGGTGGTGGCGCTGGGGTTGCGGGCGTACACGCGCATTTTGAGGTGCAGGGGCAGGTTGCCTTTTTGCAGCGCGGTCTGGAGCTGGGCTTGCTGGGGCGAGGCGATGTCGGAGGCCTGGCGCACGAACAGGATGTCCTGGCCGCCGAGCGTGGCTTCGTCGATGAAATTGAGGCGGTACTGCATTAGGCTGTACGCCTCGTTTTCCAGGGCTTCAGCTGATGCGTTCTTGCCGGTGGGTTTGTCTTTTACTTGTTCGCTCACGCTGCACGAAGCGGCGGCAATCAGCAAAGTGCCCAAAGCCAGGGCGCGGGCGGGAAACAGAAGGGAAGAAACGTTCATAAAAAGAGGAGCAATAAGTCGAAACAGAAGGGGACCGGCCCTAAGCGCGTCCGTGGGCGTGCTTACGCGAAAGCGGGGCCGATGGCTGCAAAGGTAAGCCCGGCTATTGCGGCATCACCGCCACGCGCCACGCAAGCCAGAGGATGAGGCTGGCCGCGCCGAGCGTCATAATGCGCAGGCCGTGCACCCGGTCGCGGGCCGAATAGCCGGGGATTTGGCGGCCATCGTTCAGGGTTTTCTTGTGCGAGTACAGCTCCCAACCCATGAAAATGGCCCCGAAACCGCCGAGCAGCGCAAACAAATACCCCAGGCGAATGCGGCCGGTATTGTTCCGTTCCGGCTTGTTCTGTTCCACCACGCGGTGTTCGCGCAGCAGCCGAATGGTATCGGCCGATACATCGCGGCCCCGTTGCCGCAGCAGCTGCCCGGCCAGGCTCACGTCTAGCGGACTCCACTCTTCGGGCTTGGCCAGTAGCTCAAACAGCTCGGCATCGGAAAAGCTGAACAGATAATGGTCGGGGCTGAGCGTGGCCAGGGCTTCGCGGTTGGCATCTTCCTGCAAGCGGCGCACCCACTCAAAATCTGCCCCGTGCAGCTTTACCACGAAGGTGGCGTAGGTGTTATTGAAGGTGAAGGCCGGATTGAAAACGGGTTCGCCGGTATCGGTGGCGGTTTCGAAGGGAATCGCGCGCTGCCGCAGCATCGTCAGCAGCGGCTGTGCCGCCTCGGCCGATGGAAACGACTGGAAGGGTAGAAAGTCAAGCATAGAAAAGGAATTGCAGGTGCTGGATGTGGGCAACAAATAACGTAAAAAGGCCGGAAGCTCACGCCTCCGGCCTTTTTACTCAGTCACAAAATTCGTGGAATCCGAAAAATCCGAGCGAATCCGTGGTCCTTATTTATTGCCATCTACTTCTTCGTAGTCCACATCGGTGACGTGGTCGCCGGCCGGCTGGCCCTGGCCTTGGCCATCGCCGCCCTGGCCGTCGCCGCCGGGGAAACCACCACCGGGCTGGCCACCTTCGGCACCGCCAGCGGCGTACATCTCCTGCGAAGCAGCCTGCCAGGCGGCATTCATTGCCTCCATAGCAGTGTCAATACGGGCGAGGTCTTTGGCTTCATGCGCCGATTTGAGGTCGGCCAGCGCGCCTTCGATGGCCGTTTTGTTGCCACCGCTCAGCTTCTCACCGTATTCTTTCAGCTGCTTCTCGGTCTGGAAAATCATCGAGTCGGCGGCGTTCACTTTCGTGATGCGCTCGGTTTCGGCTTTGTCCGATTCGGCGTTGGCGGCGGCTTCGTCGCGCATGCGCTTGATGTCGGCTTCGGAGAGGCCCGAGCTGGCTTCGATGCGGATTTTCTGCTCTTTGCCGGTGCCTTTGTCCTTGGCGGTTACGTTCAGGATGCCGTTGGCGTCGATGTCGAAGATTACCTCAATTTGCGGCACGCCACGGGGTGCGGGCGGGATGCTGTCGAGGTGGAACTTGCCAATGGTGCGGTTCTGGCTGGCCAGCGGACGCTCGCCTTGCAGCACGTGGATTTCTACCGAAGGCTGGTTGTCCGAAGCCGTCGAGAAAGTTTCCGATTTCTTGGTCGGGATGGTCGTGTTCGACTCGATGAGCTTGGTCATCACGCCGCCCATCGTCTCGATGCCCAGCGAAAGCGGGGTCACGTCGAGCAGCAGCACGTCCTTCACTTCGCCGGTGAGTACACCGCCCTGGATGGCAGCGCCGATGGCTACCACTTCGTCGGGGTTCACGCCTTTCGAAGGCTTCTTGCCGAAGAATTTCTCCACTTCCTCCTGGATGCGGGGAATGCGGGTCGAGCCACCCACGAGGATAACCTCGTTGATGTCGGAGGTCGACAGGCCAGCGTCTTGCAGGGCCTTTTTCACGGGCTCCATCGAGCGGCGCACGAGGTCATCGGCGAGTTGCTCGAATTTGGCGCGGCTCAGTTTCACCACAAGGTGCTTGGGGCCCGAGGCCGTGGCGGTAATGTAGGGCAGGTTGATTTCGGTCTCGGTCGAGCTGGAAAGCTCCACTTTGGCTTTTTCAGCGGCTTCTTTCAGGCGCTGGAGGGCCATGGGGTCCTTGCGGAGGTCGAGGCCTTCGTTTTCGCTGCTGAACTGGTCGGCGAGGAAGTTGATGATAACCTGGTCGAAGTCGTCGCCACCGAGGTGGGTGTCACCGTTGGTGCTCAGTACTTCAAACACGCCATCGCCAAGCTCCAGGATGGAGATATCGAACGTACCACCGCCGAGGTCGTACACGGCGATTTTCTGGTCTTTGTGCTTCTTATCGAGGCCGTAAGCCAGGGCGGCGGCGGTGGGCTCGTTGATGATGCGCTTCACGTCGAGGCCGGCGATGGCACCTGCTTCTTTGGTGGCCTGGCGCTGGGCGTCGTTGAAGTAAGCGGGCACCGTGATAACGGCTTCGGTTACGGGCTGGCCGAGGTAATCCTCAGCGGTTTGCTTCATTTTCTGGAGCACCATGGCCGAGATTTCCTGCGGCGTGTAGTTGCGGTCGCCGATTTTCACGGCTACGGTGTTGTTGGCACCGGCCACTACTTGGTAGGAAACGTGCTTCTGCTCGGCGGTCACTTCGTTGAAGTGGCGGCCCATGAAGCGCTTGATGCTGGAAATCGTGTTCTGGGGGTTCGTCACGGCCTGGCGCTTGGCCGGGTCGCCCACTTTGCGCTCGCCCTTGCCCCCGTCGAGGAACGCGACGATGCTGGGGGTGGTGCGGCGGCCTTCGCTGTTGGGAATTACAACGGGTTCGTTGCCTTCCATTACGGACACGCACGAGTTGGTGGTGCCGAGGTCAATGCCGATTATTTTGCCCATGATAGGGGGTGTGTTGGGTTAAGAAGAGTGGAAGTTGTCAGGTTGAAAGCCGCGTTGCCGCCGCTACCGAGGGATTACAAGCAACGTACCAGCGTCGTTTTGGTGACAGATTGTCACCGAATGGCGGCTAGGGCCGGGGTTATGCGACGCGGTGGCTTGATTTGTTTCGGGCGGCGGGGGATTTCCTGACATGAGGGCGGAAACGGCATTTTGAAATGCTCACTCAGTCCTGCAAAACCAGTTATACTTGCGAGGAACTGTATAACTCAAGACACTAATTAGTAGCTGAAGTGATAAAATTCTTCTGTCTTCTACTCTTCGCTTCACTGTTCGGCGTCTTCAACCAGGATAGCCGAATGCATCTTGCTTGCCATAAGTGGAAGCAAGTAGGTATAAAGTCATTTGGCAAAAAATATCAAGCTGTAAGTGCTTCAGAGAAAGTGATGACTCTAGGCCGGAGTGGTAACTACGAAGAAATCCTTTATGGTCAAATGCAAATAAAGGGGCGTTGGAAATTCAATCAGGATTCAACTCGATTAGCTTTCGAAGTTTCCGAATACAATGGGGCGAAAGTACCTGGAGGGTATCTTGATAAAATGATTCCGACTGACTCGGTAATGAAGTTGACGAAGGATACGCTGATTTATGCCAGCCTTTCTTACTATGGACCGAAAAAGGTTTACGGCCATACGGATTGGTACTTTGTGCGAGAGAAATAAGCATCAGCGGCTTAAAAATGCCCACGTCTGCTACTCCCAATCGGTGGCGTAGCGCTTCCATTACTGTTCGTAGCCCACGCCGGGGTAAGTCGTGCCGGGCTTTGGAAACTTGCGCTTCAGCTAGAAACGGCGCATTACTCCGGCGGTCTGGCGCAACTCCGCCACTTCGGCTGCTGTCAAATCGCGCCACTCGCCGGGCTGCAACTCGCCCAGCCCCAACGGCCCGATGGCCGCCCGTACCAGCCGCAAACACGGCAAGCCCACGGCGGCGCACATCTTGCGCACCTGGCGGTTCATACCCTGCGAAATCTGGATTTCCAGCCAGCTGGTGGGGATGCTGGTGCGGTAGCGGATAGGAGGGTTGCGCGGCCAGAGGTGGGCAGGCTCAGGCAATGCGGTGGCTTCGCCGGGGGCGGTGAGGCCTTCTTTTATCTGCACGCCGCGCCGCAGCTGCTGCAACGCTGCTTCAGAAACAGTGCCTTCCACTTGTGCCCAGTAGGTTTTCGGGACTTTGAATTTGGGGTCGCTCAGGCGGTGCTGGAGCTGCTTATCGTCGGTGAGCAGGAGCAGGCCTTCGCTGTCGAAATCGAGGCGGCCGACGGGGTATACGTCGGGCACGGGCACGAAATCCTTGAGCGTGGCGCGGCCGTGCTCGTCGGTGAACTGGGTGAGGACTTCGTAGGGCTTGTTGAGGAGGATGTAGCGCATAGTAGCGCGGACTTTTAGTCCGCGAATAGGACCAGTGCGGGGATATGAGCAACTGAGAGGGACGGTGCAGTCGCGGACTAAAAGTCCGCGCTACTCCCACCACCGCGTCTGCGGTAATGCAGCCCCCAAAGTTACGGGCTCGCCCAGGTGGGGCGTGGTTATAACCTGCCCCAGGCGGGCGGCCTCGGCGGTGGCGCGGGTCACGGGCTCGTTCCAGGCGTGGAGCGATTCGGTGAAGGCGCCCCAGTGCACGGGCAGCATCACGGCGGCGCGCACATCACGGGCGGCCTGCACGCTTTGCTCGGGCTTCATGTGGATTTCGGCCCAGCTCTCGTTGTACTGCCCGCATTCGACCAACGCCAAATCAAACGGCCCGTATTGCCGGCCGATGGCGGCGAAGTGCGGCCCGTAGCCGCCATCGCCGGTGTAGAAAACCCGCTTGGCGGTGGCCTGCATCACCCAGGAGCACCAGAGCGTGGAGTTGCGGTTGCCCAGGCCGCGCCCCGAAAAGTGCCGGCTGGGCGTGCAGCGCAGCGTGAGGCCGGGGATTTTGGCGCTGTCGCCCCAGCTCATTTCGGTGATGCGCGCGGCCGGCACGCCCCAACGGCGCAGATGCGGGCCGATGCCCAGCGGCACGTAGAAATGACCCACTTTGTCCTTGATTTTCCGGATGGTTTCGTAATCGAGGTGGTCGTAGTGGTCGTGCGAAATGAGGACGGCGGCGATGGGCGGCAGCTTTTCGGGCGCGATGGCCAAGCTGCGGTTGTAGCGTTTGGGGGCGGCCCAGCTCACGGGGCCCATCTTGATGCTCAGCATGGGGTCGAGCAGGATGTTCTGGCCCGCGATTTCGACCAAGCTGGCCGAGTGGCCGAACCACGTCACGCGCACCATCTCGGGCGTTTTTTGGGTGATGGCGAGCGAATCGAGCGGCTGCGTGGGGAGCGGGCCGGGGGGCGCGGCCTGCGGCGATTTGCGGAACAGGAATTTCCACATCACGGCCGGCATGCTGCCGGCCGTGAGCTCCCGGGTCGGAATCAGGTTCACGAATTCTTCCTCCTTCTCGTTGTAGTGGCCCGACTTCGCGTAGGTCTGCCGCTCGGCTTTGGTGGGCTTGCCGCCCAGCTGCGGGCTGAGGCCGATGAAGCTGATGGCGGCCAGCAACACCACGCCAATCATACCGCTCGATGCCATTAGGGAGGTTTTTAGGAGTTTCCGCATTCTACATTAGGGGCGCGGGGCGGCTTGGCTGTGGGCCAGGGCCACGATGTCGCGCACTTCGAGCACGGGTTTGGTGTAGCCGAAATCGGCGGCGTTAATCATGGCCCGGCCCACCTCCTGCATGGTGCTCACGAAGTTCGGGGCCAGTTTGCGGGCCACCGGGTAGAGCCAGGCAATAGCCCCGTACCATTTCAGCACGTTGCGCTGGCCGGGCGTAATCTTCATAAAGCCCGGCCGGAACATGTAGGCCGCCTGGAAGGGCAGGGCCAGCAACTCGTTTTCGGTGCGGCCCTTCACGCGGGCCCAGTGCTGGCTGCTTTTTTCGGTGCCGTCGGTGCCCGCGCCGGATACGTAGATGAACGTCATTTCGGGGTTGAGGCGCACCAGTGTTTCGGCCACGGCCAGCGTCATGTCGTGGGTGATGCGCTCGTATTCTTCCTTCGAAATACCCACCGACGACACGCCCGCACAGAAAAAGCAGGCGTTGTAGCCCGTGAGCTGGCTTTCCGCGGCACTCAGGTTGGCCAGGTCGGGCACCAGCAGCTCGCGCATTTTGGCGTGGCTGCGGCCGGTGGGCTTGCGCGTGAGCACCAGCACGTGCTCCACAGTAGGGTTCTCCAGGCATTCGAGCAGAACGCCCTCGCCCACCATGCCGGTGGCCCCGGTCAGGATGACTCGTAGTTTCATATTGATGAGGTAAAGTAGGAGGGAGGACGCAGTGAGGGCGTTTCTACTTTACGCAGATGCCAAAAGAACGGTGTGGAGATGCGAAGGCTCGTAGCTCCCCGATGCTACACGCTGCCCGAATACTTCCGCACGGCCCACTCCACCGTCAAAAAGGCCAGAATCACGAAGAAAATCCACTTCAGGTTGATTAAGTCCTTCAGGTCTTCCTCGGCCGTAATCACGGGCTTGTAGTTGGCTTTGATGATGTCCTGGGCCAGCTTATCCAGTTGGGCCGGGTAGTACAGCCGCGCGCCGCTGCGGCGGGCGAGCTGGGCCAGCAGGTTGTGGTCGGCCTTCGATTCCAGGGCTTCGAGGGGCTGGGATTGCACCAGCAACTCGCCCGCGTCCTGCTGGGGCTGGCCGCCCAGCGTGGCCCGCGCCTGAATGCGGTAGAGGCCCGCCGGCAGCGGCCCCAGGTGCAGGGGTGAGCCATCCTCCGGGTTGGCGAAGGAGAAGCGGCGGGTTTGCTTTTTTTCGTCGGTTAAAACGAGGTCGATTTGCTGGTTGTAGAGGCGTTCGAAGACGGCGTTGTAGGTTTCGGCCCCGAGGGTCACGTCGTCTTGGGTGCCGAACACGTCCTGCGTGGGGTACACGTCGAGGCGCTTTTTGTTGGCGTTTTGGGTGAGGAGCTGGAGCGTGCGGATGATGAGGCGGTCGTAGGCTTCGGGCTTGTCGTCGTGGGCCACGGCTTCGCTCAGGCGCCATTGCCAGCTGCCATCAGTGAGCAGGGTGGCCTGACGGTGGTCGGTGGGGCCGCCAAAAACCAGCAACGGCTTCTGCGTCGCCACGCGGCCCACGCGCTGCCAGAGCGCGGCCTCGGCCCCCGGGCCCAGCCGCAGCTCGCCAAACGGCACCGGCGCGGGCGGGTACTGCGCAAAGCGGCGAGCCGATTCCTCGTCCGTCGCAAAGCGGGCGAAGCCGGGGTTGGGCAGCGGCGTCACCTCGTCCGTCTGCGCCCCGCGCGGCTGGATGGTGAGGCCCGCGCCGAGCTGATTATACGCCCCCAAATCGGACTGGGCCCCGATGATGTAGAGCGCGGGTGTTTTGCGGGCCTTCACCTGGGCCAGAATCTCATTGCCCAACCCGCCCTGCGCCGGCAGCTGGTGCAGGATGGCCACGTCGAAATCGGCGTTGGCTTTGAGCGGATTTACGCCGGGCAGGGCCAGGGTGAGGTCGAAGTTGTCGTTGGCGAGAATGGCGGCGCGCAGGGCTTTCAAATCCGGGTGCGGGGCGGCCCCGGCCAACAGCACGCGCAGCTTGCCCTTCACAATTTCGATGAAGGCCGTGCGGGCATTGTTCAGCGCCGTAAACTCGCCGGCCTGGGGCACGATGCGGACTTCGTAGCGGCGCTTGCCCGGCGCGGGCGCGGTGAGCTGGAACGTGGCGCGCACCCGCCGCCGGCCGGTGGGCAGGGCCACGCGGCGGCTGTCGAGCACCTTGTTTCCCTCGCGCAGTTCCACGGTGGCCGCGCCGCCCGCGTAGCCTTCGAAGCCTATTTCGGCCTCAATGGGGAATTTATTGCCGCTGAAGGCCACGCGGTTGTAGGTGAGGCCGGTCAGGCGCAGGTCGCGCTTGGGGATGGTGTCGCCCAGGGCCACGGTGTAAATCGGGAAGTTGAATTCGGCGGAGGCGGGGCTGCGGCCCCGGTTCACGAGGCCGTCGCTGAGGAGCACCACGCCGGCCAGGTTGCGGCCCTCGTAGGCGTCGCGGGTGCCGGCGAGCAGCTGGTCGAGGTCGGTGGTGGCGGCGGAAAAGCGGAGTGAATCGAGCCGGGCCGGGCGGGCGGGCGTGGACGTCAGGGTGCGGGTTTCCACGGTGAAGCCCTTGCCGCGCAGCGTTTCGGCCAGCTTCGTGAGGCCGTCGGTGGCTTGGCTGAGCACGTTTTTGGGCGTGAATAATTCCACCGACTGCGAGTTATCGACGGCCAGCACCAGCGCGGGGGCTTCGGTGTGCGTGGTGGTGGTGCGGATGACCGGGGCCAGCAGCAGGTAGCACAAAAAGCTCACCACCGCGAAGCGCAACGCCGCCAGCGCGTAGTTGCGCTGCTTGCTCCAGGGCGCTTGGGCCGAGTATTGCAGGGCTGCGTAGCCGGCCCCCACGGCCAGGCAGAGCAGGATAAACCAGGAAGAATATTGAGTGGTCAGCAAACGGAAATCGGATTGAATCAGCGCTAAAGGTCGGCCCGCGCCGCTAAAGTTGCAGCCGTCCGCTGCTTCAACGGCTGCGCACTGTGGGCCGTTCGGCACCGGGCACCCGGCTTGCCAACAAAACTACGCCCCCAGCGAGCTTGTGGAATGTGGTGAGAGCCGGTGGTGAGTGAGGAGGAATGAAGCCGAGTGGAAATACCTGAACGATGCGGAGACGCAATGATGCGTCTCCGCATCGTTCAGGCAACCCGAAAAATCAACTCTAACAGGAGCTTCGGAGTCTTTCTTAAAATGAAAGAATACGTGACTGATAGTATTAATACTGATAGGGTTAATGATTGAGTAAATTATTATTAATATTATCAAATAATTTGTTTTTTGAGAATTAGATATTCTATAAGTGTAACCAAGTGAAAGCCAATGACTATTCGTGAAGCTACATATTTTGCCCGTCGGGTTGAGGATGCTGAAATCCAGCATAAGCCAACGCCAGAGCCAGTCTAATTGCCGACTTCGAGGCGGGTAAGGCCGTATAAGCCCGTGCAAATGGCAGGCGTGTTCCCCACTCATTGCCAGCCCGACCCATGCACCACCGGCGGACAGGCCCCGCTAAGTCCCGGCCGCCGGCTTGCCCTTCTTCTACCGCCCACCAGTTTCGACCACTCACCCGCAGCTACAAGTGTGGGGCAAGGGGCGGGCTACTCATGTACTGTTTTTTACAACATAGAAACATGTAATTATAAATTAACCTGCTCGACGTGCCATGCTGATGCGTTATGCCCACTTCCGTGATTTGAAATGGCTGATTGCCACCTTGTGTACCGGTCTGGCCCTGCTGGCCCCGGCCGGGCCGGCGCTGTCCCAAACCCGCATTCTATTTGTGGGCAATAGTTTCACGCACGGCTACGTCGCGCCGGTGCTGAACTATAACGCGGCGGCCATTTTCGACGACAACTACGGACTGCCCGCCAACTCCCCCCGCCACGAAAGCGACGACTCGGGGCCGTGGGGCGGCGTGCCGGGCATTTTCAAGCGCTTCACCGACGAGGCGGGCCTGGCCTATGAGGTGCACATTGAAGCCATCAACGGGGTGGACCTGACCTACCACTACACCAACGCCCTCTCGGTTATCGGGCGGCCGGCGGGCTGGGACAAAGTGGTTTTGCAGGAGCTGAGCACCGGGCCCTTGCCCGCGAACAAAGGCGGCAACCAAGCTGACTTTTTCACCTATTCCACGCGGCTGGAACAGGCGGTGCATGCGGCAAACGCGGCGGCTAAGGTCTACCTCTACGAAACCTGGGCGCGCGCCGACCTCACGTATCCGGCCGGGCAGCCGTATTCGGGCCAGCCCATCACGGCCATGGGTACGGACCTGCACAATGGTTATGCCCAGGCCTTTGCGCAGAACGGGCATTTTGAAGCGGTGGCTCCGGTGGGCGATGCCTGGCAGCTGGCCATGCAAACGGGCGTGGCCATGCCCAACCCCTACAACCCCACGGCCGGGCAGCTCGACCTATGGTCCAACTATTTCCACGCCAGCAAATGGGGCTCGTATCTCAGTGCCTGCGTGCTGCTTTATCAAATCACGGGGGTTGACCCGCGCACCCTGGGGACCGGCGAAACCGCTGCCGCCGACCTGGGCATTGCGCCGGCCGATGCCGTGGCCTTGCAGCAGGTGGCCTACAACCAGGTAAGTGGCGCGACCAGTCCCGCCACGTATTCGCTGACGGTGACGGCTACGGGCAGCGGCACGGTGGCCAAAAGCCCGGACCAGGCCACGTATGCCAGCGGCGCTACGGTGAGCCTGACCGCCACGCCAGCAGCGGGCTTCACCTTCAGCGGCTGGAGCGGCGATGCCACGGGCACGACTAATCCCTTGACCGTGACGATGACGGCCAATAAAAGCATCACGGCTACCTTCACGGCCGTGCCCCCGACCAGCTACACGCTGACGACCAGCACCAGCGGCAGCGGCGCGGTAACGAAAAATCCGAATCAGGCCAGCTACGCCAGCGGCAGCAGCGTTGCGCTGACGGCCACACCGGCAGCTGGCTTCACCTTCACGGGGTGGAGCGGCGACGCGACGGGCACCACTAATCCGCTGACCGTGACGATGACGGCCAATAAGGCCATTACGGCCACCTTCACGGCTACCGGCCAAAGCGTGGTGAGCTATATTTTGGTTAATGCCGATAGCAACACGGATATTCAAGGGATTGCGGCGGGCGCGACGCTCAACCTGGCCACCTTGCCCACCCGCAACCTGAACATCCGGGCCACAACCAGCCCGGCTACCGTGGGCAGCGTCGTCTTCGCCCTCAGCGGAACGCAAACCCGAAACCAGACCGAATCGGTGGCCCCTTACGCGCTGTTTGGGGACAATGGCGCGGGCAAATACAATTCCTGGACGCCGGCAGTCGGCAACTATTCGCTCACGGCCACTCCTTACACGGCGGGCAATGGCAATGGTACGGCCGGCACGCCGCTCAGCATCAGCTTCAGCGTATCGAACCAGGCCACCCCGGCCAGCTATACCCTCACCGCTACTACCGTTGGCAGTGGTACGGTGACCAAAAATCCGGACCAGACCAGCTACCCCAGCGGCACCAACGTGACCCTGACGGCGACCCCAGCGGCGGGCTTCACCTTCACGGGCTGGAGTGGCAGCGCCACCGGCAGCACCAACCCGCTCACGGTGGCCATGACGGCCAACAAGACCATTACCGCCACCTTCACCGCCGTGGCCCCAACGACGTACACACTGACCACCAATACGGTAGGCACGGGCACGGTGACGAAGAACCCGAACACCGCTACTTACGCCAGCGGCAGCAGCGTGATGCTCACGGCTACGCCCGGCACGGGCTACACGTTCACGGGCTGGAGCGGCGATGCCAGCGGCAGCACCAATCCGCTGACCGTGACGATGACGGCCAACAAAAGCATCACCGCCACTTTCACGGCGGTAGCCCCGACTACCTACACCTTGACCACGGCCACCACCGGCAGCGGCACAGTCGTTAAAAACCCCAATCAGACCAGTTACGCCAGTGGCAGCAGCGTCACGCTCACGGCCACGCCCGCCGCCGGTTACCAGTTCAACGGCTGGAGCGGCGATGCCACGGGCACCACCAATCCGCTGACCGTGACGATGACCACCAACAAGGCCATTACGGCTACTTTCACGGCCACCAGCGGCACTGGCCTGACGTTTTATCGCGCCCTGAACATCAACGGCAACGCCTTGGTGCTGGACGGCCAGAACTGGGAAGCCGCCACCGGCGCGGCCAACTTCACCGTGACGGGGACGCGGTTTGCGAATCAGAATATCACTCTGAACCCGGCCACCGATGCCCTGCGGGCCAGCATGATTCGCTCGTCGGTGTACGGCCCCAGCATTGATGCGACGCTGCGCAACGTGCCGGCCGGCACCTACGCCGTGTACGCCTACGTGTGGGAAGACAACAGCCCGGAAATCTTCGATGTGCGCGTGCAGGGCCAGGTAGTGCTGGCCAACTACAACAGCGGACCCGCCGGGCATTGGGACCGGCTGGGACCGTACCCCGCCACCGTTACCGGCACGGGCACGCTGGTGCTGAGCACCGCCGGCGGCTACGCCAACCTATCCGGAGTGGAGGTGTGGCGGCAGAATGCCGGCGCGGCCCGAACCGCCCTGGCCGCGGATTTTAGCAGTTCCATGTCGTCGGCTCCGTCAGCCAGCATCAGCAGCCCGGACGCGGCCCGATTGAGCGGCTCCGCCGGCATCGCCACGCCCCAGGCCTACCCCAACCCAACCGGCGACGGCCGGCTGTGGGTGCTGCTGCCCGATGATTTCCAGGGGCCGGTAGCCTACTCGCTGGTATCGGTGCTGGGGGCTAAGCTGGCGAGCGGCCAATTGACAGAAGCAGCCCAGCTGCTTGATTTCTCACACGAGCTAACCACTTCTGGCTTGTACTACCTGCTGCTGAAAGGCCGGAACCAGCGCGCCCAAATCAAGCTGGTGCGGCCGTGAAGTGCAGAAACCAAAAGGAGCACCGTGCAAAAGTGCTGCGGTGCCCCTTCAGTCTTAAATGGGCTGAATTTCCTACGTCAGCATCCCGCCATCCACCTGCAGCACCTGGCCGGTGATGTAGGCCGAATCATCCGACGCCAGAAATGCGGTGGCTTTCGCCACATCCTCGGGCCGGCCGCCACGCTTGAGCGGAATAGCCTTGCGCCACTCGTCCACCTGCTTGGGGTCGAGGGCATCGGTCATTTCGGTTTCGATGAAGCCGGGGGCCACGGCGTTGCAGCGGATGTTGCGCGAGCCCAGCTCCAGCGCCACCGATTTGGTGAAGCCGATGATGCCGGCCTTGCTGGCGGCGTAGTTGGCCTGCCCGGCGTTGCCCTTGATGCCCACCACGCTGGTCATGTTGATGATGGAGCCGGCTTTGGCGCGCATCATGGGCTTGGTGGCCGCTTTGGTGAGGTTGAACACCGATTTTAGGTTTACGGTGAGTACGTTGTCCCACTGCTGCTCGGACATGCGCATCAGCAGGCCGTCCTGCGTGATGCCGGCGTTGTTGACGAGGATGTCGAGCTTGCCAAAATCGGCCACCACGTCCTCAATCAGCTTTTCGGCCTGGGCGTAGTCGGAGGCGTCGGAGCGGTAGCCTTTCACTTTCGTGCCGTTGGCCGAAAGCTCGGTTTCGAGGGCTTGGCCCTTCTCCACTGAGGATAAATACGTGAAGGCGACATCGGCGCCGAGCTGGGCAAAATGCGCCGCGATGGCGCGGCCAATTCCTTTGGAAGCGCCCGTCACGAGGGCCACTTTTCCGGTGAGTGTGTTGGTCATGGGGCGAAGGTAAGGCCGCCCGTCATTCCGAACGAAGTGAGGAATCTGAATTGTGTAGCGTCCTTTGTGCCACATTATCTCAGATTCCTCGACCTTGCTTGATGCGCAACATGCTCGGAATGACACCTTCGGAATGACAACCTACGACATCTGCATTCTGGGCGCGGGCCCCGGCGGGGCCGCCGCCGCCCTGCACCTCGCCAACGCCGGCCAGCCTTGCCTGCTGCTGGACCGCGCCGCGTTCCCGCGCGACAAAACCTGCGGCGACGCCCTCAGCGGCAAGGTCATCAATGAGTTGAAGCGCATCGAGCCCGGCCTGCACGCCAAGCTGGCCGCCTCGCCCATCCAGATTCCCAGCTGGGGCATCGACTTCATCGCGCCCAACGGCCGCAAGCTCGCCATCCCCTTCAAGCCCCAGTTCGACAAGGCCACCGACCACACCGCCGGCCACGTCGCCAAGCGCATTGATTTCGATAATTTCCTGGTGGAAGAAGTGCGGCAGCGCCCTGAAATCGACTTCCGCGAAAACGTGGACGTGGCCCGCACCGAGCGCACGCCCGAGGGCTGGCAATTATTCGACAAAGCCGGCCAGGAAATCGCCACCTGCCGCCTACTGCTCGTGGCCAACGGTGCGCAGTCCGAATTTGCCCGCAAAGTGGCTGGCCACGCCCTGGAGCCCGACCACCACTGCGCCGGCCTGCGCACCTACTATGACGGCGTGAGCGGCCTCAGCCCCGATAACTTCATCGAGCTGCACTTCATCAAGGACTTCCTGCCCGGCTACCTCTGGGTGTTCCCGCTCCCCAACGGCCAGGCCAACGTGGGCGTGGGCATGCTCTCCAAAACCGTAGCCGCCAAAAAAATCAACCTGCGCCAGCGCCTCGATGAGATTCTGGCCACGCACCCCACGCTGGCCCCGCGCTTCGCCGGGGCCACGCGGCTGGGGCCGGTCAAAGGCTTCGGCCTGCCGCTGGGCTCGAAGCGGCGGGCGCTGTCCGGCGCGGGTTATTTCCTGCTCGGCGATGCCGGTTCGCTCATCGACCCATTCTCCGGCGAAGGCATTTCGCACGCCATGGTGAGCGGCCGGCACGCCGCCATCTGGGCCGTGGAGGCGGTGAAAAAAGCCGATTTCAGCTCCGATTTCCTCAAAAACTACGACAAAGCCGTCTACAACCGCCTCGGCCAGGAGCTGCGCCTGAGCCGCGTGATGCAGCGGCTACTCAACTTCCCCAGCCTGTTCAACATCGTGGCCAACCGTGCCGTGAACAACCCCACGCTGGCCGAAACCCTGTCCATGATGTTCATGGATTTGGACCTGCGCGAGCGGCTGCGCAAGCCCAGTTTTTATTTCAAACTGTTTTTCGGCGGGAAGTAGGGGTGAGGAAGGGATAAAACAAGAACGTCATGCTGAGCAGAGCCGAAGCATCTCTACCGCGCAACTAATTTAATTTAGTAATGCGGTAGAGATGCTTCGGCTCCGCTCAGCATGACGTTCTCTTATTCGTCAGCTGAAGCTTTCCGGCCTAGTGCTGGCCGGGCTTGGGGTGCACGCCACCCGTGCGCGCCGCAGGAGCCGGCTTGATGGGCGCTTTGCCCTCATCATTGCCCACATAGCGGCGCAGGCTCTTGGCGGCTTCGGGGTTCAACTTAGCGGCCTTTTCGAGGTCGCGGCGGGCTTCGGAGAGCTTATCAAATGACGAATAGCTGATGCCGCGATATTCCCAAGCGTCGGCGTAGGTCGAATCGAGCTGGATGGCTTTAGTAAAATCGGCCACGGCGGGCTTGTACTGGTACATCTGCATCTTGGCCACGCCCCGGCCGAAGTATGATTCCTTGTCATCGGGTCGGTACTTGATGGCTCCCGAAAAGTCAGTCGAAGCGGCTTTGTACTGCTTCATCATCAGGCGGTTTACGCCCCGGTTGTAGTACGCATCGGGGTTGTTGCGCTGGTACTTGATGGCCGTGGCGTAGTCAGGCAGAGCCTCTGCGTAGTTCTTGAGGTAGCTTTTGGCCTTGGCCCGCTGCAGGTAAGCCGCCGAATTTTTGGGCTCTACTTTCAGGATGGCATCAGCGTTGGCCAGCATGTTGCGGTAGTCGAGGACCGTCATTTTTTTCTCCTTCTCGCGCTCGGCCGAAGCCGCCGTGGCCGATAGCGCGTTCGGGTCGGGCCGGTCGGCGGCCAGCGCGGCAGCCGAGGCCGCATCCGAAGCCACGGCGGTGGCGGGCGTGGCGGCAATGCCGTTGGCCTCGCTAGTGGTGCGGGCATCGGGAGCTGAAATGGCCGCGCCGGTCGAGTCCGGTCGGCGGGCATCAGACACGGGCGGCATGGTCATGAGCTGGCTGGTATTGCCCGGCTTCTCTTTTTCAGTAACAGTAGTGGCGCAGTTGGTGAGGAAAGCGAGCAACCCGAGGGCCGCCATAGGAGCGCGAAAATGTGGTTTCATGGAATGCAGAAATGTGTAGCCACGGCAAGCTGCGCCGTAACCGGGCCTTATACGGGAAAATTCAAAAATTGGCTGCTGGCCCAGACCGCGCCAAAATCTTGTTGGCAAGATAACCCACCGGCAACTACAATCCCGACGCGGCGCGGCGGCTATCTTTACGGCTCGTAATGGGTGGGCCCCCCAGCCGGGCCCGGTTTACTTTTTTCTTTCGCAGCATTCTATGGCATTGCAATTTGATTTGGTCGTGGTCGGCAGCGGCCCCGGCGGGTACGTAGCCGCCATTCGGGCGTCGCAACTGGGTTTGAAAGTGGGCGTTATCGAGCGCGAGTCGCTGGGTGGCATTTGCCTCAACTGGGGCTGCATCCCCACCAAAGCCCTGCTCAAGTCGGCGCAGGTGTTTGAGTACCTCAACCACGCCGCCGACTATGGCCTGAAGGCCGAAGGCATCGGCTACGACTTCGGTGCGGTGATTTCGCGCAGCCGGGGCGTGGCCGACGGCATGAGCAAGGGCATCAACTTCCTGTTCAAAAAAAATAAAATCGAAGCCGTGATGGGCACCGGCAAGGTGGTGGCCCCCGGCAAAGTGGAGGTAACCAAGGCCGACGGCAGCAAGGAAACGGTGGAAGCCAAATCCATCATTCTGGCCACCGGCGCCCGCTCGCGCGAGCTGCCCACGATGCCGGTTGACAACAAAAAAATCATCGGCTACCGCAAGGCCATGAGCATGGAGCAGCTGCCCAAGCGCCTCGTGGTGGTAGGTTCCGGTGCCATCGGTGTCGAGTTTGCCTACTTCTACCGCACCATGGGTTCGGAGGTGACGGTGGTGGAGTTCCTGCCCCGCATCGTGCCCGTGGAGGACGAGGAAGTGTCGCGCCAGATGGAGAAGTCGTTCCGCAAAATCGGCGTGAACGTGCTCACCAGCGCCGAAGTAACTAAAGTGGACACCAGCGGCGAAGGCTGCAAAGTGACTATCAAAACCGCCAAAGGCGAGCAGCAGATTGACTGCGACGTGGTGCTGAGCGCCGTGGGCGTGACCACCAACCTCGAAAACATCGGCATCGAAGAGCTGGGCATCAAGGTAGAGCGTGGCCGTGTGCTGGTCGATGATTTCTACCAGACCAACGTGCCCGGCATCTACGCCATCGGCGACATTGTGCCCGGCCCCGCGCTGGCCCACGTCGCCTCGGCCGAAGGCATCATCTGCGTTGAGAAAATCGCCGGCCACCACCCCGAGCCGCTCAACTACCAGAATATCCCTGGCTGCACCTACGCCTCGCCCGAAATTGCCAGTGTGGGCTACACCGAAGCCGAAGCCAAAGCCAAAGGCTACGACGTGCTGGTGGGCAAATTCCCCTTCTCAGCCTCGGGCAAAGCCAGCGCCGCCGGTGCCAAAGACGGCTTCGTGAAAGTCATTTTCGACAAGAAATACGGCGAGTGGCTCGGCGCCCACATGATTGGCATGAACGTGACCGAAATGATTGCCGAGGTAGTGGTGGCCCGCAAGTTGGAAACCACCGGCATGGAAATCATCAAGGCCGTGCACCCACACCCAACGATGTCGGAAGCCATTATGGAAGCTGCCGCGGCGGCATATGGCGAGGTGATTCACCTGTAAGGGTCTGTTCTAATCCATTAAAAAAAAGCCTCTTGCAAATAGCAAGAGGCTTTTTTGTGTGTCATGAGCTACGAATAATTACTCAATCTCCGATTTCTGCTTTTGAAACATGGCCTGGCCGCGCAGCAGCACGCGCAGGCTTTTGCGCTTGAGCGAAATATTCGGGGTGGTGCTGTCGTCATCTTCGAGGCGGTTTTTGTAGGCCGTCAGGATGTCGCGGTAGGAGATTACGCCGCTGACCAAAGCCTTGCTGCCGGGGCCCAGCACGGGCAGCACGTCCACATTCTCGCGGGCCATGCGCTCTACGGCGGTGCGGAGGCTGTCGGTGGCCAGCAGGGTAGAGGAGCGGGGCTGGAGCAGGGCGCTGATGGGCGCGTTTTCGTCGGCGTGCCAGCCGGCCAGGGCCACCGTGCTCACGATGCCCGCGAACGCCCCGTCGGGGTTCACCACTACTAAGTGCGGGCCGGTATGTTCGGCTTCGCGCTCGGTCCACTCGCGCACTTCGCCGATGGTATTGTCGGTACTGATGGCCAGCATGCCGTTTTGCAGCACGCGGCCCACGTTCACTTTGTCGAGCAGGTCGGGTTCGTAGTCGACTGGCGTTTTCACCCCGCGCCGGGCAATTTTCTCGGTCATAATGGTATTGCCCATCAGCAGAAACGACACCAGGTAGGCCGCCGTGCAGGCGCCCAGCAGTGGCAGCAGCGCCTGGGCCTGGCCCGTCGATTCCACCGCAAACACGATGGACGTGAGCAGCGCCCGCGACGCCCCCGCAAACATGGCCGCCATGCCCACCAGCGCCGCCAGCGGCAGCACAATATCTGAAGCCGGAAAGAAGTATTTAATAGCCACGCCCAGCAGCGCGCCCGTGGCCCCGCCGATGGTGAGCAGCGGCGCCAGCGTGCCGCCCGACGTGCCGCTGCCCAGCGAAATGGCCCACGAGGCAAACTTCAACAAACACAGCGTCAGCAGCAAACTCAGCGAGGCGTTGCCCGACAGCACCTCGGTGATATTTTCATAACCCACGCCCAGCGTGCGCGGCGCGAAGTAGCCAATGCCACCCACGGCCAGCCCGCCCAGTGCCGGCCACCACGCCCAGTGAATGGGCAGTTCTTCGAACAAGTCCTCAATGAAATACACGATTTTGGTGATGGCCACCGAGGCCAGTCCCACCAGCAGCCCGATAGCGCTGTAGGTTGCCAGCGCACCGTTGCTAGGGGCCAGCAGCGCGGGCATGGGAAACGCCGGACCTTGCTCAAACAGCAAGTGATGCCCCGCCGCTCCCGTGATGCAGGCCAGCGCCACCGGCAGCAGTGAGCGCGGCGAAAACTCAAACAGCAGCAGCTCGATAGCCAGAAAAACCGCCGCGATAGGCGTACCGAAAATGGCCGACATGCCCGCCGTAGCGCCCGCCGCCAGCAGCACCTTGCGCTCGTGGTGGGTGATTTTGATGAGCTGGCCCAGTGTGGAGCCCAGTGCCCCGCCGGTGGCAATAATCGGCCCCTCGGCCCCAAACGGCCCGCCCGTACCAATCGAAATAGCCGCCGACAACGGCTTCAGATACATGATGGAGGGCTTGATGCGGCTCTGGTTGGTCAGAATCTGCTCCATGGCCTCGGGGATGCCGTGGCCGCGAATGGCTTTCGAGCCATAGATGGCCATCAGGCTGACCAGCAGGCCGCCCAGTGCCGGCATGAGGATAACCCACAGGCCAAGGTGGTTATCGGCCGGGCTGTGGTATTCCAGTGAGGCACTGCCGTGGAAAACCAGATTGGTCACCAAATTGATGAGGTAGACCAGCAGGCGGGCCACGAAGCTGATGACCACGGCCACCAGCACCGCCAAGGCCGAAATACGTACCAGGCGCTGCTTGTCGGGGGCCACGCGGGGCCGCACGCCGTCATCGGCCAGGGTAGAATCGAGGGAGGGAGCAATGGGAATGCCGGCCTGGGCCAGCGGCGAGTGTTTCATAGGGAATGGGAAAGTGTGAAGCGTCGGCCAATGAATTGGCGGTGCATATTAGTAGCAACCTCATGAAAGCGGGATGAGTGCCCCGTTACTTGGGTAGCCGTCGGAATAACGGGTTGCACCTTTGTCCGGTTGTAAGTAGTTGGTCTTGCGCATTTGGCTGGTTTTATTGAATGAGCCATTGTTATGAGGCGAACTCATCTATGGACTTTGACCGAACTTTGCAGGTGAATTTTCTGCCTCGATTATCGTTTCAGCAGTTCCCCGCCTTCCTTAATACCCGCTACCTATCCCCTAAATGCGCGTCCTTCACACCGCCGACTGGCACCTTGGCCAGCACTTCCTCACCGGCCAGGAGCGCACCACCGAGCAGCAGGCTTTCCTCGACTGGCTGCTGCTGACGGTGCAGGCCCAGCAGATAGAGGTGCTGGTAGTGGCCGGCGATATTTTCGATACCCAAACGCCGTCCTACACGGCGCAGGAGCTGTATTATACGTTTTTGGTGAAGATGCAAGCCACCGGCTGCCGCGACATTGTGGTGGTGGGCGGCAACCACGACTCGCCCACCATGCTCAACGCCTCGCGGCAGCTGCTGCGGCAGCTGCGCATCCACGTAGTGGGCGGCGTGCCTACCGACCCCACCGAGCAAATTCTCAATCTCAACGGAGCCGATGGCCGCCCGGGGCTGGTGGTGTGTGCCGTGCCCTTCCTGCGCGACCGCGACATCCGCCTGGCCGTGGCCGGCGAAACCCCCGACGACCGCCAACTCCGCATCCGCCAGAGCATTGCCGGCCACTACGCCGCCCTGGCCGACCACGAATCCGTGCGGCGCCAGCGCGAGCAGGACGTGCCCGTGCTGGCCACCGGCCACCTCTACGCGGCCGGCGGCGAAGCTCGCGAAGGGGCCGAGCGCGACGTGCACATCGGCGGGCTGGGTTTGATTGGGGCCGAGCATTTCCCCGCCGCGTTCGACTACGTGGCCCTGGGCCACCTGCACCGCCCGCAGGTGGTGGGCGGGCGGGCGCACATCCGCTACTCGGGCTCGCCGGTGCCGCTGTCCTTCACCGAAGCCGATGACAAGCAACAAGTGCTGCTACTGGAATTCAATGGGGCCGGCGCGCCCACCATTACCAGTTTGCCCGTGCCGGTCACGCGGCGCTTGCAGCGCTTTCACGGCACGCTGGAGGAGGTGGAGGCCGACATTCTGGCCTTCGATAATTCCGCGTTTCAATTCGTGGCTTGGGCCGATGTGCTGGTGCGCTCCGACGAAACGCCCGCCGAAGTGCAGCGCCGCGTGCAGGCCGTGTTGCAGCTGCAAAAAGCCCAGGTGCTGGCTCCGCGTGGCGTGCGCCACCAGCGCGCCACCGAAGCCGCTGACCTGGCCGAAAGCACGATGCCGCTGGCCCTGCTGCACGAATTGACCGTGGACGAAGTGTTCAGCCGCCGCGTAGCCAGCCTGCCGCCCGAGCGGGCGGCCGCCCTCTCCGCCACCTTCGGCGAGCTGCGCCAGCTGCTGGCCGAAGCCGACCCGTTGGCCTGGGGCGGAACGGACGGATAAAACTGGTTACAGTGGATTTTCGGCGGTAGTTTTGACTTCCATATTCGTTCTACTCATGAAAAAATTAATACTGCCTATCGCTGCCCTCGCTTTTTTGCTGGGCACGGCCACCGAAGCCTGCGCTCAGGCCTACCTCATAAACGGTATTGTGGGCGGCATTCGGCTGGCTAGCCGGGCTGCCAATAAAAAAGGAGCCCCTGCCACACCGGCTGCCGCCACAGGCACTTACCGGGGCCAAACGTTCCCGATGCAGCGCACGCCGGCCGAGCTGCTGCCCAAGAAAGGTGCCGAGCAGGTGACGGCCATGGAAACCCAGCTCGACCGCTTCCACACCGCCCTGCTTGCTGATTCGACCAGTGCGCTATGCACGCCCGAGCAGCGCACTGCCATCCAGACGGCCATGGTGAACCTGGCCCGGGCCCAATCGAGCTGGGACCTCCAGCCATACCAGAAAGAAGCCACTTTCTATCTGGCCGAAGATGCCCGTCGCCAGAAGGCTGCCACCTCCAAATAACCTGCCTTTCGGCTTGGCCTGGTTCTTCGCCCGCCGCCGCCAGCCTGATGCTGGTAGCGGCGGGCGTAATTTTATCCTATGAAAATTATCAGCGTCCGCTTCGCTAACCTGAACTCGCTGCCCGGGCCGTTTCTGATTCGCTTCGATGAAACGCCGCTGGCCGACACGGGGCTTTTTGCCATCACCGGCCCCACCGGCGCGGGCAAAAGCACGCTGCTGGATGCCATTGCGGTGGGACTCTACGGCCGCGTGCCGCGCCACGACCGCCAGGTGGGCGAGATGGTGAGCCGCCACGCCAAAGACGCTTTTTCGGAAGTAGAATTCGAGGTGCACGAAACCAACCCCGACACCGGCGTGGTGGACCGCGTGCGCTACCGCTCGCGCTGGGAAGTGAAGCGCAAAGTGCGCGGCGAAGACAAAGGCGCGCTGAATGCCGATGCCATGACGCTGGTAATGAGCCCATCCAACGTGGCCGTTATCAGCGGCAAGGAGGCAGTACCGAAGCGGGTGGGGGAGTTGTCGGGGCTCGATTTCGGGCAGTTTGAGCAGTCGGTGCTGCTGAGCCAGGGCAAGTTTGCGCGCTTCCTGCACGCGCCCGAGAAGGAGCGGAGCGCCCTGCTGGAAAAGATGACTAACGTGGGCATCTACTCGCGGCTGAGCGTGGCCGCGTTTGAGAAGGCCAAGGAAGAGGAGCTGAAAACCAGGCTGCTGCGTGCCAAGCTAGATGCCACCCGGCTGCTGTCGGACGACGAGCGGGCGGAGCTGGAGGCCCAGCTCGACGTGCTGCACCAGCAAGCGGAATGGCACCACTTGGAGCAGCAGGACCTAACTGTTTTCTTGGTATGGCGCACTGAATTGGACCAGTTAAATAAGCAGTTGAGCGACACGGCCCGCGAAGTGGAGCGCCTGCGCCGCGATGACGAAACCCTGCAACCCGATATTGCCCGGCTAGATGGCCACGCACGCGCCGCTGCCGTTGATAAGCCACTGGAACTGGCCGCGGCCGCTGAAAAGGAAGTCAATAGCGACGAAACGCAGCTACGCGAACTAGCCGAAGCCCTGCCCCGCCTGCGCTTGGCCGCCGATGCTGCCGCCACTGCCCACACCGCCGCCACCACCGCCCACGCCACCGCCCTGGCCGACGAAAACCGCCTGCGCCCCCTGCTCAGCAAAGCGCAGCAGCAGGATGCCGAGATTGCCGCCGCCCGGCAGCAGCTCAACTTAAAGCACGCGGCCCACGAGCAAAGCCAGAAGGCTTATGCCCAGGCCGAAGCCGACCTAAACCGCGAGACACAGCAGATTGAAGCCCTGCAAACCCGCAACGCGGCCCTGGACCGCTGGCTCATCGAGCACAGCGCCGAGATTAAACTTGATAAGCAACTCGACCAGATAAGTCGTGAAATCATCGACCTGCAAAACGCGCAAAAGGAAATAGCCACCCGCGAGGCCAGCCGCGCCGAACTGCGCAAAGCCCAGGACCAAACCACCACCGACCTGCGCCGTCAGCACGGCCTCGAAACCGACGCCCTAGCCCGCCAGCGAGCCATCAAGGACGAAGGCCAGCCCTGCCGCACCGAGCGCGACGCTCTTCTGGCCGGCACGTCGGCCGCCGCCCTCGTCCAGCGCGCCGACGACCTCACCGCCCACCGGCAGGCCCTGCAACAGCTGCTGCCCAAAGCCGAAGCAGCCCACGAGCACCAGACCCGCGCCGCTGCCCTGGCCGCTGAAATCGACCAACAGGCCCCGGCTCTGGTCACGGCCGAAGCGGCTGCAAATCACCTCGAAACCCGCCGCGCCGACGGCCAGAAGCTGCTCGACAGCTACCGCCGCGAACTGCGCGTCCAGCAAGCCCTGGCCGACCTCAACACCCACCGCCAGCACCTAGAGGCCGGCCAGCCCTGCCCGCTGTGTGGCGCGCTGGAACATGCCTTCGGCCCCGATTTTACGGCCGAAGCCGATGCACAGGAACTGCGCGTGACCCAGCAGGAGCGGGCTCTGGCCGCGCTCGATGAGGAATTTCGGCAAGCCACTACCGCCCTCACCCGTCACCAGACCGAGCAGCGCCAGCGCCAGCAGCTCCGTAGGGAAGCAGCTGATGCTGCCGAAACGGCCCGTCAGCAAGCCGCCGACCTCGCAGCGGCACTGGTGCCCGCGCCCGCCGAACCGGCCAACCCCGCCGCCGTTCGTGCGCTGCTGGAAGCGGCGGCCGGTGAGCAAGCTGCGGCCGTCGCCGCCCGTCGCCGCCTGGCCGAGCTTGATGAAAAGCTGGGCGCGCTGCGCGAAAAATACCTGCAGGCCGGTGAGGCCATCACCGCCGCGCAACGCGAGATTCCACGCCTGCTGGACCGGCAGACAACCATCGAAGCCGACCTGGCTCGCCTCGCCGATGAGCTGGTGCATTGGCAGGAACAGGCCGAGATTTTCCAAAGCTCGCTTCGGGATTTCCTCCAGCCGCATAAGCTGGAACTGCCCGCCCGGCCGCCCTACGACGGCCTGCTGGCCACGCTGCGGGAGCGAGCCGACCATTACGAAACCCAGGTGACCACGCTCAGTGAGCTGGGAAAACAGCTGCTGGAAAAAACCAGCCAGCGCAATGCCCATCAGCAGGCCTTGACGCAGCAGGAAGCCCAACTTGCCGCTGCCGTCGCTATTTTGGCGGCCGACGAGGAAGCGCTACGCCAGCAGCAGCAGGCTCGCCAGGCAGCTTACGCTGGCCCCAATCCCGCCGCCGAAGCCGAGCAGTCTCGTCAAGCTACCCTGCGCCTGGCCAATGCCCAGCAGCTCAGCCAAAGCCAACTAGCCGACCAGCAGAAAGCCCTCGAAATCCAGCAAAACCGCCGCGACGACCTGCAAACCCAGCTTGCCGCGCACAGTGCGGCCTATGCCCAGCGGCAGGCTGAGCTAACCAGGGCCTTGGAAACCGCAGGCCTCGCCAGCGCCGCCGAGGCCCGCGCCCTGCTGCTACCCGCCGCCGAAGCCCAGCGCCTCCAGCAGCTTCGCCAGGAACACCTTACTAACCAAACCGCCGCCGCCCGCCGCCTCACCGACCTCACCGCCGAGCTCAGCCACCACGCCGAGGCCGGCCTAACGCCGCACTCGGCCCCCGAGCTAACGGCCCAGCTCAATACCCTCTCAGCCGCCGATGACATTCTGCAGCAGAAGCTGGGGGCCGTGGGCAATCAGCTGAAATTGGACGACGATGCCCGCACCCAGCAGGCGGCTGGCTTGCAGGAACTGCTGCTGCGCCAGCTGGAAGAGCAGCGCTGGCAGGACCTGAGCGACCAAATTGGCTCGGCGCGGGGCGACAAGTTCAGCCAGTTTGCGCAAGGCCTCACGCTCACCCACCTCGCCCGACTGGCCAATCTGCGCCTGCGCCAGCTCACCGGCCGCTACACCATCCTCAAAACCCCGCACCGCAACCTGGAGCTGCAAATCATCGACCACGACCAGGCCGATACCGTGCGCCCCATGGCTTCGCTCTCGGGTGGCGAAAGCTTCCTGGTAAGCCTGGCACTGGCTTTGGGCCTGAGTGAGCTGGCTGGCCACAAGGCCCGTATCGAGTCGTTATTCATTGATGAAGGCTTCGGCACGCTCGACCCCGAGGCGCTGAACACCGCTCTAGATGCGCTGGAGCGTCTGCAACACTCAGGCAAAATGATTGGCATCATCTCCCACGTTTCCGACCTCAAAGACCGCATTGGCACCCAGATTCGGGTACGGCCGGGCGCGGGCGGCAACAGTTCAGTGCACTTGGTAGACGTGCGCGGCGAAGAAACCGACTGCGCGGTGTAGCTGTAGCGTGGAATCTGCGAGTCCGCGTTACATCCCGGCCGCCTTCACCTCCGGCCAGGTCCAGTATTTCTTCGGCTCAATCCCAGCGTAGCCGGCCCGAAAAAACGCCAACACTTGCCGTTCAATATCCTCCGGCGCAATGGACGACGGATAAATCGGCCGGCCGTCGGGGTCGGCGTAGCGCTCGGCTTTGGTTAGCTTCTTGCCGGTCAGGCGCAGGAGCGGGCCGGTGTCGGTGATGCCGTCGGCGGTCCAGGTGCGGCCGCTGTTTTCCAGCGCGTTGAGGCGGGCTGTGAGTGGGGCCAGCGCCAGGCGCGGCAGGGTAGGGCGGCTGGCCAGGTCAATCCACGTCGTGTATTTGTATTCTAGCTCGTATCGGTTGCCTTCGTACTGGCTCAGCACGATATCATAGCCTGCCGTGGGGCCGAAAAGGGCGTAGTATGGCAGTGGCGCGGGTGTATGCACCACCGCCAGGCCGATTTCTGGGTAGTGCCGCCGCGTGGTTTGGGGGCTTTGGATGATGGCCGCCGCCCGTTGCACCAGGTCGTATTCGGGCTGCCAGGCGGCGCGGCCGTTCTCCGGGTTTTGGAGCAATTCGGCAAAGCGTGGCAGAAACCAGTCGAACTTTTCGGCCGAGGCCTCGTCCTCGCGCCGCCGCCGGATGGGCGCGCCGAAGGGTTCGTAGAACCGGGCTTTTTCCTCGGCATTCAGCCAACACACCAGCTTCAGCGCGTCATTGGCCAGCGGGTGGGTCAGGTCGATTTCCCGGAAATCGCCCAGCACGGCCACCAGACGCAGCAGTGCTTCGTGCTCCAAAGCCAGTGCCGGATTCAGTAAACTCCACACGCCGATAAAGCCGTCAATATCAAAATGATTGGCCGTGACGGCCGCTGCGTCCAGGCCCGGCGTGGTGGTCTGGTGCAGCGCCCGCAGCGCCGAGCCTGCGCTCGTATCGTCGCGCAGGGCCGTGGGCGTGGCCGCCCCGCGCCAGTGCGCCAGCGTGAGCACGGCCCCCAGGCCCACGCTATCCACCACAATAGTAGGCTGCTGCCGAAGCTGCGCGAAAGGCACGAAATAGCGGTTCATCCGGCAAAGCTCCGTTAAAAATACCAGGCGGCGCAAGCCTGCTCAGCGTCGGCCGCGCCGGTTGCTGATGCGCTCCACGCGCTGCCTCCGAATCCAGCGCAGGTAGGTTTGCAATTCATCGGCTTCCCGCAGGGCTTCCACGGAAGCATACTGCCTGGCCAGGGCGCGGTTGCTCAGGAAGCGGTGCACGCTGCTGTGACAGGGCTGGCAGAGGTCGACGGTGGGGCCATATTTGCCGCCTTCTTCGCGGGGTACCAGGTGGTGGCGGGAGGTGGCCTGCACCTCCCGTTCGCAAAGGCCGCAGCGGGGGCCGGCAAGGGTCGGCGAAGGATTATCGGACGGCCATGAAACAGACCGCGAGCGTTGCCTGGGCATTACGCAAATAGTAGTCGGACAGGAACAATTTGACTGAAACCTTAACAGACTTCGCTTGCTGCAAGTTGCGGATTTGTTATCAACGTACTATCTTGGCCAGTAATGTGCGGATTTCTCGCATTTTATCTCTCTTTCTGGCTAACTGCATTTCACCCTTTTTCTCTCCTTTTTAACCGTGATGATAACTGTACCTGCTTTTTTAAAGCCCAAACAGTGGCCCCTGGCCGGCTGGCTGACCGGGGCACTGATGATGATATTGCTACTGGGCTCGGCCCCCGAAGCCCACGCGCAAACCTGGATGGTGAGCACCACCGCCCAAATCAAGCTGGGCATCCTGGATAAATATGGCCAGCTCGGCCCTTACACGGCTATCTTCATCGTGCACAGCGAGAAAACCGGCAAAGACTACCTACTGGTGAAAGAGCTGGCCAAAGGCCAGACCGGCGTCGACGTGCTTTTTCCCACCGACCCCTCCGACCCCGAATACTTCAAGGCCGAAACCGGCGAAGCGGCCAGCGCCATCCCCGGCCGCTACACTTGGGAGTGCCGCGTGAAAGGTGTGAAAGCCGTGGGCGGGCGCTTTACGCTGCCCGAAGTAGCCAACGACGTGACAATTATCAACAAGTAGCGAAGCCGATTGCGGCCGCAAAAACCAAAAAGCCCGGCCACGCGCCGGGCTTTTTGCGTTATATATGGTTCAAAGCCCTTGACTTCTCGCTTAACCACCCTTCGCCATGCCTCGCAAGTCTTTCCCCGAACTCATCAACAGCCCTGGAATGCCGGTGCTGGTTGACTTTTACGCCACCTGGTGCGGCCCCTGTAAAACCATGGCCCCTATTCTGGAGCAGGTGGCGGCCCAGCACGGCGGCAAGGTGCGCGTCGTCAAAATCGACGTGGACCGTAACCAGGCCGTGGCCCAGCAATACCGCGTGCAGAGCATTCCCACGCTGATTCTGTTCCATCAGGGGCAGCCGGTGTGGCGGCAGGCGGGCGTAGTGCCGGCCGCCCAGATTGCGCAGGTTTTGCAGTCCTACGTGGGCAAATAACCCGCCCCGGCACGGGCGCTAAACTATCCGGTGCAGGCCGGCGTTGGGGAGGACGCTACCTTTGCGTCTTCCTCGACTGCTACCGTATGATTTTTAGTGCTGCCCGGCGTTACTACTTGTTGTTGTTTATGTTGGGGCTGGGATGGCCGCAGACCGGCCGGGCCCAGACGGTGGCGCGGTTCACCATCAGCGGCACGGTGCGCGGCGGGCGCGGCGAAACCCTGCCCGGGGCCAGCGTGGCCGTGCCCGCCCTCAATACCGGCACGGCGGCCGACTCGCTCGGGCACTATTCGCTGAGCCTGCCCGCGGGGCATCACCAGCTGGTCATCGCCTTCATCGGCTATCAGCAAATCACCCGCGAGGTGAACCTGAAAAAAAACGAGCGCCTGAGCCTCAACATGGAAGAAAGTGGCAATGAGTTGGGCGAAGTGGTGGTGGAAGGCTCCGTGACGCTGGAGCAAAAGCTCAAAACCACCCAAATGGGCGTCGAGCACCTCAGCATTAAGGAAGCCAAGCTGCTGCCGGCCCTTTTTGGCGAGGTCGATATCCTGAAAACGTTGCAGCTAAAGCCCGGCGTGCAGAGTGGGGGCGAGGGCACCAGCGGCCTGTTTGTGCGCGGCGGCTCGGCCGACCAGAACCTGGTGCTGCTGGATAACACGGTGGTGTATAATCCTAACCACTTGTTCGGGTTGTTCTCGGTGTTCAACTCCGATGCCGTGCAGAGCGTGGACCTGTACAAGTCGGGCTTCCCGGCGCAGTTTGGCGGGCGGCTGTCGTCGGTGGTCGATGTGAAATTGCGCGAGGGTGACCGCCAGCACTACGTGGCCACCGGCGGCGTGGGCCTTATTTCGTCGCGCCTCACCTACGAAGGGCCGATAAACAAGGGCAAGGGCTCATTCATCGTGAGCGGCCGGCGCACGTATTTTGACATTTTCACCCGGGCGCTCAACAAGGCCAACGAGGGCAAGGAGGACTACAGCCCCATTCCCGACTACTATTTCTACGATTTCAACGCCAAGGCCAACTACACGCTCGGCGAGAAGGACCAGGTGTTTCTGACCGGCTACCTGGGCCGCGATATTTTCGGTTTCAGCAGTCCGAACGGGTTCAAGTTCAGCTTCCAGTGGGGCAATACCATTGGCTCGCTGCGCTGGAACCACACGTTTTCGCCCAAGCTATTCGTGAATACCACCGTGTCGGTGTCGGACTATAAATACACGCTGACCAACCAGCTGGCCAACGTGTTCAATTTCAACCTGGGCTCGCAAATCACGGACTACACCGGGCGCACCGATTTTGAATACACGCCCAACGACCGCCACCAAATCAAGTTAGGGGCCATGCTCACGCAGCACCGCTTCGGCGTGGGCCGCCTCAGCGCCAGCACCGGCGACGGCCGCCTCGACATCGGTTCCGATGTGCATTACTACGGCCTCGACGGCGGTGTGTACGCCTCCGACAACTACAAGGCCACCGACAAGCTCCAACTAGAAGGCGGCCTGCGCCTGACCGGTTTCCGTAGCGGCACCGACCAGTACGGCGGCCTGGAGCCCCGCGCCGCCGCCCGCTACGCTCTGAACGATAAGACCTCGTTCAAGCTCAACTACGCCATGATGTACCAGTACGTGCATTTGGTCACGAACTCGGGCGCGTCGCTGCCCACCGATATCTGGTACCCCTCGCGGCTGTCGGTGAAGCCGCAGCAGTCGCAGCAGGTGAGCGGCGGGGCCAGCTTCCTGCTGGGCGGCGGGAAATATTTGCTCACCAATGAGCTGTACTACAAATGGGGCCGCAATCAGGTCGATTTTCGCGACGGCGCGCAGCTGTTTGTGAATCCCGATTTGGACCAGGAGTTCATTTTCGGCAAGAGTTGGGCTTATGGTAACGAGCTTTACTTAGAGAAGAAAACCGGCAAAACCACCGGCTGGATTGGCTACACGCTGGCCTGGAGCTGGCGCAATTTCCAGCCCCAGAACGGCACCAACGGCGTGAACGGCGGCCGCGATTTCCATCCCAACTACGACCGCCGCCACAACCTGACCGTGGTGGTGCTGCACCAACTCAATACCCGCATCAATCTCACGGCCAGCTTCATTTACACCTCGGGCAACCTCACCACGCTGCCGCTGGGCCGGTTTGGGGTGCAGGATATTCCGGGTTCCAGCGTGGGCATCGACCCGCGCCCGGTGCCCGTGTACCCCGACCGCAATTCCTACCGCCTCATCCCGTACCACCGCCTCGACCTCGGCGTGGTGTACAAAATCGGGGTCCGGCGCGACCAGGACCTCACCCTGAGCATCTACAACGCCTACAACCGCCGCAACGCCTACTTCGTGTTCTTCGATACCGTGCGCGACAAGGCCACCGGCCGCACCACCGGCTTCCAGGCCAAGCAGGTGTCGCTGTTCCCGGTCATCCCGTCGCTGACGTACAATTTCCGCTTCTAAACCATGGGTTTTATGTCGATTTCAATCAACAGAAGCACGTTTGGGGCGCTGGCGATAATTGGGCTGGCGCTGGCCGGCTGCGGCAAGCTGCAAAACGACATCAACGTGCCGCTGCCGGCCTTCTCCTCCGATTTGGTGGTGGAATGCTATCTGCAGCCGGGCAAGGTGCCGGAGCTGGCCGTCACCACATCGGTGCCGTACATCAGCGCCGTGCTGCCGCAGGTGCCCACCGATGTCACCGTCACGCTCACCATGCCCAACGGCACGCTGGTGCCGCTGGCCTTCAACCCCAATTACCGGGCGTTGATTGATACCACTTCGGGCGTGAAATTCCACTCCCACATCGGCCGCGACCCGCTGGTGGCCAAGGCCGGCGACGTGTTCAAGCTCGACGTGGTAGACACCAAAGGCCGCCACGCCACCGCCACCACCACCATGCTGGCCCCCGTGCCCATCGATTCGGTGAGCTACCAGTTCAACGACAAAACCGGCTCCGAGCGCAAGGCGCTTTTCCTCACCAGCTTCCGTGACCCGGCCCCGCTCGATGACTGCTACCGCCTGCAGCTGCACAAGGGCAACCCAGCCAAGGGCGCGCTCCTCAAAAGCCCGGAACAGGATATGTCGGTAGAGGACCGGCTGCTCAACGGCCAGGAATTTGTGCTGGGCACCAGCTACCGCTTCTATCCCGGCGATACCGTCACGGCCACGCTCTACCATACTGAGCGGGCCATGTTCCGCTTCCGGCAGTCGGTGCGCGATGCGCGGCAGGCCAACGGCAACCCTTTCGCCCAGCCCTCCGCCATCTACGGCAACGTGCAGGGCGGCATCGGTATTTTTGGGGTGCTGAGCGGTACCACGGCCCAGAAGATTATCTCGAAGTAAGGAGCCAGGAAAAAATAGAAACTGTCCCAGGCAACCATTCAGACCGGGGCATCATCTACTGTTCATTCCTAACCCAATTTCCTTTCTTCTCATGCACAAGCTCCGTTACCCCGTTCTCGCCCTGGCCCTGCTTACCCTGAGCCTCGGCAGCTGCAAAAAAGACTCGGCCACCACGCCGCAGCCCACCGCCACCGCCTCTACCCAGCAGCTGACCACCGGCAGTTGGCGCCTCGACCAAATCAAACAAGCCGGTCAGGTCACCGGCACTGGCTCGGGCATCAAGGACCAGTACTCGCTCACCTTCCGCACCGACGGCACCTACACCCAGAAGCTATTGGCCGACGGCACCACCTACCCCGGCACCTGGATGCTGATGACCAACAACACCGTGCTGCACCTCACCGACAACAAGGGCACCAGCAACGAATATGCCGTGGCCGCCCTCACGGCCACTGAGCTGCGCTACACCTTCACGAATAAAACCGGCGCGGTTGAAGAGCGCACGTTCTCGGCCCAGCCGTAAGTGTAAGCTGCTTCATAAGTGATATCTCAAACAACGAGGCCCGGATATACCATCCGGGCCTCGTTGTTTTTTGCCTGGCACTGCACAAGCTAAAGCATGTGCTACAAGCCTGCCACCACCGCCTTTATCAGCGCCGTGAGCCGGGGCTCGGCTGCGGCGGCGGCGGCGAAGATATCGGCCAGCACTACGGGCTTGAGGTGGCCGGGTGCGCAGAGGTCGGTGATGACCGACACCGCCAGCACCGGCAGGCCCAGGTGGCGGGCGGCAATTACTTCCGGCACCGTGCTCATGCCCACGGCATCGGCCCCGATGGTGCGCAGGTAGCGGTATTCGGCCGGGGTTTCGAGCATGGGGCCGGGCACGCTGGCGTACACGCCGCGCCGGGTGGTGCCGGCCTGGCCCAGCGCCTGGGCAGCGGCTTCGGCCCGGCGGAGCAGGTCGGCGTCGTAGGGCGCGAACATATCCGGGAAGCGCGGGCCCATTTCGTCCAGGTTGGCCCCGATTAGCGGGTTGGTGGGCTGCAGGTTGATGTGGTCGTCAATCAACATCAAATCCGCAATGTTGAAATCGGGGTTCAGGCCGCCAGCGGCGTTACTCACCAGCAGGCGGGCAATGCCGAGCAGCTTGAGCACGCGCACAGGCATGGCCACCTGCTGCATGGTGTAGCCCTCGTAGTAGTGGAAACGGCCTTGCAGCACCGCCACTTTCTTACCGCCCATGCGGCCCAGCAGTAGCCGGCCGGCGTGGCTTTCTACGGTGCTAAGGGGGAAGTGCGGAATGTCGGCGTAGTTGATTTCGTATTCGACATCGACCTCCTTGGCCAGCGCGCCCAGCCCGGTGCCGAGGATGATGCCCGTTTCGGGCTGGAAGGCCTGGGAGTTGGCGTTGATGTAGGTGGCGGCTTCGCGGAGGTGTTGCATGCGATGGGGTAAGGGAAGTATCGGGTAATTACGAAAAGCAAAATTCGTTCATGAGCAGCGAAGCTATATTACTTTCGACTTGGTGCTCGTTTACCACGTTAGACCTAACCACTTCCTTTCTTTCCAATGAAACAAATCTTTCCAATGAAACAAATAAACTACAGCTTACTGCTGCTTGCGTTGCTGGCCGGCTCTTGCAAAAAAGACACTACGGCCGCCAAGCCCGTGGCCCGCTTCAGCGCCCCGGCTTCAATCGGCGCGAACGTCTCGTTGCAGGTCACCAACCAGTCGACCGATGCGACGGATTTTTTGTGGACCTGGGGCGACGGCACGACTTCCACAGGCGCGACCCCATCGCACGCGTTCGATACCTACAGCAAAAAAGTCCGGATTCGCCTGGCCGCATCCTCGGCCGAAGGCACCGATACTACCAGCCAGGTAGTGGAGATAACCGCTGGCGGGGCTCCGGCCAGTGTGATGTCATCGGCGGTGGGCAACTACCGGGGCCGGCTCTACCGGATGAACTATTCCGGCAACAACTTTACCACCGTGGTTAGGGACACAACCATGCCCCTGACGGTGGTGAGCCCGAGCCGACTGCACCTGTTCAACGGTGATTTTGACTATCAGCTGGGTAGCTATACTTCTCCCCGGGCTTGGATGGGCCACGCGCCCGAACGAAAAAACGCCTCGTTTTTCTCTCTTCGAAACGCGCTACAGCTGGAAACCTCGGGCGACAGCATCTACTGCTACGTGTACTCGGGCGGCGTGGTGCAGGCGGGCACCATCTGGAAATTCTACGGCAAAAAGCAGCCGTAGAGCAGGGCTGAAGCCTGAAATAAAAAAGGCTTGCCCCAACGGGCAAGCCTTTTTTGATGGATGGTCGCTAGCGGCTGGCCGTGCTACTGGATATCCAGCGTGTACGGCAGGCGGGCCTGTACGCCGCGCATCTGCATGAGCTGCTGGTACTGGGCGTAGGCGGGGTACAGCGGCCCCAGCTCGGCCTTGATGGCGCGGGTTTTGGCGGCATCATCGTCGTCGGTGAACGTGGAGATGAAGTCCTCCAGCGCCGATTTCTGGCGGGGCAGGCGCTGCACGCGGTAGTCGTCGGGCTGGAGGTGGGCGCGGGCGGCGGCAATTTTCAGCGCGTCCTGGTAGTCGCCGAGCACGTCCACGAGGCCGTTGTTTTTGGCTTCGATACCGCTCCAGACGCGGCCCGAGGCCAGGCGACGCAGGCGCTCCACGGGCATGTGACGGCCTTTGGCGGCTTTGCTGGTGAAGTCGGCGTAGATGCGATTTACTTCTTCCTGCAAGGTGCGTTTTTCAAATTCCGTGAGCGGGCGGGTGATGGTGGGCAGGTCCGAAAACTTGCCCGTCGTCACGCGGTCCACGGTGATACCGAGCTTGTCGGCCAGCATGGGCTGGATGTTGGGCAGCACGCCAAACACGCCAATGGAGCCCGTGATGGTGTTCGGATGGGCCACGATGGTATCACAGGCCATGGCAATGTAGTAGCCGCCGGAAGCCGCCACGTCGCTCATGCTGGCGATAATCGGCTTTACTTTCTTGGTTAGCAGCACCTCGCGGTAGATGATGTCGGAGGCCAGCGAGGAGCCGCCCGGCGAGTTGATGCGCAGCACCACGGCCTTCACCCGGTCGTCGAGCCGGGCCTTGCGGATGGCTTCGGCGAACTTGGTGCTGCCGATGTTGTCGTCGGAGCCCTTGCCGGTCACGATGTCGCCCTCGGCGTAAATCACGGCGATGCGGCGGCCGCTGGTTTTGCCTTCGCGCTCGTCCACGCCGTTGTCGTGGTCGGTGTAGTCGGACAGGCTTACCAGGCTGGGTTTTTTGTTTTTGGCCAGGTCCAGCTTGCGGCGCATGTAGTCCTGCACCTCATCGAAGTAGCCGAGTTTGGTGACGAGGTGCAGGCGCAGGGCATCGGGGGCGTTGTGCACCAGCATCGAGTCCGAAATTACCTTGAGGCGAGCCGGGTTGATGCCCCGGGTTTTGGCCACCTCGCCAATCATGTAGCCGTTGATGGAGTTCAGGAACGACACCGTCTGGTAGCGGGCCGAATCAGAGAAATTCTCCCGAAAAAACGGCTCCACGGCACTTTTGAAGGAGCCCACCCGGAAAATGTAGGGCTGAATGCCGGCCTTATCGAAAAGGCGCTTATAAAACAGCACCTCCGAGCTCAGGCCGTTGAATTCGAGCGTGCCCTGGGGGTTGAGGTAGATTTCATTGGCCATCGAAGAGAGGTAGAAGCTCTTTTCGGACGCGATTTCGTGGTAGGCCACCACGAATTTGCCGCTCTTTTTGAAGTCGAGCAACGCGTTGCGCACTTCCTCCAGCGAGGCCATGCCGCCCTGCACGATGCCCAAATTCAGCAGAATGCCCTTGATGTCGTCGTCGCCCTTGGCCCGGTGAATGGCCTCTTTCAACTCGACCAGCCCCGTACTGCCGCCCCCGCCAAAGCCGCCGAAGCGCCCTTCGCGCCCGCGCTCATTGAGCGGCTCGTTGAGCTTGAGCTCCAGCACCGAGTTGGCCACGGTTTCCTTGGGGCCGTTGGCGCTGCTCACCGTGGCCCCGATGAAGATGGCCAGCAGGAAAAATCCGAGGAAGGCGAAGGTCACAAGCCCCACGATGGTGGCGAGGACGTATTTAAGAAACTGACGCATGGTTGCAGACTAGGTGAGAGCAAGCAAAAGTAGGCGGCGCGGGCCGTTTGGCTTTCCCCCGGGGTTTCGCACCGCTCCCCCGCGCTTTCCCACCGGTGGGAAGACACGGGGGAACGATGCGAAGGCCCGGGGGAACGATGCGAAAACGCGGGGGAGCGATGAAAAGTCCCGGGGGAGCCGTGCGGAACCGCCGGGGGCCGGTGCGCCGCCGCCGGGGAGGGGTGCGCAGGGGCAAGGGCGCGGTGCAATGGGCCGGGGGAGCGTTTCGAACGGTCTTGCCGCCGTTACGAACAGTCTTGCCGACCTCGGCAAAGGTGTTCGTAACGGCGGCAAGACCGTTCGAAAGGTCGGGAAAGGTGTTCGTAACGGCGGCGAAGGTGTTCGAAGCCGCGGCTCGACCGTTCGTAAGGCCGGGGGAGGTGTTTGAAGCGCCGGAAAGGGCGTTCGAAGGACCGGGCAGACTGTTTGTAAGGGCGGGAAAGGTGTTTGAAGTATCGGGGCCGGCGTGCGAAGCGTGGCCGGTCGGACCGCCTAGGGCGGTCTGACCGGTTGAAGTACCACCGATACCCGAGCTACCCCAACGACAACCGGTCGGACCGGGGCATTCGAAACCCTAATACCCGTATTTCTCGCCCCACCAGCCGCGCAGGCGCTCCTGGATTTTGGCCTCGCTGGCGTTGTGGCCCGGCGCGTAGAAGCGGGTGCCGCTCAGGGCATCGGGCAGAAACTCCTGCTCCTCAAAATTGCCCTCGCCGTTGTGCGAGTAGGCGTACTCTTTGCCGTAGCCGAGCTGTTTCATGAGGCGGGTGGGGGCGTTGCGCAGGGGCACCGGCACGGGGTACACGCCGTTGGCCTTCACTTCGGCCTGGGCGGCGCGGATGGCCATGTAGGCAGCGTTGCTTTTGGGCGATGTGGCGAGGTAGATGACGGTCTGGGCCAGAATCAAATCCGATTCGGGCAGGCCGATGACGGTGCAGGCCTGGAAGCAGCTCGTGGCCAGCATCAGGGCGTTGGGGTTGGCATTGCCGATGTCTTCGGAGGCCAGAATGAGCATGCGGCGGGCGATGAACTTCACGTCTTCGCCGCCTTCCAGCATCACGGCCAGGTAGTAAAGGGCGGCGTTGGGGTCCGAGCCGCGCATGGATTTGATGAAGGCCGAAATCACGTCGTAGTGCATTTCGCCGCCCTTGTCGTAGCGGGCCAGGGGGCGCTGGGCCACGGTTTGCACCACCGCATCGGTGATTTCGATGACGCCTTTTTTGTCAGGCGGCGTGCTTTGCACCACGATTTCGAGCAGGTTGAGCAGCTTGCGGGCGTCGCCACCGGAGAGGGCCAGCAGGGCGTGGTCTTCCTTTAGCTTCACCTTTTTTTGCTTCAGGGCAGCGTCCTCGGTCAGGGCTTTTTGCACCAGCCCGCGCAGGGTGTCCGCGCTCAATGCCTCCAGCACATACACCTGGCAGCGCGAGAGCAAAGCCGGGATGACCTCAAAGGATGGATTCTCCGTCGTCGCCCCAATGAGCGTGACGGTGCCGTGCTCCACCGCGCCCAGCAGCGCATCCTGCTGGGCCTTGCTAAAGCGGTGGATTTCATCAATAAACAACACCGTGCCGCGTTGGCGCTTGGCTTTTTCAATCACGTCGCGCACGTCCTTCACGCCGGCATTAATGGCGGAGAGGGCCGAAAACGGCTGCTTCAGCTCCGAGGCCAGCAGGTGGGCCAGGGTAGTTTTGCCCACGCCGGGCGGCCCCCAGAGGATGAGGCTGGGCAGTCGGCCCGAGTTGAGGTAGCGGCGCAACACGCCGGTTTCGCCCACCAGGTGCTGCTGGCCGGCGTAGTCGGCCAGGCGGCGGGGGCGCTGGCGCTCGGCGAGGGGGGCGTCGGCGCTGGGCGCGGCGGCGGGGGTGAAGGCGGCGGGTTCGTCGTCGGGAAAGAGGGAGGACATGGGGGAGCGAAGTAGCGCGGAAGTAGCGCGAACTTTGTAGTTCGCGTTTTAGAACGATTCCCGCCCGTCGTGGTTCAGACGGCGCGAAACGCGAACTACAAAGTTCGCGCTACTCTTCCCGGTTATGCCCAATCAATTCCGCGTCCACGCGGCCCTCTTCGTCGTCACAGTCATCTACGCGGCCAACTATTCGCTTTCCAAAGACGTGATGCCGCTCTACATGACGCCGTTTGGCATCGTGACGCTACGGGTGCTGGGGGCCTCCAGCTTCTTTGCGCTGGTGAAATACTTCGTGGCCCCGCAGGACAAAATCATCGGCTGGGCCGATAACCGGCGGTCCATCATCTGTGGCATCTGTGGGATTGGAGTCAATCAGTTGCTGTTTTTTTCGGGGCTGAACCTGACTTCGCCCATCAGCGCCTCGCTGCTGCAAACCATCGCGCCCATCGTGGTGGTCATCGCCTCAGCTATTTTATTGAGCGAGAAGATTACGCTGCCGCGCGTGCTGGGCATTGCCGTGGGCGCGGCGGGTGCGGCCTCGCTCATCCTCAGCCGCAACGCGCAGGCGGCCATCTACCCGCACGCCACGCTGGGCAACCTGTTCATCCTGGCCAATGCCACCGTGTTTGGCCTCTACCTGGTGCTGGTGCAGCCGCTCATGCGCAAGTACCACGCGTTTACGGTGCTGGCGCGGGTGTTTCTGGTGGGGGCCATCGTGGCCGTGCCCTTCGGCTGGCGCGAGGCGCTGACGGCCAACTACGCCAGCTTCCCCCTCAAAATCTGGCTCGAAATCGGCTACATGGTGGTGTTCCTCACCATCCTGGCCTACCTGCTCAATAACTGGGCGCTGAAATACGCCTCGCCGGCCCTGCTGGGCGTGTATATCTACCTGCAGCCGGTGCTGGCCGTGCTCATCGCCGTGGCCCTGGGCAAAGACCATTTCACGCTGGCCAAGGCCGGGCAGGCGGCGCTCATTTTCCTGGGCGTGTGGCTGGTGAGCCAGAAGCCGAAAGCCGCGCCGGTGGCGGAAGTGCCGGAGGAAGCGGTGGTGGACTGAGGGCGGTTGGGTGAGTCCCATGAAAAGTAGAACGTCATGCTTCCACTGCGCTCAGCATGACGTTCTTTTTACACAAGGCCAGCGGTTACTAATGCGCTGCCTGCTTCTGGAAATCCGTAATCGCCTCGCCCAAATCCAGCACCTCTACACCTGGCAAAGCCTGCTGCACAATGCTGGCCCCGGCCGCCGAGCGGTAGCCGCCCGCGCAGTGAATGAGGATGGGCTTATCGGTCGGAATCTCGTGGGCGCGCTCGCGCAGCTCGGGCAGCGGGATGACCAGCGCGTTGTCGAATACCGGCGTTTTGGCCTCCGTCCGGTTGCGGATATCCACGATGGTGAAGGCTTCGGGGTGCTCGCGCACCGCGGCTACGTCCACGGCGGGGGAGGTGGCGGGCAGGGCCGTGGGGGCCAGTAGCGCGCCTTTGATGTTGCCCTCGTAGCCGATTTTGGCGGTTTTGCGGATGACAGTGTCCAGCGCGATTTTGGAATCGGCCAGCAGGTAGAAGGGCTCTTTGGGGCCCACTACCGAGCCCAGCCAGGTTTCAAACTTGCCGCCATCCTGCAGGTTGATGGCCCCCGGTAGGTGACCGGCCCGGAATTTTGCCGCCGGCCGCGTGTCGATGAGTAGCACGCCGGGCTCCAGCGCCGCGTCGCTGCCCGGGTGCGGCACCGCCCGAATGCTGTCCTCAAAGCTGGGCGCGCCCTGCTTGTTCAGGGCCACGTCGTGGCCGAAATACTTGGGCACGAAGGGCTGGTCTTCGAGCAGGACTTTGATGAATTCGTCCTGCGACATGGGTTGCAGGGCGTAGTTAGTTTTCAGCTCCTTGGCAATGGTGGAGTCAAGGTCTAGGCTGGTGGTTTTGCCGCAGAGCGAGCCGGGGCCGTGGGCGGGGTACACCTTGGTGCTGCCGGGCAGGGTCATGAGCTTGTTGCGGGTGCTTTTATACATCTGCGCAGCCAGTTCCTCGCGCTTGTGGCCGCCCACGGCCTCGTCTTCGCGCAGGTCGGGCCGGCCCACGTCGCCCACAAACAGCGTGTCGCCGGTGAATACGGCGCGGCTCTGGGCCAGCTCATCCATGAGCAGGACGCTGATGCTGTCGGGCGAGTGGCCGGGCGTGTTGATGGCGTGCAGCTCGTAGCTGCCCAGCTTGATGCGGTCGCCGTCGTCGAAATTCTTGTGCGGGTATTTGGCCCCCACCAGCTTGCTGCAGTAGATGGTGGCCTCGGTTTCTTCGGCAATTTCCAGGTGCGACGACACGAAATCGGCGTGCGGGTGCGTCTCAATCACGGCGATGATGCGGGCCTCGTGCTCGTCGGCGAAATCGTAGTAGGGCTGGGGGTCGCGGGCCGGGTCGATGATGGCGACTTGGCGGCCGCAGCGCACAGCGTAGCTGGCGTGGGCCAGGCCCTTGTCGTAAAACTGCTGGATTTGCACGGCCGAGGCCGTGCTACTGGGGAGGGGAGGCATGGGGTGGGGTGGTTTGGAAGCCGGGTGGTTTGGTCAAATATAAGCAAGCGGCCGAATAGCAGCGGGCAGGCCCGCCCAGATAAAGCACCAAAAAAGCACCAGCCAGATGGGAAGGGAACTCCAGTTTTTTCAATACTTTTGGAATAATTATTTCCACATTTCCTGCGATTTATGATGAAGTTTCTACGGATACCCGCAACGGGTATATGCCTGCTTTTGGGCCTGTCAGCCCAAGCCCAAAACGGCTGGACACTGCCCAGTATGCCCTGGGTTGCGTACGCCATACCGGAAAGCACTATACTACGTGTACCTGTGGCGGGCGCAGTGTGGGGCGTGAGAACGTATTTGTCCGGGGGGTTTGGGTATCTTACCACTACCTCGGAGCTTTACACCACGCCTGACAATGGGCTGACGTGGCAGCATCAGGTAGTGGCATCTTATACTAGCAATGGAGTAGGCGGAACATCTGTTTGGGATGTGTGGGCCGTAGATGCCCAACATGCCTGGCTCTTGATAGGTAATCCGACAGCCGCTAATCCGAATATCCTCGTGACCTCGCTGCTGCGTACGACAACAGGCAGCGCCGCCCTGACCGTGCTGCCGCCTAATGCAGTGTCGGAAAATCTGCGCTTTGTCCGGTTTTTCAACTCAACCACTGGGGTTGGAATCACTTTTTCCGGGACTTCGAACACCTTGCCGCTATATCATACCACCGATGGTGGCAGCAGCTGGCAGCCCCTTGTGGGCGCCCCAACACTAGCCGCCGGCGATTATGCTCTAGATTGTGTTTTGTTAGGTAACAACGTCTGGATACCAACCCACTTGGGCAGCATCCTGCGCAGCACCGACGCCGGCCATACCTGGAGTGCGGCGACAGTGGGTTTGCCCATCCGCGGCGTTAGCTTTTCGGACCCTCTACATGGCCTGGCTTACGCGGGCAACGGAAATCAGGTATCCGTGACTGCCGACGGGGGCCAGACGTGGACCTTGACTACTCCCAGCGGCCCCATGCGCTACGGCGTGATTCAGGCGTTGCCCGGGGTGCTGGGGGCGTATTTGAGCGTCGGTCCATCCAGCCACACTTATAGCCCAACCGACCCCAGAGGCAGCGCCGTAAGCACCGATAACGGCGCTACCTGGCGGACAATCGAGAATGTTAATTATCACGATGCCCTAGTAATTCAAAGCCCAACAAATATTTGGGCAGGCGGCTACTACACCGCTAATAATGCAACGGCCCGCTTCACGGGAACCTTACTGGCCAGCCAGTCTAACCAGCCAGTGAAAAGTGGCCTAGCTGTGTACCCCAACCCCACGGCGGGACGGGTAACCATTTCATCGGTGCTGCCGGTGCAGCGGGTGAAGGTGTACAATGCCCTGGGCCAGCTGCAGCTCCAGGTAGAGTTGCCGGCCAACGCCCCTTCCGTTGACCTGAGCCACTTGCCGGTGGGTGTATATCAGGTAGTGGCAGAGGGGAAAGCGGGGAGCCAGTCCCAACGGCTAGCCGTGGTACGGTAATCAATTTTGTCAGTAAGCAAAAAGCCCCGCTCAATTTGAGCGGGGCTTTTTGCTTACTGACGAGGCAGAAAATAATTAGGCTTTGGCCTTCATTTTCATTTTGCCGCCGTCGTGGCCTTTGCCATGACCGCCGTGGTGCTCGGCTTTCATCTTGTCCATCTTGGCGTATTGCTCCGGCGTGAGGATGGTTTTGAGCTGGGCCTCGTAGCGGTCGTGGGCGGCTTTCATTTCGGTGCGGCCGGCGTTTCGGTCGGTGCCGTACTTGGTTTTGAGGGCCGTCATTTCCTGCTGGCGGGCCAGCATCAATTGCTCTACTTTGGCCTCTTGGTCGGCATTGAGGCCGAGCTCTTTGGCCATTTTGCCGGCTTTGTGGTCGGCCATCTTGGCGGGGTCTTTCGGGCCCTGCTTGCCTTTGGCGTAGTGGCGGGCAGTCTGATTGGCGTCGGTGCCGGTGGTTTTCACGGCCGTTTGGGCAAAGCTGGTGCCGGCGGTAGCGAAAGCGAGGGCGGCGAGCAGCAACAGGTTCTTTTTCATGATTAGCGTAAAGAATGAAGAGGGTGGTTGCGGGGAAAGCTACTGGCAGCACAGGCCGCTTTAGTTGCTTGCCAGGGTAATTGCAAGCGGTGTGCCACGAAAGGCCAAGCGCCCAAAAGGCCCCGCATCAATCGATGAACAGGCGCTTTTTGTGTACGGAACCGGCCGAATTTACCGGGCGGTAGGCATTGCCATGCCCTGTTCAGCGAGATGCTTCATTACCTTGTTGCGCTCCGCATCCTGCATCCTGGTGTACTTGGTATACTGGCCGGGGGTGAGGACGCCCTTAATCTGGGTGTCGTACTTAGCGAGGGTAGCTTTCAAATCCGGGCCCATACCGGGCCGGAGGCGGCCGGTCTGCGCCTTGGAGCGCATGGCCAGCAGGGCTTGGTTCTGGTCCCGCATAATGGGCTCCAACCTGGCCTGCTGGGTGGCCGAAAGGCCCAGCTCCTTGGTGAGGTACTGGGTGGCGCGCTTGGCCGTCTGGGCCGGCGTTTCCGGGAGGCCGGCGCGGGTGGGCATCTTTTGGGCGGCGGGGGCTTGGGCGAAGCCAAGACCGGCGGTGGCGGCTACCGTAGCAAGCAGCAAAAGGAGCTTTCTCATGGTGGGGATAAGCAAAATTGGGTGGTGAGAAGGCGCTGCCTTATTCGGACTGGCCGGCCGGGGCGTTGGCACCGGCGGCGCGGTGCTCGCGCATTTTCTCGCGCTGCTCGTCGCGCATCTGCGCAAACTTGGTGAATTGCTCCGGGGTGAGCACCGTTTTAATCTGCTCATCGGTGCGGGCTTCGTTGGCTTTCAGGTCTTGGGCGGTGCCCAGCTTGCGGCCGCCGGTGGTGCGCTGCTCGCGCAGCAGCTGCAGCTGCTGGCGCTGGGCCATGAGGATGGGGGCCAGGCGGGTTTGCTGGTCGGCTGTGAGGCCGAGCTCTTTGCCCAGGTACTGGGCGCGGCGCTGGGCCAGCTGGTCGGGGGCGGCGGTGCCGGCCTGGGCCAGGCCGGTAGCGGCAGCAGGGGCCTGTGCAAAGGCGGTGCCGGCGGTGGCCGTGCTGGCGGCGAGGATAAGGAGGAGCTTTTTCATGGTAGTTGGAGAGATTTGCTGATAGGGGAGCGAAAGTAGTGCCAGCAGGTTGGATGTACCGTGTCGGACTAGGTTTAAGGACGGGATTTTGGGCGCGGGCCGGGGCGCAAAACCGGCGCGGCGCAGGGCCAGCGCCCCGGCGGTGGCAAAATGCTGCCTATATTTCGGCTCCGCCACAAGCGCTTGGGAGCATTTTCATTGCTCAATGGGCCGGACGGGGATTTTTAATTCCTTCATTTATTTCAAACTTCTTCCCTCTTTACACCTAACACATGGCAAGTATTTTCGCCAAAAAACCCCTGTCTGTGCTGCTGGGCGAGGCCAACTCGACCGGGCACGGCACGCTGCAACGGACGCTGGGCGCGGGCAACCTCGTGGCCCTGGGCGTGGGCGCCATCATCGGGGCGGGCCTGTTTGTGCGCACCGCCGCCGCCGCCGCTCAGGCCTCCGGCCCGGGCGTGACGCTGGCTTTCATCGTGGCCGCCATCGGCTGCGTGTTTGCCGGCTTGTGCTACGCCGAGTTCGCGGCCATGATTCCCATTGCCGGCTCGGCCTACACCTACGCCTACACCACCATGGGCGAATTTGTGGCCTGGGTTATCGGCTGGGCGCTGATTATGGAATACGCGCTGGGCGCGGCCACCGTCAGCATTGCCTGGAGCGAATACCTGAACAAGCTTTTGCAGGTGTTTGGGACCAGTATGCCGTATAATCTCAGCCACTCGCCCTTCGAAAGCGCGGTGGTGAACGGCACGCTGGAGCACGGCCTCATCAACCTACCGGCCCTGTTCATCATCGTGATGCTGTCGCTGCTGCTCATCAAGGGCACGCAGGAATCGGCCATGTTCAATGCTGTAGTGGTGGTGCTGAAAGTGGCCATCGTGCTGGTGTTCATCGCTGTGGGTTGGCAGTTCATCAACCCCGCCAACCACACGCCCTACCTGATTCCCGAAAACGCTCCGCCCGTTAAAAACGCCGCTGGCGTTATCGTGCGCGAGTATACTGCCTGGAACAAGCACGGCTGGGGCGGTATCCTCGGCGGTGCGGCCATTGTGTTCTTTGCCTTCATCGGGTTCGATGCCGTGAGCACGGCTGCGCAGGAAGCCAAAAACCCCAAGCGCGACATGCCCATCGGTATCCTGGGCTCGCTGGCGGTGTGCACGGTGCTCTACATCCTGTTCGGCCACGTGCTGACGGGGGTGGCCAACTGGCGCGAATTTGCCGACCCGGCTCTGGGCGGCGAGGCTTCGGTGACCTATGCCATCAAGGCGCACATGCCCGGCTACGAGTGGCTCGGCACGGCCGTGACGGTGGCCATTCTGCTCGGCTTCTCCTCCGTAATTCTGGTGATGCTCATGGGTCAGAGCCGCGTGTTCTTCTCCATGGCGAAGGACGGCCTCATGCCCAAAGCCTTCTCCGACCTGCACCCCCGCTTCAACACCCCCTACAAATCGAACCTGGCGCTGCTGGTGTTCGTGGGCGCGTTCGCAGCCTTCGTGCCCGGCTCGGTAGCCGGCGATTTGACCTCGTTCGGCACGCTGCTGGCCTTCGTGCTAGTGAGCATCGGCGTGTGGCTCATGCGCAAGTCGGACCCGGACCAGCCCCGGCCGTTCCGCTCGCCGCTCTCGTCGGCTAGCTTCCCGCTGGTGCCCATCCTGGGCGCGGCCATCTGCACGCTCATGATTCTGGCCCTCGACTCGAACACCCTGAAACTGGCCCTGGGCTGGATGCTGCTCGGCTTTATCGTATACTTCCTCTACGGCAAGAAAAACTCCATGCTCCAGAAGGGCGTGGTGGTGGTGCCTACCGAGATGGAGGAAGAAGCCTTCATCAAACCCGATGTGCACAACCGGTAGGCCAGCGGCTTACTGCTAAAGTGAAAAGTCCCGCCGGTGCGAATCGGCGGGACTTTTTTGTACACCTTTGGCAACCCCGCCAGTCGTTTGGCGGTCACCTTCGCAACTCCTACTCAGTTTGCTTTGCCATGAACATTCGTTTCGCTACTTATACCGGTATCATTCCGCTATTGGCTGCCTTGGGCGGGTGCGGCGAAAAGTGCGAGGGCGTGGACTGCCCCCCGTGCAGTCCCTTTACGGATGACATCGTGGTGGTTTTTGACCGCGACAGCTTGCAGGCTGGGTTTCGCAAGGCCGAAATCGACGGAGGATACGCGGTGCGCTTTGCCGCCCCCGGCTTCAATGCCCCCACCGATACGGTGCGGCAAACGCGCGACGGACTTAATTTCTACCGGGGCCTCATCAGCCTGCGTACGCTGGCCGGGCTTGGAAGGCCGCCCGGCGCTTCCCAGACTGCTTTGGCAGCGTCCAACTACCGCTTTGTGCTGCCGGCCCTCAACCGCACGTACGACCTCGGCAACATAGAGCTGCAAACCGGTCCGAGCGACGCCGGAGACTGCTGCAACTGCGGCAAAAACGTGCGCCGCCGCTTCACGCTCAATGGCGTGCCCGTTGTGCTGGATGGCAATGCCAATAACGAGCACCCCGGTGTGTTGCGACGCTAGCTGGCGACTTTCACTTCGCTTTTGAGCTTGAGCACCCGGTCGCCATTTTCCTGCACGATGACGAAAGCGGGGTCCGTAGCCGAGCCATTGCGGTGGATGACACTGCCCTTGATGGTGCGACTGATGGGCTCTTTATGCACCGATTCAATTTTGCCGGTGGCCGAGCCGGTGCCGTATTTCCAGGAAACTTGGGTGCCTTTGCGCATAAAAAACGGGAGCAAGCGGGGGAATTCAGCCGCTGAAATGAGTTTGAAGTACGTGTACTGCCAACGGCGGTCCATCGTTGTCGGGATAGGCAGGGCGGCGGTAGCGCAGGCGGCGGGCCGCCATACTCCGCCGTTTCGCCGTTCTTTTGCGTAGTTCAACCATGCGTGCTGCTTTTATGCGCGCCCCCCATGATGTTCCGATTTCTGTCGCTGCTGTTCCTGCTGCCCCTTTTCGCCTCCGCCCAAACGCCGTTCGTGCCCGATGAGCGGGCCTACTACGGGCTGATTGACCGGGGCAGCGGGCGTTGCCTCGACATTGCCAGCGCCAGCACGGCCAGCGGCGCAGCAGCAGTACAGTGGGAATTCACGCACGCCAACAGCCAGCAGTGGCGCTTCGTGCCCATCCGGGCCGGTAGCGAATATTACCGCATCGAAGCCCGCCACAGCTCCCAGTGCCTCACCGTGGATAAGCCCGGCGAAAATATGGGCCTGGTGCAACGCCCCTTCCAGGGTAGCGAGCAGCAGCAGTGGCGGCTGGTGCCGGCCGGCCCGGCGGGCAGCTTTCAGCTCGAAAACCGCAGCGAAGCCCGTTGCGCCGCGCTGGCGGCTTCGGATAAATTCAACGGCACGCCCGTGGTGGCCCAAAAGAATAACGGCCGCGCCAGCCAGCAGTGGCACCTGTTCCGGCTGCGCCTGAACGTGCTGGAAGGGCCGTCGCCCTTCGGCCCGCCGCAGCCGCTGGCGGGAAGCGTGAACTCGCCCGGCAACGAGGTGCACCCCGTGCTCAGCCCCGATGGCAAGACACTGTACTTCGCCCGCACCAAGTTTGCCGGCAACACCGAAGGCAACACCGACTCCGGCGATGCCTGGCTGAGCCAGAGCCCCGACCAGGGCAAAACCTGGGGCGCACCCACCCGCCTCGACGGCCTGAACACCCCCCAGAACAACGCCGTGGAAGCCACCACCGGCACGGGCGGCCAGATACTCATCGTGCGCGGCATCTACGAGCGCGACGGCACCTTCCGTGACGAGGGCCTGAGCCGGGTGGCGCAGGCTGCCGCCGTGGCCCCCGGCGCTACCCCCAAAACCACCCGCCCCGAGGCCCTGCGCATTGCCAATTTCTACTCGGCGGTGACGGGCACGGGCTTTTTCATGTCGGCCGATGGACAGACGCTGCTGCTCTCCCTGGAGCGCGGCGACTCCGAAGGCGGCAACGATATTTACCTGAGCCGTCCCGACGGCAGCGGCAGCTACACCGAGCCCAAAAGCCTGGGCCCGGTGCTGAACTCGCCCGGTTTCGACTTTGCGCCTTGGCTCACGCCCGATGGCAAAACGCTGTATTTCGCGTCCTACGGGCACATGGGCTACGGCTCGGCCGATATGTTCGTGAGCCAGCGGCTCGATGACAGCTGGAGCAAGTGGAGCGAACCGCGCAACCTCGGCCCGGCCCTGAATGGCCCCGGCTTTAACGCCTACCTGAGCCTCACACCGGATGGCAAAACGGCATACTACTCGTCCTCAACCACGCCCAACGGCACCAAGGATATCTGGCGCACGGGCCGCGCCGTGCCCGCCGACTCACTGCCCAAGCCCGCCGTGGTGGCCGAGGCCAACGAGAACTCCGGCCGGGCTTTCCTGAGCGGGCGGGTGCTGGATTCGCGCACCAAGCAGCCGGTGCCGGGGGCGCTGGTGAAGGCCAACCTGCTGGGCACCAGCAAAACCAGCCCGCAATTTCTGGCCACCAGCACGGCCGACAATCAGGGCAACTACCAGATGTCGCTGCTGCCGGGTAAATACTACCTCTCGGCCAACGGCGCGGGCCTGCTCACGATGGGCGACACGCTGGTAGCCGCCGGCTCGCCCCGGCGCGACATCCTGCTGCTGCCTGCCGCCGTGGGGGCCAAGGTGGACCTGCCCAGCATCATTTTCACCCAGGGCAAGGCCACCCTGCTCGGCTCAGCCTACACTGAGCTCAACCGCCTCGCCATTGCCCTGCAAGCCGCACCCGCCACCGAAGTGCGCCTCGAGGGCCACACTGACAACGTGGGCCCGGCCGATAAAAACCAGCAGCTTTCCGAAGACCGGGTGGCCGAGGTGAAGCGCTACCTCGTGGGCCGCGGCGTGGCCGAAAGTCGCATCACCACCGTGGGTTTCGGCGGCTCGAAACCAAAATACGGCAACGACCGCGAAGAAACCCGCCGCCTCAATCGCCGCGTGGAATTGGTAATTGTGAAGTAGCCGTAGCTTGGACTCGCAGAGTCCAAGCTACTTCTGTCGACGCCAGATAAACCCATCCAGCACGTAGTGCGTGGACTGCGGCAGCGCCAGCAGCGGCACCAGCCACATCAGCTGCGCGGGGCTGGCAATGGTGGGCAAGTGCTGAAACCAGCCGAACACCGCGCCGTGCTCGCGCCATACCAGCCCATCCCAAAGGCCTTCTTCGAGAAAAGCGAAAAGCACCACGGCCCCAATGAAAACGGCCAGGCCGTAACGCCCGGCCCAGGCACCACGGCGCGGCGCGGGCGTTGCCTGGGAGGGTTTTGGCCCGCCTGCCCACACTAGCGCCAAGTAGGGAATGCCGTGCGAAACCACGTTGAGCAGCGTGAAAACCAGGTCGCCATTGAAGAGCACAATGCCCACGTACCACGACACCAGCGTGCCGCCCAGCAACAGGTTGCGGGGCACATTGAAAGTGCGGGTGCGCCACCAGCGCCAGCTTTCGCGGGCCGCGTAAGCCGTAATCAACCCCCCATAAAGCACCGTGGCGATGGTACGGCCAAGAGGCCAGTCGATTTGGATAAAATCCCCCTCGACAAACCAGTTGAAATTGCGCCCCGGCGAGAAGTGCCAGTACAGCAGCGGGTAAATGGTGGCGTAATAAATCAGGGCCGTGGCCAGCCAGCGGCCCGGCGCGGGCGCATCGTGCCGGCTATAAATCCGCAGAAACCCATACTGCTGTCGGATGAAGTGAAACACCGCCAGATACGCCAGCGCCCGCCAGAACACCAGCCCGCCCAGGCTGTGCAGGGCCACGCCCGCCGCGTAGCAGGCCATCGGCACCACCCACAGCAGCGTGCACCGCTGCCGCCGCCGCACGGGGTCGAAGTAGGTCTGGAACAGCGTGCCGTAGACGTGGGCCACATCAATGAGCACCACCAGCGCCACCCAGGCCAGCAGCGGCATAGCGGCCGAGTGGCGGTAGGAAGCGGGCAGCCCAAGCACCACCAGCAGCGCCAGAAACGGCGGCGCGAGGATGAGCAGGCCATCGTAGCGCGGGGAGCGAATCCAGGGTTGGGGCATGCGGTAAGGGCGAGGTAGCTGAGGATAATAGGCCGTCATGCAGAGCGCAGCGAAGCATCTTGCCCGCAGTCACTAACTTAATCGTTGGGTAAAAGAATACTGGTGGCGGGCAAGATGCTTCGCTGCGCTCTGCATGACGTGCTTTTTAATCAAACGGACCCTGCCGCCAGCATCTCCCGCGCCGCCCGAATCCCCTGATAAAACCCCTCCTCAAAAATCGAAATCCCGCTAAAATCCGTGTGGGCGAAAAATACCCTCCCGCGCACCGGCTGCATGGCCGCCGCCCGCGCCGCGCCCCAGAGCAGGCCCGGCGTGGGGGCCACCATGCCGTGGCCCCACACCCAAAGGTCGGCCTGCTGTAGGTAGGGCGTCACGCCGGGGTGGTAGGTTTCGAGCTCGGCCACCATGCGGGGCAGCCACTCGGCGTAGCTGGTTTGGTAGGCGCGGCGGCGTGCGGGGCCGGGGGCTTCATCGGTGAGGGGCCAGTAGAGCGTGATGACTTTGGGGCCGCCATCGTCCTGTTTCAGCGACTGCTGGGTGGCGTTGATGTAGCCCAGTGAGGCGCTGCCGTAGCGCACGTTGTCCCAGCTCAAGGGGCGGCCGGGGCCTTGCGGCAGGCCGGCCACCGTGAGGTTGGCGACGAGCCAGGGCGCGTGGTGCAGGCTGCCGGGCGGCGGCAACTGGTGGCCCGGCACGGCGGCCAGCAGGTGGTGGGCAATATGCTGCGGCGTGGCCAGCAGCACCTGCCGGGCGCGCACGCGGGTGCTCTGGCGCGTAGCCACGCTGTAAACCAGAGCCTCAATGCCGGTGGCGGTTTCGCGCAGGTCGTAGGCCAGGGTTTGGGTCTGGATGGGGGCGCTGGCCTGGCGGCGCAGGTTTTCCGTCAGAAAGTGGTTACCCTCGGGCCAGGTCAGCACGTCGGCGCCGGTAGCGTTGTGGGCCAGGCCCTTGCGGCTGGCGAAGTAGTGCAGCCCGGCCCAGGCCGATACCTGCGCGGCGGTAGCGCCGTAGTCGTCGCGGCAGGCATAGTTCAGGTACCAGCGCAGGGCGGGCGCGGTGAAGCCTTCGCGGTCGAGGTAGGCGGCGAAGGAAATTTTGTCCAGTGCCCGGTAGGCTTCGTCGGTCGAGGACTGGTCGAGCGGGATGCGGAACACGTCGCGGCCATCGCACCCCACGGTGGTTTTCAGCGCTTCGGTCAGCTTGAAAAAACGGGCTACCTGGGCTTGGTCGGCGGTGCTCAGGCCCAGAGCGGGCACCAGGCCTTCCTGCCAGTGGCCTTCGATGTTGAGGCGCTCCTCGGGGTCGTGGCAGAGGTGGTAGTCGTTGTAGATGGGCTGGCCATCGGGGGCGTAGCCGGTGAGGGTGCCGGCGGCTTGCAAAAATTCCAGCAGCTCGGTGTTGCGCACATCGGGCACGGGTAGGTAGTGCGCGCCCCAGGGGTAGGCCGAGGCGGCGTTGCGGCCGGCGCTGGCGTTGCCGCCGGTTCCGGGGGCCAACTCCACCAGCAGCGTATTGGTTTGGCCGTGCCGATGCAGCCAGCGCCGGGCCGAAAGCCCCGCCACCCCGCCACCGATGATGAGCACGTCGGTTTCAACGGTGCTGGTGGGCGCGGGCAGCTTGCCAAGGTCGCGCAGCAGGTGCCCGGTAGCGGCATCCTGGCCCATCATCTGGCCTTTGATGTGGGCCAGCGGGTTGGTGGGCGCACAGCCGGGGAGGGCCGGCAGCAGCAGCGCCCCGGTGAGGGCCGCCCCGCTTTGGGCCAGGAAGGAGCGACGGGTGGGCATGGATAGAGAATGGAAGAGAAAGCAAATTAGAAAAGACCGTCATGCTGAGCGCAGCCGAAGCATCTCTACC
>NZ_JBCEVZ010000029.1:0-62150 GCF_038448715.1 Hymenobacter segetis | reverse complement strand
CGCCGCTGGGCAACGCCCACGGCAAGCACATCGTGACGGTAGAGGGCATCAACGCGGCCGGCAGCCAGCTCACGCCCGTGCAAAAGGCCATTGTCGACGAGGGCGGCTCGCAGTGCGGCTTCTGCACGGTAGGCTTCGTGATGTCGCTCACCGGCCACAGCCTGAGCACCCAGCCGGCCACCGAGAAAAGCACGATTGCCGCCATCGATGGCAACATCTGCCGCTGCACGGGCTACAAATCATTGGAGCGCGCCGCTGCCAAGCTCACGGCTGACCTAGCAGACCGGCCGAATGAAAATGCTTTGGCCTGGCTCAGTGAGAAGCAGTTCGTGCCCGGCTACTTTGCCGGGATTCCGGCCAAACTAGCCAAGCTGCGCCCCGATGAAGCCCCGGTAGCTGAAGCTTCTTCAGCAGTAATAGCAGCTGCGGCCACAGCCCATTCCAACGGCGGCAGCGCAGTTTCGACCTCGCCCAACGGCCACGCCCAAAACCAGAACGACCACGGCCACTTCCCTCCTGCCCCTTTCACCCATCCCCTCGTCGGCGGCGGTACTGACCTCATGGTGCAGCGCCTCGAAGAGTTGCGCGAACAGCCCGGCGTGCGCCTGATTTTCGACCAACCCGGCCGGCGCGGCATCCGCCACGAAACCACCGGGCGCGTGGTGCTGGGCGCCGCCACCACCGCCAGCCAGCTGCTCGAATCTGACCTGATGCGCGGGCTGCTGCCCAACCTGCCGCAGTACCTGAAACTGGTATCAAGCACGCCCATCCGCAACATGGGCACGGTGGCCGGCAACTTCATCAACGGCTCGCCGATTGGCGACCTCACTATTATGTTCCTGGCGCTTGGCGCGTCCGTCACGCTGCTCGACGCGGCCAGCGGCACCCGCGAGCTGGCCCTGCCCGACCTCTACCTGGGCTACAAAAAGCTGGCGAAGGCGGCCGACGAGCAGGTCATCGAAATCAGCTTCCCCGCCCCACTGGCCGGCGACTTCTTCCATTTCGAGAAAGTCTCCAAGCGCACCCACCTCGACATTGCCAGCGTGAATTCCGCCGCTTGGCTGCGGGTTGAAAACGGCATCATCCAAGCAGCCCGCGTGTCGGCCGGCGGCGTGGGCCCAGTGCCGCTGTACCTGGCCCGCACCAGCGAGTTTCTGGTGGGCCGCGAGCTGTCGGCCGAAACCGTGAGCGCCGCCAATGCTGTGATGCAGGAGGAAATCAGCCCGATTTCCGACGTGCGCGGCACCGCCGACTACAAGCGGCTATTGCTACGCCAGCTGCTGTGGGCGCATTTCCTGCAGTTTGCGCCGGAATTGGCAGTGGATGAATTGATTTAATTAGCAATATTAGACGGTCATGCTGAGCGAAGTCGAAGCATCTCTACCGCGATACTAAAATTGATTAGTTGCGCGGTAAAGATGCTTCGACTTCGCTCAGCATGACGTTCAAGAATTACCCGAACCATGAACCACCTCGACCCCAACCGCCACGTGCGCGGCGAATCGCAGTACCTCGACGACGTGCCCGTGCAGCAAGGCACGCTCTACGCGGCCGTGTTTGAAAGCCCGCTGGCCCACGGCGTGCTCCGTAGCCTCGATTTCAGCGCCGCGCTGACGGCGCCCGGCGTGGCGCGTGTGCTCACGGCGGCCGACATTCCCGGCGAAAACCAAATTGGCGGCATCGTGGCCGATGAGCCGCTGCTGGCCGAGGGGCACGTGCATTTTCGGGGGCAGCCGGTGGCGCTGGTACTGGCCCGCACCGAGGCGCAGGCCCACGCCGCCCTCAAGCTCATCAAGGTCGAAATCGACCCGCTGCCCATCATCACCGACCCGCGGGTGGCGGCGGCGCAGGGCGAATTCATCGTGCCGCCGCGCACCTTCAAAATCGGCGATTCGGCAGCGGCCTGGGCTTCTTGCGCGCACGTGTTCGAGGGCGTGGCCGAGAACGGCGGGCAGGAACATTTGTACATCGAAACGCAGGGCGCGTACGCCTTCCCCACGGAGATGGGCGGCGTGCGGATGATTTCTTCGACGCAGGGACCGACGGCCGTGCAGCGCCACACGGCCGTGGTGCTGGGCCTGGGCATGCACCAGGTGGAAGTGGACGTGACGCGCCTCGGCGGCGGCTTCGGGGGCAAGGAAGACCAGGCTACGCCCTGGGGCGCGTTGGCCGCGCTGGGCGCCTTCCTCACCAAAAAGCCGGTGAAGCTGGTGCTCGACCGCATGGCCGACATGCGCATGACCGGCAAGCGCCACCCCTACTCGTCCGATTTCAAAATCGGCTTTGATAAGGACCTCAAAATCGTGGCCTACGAAGTCACCTTCTTTCAGAACGCGGGCGCGGCGGCCGACCTCTCGCCGGCCGTGATGGAACGCACGCTCTTCCACGCCACCAACGCCTATTTCGTGCCCAACGTGACGGCTACGGCCTTTTCGTGCCGCACCAATCTGCCGCCCAACACCGCCTTCCGGGGCTTCGGCGGGCCGCAGGGCATGTTCGTGATAGAATCGGCCATGACCAAGGCGGCCGAGGAGCTGGGCCTGCCCACCCACGAGCTGCAGCGGTGCAACCTGCTGCGTGAGGGCGACCTGTTCTCGTACCGGCAGGCGGCCGAAATGTGCCACGCCGAGCAGGCCTGGGACACGGCCGCTCGCGAGTTCGACCTGGCCGGCATGCGGGCCGAAGTCGAGCAGTTCAACCAAACCAACAAGCTGAAGAAGAAGGGCTTCGCGGTGATGCCGATTTGCTTCGGCATCTCCTTCACCAAAACGCCCATGAACCAGACGCGGGCGCTGGTGCACATCTACTCCGACGGCTCGGTGGGCATCAGCACGGGCGCGGTGGAGATGGGCCAGGGCGTGAACACGAAAATCGCGCAGGTGGCGGCCCGCACGTTGGGCATTTCGATTAATCGCATCAAAATCGAAACCACCAACACCACCCGCGTGGCCAACACCTCGCCCAGCGCCGCCAGCGCCACCGCCGACCTCAACGGCAAGGCCACCGAAATGGCCTGCGCCGCCCTGCGGAAGCGGCTGCTGGAGCACGCCAGCACCGAGTACACGCTCAACTACGAGGGCCTCGAAATCCACGACGAGCAGGTGCTGGCCGCCGGCGTGCCCGCCGATACCAACTGGGAGAAGCTGGTGTCGTCGGCCTTCTGGAAGCGCGTGGCCCTCACCGAAAACGCCCACTACGCCACCCCCGACCTGCATTTCGACGCCACCGTGAACCAGGGCCACCCCTTCGCCTACCACGTGTACGGCACGGCCCTCACCAGCGTGACGGTGGACTGCCTGCGCGGCACCTACACCGTGGATGCCCTGCGCATTGCCCACGATTTCGGCCAGAGCTTCAACGAAATCATCGACCGCGGCCAGATTGAGGGCGGCGCGGTGCAGGGCATCGGCTGGATGACCATGGAAGAAGTGGCCTACAACGCCGAGGGCCGCCTGCTCAGCAACTCGCTCAACAGCTACAAAATCCCCGACATCTACGCCGCCCCCCGGGTGCTCGACGTGCATTTCCTCGACACGCCGGGCCACCCCAAGGCCATCCTGCGCTCCAAGGCCGTGGGCGAGCCGCCTCTCATGTACGGCATCGGCACCTACTTCGCCCTGCGCGACGCGGTGCGGGCCTTCCAGGGCCACACGGCCCTCCCCTTCTCCGCGCCGATGACGCCGGAAAAGGTGCTGGTGAGCTTGTACCCGGAGTTTGTGGGGATTAACGAAACTGCGACGGTGGCACGGGCTTAGCCGAGACAGTCTACCTTCTGAACTATATTGTTCAAAAGATAGATGGTACCTTTCTTGCCTCCGGCAGCATTATGATATCCAGTGCTTAGCCAAAGGAGAGGCAATTGATACATATTAGATTTTACCAGAATACCATATGAGAAAAAATTTATACTTCATACGAACTAAATATCAACTAAAAAGGCATTCAACAAATTGGAAAATCAGAAAAAGACATGCCACCCACATTATTTCCAATTATTTTAAGAGGAAAAATTTTAACAGCAACAGAAAATTCAAATCATACAAGGTTTTAGTAGCACCAGAAAACTTTTCTTTTATAGAGAACACAAATGAAGTGCTCAATTATTTTAATGCATCAAGAAATTTAATTACAAAAGCCAACCCTGTATATCTAGACATCTCAAAAATTTCTAATTTAACGCCTGATACAATTGCATTGTTAATGGCAAAATTGAGTGAAAAAGCAAGCAAAAAAGCTGGCTTCAGTGGCAATGCCCCAACAAAACCAGCTTTAAAAAAGCTCTTTATAGAATCTGGTTTTTATGATTATGTAAAGAGCAATGGAACAAAGGTTGCATCTCAAACAAACAAATTATGGAAACATTCAACCAATAATGAGGTTGTGAGTCAAATCGCCGGGAATGCAAAGAAAGCATGCAAAGACCTATTAATTTCCGATTCTAACAATGAGGTATCAGACCCGCTTTACAATCTTCTTGTTGAAGCAATGTCTAATACAATACATCACGCACAAAAAAATAATACGCTTGATGGACTTAACTGGTGGCTATATTACTACCTTGACGAAAACACCAATACACTAAAATATAGTTTCATTGACCTAGGAATAGGGATATTCAAAAGTGCAAACTTTAATACATTTAGAAAAGCTTTTAGCTATGTGTATAAAGGCAATATGTTTCTAGTAAAACCTTTTTTAGATGGCCAAATTACTTCTTCAAGAGAAAACGACAACGAAATAAGTGGCAAGGGTGTAAGGCAGATACTGAGCTGCTCCGCGTTACCTGAATTTAAACGCTTCATTATCATTACTAATGATGTAAAAATCGACGTCAAAACTCAGCAAAGCGAAGAATTAGACACTAACTTTGAAGGCACTTTCATCTATTGGGAAGTAGCAAACGTCACCTAAACCATGGAAATCAGAGATAGAATAAACATCGCCAAGGATTTTTCAGAATATCCAGGCGGCCGTTACAAATCTGAAGGAGCGTATTCCGGCGAGGACTTTTTACTGAATCATTTAATGGGAAAACTCATTGGTGCTCTAGTAGGCGGATATTTGCTGGAAATTGATTTAACTGGCATGAACGGATATCCATCATCATTTTTATCAGGTTCATTCGGCAAAATAACTTATGAATTAGGCAAAGTTATAGGAGCCAAAAAGGCCTCCGATGTTATCAGAAATCTAATCGTATTAAAATGCGATGATAGTGTCACTAGAATCCAAGCGGTTGAAAGTGAAATAGCAAATCCGGTTACAAAAACCGAGAAAAGGAAATGAAGGCCAATGACTGGGTAGCGAATGTAGGGCTATACACTATTGCCGGCGTAATAGGCATTGCATTGGGATGTATCATCCAAGCTAAGACACCGATTGAAATCGACCACAAAATCCGATATTCAGAGCTAATAAATTGGTTAATAACAATTTTTATCGGATTTTGGGTTGGCTATCGTTTAAAAAACGATTTTGAAAACAACAAAACTATTAAATCAATGCTGATTGATGATGTCAAATTCATTATATCAGAATTACACAAATCTAATTCCTTATTCAGTAAACTCAGGAGCGAAGTAAAAGAAAATGAATTTGACAACAGTCAACAACAGTCAATCAATTTTCAACTGAACTATGTTGACCAAAGAATTTACATATTTTGCGAAGCATTAAAAGAGAATTACAATTCACATTATAGAGAAATACAACAGAAATTAGTTGATAAATTTTTAGAATTAAATAAAATTGCAACAGACCCCGATGACGTAAATCAGAGCTATTTTGATAATGTCACGAGAAAAGCAACTGCGTTAGAATCTGAGCTTAAGAGTATCGTTCAAAAAATCGTCAGCAAAATGTGATTTAGTTCTACTAATGACATTTCATATTTATTATTCAACGCAAAAGAGGCTGAAGCTCCCGTAGCTTCAGCCTCTTTTCGTTTCTGTCGCAGCGCAGGGCTTTGGGGAAGGAGTTGGGCAGCGCTGAGCTACTCCGCCTTGCTCACGAACGTCTGCTTCGCCCGAATATCCGTCGAGGAGCTGCCGACCAGCACTTCGAATTCGCCGGGCTCGACTACCCAGTTCATGTTGCGGTCGAGCAGGGCCAAATCGTCGGGGCGGAGGGTGAAGTGGATGGTTTTCTTCTCGCCGGGGGCCAGGCTCACGCGCTCGAAGCCGCGCAGCTGGCTGTCGTAGGTGATGACGGTGCTGAGCTTGTCGCGCAGGTAGAGCTGGACCACTTCGTCGCCTTTTACCGGGCCGGTGTTGGCCACGTCCACCGCAATTTCGATGGGAGCTTTGGGGGCGGCTTCGCGGGGCGTTATCTGGAGGTTGGAATAGGCGAAGGTGGTGTAGCTCAGGCCGAAGCCGAAGGGATAGAGGGGGCCGTTGGTGGCGGTTTTGCCGCCGCCGTTGGGGTCGCCGCCGATGGGCTGGTCGGCCTGGGAGGCGGGCTTGAAGGGGAAGTTGAACTCAATCTGGCCGGTGCTTTTGGGGAAGGTCATGGGGAGCTTGCCGCCGGGGTTGTAGTTACCAAACAGCGCCTCGGCGATGGCCGTGCCGCCCGACGGGCCCGGAAACCACGCTTCCAGAATGGCCGGCACCTGGCGCGCCGCCCAGTTGATGGTGAGCGGCTGGCCGTTGATGAGCACCAACACCACAGGCTTGCCGGTGGCGTGCAGGGCCTCCAGCAGCTGTTGCTGGCGGCCGGGCAGCTCGAGCGAGGTGCGCGAGAGGCTTTCGCCCACGGTTTTGTCGTCTTCGCCCAGCACGGCCACGATGACGTCGGCGGCCTGGGCTTTGGCCACGGCTTCGGCGATGCCCTGTTGCTCGGGGGCGCTCAGGGGCGTGGGCACCAGCTCGGTATCGGGCCAGCCGGGGCACACCACGTCGCAGCCCTTGGCGTACTGCACCGTGAGGCCGGGGCCGGCGGCCGCTTGCAGGCCCTTGAGCACGGTGGTGACGGGGTTGTTCGAGGGGCCGTAGCGGCTGATGGCGGGGTCGGGATTATCGGCCAGCGGGCCTACTACGAGCAGGTTTTTGAGCTGGCTTTTTTGCAGGGGCAGGCGGGCGTTTTCGTTTTTCAGCAGGACCAGTGATTCGCGGTTGGCTTGCAGGGCGAAGGCCTCATCGGCGGGCGTGTGCACGGTTTTGTCGGCCTGCCGGGGGTCGGGCACGTAGGGCTGGTCGAAGAGGCCGAGGCGGAATTTCACGCGCAGCACCTCGCGCACCCGCGCATCGACGGTGGCCTGGGCCAGGCGGCCGGTTTTCACCAGCTCGCGCACGTTGTTGATGTAGGTGGCGGGGGTGTAGAAGTTGGTCCACACGTTCAGGCCGGCCTCCACGGCCTGGCGCGTGCCGTCGAGGAAATCGGGCGCCACGTGGTGCTTCTCGGAGATGAATTCCACCGCCCGGCTGTCGGACACTACGTAGCCATCGAAGCCGTATTGCTGGCGCAGCAACTCGGTGAGGAAATAATGGCTGCCGGTGATGGGCACGCCGTCCCAGTCGTTGTAGCTGCTCATCACGCCCAGCGGGTGGGCCTCCTGAATGACGCGCCGGAACGGGTAGAGGAACAGCTGGTGCAGCTCGCGCGGCGCCACGTGCGGGTCGGTGCGGGCGTTGCCGTCGCGCCCGCCCTTGGGCACGCTGTACACGGCGAAGTGCTTGAGCGTGGCGGCCACGCCTTGGCCCTGCACGCCGAGCACCATCTGCTTGCCCAGCTCCGCGATGAGGAAGGGGTCTTCGCCGTAGCACTCCACCACGCGGCCCCAGCGCGGGTCGCGGGCGGGGTCCAGAATGGGCACGTACACGTTGGTGTAGCCCAGGGCTTTGGCTTCGCGACCCACGGTTTCGCCGGCGCGGCGCACCAGGGCCTTATCCCAGCTGCTGCCGATGCCGATGGGCGCCGGCAAGGGCGTGGCGCGGTCGTGGTTCAGCCCGTGGATGCCTTCATTGGTGAAATCGACGGGGATGCCCAGCCGCGTTTCCTCCACGAACCAGCGCTGCACGTTGTTGATGCCCACGGCGTGCTGGCTGAACGGGTAGGTGTATTTGCTGGCGGCTTTCGGGGTATTGCGCACGCCGTTCAGCTCCTCGTCGATGTTGGCGATACCGTCTTTCCAGACTTCGTTTTTCCAGCCGGGCGTGGGCATCTCGTCCTTCAGCACCCGCCCGAAACCGTAGAGCGTGGCCATCTGGCAGGTTTTTTCGTCCAGGGTCATCTGGGCCAACAGGTCGTCCACGCGCTTTTCCAGCGGCTGCATCACATCCTCGTACACGTCGCGCCGGCCGTTTTTGTTGAAGTCGACCCAGCCCTTGTGGTAGAGGTTTTTCTGGGCGTGCGCCGTGGTGGCCAGCAGGCAGCCCAGGGCCAGCAGCAGGGGTTTTCGGTTCATAAAGCGCAGTCGGGTGGGATTTGAGGAAGCTGGAATCAGCTGTAAACTTCCCGCCATAATGGTCCGAAACCAACGCTTTTCTGCGCAAACGTTTACGGCCTACCCCTGGCTGGCAGTCAGTATGTTGGCCAGCGGCACTGCGATTGGAACAATATAATTTTTTGGGTTAAATATTTTATTATTCACCTATACAACATATGTTTACTGCTGCCTCAGGGCACCCCGCCAACATATTTTTTCACTTTAACACTTTCGCTCACATGCAACTACGTCAACTCTTCGCAGCTAGCGCCGTCCTGGCTCTTTCCCTGATATTTGCGCCGGCCGCGGTTGCGCAGAAAATGCCGTCCGCTCGCGCAATGGCCACTACTGGCGATACGGTCTGGGTTATCGTGAACTCGGTGAAGCCCGACAAGCGCGCCCAGTACGAGCGGTTTGTCAACGAGCTTTTCTGGCCTTTGGCGGCGAAGATGAGCGCCACCGACCAGCGCACTTTCCGTCAGACGCGCGTTCTGAATGCGTACCGGCCCGAAACCGACGGCACATACTCCTACATGTTTATCATGGACCCCGTGCTGCATGGCCACAGCTATGACATCCTGAAACTGCTTGAAAAGGGATACGGCAAGACCAAAGCAGCCGAATACAACAAGCTTTTCACCGAAAGCCTGGCCCGGCCCCAGAAGCAGTACGCGGTGGTGCAGTCTCGCTTCTAAGTCCTTGCGCCAACAAAAACCCCCGTTGCCCCAGTCCCCGCGTAGCAGGAACCAAGGCGACGGGGGCTTTGCGCATGCCGGCTGGCTACTTCGCTGCTTTGGCGCGACGTCCTTCCAGAATGCGGAAGAACGAGCGGGTCTGCACCTCTTCCAGCGTCAGGCCAGTCGCCAAAATCTCCTCTTCCGAAATGGCGCCGCAGTTCAGGGCTTTCAGGAAGAAGTTGAGCAGGCCCTGGCCGGTGGCGGCATCGTCGAAGATGTCGCCGGTAAGGGTAGAAATGGCGGCGCGCTCCACGAAGGTTTTCAGACGGAAAACCGCGTCGTCGTAGCTGCTGAGGAAGAAGTTGTAGGTGGCGGCGTAGCGCATCGGCAGCTGCGCGGGGTTCAGGTCCCAGCCCTGGTAGAAGCCGTTGATGAGCGAGTGCGTGCTGTGGTGGTACGCTTGCCGCCAGGCGTTGTGTACCGACTCGCGGTTTTCGCGCAGCTGGGCAAACGTCAGGTTGTCGCCGCGGTGCGGGCCGATGGGCATCACGTTGGTAGCCCCATCCGAGAGGAAAATGCCGGTGCCGCCGAGCGCCACTTTGGTCATGTGGTGGGCGAAGTCATTCACCGGGTGGCCCATGGTCTGGTACTTGGCCGTGATGCCGCAGCTGGCGGTGTAGTCGTAGGTGCCGAAGTGGGCCGCGATGCAGCGCCCCTCGCTGGCCCGGATGATGCGCATAAGTGGGTTGCGCCCCTCCTCGTCCATGATGATTTGGGTGGCCTCCACCATCGTCTCCATTTTGAGGGTGCCGGGGGCCAGGCCGTTGGCCTTTTCCAGCAGCTCAAACAGGCGCACCATTGTGGTCATCTGCTCCGGGATGGTCACTTTGGGCAGCATCACCACGAAGTTGTCGGGCAGCTTGCCGCCGGTTTCGGCCAGCAATGCGGTCAGGAAAATGTCGAGCGTGCGCACGCCACGCTGCTTCAAATCTTCAGTGAAGGGCTTGATGCGGATTCCGATAAACGGCGAGAGCGTGCCCTGCGTCATGCCTTTGGCTACTTCCTTGGCAGCACGCACGGCGGTTTCGTCCTCCTCCGCATCGGGCCGGTTGCCGAAGCCATCTTCAAAATCGACGCGGAAGTCTTCCACGGCCTCGCGCTTCAGCTTCGCCACGATTTTATTGTAGACCGAGTAAGCCAGCCAGGCGGGCTCCTGCTTGCGGTCCTCAGGGCTCATGGCGTCGAGTTTCGCCGTCAGGGCGGCTACGTCGGCTTCGAGGTGCGGCAGGTGCTCGTGGTTTTTAAACTGGAGGGCGCGGGCCAGCTCCACGAAATTGGGAGCGTAGGTGAGCAGGTTGTTGAGGGCGATTTCGCCCATTTTCACGCAGGTATCGGCCTTGAAAAGATTGGCACCGCCGTACACGGTATGCACGGGCTGGCGGTCGGGCCGGTCGCCGGGGTAGGTGTGCTGGAATTTGATATTGGCCGCGCCCAGCTGGTCGAGCAGGGCGGCTTTGTCGGATTCGGGTAAGCTGAGTTTCATGGTGGGAATTAAGATGTAGCGCGAAGCTCCAGCTTCGCGTGTCGTTGAACGATAATCGTGGTAATGGCGCGGACGAAACGCGAAGCTGGAGCTTCGCGCTACATCGTTCTCACGAGCCGCGGTAGGTGGAATACCCGAATGGATTCAGCAGCAGCGGCACGTGGTAATGCGCGTTTTCAGCCACGTTAAACACGATTTCCACGAAGGGATAAAAATTCGCCGTGCCGTCTTGGGCGAAATATTGCTGGGTGTAGAACTTCATTTTATACACCCCCAACTCCACCTGTTTTTCCTTCGGCAATAAGTCGGGAATACGGCCATCGGCGTTTGTTTTGCCGCGCGCAATTTCCTGCCAGTCCTCCCCCACTTGTTGCAGCAGCGCAATGCTGACATTGGCCGCCGGCTTGCCCTTGGTGGTGTCGAGAATATGAGTGGTTATCTGGCTCATGCGGCGAGGAGTTTTTCGAGGCGAAGGCGGGTGATTTTGTTCTGTTCGCCGGCGGCGATAAGGATTTCGTCGGCGGGGTCATTGGTGAGGCGGGCTTGCAGTAGGGCCAGCATTTCGTCGGCCGTTTTGCCTGTGGCGCACACGATGAAAATGTAGCCAAACTTGCGCTCGTAGTCTTCATTACCAGTCGCCAACGCTTCCAGCGTTTCCTGCGAAGCCTGTTTCACAGAGGCCTGCTCGCCCTCGGCCCAGGTGCTGGTGCTGGCGAATTTGGCGCGTAGCGCTTCCACATCGCCGCCAATTTTGGGGTGGTGGGTGAAGGCTTCGCGCCAGTCGGCTTCGTCCAGCTTATTCCACGCGGTGTTGGCCTCGTCCATCAGCGTTTCGGCATCGGACACGGGGAAGGCGGCGAGCATATTTTTCACCCAGGCAGTCGAGCCGCAGCACTTTTGCAGGGCTTCGGCGAGGGCGGGTTTGGGAAGATTATTGAGTTCAGAGAGGGTCATTTATTCCATTATAACGTTTCAGCAGCTCCACTTTAGCTTCTTCCAGCGTAGCTATGAATTCATTTAAATTGATGGTAATAGAGTCCGGCAGACCGTAGTTGACACTAGCGTGGTTGTGAAAACTGACACTGAATTCACCTATTTCAGTATCAATAGCGCAGATATAAAATTTGGCGTAATACACCTCTGCACACAGATACTTACCGTCTGTTGCGCTTGACAAGTCAAACCAAAATTCCTCGGGCGGCCAATTTCCCATGGTGATATAATTAAACCATCGTTGGAAACCGGTTTACATTCTTGTAATAGATATAAACCGACGGCTCCTGGCCCATGGCCGTGGCCCACTGCTGGCAATACGGCCCCATCCAGATGGAATCGCCTTTTTTCACCGGGTACCAGCACTGGTCAAGCATATAAATGGCCTGGCCTTCAAGGTACATTAGACCGTGCTCCATGATGTGGGTTTCCACCATGGGCAGGTTGCCGCCGATGCCGTAGGTGAAGATGTTCACGGCCATATCGAAGCCCGGCACGTTCGGCAGCAGCTCTTGGATGCGCAGGGCCTCGTCGTTCATGTAGATGGGCGCTTTGCTGTAGTCGCGCTCGCCCCAGAAGATGCCCGGCGTGGCGTGGCCGGCCAGCGGCTCATACACTTTATGAAAGGTCAAAAGCTGCGTGCCGGCTTCGGGTTGACTGAATTCATAAGTCTGACTTACGGGCACATACACGTACTCGCCCACTTTCAGCGTGCGGGTTTCGCCGCCCACGGTGGCCGTGCAGCCGCCCTGCACCACGTAGAAGAAAATCTGCGAAGCCTCGGTTTCGCCCTTCACATTGCCGGCCTCGGTGAGGGTGATGAGCGTTTGGCAGAGGCGCGCGCCCATCTGCTCGTTGATGATGACGTTGGTGGTGCAGCCGGTCCAGCCGGGCACGTTGCTGTTGATGTAGCCATCGGGGGCGATGATGGCGTGGTTGCGCTTCACAACTGAGCGCGTCAGGGCGGACATTTCCATATTAACGGGTGGGATTTTGAGTGCGGAGAAGGGTGATGAATTGGTCGGCCACGGCGATGGCGGCGGCCAAATCAGCCAGTTCTACATTCTCCAGCGGATTGTGACTGATGCCTTTGTAGCAGCGAATGAATAGCATCGTAGCGGGCGCCACGAAAGAAACGGGCACGGCATCGTGGCCCGCGCCGCTCACCAACGGGATGGTTTCGTAGCCACTGTCGGCGATGGCCTGAGCCAGCAAAACGTTCAGATTAGCATCGCAGGCGACGGGCGCGGTTTGCTGAATCAACTTCCACTCCAGCACCACGTTGCGCTGCACAGCCAAGGCTTCGGCGTGGCTGCGGAGGAAGTCGTAGGCCTGGGCCAGCTGCTGCTCGTCGGGACTGCGCAGGTCGAGGCTGCACGTTACTTCGCCGGGAATGACGTTGCTGGCGGCGTGGCTGATGGCCAGCTTGCCCACCGTGGCCACCAAACCCTGGCCGTGCGCCTGGGCAAATTGCTCGGCGATGAGCACGAACTCGGCGGCGGCGCAGAGGGCATCCTGGCGCATGTTCATCGGCACGGTACCGGCGTGGCCAGCCATGCCTTTAAAAGTCAGTTCCACGCGCTGCTGGCCGGCAATGGCCGTCACCAGAGCCACCGGCACGTTCCGTTCCCAGAGCACCGGGCCCTGCTCGATGTGCATCTCAAAATAGCCCAGCCACTCGGCGGCCGGAATGGCATCCAGCGTGAGCTGCGAGGCATCGGCGTCCATGGCCACCAGCGCCTGGTCTAGGGAGATGCCGGCTTCGTCGCACCGGGCCAGCAGGGCGTGGTCGAAAGCCCCGGTCACCACTTTGCTGCCCAAGTAGGTGGTGTGAAAGCGCACGCCTTCCTCGTCGCTAAACGCAATCAGCTCGATGTGAAAGGGCAGCTCGGCTTTTTGTGCCAGCAGGTTTTCCAGCAAATCGAGCCCCATGAGCACGCCCAGCGGGCCGTCGAATTTGCCGGCGTTCACCACCGTATCGATGTGCGAGGCCAGCACGAAGGTCTTGGCATCGGGGTTCGGGCTTTCCAGGCGCGCGCGCAGGTTGCCAATGCCATCGACGCGGGTGGGCAGGCCGGCGGCTTCGAGCCAGCTTTGCACCAGGTCGCGGCCTTCGAGGAAGGCGGGCGTGCCGAAGGTGCGCGTCACGCCATCCGCGTCTTCGCTGATGGCCGCCAACTCGTTGATGCGCTGCATAATTCGCTCAGCGCGTGCCGTGTATTCCTGCTGCATTCCGCTACCGGGTTAAAAATTCGCCGTGGTTGAGGTGAGTGAAATTGGGGCGCTGAAAAACCTGTTCGCCTTTGAGAAAAGTTAATTCCACCACGCCCGCCAATTCCTGGCAAATGTAAGGCGACACTTTGTGTTTGTGCAGAATCATGTCTTCGCTCACCTCAAAGTTCTTTTCGGGGTCGAAAACGATTAAATCCGCATCGAAGCCGGGCGCGATTTGACCTTTTTTCCCGCTCTGGCCGGCCAGCTTTGCCGGGTTCGTGCTCAGCCATTTCACAATATCGGACAAGCTGGCTCCGCGCTGGCGGGCGGCCGTCCACAGCACCGGCAGGGCAAATTGCAGCGAGGCAATGCCGCCCCAGGCCGTCGTGAAGTCCCCGTTTTCGAGCTGCTTCAAGTCGGGCGGCGCGGGTGAGTGGTCAGTGGCCACGAAATCAATAACCCCGCTCTGCAGCGCCGCCCATAGCTGGTCGTTGTTCGCCTTCTCGCGGATGGGTGGGGCGCACTTGAACTGCGTCTGGCCGTCGGCAATGTCCTCGGCGTTGAAGTAGAGGTAGTGCTGGCCGGTTTCTACCGTCAGCGGCAGGCCCTTGGCCTTGGCGGCGGCAATGGGCGCAATGGAATCGGCCGACGACAAATGCACGATGTGCACCGGGCAATTAAACTCCTCGCACAGGCGAATCATCATGGCGATGGCATCGTCCTCCCACTTTTTGGGGCGTGATGCCAGGTAGTTCGGGTACGAGCGGTGGTCGTTTTTTTTCCACTCGTCGTTGTCTTCCGACAGCTCGCAATGCACCAGCAGCGGCAACTTATACCGCGCCAGAATGGGCATCACCCGCCGCAAATCATCCTCCGTGGCATTCGGAAAATCATCAATCCCCGAGTGCGTGAGAAAGGCCTTGAAGCCGAGTACGCCAGCCGCAATCAGCGGTTCAATCTCCTCGGCATTGCCCGGCACCACGCCACCCCAGAAGCCCACGTTGGTGTGCAACTGGCCCTTCGTAGCGGCTTTTTTCAGTTCTAAATTGGCCACCGATGTGGTGACTGGCGCGGAGTTCAGCGGCATATCTACCAAACTGGTGAGGCCGCCGGCCAGTGCGGCGCGGGTGGCCGTATCGAAGCCTTCCCAGTCGGTGCGGCCGGGCTCGTTGATGTGAACGTGCGGGTCAATCACGCCGGGGAGGATGGCGTGGGAGCCGACATCGATGAGCGTGGCGCCGGCCACGTCGGCATCATGGGGCAGCACGGCGCTGATACGGCCGTTTTCGACGAGGAGGGTGGCGGCGCGCTCGCCTTCAGGCGTGACGACGCGCTGGCTGCGCAAAGCAAGAGTTGACATGAGTAGGGAATTTGGCGCTAAATTGGGGGCTTTTTCCCGGTTTAATTAATTGGCAGGGGCCACATGGTGGCATCCTTTTGAAAGAACGTCATGCTGAGCGCAGCCGAAGCATCTCGCGTGCAGTAGTAATCTAATCGTTGAACATCTAATCGGTCAATGAAAAGATTTAGTTGCGGCACGCGAGATGCTTCGGCTACGCTCAGCATGACGTTCCAGGTTTTTCCTTGATACTCCCTACTCCCTCTACCCAAAATTCCCCTATTACCCGCTTACCATATGCTTCAATACATTACCCTGCTCTCCCTGATACTGGCGTTTCTGCTGCTGTTGGGCGTCATTTTCGCCCTCCAGCGCGTGGCCAAAACCCGGCCCGATGGCGGCGTGGTGGGCGAAGGCGGCTCTACGCTGCAAGGCTATTCTTACCTACTGATTCTGCTGGCCGTCATCGCGGCGGTGGGCATCGCCTACGTGCTGGCGCGTGATACGCCCTGGGCCGGGCACATTCTGGAATGGCTCAACATCGTGGTGCGCCTCATGCACATCACCTTCGGCATCGCCTGGATTGGGGCGTCGTTCTATTTCGTATTCCTCGAAAACGCCCTCAACCGCACCGACAACGTGCGCGAGGAGCTGGCCGGCAACCTCTGGGCCGTGCACGGCGGCGGTTTTTATTATCTGGAGAAATATAAGTCGGCCCCAAAGGTCATTCCCAAAAGCTTGCACTGGTTTAAGTACGAGGCGTATTTTACCTGGCTTTCGGGGTTCAGCCTGCTGTTTGTGGTGTATTATTTCAACGCCAGTTCGATGCTGATTGACCCGCGCGTGCTGGATATTTCGCCGCTGGCGGGCGTGGGCATTGGCGTGGGCTCGTTTGTAGCGGCCTGGCTGATTTATGACGGACTGTGCCGCACGGCGCTGGTACGCAGCAAGTGGTTCATTGTCACTGGATTTATCATCGCTACGGCGTTTGCGTTTTTCTATGCGCAGGTGTTCAGTGCGCGGGCGGCCTACATCCACTTCGGGGCCATGCTGGGCACGCTGATGGTGGGCAACGTGTTTTTCACCATCATCCCAGCCCAGAAGGCCATGGTGAAGGCTGCCACCGAAGGCACGCCGCTCGACCCGCAGCTGGGCAAAAACGCCCTGGCGCGCTCGCTGCACAACAACTACTTCACGCTGCCGGTGCTGTTTGTGATGGTCAGCAACCACTTTCCCAGCACTTTTGGGCACTCATATCCGTGGGCCATTCTGGCGGCCATCACGCTGGGCACGGCCGGCGTGAAACACTGGCTGAACCTGCGCGAAAAGCATCAGACCGATACGGCGGTGTGGGTGCTGCCCGCCGCCGTGGCTCTGCTGCTGGGCGTGGTGTTCGTGACGGCCCCGCCGGCCCAGTCGGGCAGCGCGGCCGGCGGCAGCGCCTGCACCGAGCAGGTGACGATGAGCCAGGTGAACATGATTGTGCAGAAGCGCTGCATCCAATGCCACTCCGCGCACCCGACGGACGACGTGTTCAAATCACCGCCTAACGGCGTGGTGTATGACACGCCGGAAGACATCATTCGCCTGAAAGACAAAATCATGCAGCGCGTAGTCGTTACCAAGACGATGCCCCAGAACAACAAAACCCAGATTACGCAGGAGGAGCGCGACCTGATTGCGTGCTGGATTAATCAGGGCGCCCAGAACAAGTAAGATGCCCGCCTCGCCCCGCGACCTGCCCGTTTGGACTCTCGCCGCTGCCAGCCAGCAGGCCGGCACGCCCGTGGCCCTGCTGGCCGTGCTGCGTAGCGAGGGCAGCAGTCCCGGCCGCCAGGGGTTCAAGATGGCCGTGACGGCCGATACCGTGGCCGGCTCCATCGGCGGGGGCATTATGGAGCACAAGTTTGTGGAGTTGGCCCGCCAGCGCCTGCAAACCGGCGAAATCACACCGCTGCTGCGACCCCAGATTCATCGGCGGGAAGCGCCGGCCGACCGCTCCGGCATGATGTGCTCGGGCGAGCAGGACGTGCTGCTCTGGCCCCTGACTGCAAACGACTTAGCGACCGTATCCGCCATCGGAAATGCTTTGCAAACGCTCAGCGGCGGCTTTTTGGAATTGAGCGCGGCTCATGGGTTCCGGTTTCTTCCCGCCGCCACGGCTTCTGAATTGGCTGATGAAGTTGCAACGGAAACGGAATCAACCCATTTCTACAACTACCAGCCGGGCGCGGCGTGGCGCTACCGCGAGCGGCTGGGCTTCCGCGACCAACTTACCATCGTGGGCGGCGGGCACGTCAGCCTGGCGCTGTCCAACGTGGCGGCGGCGCTCGATTTTGAGCTAACCGTGCTGGACGACCGGCCCAACCTGCCCACGCTCGAAAGCAACCAAGCGGCGCACCACCGCCGCGTCATCGACTACGAAAAGGTGGCCGCCGAAGTACCTGCCGGCCCGCACCGGTACGTGGTGGTGATGACCGTGGGCTACCGCACCGATGCCGTAGTGCTGCGCCATTTACTGCGCCGCTCCTACCACTACTTAGGCGTGATGGGCAGCGTGGCCAAAATAGCTGAGCTGCGCCGGGGCCTGCGGGAAGAAGGCTTTTCGGAAGCGGAGATTGCGCGGCTGCGCGGCCCCATTGGCCTGCCCATCCAGAGCCAGACGCCAGAGGAAATTGCCATCAGCATCGCGGCTGAGCTGATTCAGGTGCGGCGGGCGAGGCACTAGGCACGAGTACCCCGAAATTTTATTTCGGCCCGTCAGAACATCATTGTTGTCGGAACGTCATCGTTCACACGGCCCGAAATAAAATTTCGGGGTACTCGTGCTTAGCGGTCTGTGTCGCTGGCCTCGTTGTTGGGGACGGTGCCGTTGGCAAATTCTTCGGTGAAAATGCGGTAGCGGTCCAGGATGGAGCGCACGGAGCGGCGGAGCACAACTTCGCCCATGGGGCCTTCGGGTACGGTCACGCCCGAGGCGTAGCCGTTCCAGACGGCGCGGTTGGTTTTCACGTCGATGAGGGTGACCAGAAGCGTGCCCTCGGCCAGTAGCAAGCGGATGGGCTCGTAGCCCTGGCGCTCTTCCTTGGGCGTGTCGTCGGTTTCCTCGATGTTGCGCTTAATCCACTGGCTGAGGTCTTCCTGCTGGAAGCCGTGGAATTTCATATCGCCCTGATACACCCGGAAATTCACCAGCATATCGGGCCGGCGCTTGGCCCGGCGGTAGCCCTGGGCCAGGAAGCGCTGCTGAATGGCTTCGCGCACCGACTGGCCCAGGGCGCTGCTGTCGGAGGTGAGGCCGGTGCCGGTCACGAAATCGTAGGTACGGTAGTGGCGAAAATTGCCCCGGTAGCTATAATCCGAATCAACCCGGGCTTCGCGGGTGGCCATGCAGCCTGTGAGGGCCAGCACGACGAGTGCCAATAATGTAGTAACAGGCTTCATGACTAAGGGAATTCTCGTGAGGCGATGGAATTACCAATTTACGAAACCTTAGGCACTTAGGCGCTTACACCCGGCGAAAAAATTATGAACATCCGCCCCACGGCCTGCCAGCCCCGATTACTCGGCAACCGGCAGCTTACATCACGAGCTGCCCGGCGCAGCGCCTGCTCTGGCCGGCCGGGCTTCGCGCCCGCCAAGCTCCCCGGACCGGCATGCCAGGCTTAGCCCGGGCAAATTGCCGAAGGGCGGATGTGCTGCCGGCTTTTGGCCAAAACCGGATGCTTGGCTTTGCCCTTAGCCCCACCGCCGCTGAAGCTGATGGTCCAGATGCTGTCGAAATCGGTATCGGGCCAGTCCGACACGTTTTCGAGGCCCAGGTCTTTGGTGATTTCCACGATGTTATCGTGCTCCCACACCACCAGCACCGTGCCCCGGAGCTTCCGCAGCTGCCGGGCAAAGGCTTTGGTGTTTTCCACCATAAAGTCGCTGTTGATGGTGAGGTTGTGTTGCACGGCGTAGGGCATCACGGTTTGCAGCATCCGCACGCGGGTCGTGTCCTTGTCGTTGGTGCCGATGACGGGCACGAAGGTGAGGTTGGGCGGCGAGAGCATGAGCTGATTGAGCACGGCGGGCAGGGCCAGCGCCCGATTCAGGCCGGCGCAGGAAAGATTATCGCCCTCGGGCGGCTTCTCGCCGTGCCGGATGATGACGATGCGCAGCACGGGCGCGGGCGGCACGACTGCCGCTTTCGGGGCAAACGGCGGGAGTTTGGATATCAGATACAGCCGGGCTTTATCGGAATCGGTGAGTTTTGGCATGGTGGAAGCGATACGGGAAAACGGCCGGGACGGCCGCAAGGTAGCGGGTGGGTGGTGCCGAGGGCTTATTCAAAAAAACCCAGAACGTCATGCAGAGCGCAGCGAAGCATCTTTACCGCCACCACTAATCCTTTTGATTGGATTACGTTGCGCGGTAAAGATGCTTCGCTGCGCTCTGCATGACGTCCTTTTATGACGTTCCACTACCCCGCTTCCTTCTTCTACCGATACCCGGCGGCCTGCAAGGCAAACAGCTCCGCGTAGCGCCCGCCCCGGCTCAGCAGCTCCTCGTGGCTGCCGATTTCCACAAACTGACCGTTTTCGATGACCAGAATCCGGTCGGCCATGCGGACGGTACTGAAGCGGTGGCTGATGAGGACGGCGGTTTTGCCCTGGGTGAGCTCCTTGAAGCGCTGGAAGACTTCGTACTCGGCGCGGGCGTCGAGGGCGGCGGTGGGCTCATCGAGGATGAGGAGCTGGGCGTCGCGCATATAGGCGCGGCCGAGGGCGATTTTCTGCCACTCCCCGCCGCTCAGGTCCACGCCACCGTTGAAGCGGCGGCCAATCATCTGGTCGTAGCCGCCGGGCAGCTTGGCGATGACGGTATCGGCGAGGCTCTGGTGGGCGGCGGTTTCGATGCGGGGCTGGTTGTGGCGCTCCTCAATGCGGCCCACGGCCACGTTTTGGCCAGCCGGCAGCTGGAAGCGCACAAAATCCTGGAAGATGACGCCAATTTCGCGGCGTAGCTCGGCCGGGTCGTACTCGCGCAGGTCGTAGCCATCGAGCAGGATTCGGCCTTCAGTGGGGTCGTAGAGGCGGGCCAGGAGCTTCACCAGCGTGGTTTTACCGGCCCCGTTTTCGCCCACCAGCGCCAGCTTTTCACCGGCTTGCAGAGTGAAACTCAGGTTGCGAATGGCCCATTTTGTACCATTCTTGTACTGGAATCCGACGTTTTCAAACTCGAAACCCTGCTTAATGGGCCGGGGGAAGGGAATGGGCCGCTCGCCGTAGAGCGGCTGGGTGACGATGCGCGGCCGCAGCGCAAAGAAGTCGAAGAAATCCTGCAGATACAAGGCCCCGTCGGCCACCGAGCTGAAGCGGCTGAGGATGCCTTCGAGCAGCCCCCGCAGCCGGGCAAACGAGCCAGCCAGGAAGGTGAGCTGGCCCAGCGAAATCTGCCCAGCCACGGTGCGGGCAATGATGTAGACGTATGCGCCATAGTAGCCGGCCGCGCCGATGGCGGCGAAGAGCGTGCCCCAGCTGGCGCGACGCAGCACGAGGCTCTTGTTCTGGCGGTAGAAGTCGTCGGACAGCTCGCGGAAGCGGGTTATCAGGAAATCGGAGAGGCCGAAAATCTTCACTTCCTTGGCCGTTTCGTCGCTGGCGCCGGTCTGGCGGAGGTAGTCAAGCTCGCGGCGCTCGGGCGTCCAGGAGTGCGAGAGGGAGTAGCTGCGCTCGTTGAAGTGCGACTCGCCGAGGAAGGCGGGCACCACGGCCAGCAGCAGCAGCCCCAGCAGCCACGGCTGAAAGGCGACGAGGCCGCCGGCCAGCAGCAGCAGCGTCACGAAGTCCTGGCCCTGGCTGAGGACCTGGCTCATGAGCACGGTGCGGGAGAGGGTTTGGCGGCGGGCGCGCTCCAGCTTGTCGTAGAAGGTGCTGTCTTCGAACTGGTCGAGGTCTAGCTCGGCGGCGTGCTCCATGAGGCGGATGGACGACTGGTTGGCGAACAGGTCGCCGAGCAAGCTGTCGAGCAGGGCCACGCCGCGGCCCAGGGCATCGGCCAGCAGCACCAGGCCGAACTCCAGCGCCACGAGGGTGAGCACGGGCGTGAGCTGCCGCGCTGCCGCGGGCAGCTTGGTGAGGGCCACCACATCGTCGATAATCAGGCGGCCGATGTAGAGCGTGGCCAGCGGCAGAAACGCCCGCAGCAGGCGCAGCGCGATGTTGCCCAGCGCCAGGCCGGGGCTGGTGTGCCAGATTAGTTTCAGGAAGGCGGGCAGGTGGCGCAGGGCCGATACCCGCTCGCGCACGCTCACGGCGGGCTTTTCGGGGCCGCGCCCGCCGTTGGGATTCTTGGCGGAAATGGATTTCAGGAATTCAAACATGGCCCGGGCTGGGGCAAGCTTGGGGCCGGGTTTGGGGGGCGGCCGTTTTGGCAGGGGAAGTTTACTGCAAGCCAATATATTGCGACATCATTTTAGCCCCCCTTAGCTTTACATCCATCCACGAATTACTTAACACCTCAGTGCTTTACTTCAGCAGCCCTATTCGTTTCTTAGTGATGATGTCACTTGTTGGGGTAGTTGGTTGCTCCAAAAAGGAAACTCCAGCTGCAGCTCCTGCCCCGAATACCGGGAGTTACGTACTGGATGGCAGTGCCAAAACGTGCAACGCGAAAGTGTATATACATCCTGGTACTCCTTCCCCACTTGGTAGCTTCGATGTGCTGGAATTACAACTCCTCACCATTCCTGTACCGCAAGCCGGAGCAGAAACACTCTTATTTAACTTCGTCAAGCAAACCGGCGACCCCACCTCCGCTTATCGACTTTCCAGAGTTATTCTGAACAATGGGGCCTACCCGCAAAGCAGGTGGTACTCAACCAATGTCAATTTCACACTGGCTGACATCCCTGGCGGTGGGTTTACTGGCACCTTTTCGGCACTGTCCTCCGCAGGAGTTCCCGCTGCTGGCGACCCTAGCAGCGCCATTACGACAGGTATTTTTACCAATGTTCAGCCCTAGCAATTGTTGAATTAATCTATCTTACAAACCAATCAACCAATACGCTCCACCCACAATACTCCCAAGAAGCCCCAGCCCCGCCAGCGGCTGGGGCATCTGCATGGCACGGCCCGCCGAAAGCCGCTATCGGCCCCAACCTTGGTACGAATGATTCCACCGATGCGGGCGCTGCTGCATGCGCCAACTCCCCGCAGGCAGCCGGTTGACCCGTTTAAAGCGTTGCCTGAAAATAGGGCCACGTGAAATAGAGCACTGCCCCTTGCAGCAGCGTCAGCCCCAGGGTAATGCCCCAGAAAGCGGCTTTGCGGTTTTTATGGTGCAGCAGCCAGATTGCGGCCCACGCGCCGGGGGCCGCGCCGGGCAGCGTGGCGAGGTGCAGCGTGTTTTCGGCAATGCGCCGCTGGCCCCGTTGGGCTTTGCGTTTATCCAGGAAGAAGAGCAGGAAACACAGTAGATTGAAAAACAACAGGCAATTCAGGAGGATTTTCATGGGGCGGGCCTTGCGGCTTGGGCTGGGCGGGGTTTTGGCCGGGGTGGTCGCGGCACGGGTTAGGCGGGTTCAACAAGGGGCGAAGTAGACGGGCTAATCGCAGTTTGGCCGACGAAGATGGCACCAGCGGAGCCGCAAGTTATGGCCCTCGACTGGCGCGAGTTTAGCGGAGCGTAACTCGTGACCAGCCATGACGCGGAGGCTGTGCCTCCGCTGCCGCGCCAGCGGCAATTTGGTACTGTGGCTACAGGCTTCCACTAGTGCTTCGTGCTATTGCGAGGCACAGCCTCGCCCGAAAAACCGTCACGAGTTACGATGCGCTAAACTCGCGCCAGATACGGCATCATGCATCCAATGAAGTAGCCTAAGCCCCAACCCCACCAGCGGCTGGGGCTTCTTCGTGTCACAGCCCGCCGGAAACCACAGATGCATCAAACCTGTACGGTATTATTGCAAAATAAAAAAATACCGTACACTTTCTATTCCGAATCTGTACGGTATTTTTCATTTTACAATAATACCGTACACATGCCTCGTCGCGCTACTCCTTCGACCAACCTGCTATCCCGCGTGCGGGTGTGGTTTGGGCTGCAACAAAATGAAATGGCCCTGTACCTGGGTGTGAGTCCTGAGCTAGTGGGGGCCATTGAGGCGGGCCGGCGCAACCTTACGTCCGACGTGCTGATGGCCCTGCGCCCGTTGCTGCCGCACCTGCCGCCGGCCGATGCGCCCGCTACCCCAGCCGCCGAAGTGCAGCCCGCCCTGCCCGCCCCCGAGGCGGCGGAGCTGGATTTCCGGCGGCGGGTGTGCGCGCAGCAGGCGGCGAAGCTGGGGCGCGAGCTGGCCGCCATCGAGGCCCGCGCCCGGGTGGCGACTCGCTGGGCGCAGGCCCTACCCGCCCTGCTGCAAGCCGCCGCCGAAACCATTCCGGCCCCCGACAACCCCGGCCGCCCCGCCTGGCTGGCCGACTGGCTAACGCGGCAGGCCCGCCCGCTGCCCCCCGAGGCTGCCACGCGGGCCCACCTGCTGCGGGCGCGGCTGGCCGGGCTGGCGGCCGAGACGGCGGCGCTGGTGGCGGCGCCGGAGGGGCCGGGCAGGTAGTCGGCACTGCTCAGCGGGGACAACGAGTATCATTTTCAGAAATGACACTGGTCATTTCTGCCCCTCCTGAGTGCCGTTAGCTTTGGCCCATTCTCAACCCCATTTTTCTTCCCCAACCTTATTTATGGCCTTGGATTACTCCTCCCTGACCGACCGGGCGCTGTGCGACGCCGCCACCGCCGAAGTTGAGTTCGAGCTCAAAACCTTCACTACCCGCGATGCCGTGGGCGAGCTGGCCGACGACCGGGCCACCCGTGCAAAATCCGATACCACGTCGCAATTGGCCAAGGTGAACGCCAAAATTGCCTCGGCCGATGCCGTGCTGGCGGCCCCCGGCATCGACGCGGAGCTGCTTGAAACCACCACCGACGAGCGCGCAGCCCTCGTGGTGCAGCAAACCCGCCTCACCAAGCGCAACCGCCTCAGCTCGGGCCTCACCCGTTTCCTGGCCGACGTGGATGCCGAGCAGGTGAGCACCCAGATTGCCACCCTCAACACCGTGAAGGCCGGCATTGCCACGCACCGTGCCACGCTGACGACCTAACCGCATCGGTTCGCAGTACCCAAAGCCCCGCCGGCCCTGCCGCGCGGGGCTTTTTTGTGCCTTGTCCGTCCCACACCTGGCATGCGTTACTACGCGGCGCTAAACTTGTGCGGTCAGTAGCCAAACGCCACATAGCTCAACTGCTGTAGCACTCATGCCTCATGAGCGTGCATTGCCGGGCGAGCTTTATTTCACCCTGATGATGTAGTACACGTAGGCGTTTACCGGCCGGGTTTCCTGGTCGCCGCCAGCAGTGATGGTATGCTCATGGTTGCCTGCTACTGGCATAGCAATGGCTAAGTCAGGAGAGAGCACTTCGCCTCCATGGTCATGAGGACCAGGACCCTGACCTATTATACCACCGTGGCTGTGTTCACCGGCAACGTTGGTTTTGAACGGGTCGCCGCTTGGTTTTGCCGTGCTGAAGGCCTGCATCGAGCCCACGTTGATGCCGGAATTCCCGTTGTTCGGGTTTGCGTCTTGCCGGGGTGCAACCCGCTTCTCCCGTTCGAGGTCGTATCTGGCCGTTTTGCCATTATCAACGCCCCGCAGGAATGCCCCGCGCAAGTCGGGCAGATAGAAGTTGGGCGCGCCATCGCCGCCCCAGGAGGTGCCGATTTGCTGAAATAGGTCGTGGTAACCTTCTGAATTCATCGTTTGCCCTTCGCAGACCATCCAGCCTTCTGGAATTTTATTGGTGGGCCCGGCAAAAGCCACGACTGAACCTATGGGGACTTGTACCGGCACGGGGATTATTGGCTGTTCCATCGCTCAAGAGTAAAAAGGGTTGGAGTGTTCGTAAAAATACCCTCCACACCAGCTGAATTGCATCAGTGTTGGCACTGAAATCGATGCCAAATCCAGCACTCATTGCCCTCACATCCGGCGCTGGTTTGGCGTAGCGTTACTCGTGTACCAACCCTTGACTCGCGCGAGTTTACGCGGAGCATAACTCGTGACCAGCCATGACGTGGGGCTGCGCCAGCGGCAATTTGGCACTGTGGACATAAGCTTCTACTGGCGATTCGTGCTATTGCGAGGCACAGCCTCGCCCGAAAAACCGTCACGAGTTAAACAGCGCTAAACTCGCGCCAGATGACGCCCCGCAATACGCTAACCGGCCTTATCTTGCTCCATCATTTCCAGCGGCAGCCTTTTGGGCCGGCGTGCAAAGCAGCTCCTTGCTTTTTTACCTCCCTGGTCCCTCAGCCGGGGCACGCCCCTATCAGCAGCCCCGACTTATCTTCTTTCCCTGCATGAATCGATTGCTATCCATCGGGCTGCTGGCGGCCCTGCTGCTGCCCGCGGCCGTGGTTGCCCAGAAGCTCCCCGCCTCCGACCCGCCCAAAACCTACCGGGCGGGCAGTGAGCGGGTACTGCTCTACCGCAGCCCGGCCGATACCGCGCGGGCCTCCGGCACCTCCCTGGCCCCCAACGAAACGGTCACGGTAGTGGGCCGCTACTCGCCGCGCTGGCTGGTGGTGAAGCGCACGGGGTTTCTGTTTCTGGCCGCCAGCAGGCAGCTCATCGACCCCGATGCGCTGGGGCCGACGGCGGTACCCAGGCTGGCCGATGGCACCCCGCTCCCGCTCGATGAGCAAACCCGGCACGTCACCTACGAGGGCGTGGTGGAAGTGCCCGGCGCTACCCAGAACCAGCTCTACGACCGCGCCCTGGAGTGGATGGCCAAAACCTACCAGTCGGCCAACGACGTGGTGCAAATCAAGGACAAGGAGCAGGGCAAGCTGCTGGCCAAGGGCGGCATCCTGTTTTTTTCGCACGGCACGCCCATGGGTTTCGTGGTGCACACCCAAACCATTTACGTGAAGGATGGCCGCTACAAGTACGTCATGACCGGCTTCAGGCATCAGAACCTGCTGACCAACGGCCCCGTGGCCCGCGATGGCTCGATGGGGGCGCTGGAACAAGCCACCCCGCCCGAAGGCTTTCGCGACAAACTCTGGTTTGAGATGCTGGCCGGCACCAACGCGAAGGTGAAAGCCATGATTGCCGACCTGGAACAGGCCATGCAGGCCAAGGGCAAAGACCCCAGCAAGTTTTAACCAGCTCCGGATAGCATGAAGAAGCCCAGCCCACCAAAACGCAATACCACAGGCCTGCCCGACCAGCTCAAAGCAGGCGTAGAAAGCCTCTCGGGCTACTCGCTGGATGAGGTGCGGGTGCATTACAACTCGGCCAGGCCCGCACAGCTGGAGGCGTTGGCCTATGCGCAGGGCACGGATATTCACGTAGCGCCGGGGCCGGAGCAGCACCTGCCGCACGAAGCCTGGCATGTGGTACAACAGCAGCAGGGCCGCGTTCGGCCAACCGCCCAGCTGGCTGGGCAGAGGGTCAGTGATGACGCCACCCTGGAACGGGAAGCCGATAATATGGGCTCGAAAGCGGCGCGGCGGCCAACGGGCGCAGCTTTCGCCTCGGATGCGGCGCAACAAGTGGAATCGGCTTAATTTCCCGGCCCGAAGTAAGAGCCGGGACGCTGCCGGCCCCGGCTGGCAGCTAAACGCATGCTATCCCGATGAACAACGCTTCCCTCGCTTCCGCTAAGTCTGTTTTTGGGGCCGGTCTGCTGGCCGCCGTTGCGGCTTCGCTCTGCTGCATTACGCCGCTGCTGGCGGTAATTGGTGGGTTGAGCGGAGCCGCCGGGGCCTTCGCCTGGGTCGAGCCTTATCGGCCCTATCTGGTGGGGCTCACGGTGGCCGCGTTTGTCGTGGCCTGGTACCAGCAGCTCCGGCCGAAGCCGGCGGCCGACTGCTGCGCAGCCCCGCAAAAGCTGACCTTTTTGCAGTCCCGGGGCTTTTTGGGACTGGTGACGGTGCTGGCGGCGGCGCTGCTGACGTTTCCCTATTATGCAGCCATACTTTACCCCCGGCCCCAGGCCCGAGCAGCACTGTCCGCGACCAGCGGCGCACTCCCCACTTGGCAGACCCGCACGTATCGCATCGGGGGCATGACCTGCGCGGCCTGCGCCCAGCACGTTGAGCAGGCGGTGCAGCAGGTGCCCGGCGTGCAAGCCGTGTCCGTTTCCTACGACCAGGCCACCGCGCAAGTGCGCTTCGACGCAGCGCAGGCGCAGCCGGCCCAGGTAGAAAGCGCCATCAACAGCACCGGCTACCACATTCTGAACCCCACCAGCCACTAACTACCCGATAATGTCGCCCACGCCGCCCATGGTCACGCTCACCTCCGTACTCACCTGCCCGGTTTGCCAGCAGCCGCACTCCGAGCAGATGCCGACCAATGCCTGCCAGTATTTCTACGAGTGCCCGAGCTGCCGCACCGTGCTGAAACCGCTGGCCGGCGACTGCTGCGTGTTCTGCTCATACGGCTCTGTGCCCTGCCCTCCCATTCAGGAGCAAGGCCCGGGCACCTGCGGCTGCTGCTAACGGGACCGCAAGACCTTGCCGCTAGGCCCGCAGGAACCGGCGCACCGCTGCCGCCCGGCCATTCCTGCCGACCTTTGCGGCACCCATGCCCGCAACTGCTGCCCCCGCTTCCCGCCCCTACTCCACCGGCTTCTGGCTCATGTGCCTGTCGTCGTTCCTGTTTTTTCTCAGCTTCAACCTGCTGCTGCCCGAGCTGCCCGACCACCTCACCCGGCTGGGCGGGGGCGAGTACAAAGGCTTCATCATTGCCCTGTTTACGCTCACGGCGGGGCTGAGCCGGCCGTTTTCGGGCAAGCTGGCCGATACCGTGGGCCGCATTCCGGTGATGGTGTTTGGCTCGCTGGTGTGCTTCGTATGCGGGTTTTTCTACCCGTGGGCGCTCACGGTCACGGGGTTTCTGGGGCTGCGGCTGCTGCACGGGTTCAGCACGGGCTTCAAGCCCACGGGCACGGCCGCCTTCATCGCCGACATCGTGCCCGTGGAGCGGCGCGGCGAGGCCATGGGCCTGCTGGGCGTGACGGGCAGCCTGGGCATGGCGGCCGGGCCGGCATTCGGCTCGTGGGTGGCGGCCACGTTCTCCCTCAACACCATGTTTTACTGCTCCAGCGCGGCGGCCCTGCTCTCGCTGGTGGTGCAGGGCACCCTCACCGAAACGCTGCCGGTGGCCCAACGGGAGAAATTCAGCTTCGGGCTGCTGAAGCTGAACTGGGGCGAAGTGCTGGAGCCCAAGGTGCTGCCGGCGGCCCTCACCACGCTGCTGTGCCTGTTTCCGTTCGGAGCGGTGCTCACCGTGATACCCGACCAGAGCCGGCTATTGGGCCTCACGGGCTCGCACAAGGGCTGGTTTTATCTGTGCTACACCATATCGTCATTGGCGGTGCGGCTGGTTGCGGGCAAGTCATCAGATAAGTACGGGCGGGTGCCGGTGCTGCGCTGGTCCACGGCTATGCTGGCCCTGGGGCTGGTACTGCTGGTTCTCACGCCCTCGGTGCCGGTGTTTTTGCTGGGCGCGGTGGTATTTGGGCTGGGCACGGGCCTGAACTCGCCCACCCTCTACGCCTGGACCATCGACCTGAGCGAGCCGGCCCGCCGGGGCCGCGCCGTGGCCACCATGTACATCGCCCTCGAAGCCGGCATCGGGCTGGGCGCGCTGGCGGCGGGCTGGATTTTCAGCAACCACGCCACGCACCTGCCCTATGTGCACGGCCTCAGCCTGGCGTGCGTGCTGGCGGCGTTGGTGTATTTGATGCGGGTGCCCGCCGACCGCCCAGCCGGCCACTCGGCCGCGGCCGATGAAGTCCCCGAGCCCTCGGCCGAGGAAGTGGTGTAGGGGCGGAGGCGTACCCGGTAGGGCTTATCGCCGCCCCTACACCATTTCATTTAGAGAAATAAGATGAAAAATAGATGATTTTTAACTGAATTTCAGTAGTTTTAGCAGTTCAAAGATTGTCTATCCCATTCTTTTTTCTGCATGCAAGCATCTCTACTCGCCAGCCGCTGGCGGGGCTTACTGTCGGCGCTTTTGCTGATTATCAGCTATTCGGCCCGCGCCCAGAACGAACCCATTAAGTTCGGAGTGATTGATAGCCGGGAGCTCACGGCCGCGCCGTTTGTGGGCGATAGTGCGGCTTCGGCTGTGGTACTGTGCGACTTTGGCCGCTCGCGCCTGAAAGGCCAGGGCGGCGGGTTTCAGGTAATTTTTGAGCGGGTGACGCGCATCAAAATCCTCAAAAAGCCCGGCTACGAGTACGCCACGGTTGAAATCCCGCTCTACCACCGCGACGACGACCAGGAAAAGATATCGAACCTGCGGGGCTTCACTTATAACCTGGTGAACAACGCCGTGGAGAAAACCCGGCTCGAAACCAGCGGCGCATTTCTGGAAAAGCGCACGCCCACCGTCAGCGTGCAAAAGTTCACGCTGCCCAACGTGCGGGTGGGCTCGGTGGTGGAATTTGCTTACACCCTGACTTCGGATTTCCTCTTCAATTTTCAGGACTGGACGTTTCAGCGCGATATTCCGGTGCGCTGGAGCGAATACCGGGTGAGCATTCCGGTGTTTTACCGCTACAAAATTATCTATCAGGGCGCGCAGGCTTTTGCCGTGAACAAGACTTCGGTGGGCTCGACCAACCTGTTGCTGGACAGTAAAGTGCCTGCGAGCGGGGGGCTGAGCTCCGGCCAAACCACGGGCACCCTCACCGTGAGTGCGCCTACCGAGGAGCATATCTGGGCGCTGAAAGACGTGGCGGCCTTCAGCGAAGAGCCGTTTATGACCACGGCCGGGGACTACGTGGCCCGGCTCGATTTTGAGCTGACCGGCGAGCAGTGGCCCGACGCGCCCTACCACGACCTGACCGGCACCTGGGAGAAAATCAACGCCCGCCTGCTGGCTGATGATGAGTTTGGCGGCCGCCTGGGCCACATCGGCTTTATGCAGGACCAGCTGCAGGGCCTGGCCGCCAAATACCCGGCCGTGACGGACCGCGCCGCCGCCGTGCGCCAGCTGGTGATGGCCGCCGTGCGCTACGACGGCACCGACCGCTACTACGCCCCCGACCCGCTGCGCAAGGCCTACGATGCCCACCACGGCACCTCGGCCGATGTGAACCTGCTGCTGCTGGCGGCCCTGCGCGAGGCCGGCATCGAGGCCCACCCGCTGCTGCTGAGCACCCGCGACCACGGCTCCGTGAGCAAGGAATACCCGCTGCTGGAGCGCTTCAACTACGTGGCCGCGCTGGTGCCGCTGGCCGATGGCAAAGACCTGCTGCTGGACGCCACCGAGCCCCTGCTGCCCTGCGGCGTGCTGCCCCCGCGCTGCCTCAACCGCGTAGCCCGCCTCATCACCAAAAAACCCGAAGACGGCCGCTGGGTGGACCTGGCCCCCGCCCTGCGCCGGGTGCGCTACCAGCAGGTGGCCCTCGTGCTGGATGCCCAGGGTGGCCTCACGGGCAAGGTGCACGACGAGCACGGCGGCTATGCCGGTGCCGAGGCCCGCGCCCGGCTGGCCGGCCAGGGCGAGAAAAAATACCTGGCCGCCGCCACGCAGCGCCACGAAAACTGGACGCTGACCAGGCCCGCCCTGACCCAGACCGATAACGTGAACAAGCCCCTGCTGCTAGACTACGAATTCGCGCAACCCGCCGAAAGCGCAACGGCCGCCGGCCCCATTTACCTGAGCCCACTGAGCGAGTTTGGCCTGGGCCAAAACCCGTTTCGGCGTGAGGAGCGGGCCTTTGCCGTCGATTTCGGCATTCCGCAGGAAGAAACGCTGGTCGTGAACCTGACGCTGCCGGCCGGCTACGAGCTGGCCGCCGTGCCCAGGCCCGCCGTGGTGGACCTGCCCGAGGGCGGCGGCCGCTTTATGTGTAGCGTGGCGGCCACGCCGGGCGCGGTAACGCTCACCAGCCGCCTGACCCTGCGCCAGGCCGTGTACGGTGCCGCGCAGTACCCCAACCTGCGCGAGCTCTACCGCCTGATGCTGGAAAAGCAGGGCGAGAAGCTCATCATTCAAAAGAAAGCCGGCAGCTGAGCGGCGGGTCTTTTCTGCAATTAATTATCTCTTTAACCTTTCCTAACCCGCTTTCTATGAAGCACTCCTTACGCTACCCGGCAGCACTGGCTGCCCTGGTACTGGCCAGTCTCACGGCTCAGGCCCAAACTGAGCCCATCAAATACGGCAAGCCCGACCCCAAGGACTTTACGGCCGCGCCATTTGTGGGCGACTCGGCTGCGGCGGCCGTGGTGCTGTGCGACTATGGTACCACCAACTTCCAGTACAACAACAACGATTTCCAGCTGATATCGGAGCGCACCACGCGCATCAAAATCCTGAAAAAGGCCGGCTACGATGCGGCCACGATAGAAGTCCCCCTCTACCACCGCGGCGAAAACCAGGAGAAGATGTCGAGCCTGCGCGGCACCACCTACAACCTGGTGAATGGCCAGGTGGTGAAAACCAAGCTGGACGGCACCAACACCTTCACCGAAGACCAGACGGCCAACGTGCGGGTGCGCAAGTTCACGCTGCCCGACGTGCGCGAGGGGTCGGTGATTGAGTACAACTACACGGTGATTTCCGACTTCCTGTTCAACTTTCAGGACTGGACGTTTCAGCGCGACATTCCCGTGCGCTGGAGCGAGTTCCGGGCCAGCATTCCGGAGTATTTCCGCTACAAGATGCTGCAGCAGGGCTACCACCCGATGGCCGTGCAGAGCCAGAGCGAGGGTGCCATACAGTTTACCGTGCGCACGTCTGGCAGCACGGTAGGCAGCGGCTTCGGTACCACGCACCAGGCCGGCAGCAGCGATGCCATATCGGCGCGGACCACCAACTACGACTGGGCCATGAAGGACGTGCCGGCGTTCCGCAGCGAGCCGTACATGACCACGTCGGAAGATTTTCTGGACCGCATCACCTTCCAGCTGGCCGGCGAGCAGTTTCCGAACCAGCCCTACCAGAACGTATCCGGCACCTGGGCCAAAATCGATATGGAGCTGCTGAACAGCGACGATTTTGGCGGGCAGCTGGACCGGTGCGGCTTTTTGAAGGACCAGATTATGCCGCTGGTGGCCCAATACCCGGACCTGTCGGCCCGCGCCGCCGCCGTGCGCGAAGTAGTGATGGCCGCCGTGCGCTACGACGGCACCAACCACTACGCCACCACGGCCTCGCTGCGCAAGGCCTTTGATGCCCACCACGGCACCTCGGCCGATGTGAACCTGCTGCTCATTTCGGCCCTGCGCATGGCCGGCATTCCGGCCAATCCGCTGCTGCTGAGCACCCGCAGCCACGGCCGCGTCGACCAGAGCCAGCCCATGCTCTCGCGCTTCAACTACGTGCTGGCCCTGGTGCCGCTGGCCGATGGCAAAGACCTGCTGGTGGATGCCACCGAGCCCCTGCTGCCCTGCGGCGTGCTGCCCAAGCGCTGCCTGAACCAGGCCGGCCGCCTCATCATGAAAAATTCGGAACTGGGCCGCTGGGTTAACCTCAACCCGGAACAGCGCTACGTGCACTACCAGCAAGTGGCCCTGACTATGGATGCCAAAGGCGGCCTCACGGGCAAGGTGCACGAGGAGCACGGCGGCTACGCCGGGGCCGAGGCCCGCGAGGAGCTAAGCAGCCTGGGCGAGAAGAAATACCTGGCCCAGATGACCCGCCCACACAGCGGCTGGACCGTACCCAAGCTGACCGTAGGCGAACGCGAAAACGTGGCCAAGCCCCTGGCCCTGGACTACGAGTTTACCCAGGCCGCCGACGACAACGCCACCGCCGATATGCTCTACCTGAGCCCGCTGCGCGAGTTCGGCACCGAGCAAAACCCCTTCCGGCACGACGACCGGCTGTTTCCCGTGGACTTTGGCGCGCCGCAGGATGAAACCACGATGGTGACCCTGACGCTGCCCGCCGGCTACGAGCTGGCCGAAATGCCCAAGCCCGCCATTGTGGACCTGCCTGAGGGCGGCGGGCGCTTCATCTGCACCGTCACGGCCGGCGCGCCCGGCGTGGTGCAGCTCATGAGCCGAATGAGCCTGCGCAAGCCCGTGTACGCGGCCGAGGAGTACGCCCAGCTCCGCGAGTTTTACCGCCTGATGCTGGAAAAGCAAAACGAGCGGCTGATTATCAAGAAAAAAGCCTAGCCGGCAACTGAGCAGCCAGTTTTTCTGCCGTCAACTAATCCCCGCCCTTTCCCTGCTCTCTGAATAGTATGAAGCACTCGTTACGCTACCCGGCGATGCTGGCCGCCCTGGTACTAGCCACCCTAACGGCCCGGGCCCAGACCGAACCCATCAAATTTGGCAAGCCTGACCCCGGTGACTTCACGGCAGCGCCGTTTGTGGGCGACAGCGCCGCCGCGGTGATGCTGTGCGACTATGGCAGCTCCCGGGTAGAAATGGGCGCTAATGGGAGCCTGCAAGCCATAACGGACCGCACCACGCGCATCAAAATCCTCACAAAAGCTGGTTATGGGTGGGCCACGGTCGAGGTTCCGCTGTTCAGCATGAGCCAGAAGCTGGTGGGGCTGCGCGGCTTCACCTACAACCTGACCAATGGGGCGGTCGAAAAAATCAAGCTGGAAGACGACGGCAAGTTCACGGATGATGTGACCGCACACCTGCGCATTCGCAAGTTCACCATGCCCAACGTGCGCGAAGGCTCCGTCATCGAATTTACCTACTCGGTGATATCCGATGTTTCGATTAGCCTGCCGGACTGGACGTTTCAGCATGCTATTCCGGTGCGCTGGAGCGAGTACCGGGTCAACTTTCCCGATTATTTCAACTACAAAACCGTGATGCGGGGCTACCTGCCCCTCACCGTGCGCGAGCAAACGCAGGGCAGCACCATCATGGGCAACCGGGCCACCCGCACTTGGCTCTACCGCTGGGCCATGCGCGACGTGCCCGCCCTGCGCGAGGAGCCTTACATCACGACCATGAACGACTACGCGGCGAGCATGGACCTGGAGCTGGCCAGCGTTTACGTGCCCGGCGTGGGGGGCAAGGACTACACCGGCACCTGGGAAAAGATTGACGCTACCCTGCTGCAGGACAAAAATTTTGGCCTGCAGCTGGACCAGGGCGGCTTTATGAAGGATGCCGTGGCCAGGCTGGCCTTCACGCCCGCCACTACGGTGGAGGCGCGGGCCGCTGCCGTGCACGCGCTGGTGCGCGATGCGGTGAAATACAACGGCTACGAAACCATTTATACCTCGAACCCGCTGCGCAAAACCTTTGGGGAGCTGCACCTCGGCAATGCGGCCGACATCAATATGCTGCTGATTGCCGCGCTGCGGGTAGCCAATGTCGATGCCAACCCCGTGCTGCTCAGCACCCGCAGCCACGGCCACCTCACCACGGACTTTCCGCTCGCCACGCGCTTCAACTACGTGGTGGCCCACGTGGCCCTGCCCGATGGCAAAGACCTGCTGCTGGATGCCACCGAGCCGCTGCTGCCCGGCGGCATGCTGCCCGAGCGCTGCCTCAACCAGGTGGGCCGCCTGGTGATGCCTGACGGCAAGGCCTCGCGCTGGCTCGACCTCACGCCCAGCCAGCGGCGCGTGCACTACCAGCAGGTGCAGCTGGCCCTCACGCCCGAAGGCGCCCTCAGCGGCAAGGTGCACGAAGAGTACAGCGGCTACGCCGGGGCCACGGCCCGCGCCGAGCTCGAAAAAGTGGGCGAGCCCAAGTACCGCACCCAGTTTGCCGGCAAGCACACGGCCTGGACGGTGCCCAGCTTCGCCGTGTCGGGACGCACCAACCTGCTGAAGCCGCTGGTGGTTGACTACGAGTTTGCCCAGCCCGCCGAGCAAGCGGCCGCCGGTGGCCTCTACCTGAACCCGTTCAGCGAGTTTGTTGCGGAGCAAAACCCCTTCCGCCACGAAACCCGCACGTTCCCCGTCGATTTCGGAACCAGCACCGAGGAAACCATGATGATGACTCTCACGCTGCCGGCCGGCTACGAGCTGGCCGAACTGCCCAAGCCCGCCGTGGTGGACTTGCCCGATAACGGCGGCCGGTTTTTCTACACCATCGCCGCCACCGGTGCCACCGTCAATATTACCAGCCGCCTGAGCTTGCGCAAACCCGTGTACGCGGCCACCGACTACCAGTACCTGCGCGAGCTGTACCGCCTCATGCTGACCAAGCAGAGCGAGAAGCTGATTATCAAAGCGAGAAGCTGATTATCAAAAAGAAGGCTTAATTTTCTTTCCAACAGTCCTTTCCTTATGAAAGCTTTCCTGACCCTGCTGGCGGCCCTACCGCTCGGCAGTTTCCTGATGCCCCCGGCCGCGCCCGCCCCCAAATATGCCGTGGCCGACATTCCGGCGGCCCTGCGCGAAGGCGCCAGCGCCGTGCTGCGGGCCGACGATGAGGTGGTGACCGTGAAATCGGCCGGCCGGCTGGTGCACACCGTGCACCGCGTCATCACCGTGCTCGATGCGGCGGGCGATGACTTTGGCCGGCACGGCGAGTATTACTACGACCTCGAATCGTTGAGCTACCTGCGCGGGGCGGTGTACGATGCCGACGGGCGCTTGCTGCACCAGCTGCGGGCCGCCGAAATCCACGACCAAGGCGTGGGCAGCAATGATTTAATGACCGATGTGCGGGTGCGCTACGCCGACCTGCGCCAGCCCCAAACGCCCTACACGGTAGAGTTTGACTACGAAACCGTGTCGGACAACACCTTATTCTACCCGCATTGGCAGCCGCAGGAAGCCGAAGGCCTGGCCGTGCAAAGCGCTACCCTGCGCGTGACCACGCCCACGGCCCTGCCCCTGCGCTACCAGGAGCGGCAGCTGCCTGCCGGCACCGCCGTGGCCCACACCAGCACCAACGGCCAGGAAACCTACGAGTGGCACCTGGATAACCTGCCGGCGGTGGACGAGGAAGAGGCCGCGCCGCCGCTGGCCACCCTGACGCCGTCCGTGGCCATGGCCCCCGGCATCTTCGAGGTGCAGGGCCACAAAGGCTCGGCCACCTCCTGGCAGAACCTGGGGCGCTGGAGCTACGAGCTGAATGCCGGCCGCGACGTGCTACCGCCCGCCACTACGGCCAAAGTAGCCGCGCTGGTCAGCGGCATCACCGACCCGCGCATCCGGGCGCAGCGCGTGTATGAGCTGCTCCAGGGCAGCACCCGCTACATCTCGGTGCAGCTGGGCCTGGGCGGCTGGCAAACGTTCCCGGCCAGCTCGGTGGCCAGCAATGGCTACGGCGACTGCAAGGCCCTGAGCAACTACACGATGGCCTTATTGAATGCCGCGAGCGTACCAGCCTACGTGGCCCTGGTAAAAGCCGGCTCCGACGAGCCCGACATTCGGGCCGACTTTCCCAGTACGCAGTTCAACCACGTCATCGTGTGCGTGCCGCCAGCCAAAGGCAGCCAGGCCGACACGCTGTGGTTGGAATGCACCAGCCAGACCGAAGCCTTCGGCTACATGGGCAGTTTCACGGGCAACCGCCACGCGCTGCTGCTCACACCTGAGGGCGGCAAGCTGGTGGCCACGCCCCGCTACAGCACCGCCGAAAACCGCCAGCTACGCCGGCTCGACCTGTTTCTTGACGCCACGGGCAGCGCCACGGCCACGGCCCGCACCCTGCGCACCGGCCAGGAGCAGGACCTGTATGCCCAGCTAATGCACGGGCTGGGGCTGGTGGAACAGAAAAAATACATCACCGACCGCCTCAAGCTGCCCACTTTCACCCTCACCAAATTTAACCTGACGGCGGCCCCGGCCGGCCCGCTGCCGGGCGTGGTCGAGAACCTGGCGCTGGCGCTGCCGGGCTTTGCCCCGCCCAGCGGCAAGCGCGTGTTCATCAACCCCAACCTGCTGAGCCGCCTGCCCGCCCTGCCCGCGCAGGTAGGCGAGCGCCAGGCCGACCTGTGGCTCGACCACGCCAGCCTGCACGCCGACACCGTCCGCCTGCACCTGCCCGCCGGCTTCCACCCCGAAAACCTGCCCGCTCCCGTGCAGCTCAGCACCGCCTACGGCACCTACGCCAGCCAGTATGCCACCCTGCCCGATGGCACCATCCAGTACATCCGCCGGCTGGAGCTGAAGCGCGGCCACCTGCCCAAAACCGCCTACGCTGGCTACCTCGATTTCCGCCGCAAAATCAGCGTAGCGGATAAGACACAGGTGGTCTTGCTGAAAACGGAAAGCTAAGCGGGCTTCTGGAGCTGGAAATCATCAAGACAAAAAAAGCCGTTTCCAATCTGGAAACGGCTTTTTTTGTCTTGATGGCAGAATATCAGAATGACTATTCGGCTTAGTTGCCGGAGTGCACCAGCTTCTGCGTGAAGCGCTGGCCATTCTGCAGCACCTGCACCACGTAGGTGCCGGTGGCCAGGGTGCTCAGGTCGAGCGAAGGCTGCGTAGCTCCAGCTTCAATGGTTTGCCGCAATATCACGCGGCCCGCCAAATCGGTGAGGTTGATGGTGCCGGCCGTGGCCAGGCTCAGCTGCAGGCTCACGCGCTCCTGCGCCGGGTTGGGGAACAGCACGAAGCCCGCCGGGCCGGCCGCACCCACGCCAAACGCCACCGTCCGCACCGGCGAGTATTCGCTGCTGCCGTCCAGGTCCACCTGCCGCAGGCGGTAGTAAACCTTGCCGCCGCCCATTTCGGCAGCGTTGGCATCGAGGTAGCTGTAGTTGTGGGCGCTGGTGCTGGAGCCCGCGCCTTTCACTTCGGCAAATTTCTGGAAAGCCACACCGTCACGGCTGCGCTCCAGGTCGAAACGGTCGTTGTGCAGTTCCGTGGCGGTGTTCCAGTTCAGGCGGGCGGCGCGGCCTTCGGCCTGGGCCGTGAAGGCCGTGAGGGTCACCGGCAGCGGACCGCTAAACTGCCGGCTGCACATCGCGCTGGTTGGAATGACGACCGTGGCACCGCCCGTATCGGGGCCGGAGTAGGAAAGGCGGAACTGGTTTTCGCCGCCATTATCACCGTACAGCGCCAGCAAGGGGTGCGAGCCGACGCGCAGGTACACGGCCGTGCCGGTAGCGGTACGCGGGCCGTGGGTGCCCACGTCCTTCACCACGGTATTAGCGGCAACCAGCGGGTTGGCGCGGGCTGAGTTATCGAGCCAGAGGTAGGCGGCATCATCACTGAGCATCGAGAACGTATAGTTGCCGGCCGTGGTGATGGTGAGGTAGCCCCGGTAGCGGGCACTGTACGAATCGGGATTGGTAACCGAGCCGCTGCCGAAAGCGCCCGACGTATCGCCCCAGGCATTGCTGGCGGTGTAGTTCACGGTGCCCTCCGAGCGCTTCATATCGACCGTTCTGGGCGAATCGAAGAACGTGAGCACATCGTTGAAATAACCCTTGAAATACTCGGCATACAGGCCCTGCGTAGCCGTTGAGCCATCGTAGGTGGTACCGGCGCAGCTGCCGGTGCCGGCGGGCAGCGCCACGGTGGTGGACACGCGCATGGTGCCGGCCACGCCGTTGTTGTTGGTTGCGTCCGGGTCGGGCTCGAAGGCGGTGGCCGAGGCTATGCCTGCCACGGGCTGGTTGTTGTTGGGCAGCGTGAAGGTGAAAGCAAAGCTTCGCACGGCCGCGCCCCGGTTCACCTGCCCGATGGCCAGCGTGGCAATGCCGGTATCGAAATCATACGTGGTGCCGGCCGGAAAGCTGGTGGTCAGCAAGCCCTTGGCCAGCTGCACCGTAAGCACCGTGCTGGTGGCATCGGCCGTACCAGGATTGTTAGGCGTAATATTCTGAACGGTAGCCGTGTACGTAATGCTACTTTTGGCATCCGCTGTAGCAGGGCCACTCAGTGTCACCTTCAAATCAGCCGGGTAAATCACCACCAGGGTATTGGTCCCCGAGTTGTCGTCGCTCAGTTGGCACGCTTCCGAAGTCGTGGTGCTGATGCTGGACGACACGTCGATGGTGCCCGCCACCGAAGGCGTGTAGGTGATGGTCGCATTGGCATTGTCCCCGTTGGCCAGCGTGCCGACATTGGTGAAGGTTACCCGGCCATTGCCATTATTGTAGCTGCCCGAACCCGCGCTGGTGGTCACCGTCACGGTGTTGCCGCCCAACCCGGAAGGCAGCTGCACAAAGCGGGTTACGGTGCCCGCCGCATCGGGCCCGTTGTTGATAAACGTCACATTGATAACCGCTTGCTGGTTAGCCGGCAGCGGGTTAGTACCGAAGCTGATACTGGTGGCCACGTCGGCCACCGCCGGGCACAGGGCCACCGAGCAGGCACTGGCATCGGCGCGGCCCGCGCCGCCGCGGGTGCCTCCGTTGGGCGGAAATTCGGTGAGGGATGACGACAGCGTAGTGCCGTTCAGGCCGCCGCTCACGTCGGTGGTGGGCGTGCCGGTGGTGTAGCTCACCAGGCCGCCGCCGCCGCCGCCACCCGCGCCTTCGGCCTCTGCGCCAATGGCGCTCTGGTTGCCGCCTTTGCCGCCGCGCGCCAGCAGGGAAGTCGTGGTCAGGTTGGTGGAAACCACCACCACGCTGCCGCCGCCGCCGCCGCCGCCCGCGCCGTCATTGTTGCTGGCCGTCGTTACCGAGCCGCCATCGGCCAGCAGCGAGCCGCCGGTTACGGCACCGCCCGATACCAGGTAAAGAAAGCCGCCGCCGGCCGCGCCGGTGGTGCCGCTGTTGTTGTTCGAATCGCCGGCCCCGCCGCCGCCGCCGAAGAAGGCCCGGCCGCTGCTCACGATGGGGTGGCCACCCAGGCCGCCCTTGTTCTGGCGGTTGTCGCCGCCCCAGGCCGTTTGGCCTGCCCCCAGCGTCAGGGCATCCTGGTTGGTGCTGGAGTAGCTGTAGCCGCCGCGCCCGCCGCCGGTGGATGTGGAGGTAGCAAAGTTGGCCGCTTCCAGGTTCCAGGCCGCGTCGTAGGCGTTGCCGGTGCCCCGGTCGGGGTTGCCGGTACCGGTATAGGTGGCTCCGGCCACGGCCACGTTGGCCCCGCCGCCGCCAGCGGCGTTGTGTGAGTTGCCGCCGCCGCCGCCGTTGGCCGGCGCGCCGCGCCCGTAGCGGCCGTTCAGCGCGTCATATTCGGCAATGGTGCCGGCGATGCTTTCGCCTTTTTCGGCCCCGTAGGTATCGTTCGCCGAGCGGTAGCCGAAGTCGTTATTGCCAGCCGCGTCGGTATTCTGCTCCAGCGCCCCACCCCGGAAGCCCAGGGCCGATACGTCCAACGTAGCGCCGGTGGCCAGCGTCACGTTGCCCGTGGTTTCGATAGCTAGCACGCCACCCGTGGTCCCGTTCCAGGCCTGTGCCTTCACGCTCACGTTGGTGTTCACGGCGAGCGTGGTGTAGCGCGGCACGCGCACCACCTGGGCATGGCCGGCCGTAGTGTACGCGCTGTACAGCTTGCAGCTCAGGGCAATGGTTGTACCCGAAGGCACCGACGCCACTTCTACTAGCTGGTAGCGGCCGGCATTATTAAGGGCCGTTACGGTGCCGTAGGTAGCATCATCGGCGGTGCTGATGGCGGCACCCTGGGGCTGCACCAGAAGAAGCAGGTCGCCAGCAGCCAGCGGGGCGGCAAAGCGGCTGTTGGCATTCAGCGCGCTGGCGGCTACTGTGATGGTGGTGGCACCCATGGCCGCGTTGGCCGTGAGAGCGGTGTATTCGTTGACGATGGTGCCGGTAGTGGCAATGGCAACCGGGCCGCTTTTACCCGCTTGGGCGGCGGCCTGCTGATGGCCCGCACCTAGTAGTAATAAGATTAGGGAGCTGATGCGCAGTATGTGTCCGAAATGTCTCCTGCCAGTTCCTCCCGACAGTACTTGGCACAATGGTAATCTTTTCTGCATATAAGTTTGCTGTTTGTAGAGCTCAATCAGTCGTTGGCGTTATTTTTTGGGCTTTCGTAAGCACAAGAAAAGTCGCTCTACAAATCGTGACTTTCCTCGTTTATCACCTTAATGATGGGGAGGAAAAGCCCTTGAATTTGCAAGCGACTTTCAGCAAAAAACATCAACTTACCTATGAATTAGTCAATACAAAACTAGCCTCACTGACTGCTGGGTCAGCTGCTTATTCGACCAAACCCTATTATCGGAGGTTGAAACGTCATTTTCGCGCCATGTAACTATTTACGACCATTAGCTGGACGCTATTCACCTATAATTACCTGATAATACGATACATAATGCAAAATAAATAGAATACATATTGCTTTTATCAGTTTTTTATTAAACCATGGCATGTATCATTGATTAATTCAAAGACAACAACTATTAATTGGAATAAATCAAATGACTATTTGCTACAACATGCCGTACTTGTGCCACCACCCGCCGGGCAATGCCAGACGGGCGATGACTAAGTACGGGCCGGAATTTTCGCGCTAAAATTTCACCCGCAGCTGCGCTTTCACCTCGCCACGCAGTGAGCCCTGGATGGATTCCAGGCCCGTGCCCACCACGTCCTGGTGGCGGTAGCGGGTTTCGGCGTAGCGCAGCCAGAGCGTCAGGGCGCGGTTGACGCGGATTTCGGCGATGCCGTACACCCGCGTGCCCTGGCCATAGAGGGCCGGCACCGACACGGCCAATAGCACATCCTGCTCATACACGTACTGGCGCGAGTCGTAGTCATCGGCATCGAAGATGGAGTAGCGGGCCGTGAGCTTGAGGGTGCGGTTGAAATGGTAGGCCACGTCCTGGGCCAGCACGTAGCCGCTGCGCCAGGCCAGGCCGTCGTCGTCGCGCAGGCGCAGGGCCTGCATGCGGGTGCGCAACTCCAGCTGCGGCGAGATGACGGTATTGTAGTACACCAGAATGCTCTGGCGCAACTGCTCGCCGGGCAGCGGCAGGGCGCGGTTGGGGTCGAGGTTGAGGAGGTCGGTGCTGGCTAGGTCGCGGGGCTTGAGGCGCTGGCGCAGCTGCACGTAGAGCAGGCTGGTTTTGGTCGGCGAGTAGGCCACGCGCACGAGGGCATCGTGGCCGTCGGTGGGGGCGCTGGCGCGGTAGCGCAGCCACGGGAAGCGGAACTGGTCGTAGTAGGCCGAGATTTCCCAGCGGGCCACGGGCCGCACTTTCAGGCCGATGTAAACACCGGTTTCGTTGATGTTGCGGGTGTTTTCGCTAAAGGCGTTGCCGTAGAGGGTGTGAAAATTGGAATCGTAGTGCCGCACCAGCAGGGCCGCGTCCACGCTGGAGCCGAGGCTGGCCAGCAAGCCGTTCACGGTGCCCAGGCCGCCGCCGGTGCTACGCGCCGTTTCGCCAAAGAGCAGGAAGTTGCGGTAGACGTAGCTGTAATTCAGGCTCAGGGCCAGGTTTTCGCGGCCGCTGAACTCGAAGTAATTATAAGGTTCGGGCCGTTTGAGAATGGGCGTGCCGTAGTGCGTGAACACGCCGGTAGCTCCGATGGCTAGGTTGCCGTCGCGGCTGGTGTAGGTGGCATTGCCGCCCCCGATGGTTTCGGCCAGCCGGTGCCGGTTGGCAATTTCCGAGGCCGTGCGGTGGAAGCCGGTGTAGAGCAGGCCCGAGGTAAACTCGTCGTACTGCGCCAACGAATCCTGGCTTTGCTGCAGGTTGGCATCCACGTTCTTGTGCGACACGAAGCCCGTGGCCTGCACCGTAGGCGCCACCTGATACGTAGCCGCGCCGCCCCGAAAAAACGAGTTTTCGAGCAGCGATGAATACGCCCGCACGCCCACCGACGAGCGCCGCAGGGTCGTAATCGTCTCCGCGCCCTTGCCCACGCCCAGGCCCGACGATAGCAGCAAGCCCTGCCCAAATTGCAGCTGATAATCACCCAGCGCCAGGGATTTCAGCTTGCCCCGCTCCTGAATGAGCAGGTGCGCCGACACATAATCGGCCCCAAACTGCCCATTCTTAGGGTTCCACACAATGGGCTCGCCGGCATCCTTTTCCATCGAAAAGCCCACGCTGAAATCCTTGGTGTGGCTCACCCGGTAGCGAATCAGCATCTTATCGGCCGAGCCGAGGTAGCGCGTGGTAGGCTGGCCCTGGTAGAGCGTGGGCGGCGTGTAGCCCTGGCGCTGCTGCAGCACCCGCTCGTAGCGCAGGTAAAGCGCATTATTATCCTCGCGAGCAATGCGCTGCCAGAGCGAGCCGCGGGCCGAGTTCCGGCCGCTGCTCTGCACCCCGATGAAGGGCAGAATGCGGTTTATCGTGCGCAGGTCGTAGCCCTCAATGCTTTGCAGCTCATACACGCTCAGCAGGTCGCCGTTGGCCTGGCGGTGGTTGAGCAGCGTGGTTATCTGGTTTTCATTGAGCAGCAGCAGCGAGCGCAGCTCTTCGCGGGTGGCGGTATTAAGGTTGATGGGTGTCTGATAATACTGGAGCAGCGTCTCGTAGAGGTCCTCATAAGGCACTTCGTCCGACTGAATTTCGGCAAACAATTCCTGCGTCAGGCGGTCCAAATCCGGGGCGCGGCGCACGTAGTCCTGGGCATTTGCGGTTTGCCCGATTAGCAAGGCCCCGCAAACTATGAGCCCGGCCAACCCATTCCGCAGGCTGAAACCAGGGCGTAAGCGTAGATTTTTCCTCATTGCTTCCCGCCCCACGATTTACTCACGCTCAAATGCTGGCTGAAACCCAGCGCCTGCTGAAACGCCGCCGCGTAGTCAATCTGAAACGCGCCGGCCAGCACGCCAATGCCCGCGCTGGCCTGCTCGGTGAGCGAGGCCAGACCCAGGCGGGCGGCCAGTACCGGCACCGGCCGGTATTCCAGGCCCACCTTGAAATTGGCGGCGCGCTCCACGTCCTTTTCGGTTTCCACCAACAGCAGCACCTGGCTGCCGGGACGGTAGGCGAGGCCGGCTTTGAGGATAGTGGGCACCCGCTCGTCCTGGTAGCTGGCCAGCTTGGTCTGGCCAAGGTTGTAGAGCGAAGCCCCGAAGCTGAGCCGGCGGGGCACTATTTCAATCTGGCCGCCCAGCGTGCCCAGCACCACGCGCCGGCTGCCCAGCCCCTCGATACTCACTTGCAGCATATCGGCCCGCGCCCCCAGACTGATTTGGCCGAAGCGGTAGGCGTAGCCCGCGCCCACGCGGGTTTCATTGTATAGCACCCCACCGAAGCGCTGGACTTCCAAGGCCACCACACCATTGCGCGCCCAGGTGGGCGCAACTGCGGGGCTCAGCGACGGCGCGGCGCCCTCGGCCCCTTGCATCACGCCGCCCGCGTCGGGAGCGGTGGTGCGGCCCAGGGGCAGGGCCACCGTGAGCGCGCCCACGTTCAGGGCCGAGCTGAAATAGCGGTTTTCAGCGTAGAAGCCCACGCTGGGCCGTTGGATTTCGCTGATGCCGGCCACGTTGTTGCCCATGCTCCATACCTCGCCGGAAAGGGCCACCGAGGCGTTGCTGAGCGCGGCGGCGCGGGCCCCGCGCACGCCTGGGCCGTTGCCCTGCGCCCGCACCGAAGCCACCGGCCACAGAGCCGAGACAACAACAAGAAAACAGAAAGTAGAAATATATTTAGGTAAACCGTGTTTCATAACGGTAAGGTAGCAACTTGGCTGCGATTGGCTCAATTCGACCCGAAATTATTTTGCCGGCCCAAGCGGTTAAGCATTCCGGCACCGCTGCCGAACTTGCCGTCCCATGCCCCGCTCCTTCTCTGCCGCGCCCCGCCGCGAAACCATTGCTTACCGAAATCAATCCCTCAGCTACACGCTTGTGTTCCGGTCGCGGCGCACCATCGGCTTCGCCGTGCGGCCCGATGGCAGCGTGCACATCAGCGCCCCGGCCGGCACTTCGCCCGAATGGGTGGCCCAGCAGGTGCTGAAAAAAGCCGACTGGATTATCAAGCACCAGGAAGCGTTTGCCAACCGGCCCGCGCCCGCTCCCACCCGGCATTTTGAGGCCGGCAGCCCGCATTATTACCAAGGCCAGCCCTATCAATTGCGCTTCGCCGAAGCCCGCCGGGCGACTGTGACGGTGGAAGGCGATGAGTTAATAATCGCCACGCCCGCGCCCCTAACGTCGGCCCAAACCGAAGCCCTGCTCCACACCTGGTACGCCCGCCAGGCCGGGCCGCTTTTCGCCGAAGCACTGGTGCGGGTGTGGCCGCGCTTCACCGAATTCAATCTCATGCGCCCTACCCTATCCGTGCGCCAGATGCAGACGCGCTGGGGCAGCTGCACGCCGCGCTCGGCCCGCATCCGCCTCTCGCCGGAGCTGGTGCGCGCCCGCCCCGAGTGCCTCGACTACGTGCTGCTACACGAGTGCTGCCACCTGCTAGTAGGCGACCACTCCAAGGCCTTTTATGACCTGCAAACCCGGCTGCTGCCCGACTGGGAACGGTGGAAGCAGGAGCTGAATGCGCTGCCGAAGTAGCTGCTGTTTTCATATTCGCTATGCTGTCCCGCTTCTTCCGCGCCCTTTTTCTCGGCCTCGTCTGGTTCTACCAGCGCTTCATTTCGCCGCTCACCGCGCCGAGCTGCCGCTATGCGCCCACATGCTCGGTATATGCGGTGCAGGCCATCAACAAGTATGGGCCGTGGCGGGGCGGGTGGCTGGCGTTGCGGCGCATTGCCAGCTGCCACCCCTGGGGCGGCCACGGCTACGACCCCGTACCCTAAACCGCGGCCTGCGTATAGGTAAGCTCACCAGTTGCTTTACGTTAATGCGCTTTATTCCCCTTGTGCCGGCCGCGTTGGTCCTGATGCTCACCGCAGCCTGCTCGCAGGCTCAACCCGATAAAACCACCGATTCGCCGACATCCGCGGGGGTTGATATGCCTAAAGGCGGCGACCGCCGCAAGGATAAAAACGCGGCGGCTGAAATCGCAGGCCTCAGCAAAGTCGGCTCACTCAAGGGCAAAGTGCCCGAAAGCTCGGGCCTGGCCCCCGCCCCGGAAAGCGGCAACTATTTCAGCTTCGGCGACGACGGCAACTCGCCCACGCTCTACGAAATCAGCGGCTCGGGCCAGCTCATCCGCACCATCGACGTGCCGGCCACCAATACCGACTGGGAAAGCCTGAGCCGCGACGGCAGCGGCAACTACTACATCGGCGACTGCGGCAACAACGAAAGCACGCGCCGCAACCTCAAAATCTTCAAGTTCCGGCCCGACAGCCCCAAATCCGTCGGCACCATCGCCTTCACATATTCCGACCAGCGCGAGTTTCCGCCCAAGAAAAAGCAGCGCAACTTCGACTGCGAAGCCAGCCTCTGGCACGATGGCCAGGTATACCTCTTCACCAAAGACCGGGGCCAGGACCGCGCCAGCAACGTGTACACCGTGCCCGACCAACCCGGCACCTACACCGCCAAGAAGGTAACATCGCTAGCCATTCCGGGTCAAGTGACCGATGCCGCCCTCCGTGCCGACGGCCACCGCCTGGTGTTGCTGGGCCGCGGCGAGCTGTTCATTCTCGATGGAAATTCCTGGGCTGAAATCCTGAAAGCCACGCCCCGCCAGATTTCTCTCGCCGGGGCCGGCCAGACGGAAGGCGCGGTTTTCAAGGACGACAGTACGTTGCTAATCAGCACTGAGAAAGGCGATTTATACGAGTACAAGCTGCCGTAAGCACACACGGAGCTTCACGAAATAAAGAGAGGTTTCGCAAGGACGGGCAATGTGCTAGTCCCTGCGAAACCTCTCTTTACTTTGTCAGAATCTAACCCGAGCTACGCGCGCGGCTGGTCCAGGCCGGACGTGGGCTGCGAGTCGCCCTCCTTGCCCAGGTCACGCGGAGCGTAGCCGTAGGGGTTTTCCGGGTCCTTGCCGGCACGCCACAGCACCCAGATACCGATAAAAATCAGCGGAATGCTCAGCAGCTGGCCTTGGTTGAACAGGTGACCGTTTTCAAACGCCACTTGGTTTTCCTTCAGATATTCGCCCAGAAAGCGCTGCGTAAACAGCAGCACCACGAATAGCCCAAATAGCTGCCCGCGCGGCGTGCGCTCCTTCGTGCGGTTCCACATCGAGTAGAGCAGGGCCAGCAGGAAAATGCAGAACAGTGCCTCGTAAATCTGGGTGGGGTGGCGCGGCACGGCCATAGGCGCCTCGGGAGCGACGGCCGTGCCTTCGGGCAGCAGGCGGTAGCTGGTAGTGCCGTCCTGGAAGCGCACGGGCTCGGCGGCTACCTGCACGGCCCCGGCGGGCAGCGGGCGCGTCACGGGCAGCAGATGGTCCACGTCGCGCGGGAAGGTGAAGGCCCACGGCGCGCTGCTGGGCTTGCCCACGATTTCGGAGTTCATCAGATTGCCGGTGCGGATGCACGCCCCGCCCAGCGCCACCACAATCACAATCCGGTCGAGCACCCACAGGTAATCGAACTTGTTGTTGCGGGCAAACAGCCAGCAGGCGAACAGGATGCCAATGGTCGCACCGTGGCTGGCCAAGCCGCCCTGCCAGATTTTAAACACGACCATCGGGTCGGCTTTCAGAGCATCGAAATCATAAAAAAGCATGTGCCCTAGCCGCGCCCCCACGATGGTGCCGATGAGCATGTAAATCGTAATCACATCGACCCACTGCGGCGACACCCGCTCCGAGCGGTAGATGTGCGTGAGAATGAACGTGCCCACCACGAAGGGCAGCATGAAAAACAACCCGTACCAGCGCAGCGTGACCGGCCCGAGGTGAGCAATAATGGGGTTGACGTTCCAAAGAATGGCGTCGAGAGAAGGAAACATGCGGGCGAAAATGAAATAGAAGGTCAAAGGTACTCAGCCCCCGGCTTGGCACCGGGCAGCAAAAAACGGAAGTCGATGCAATGGCCGCGGCAGCGTAATCAGCGCGGGGCGGGTGCGCTGGCCGCCACCGTCGCGCCCCCCGCCGACGCGATAGCCGCGTCGTCGCCGCCCAGAAGCAGCACCAGGGCCCCGAGCAGCAGGGCATAGGCGGGCCGGCGTATCCAGCCCGGCCGCCAGGCTGGGGGGGGTGCGGTAGCCAGCCGGGCCTGCACGCGGGTGTAGAAAAAGGGCCGGTGCTGCGCCAGTGGCTGGGTGCGCAGCTGCGCCATCAGGTCTTCCCATTCTTGGTCAGTACCGGGGCGGGCATCGGAATTAGACATGGCGAAAAGACGGTTGAATGTGTTTGCGAAGGGTTTGCCGGGCGCGGAACAACAGCGATTCGACGGCGGCCACGGTGGTACCGAGCACGGCCGCAATCTCCTCGTAGCTCAGCTCCTGCTCGTGGCGTAGTGTGAAGGCCACCTGTTGCTGGTCGGGCAGCCGGGCGATGTGGGCCATCAGCAACTGGAGCTGTTGCCGGCCTTCGAGCAGCGTGAGCGGGTGGGCGTGGTCGGGTGGCTCGTGTAGCACCTCATTGCCGAAGCCCAGCAGGCTGGTGAAAAAGGCGAAGCGCTTTTTGGCCTGCGCCCGGCGGCGGTTTTTCAGGGCCCGGGACGTAGCCAGGCGATAGAGCCAAGTGCTCAGCGCCGCCTCGCCCCGAAACCGTCCGATGGTTTGATACACCTCCACAAAAACCTCCTGGGCCACGTCCTCCGCTTCTTCCGCGTTGCGCAGCAGCGAAAGCGCGGTGCGGTAAACGCGGTTCTGATAACGGTCGACTAGGGTCCGAAAGGCAACTTCGCTTCCACTTTGCAACTGCTCGATAAGTTCGGCATCCGCATCAATTACCGGCGCAACCACTTCGGCGCAAGCCGATGATTCAGGAGTCGAAAACAGTGGAATAGCACAAGTCACAGGCTCCGGCACTAAATGTTGGCAAGATGTCTTCGCAGCTTCCGCAGCGGCTAAGTGCCGCGCTTGAAGAAGTTACACAGCGTTAGGACCACTCAACGCGGAAAACTTGCGCCATTCACGACACATTTCAGCCAATTTACTGACCATCAATATATAATACACAGTCATTTACATTCTGCGGCTTTCTCCGCTGGCCAACATATGAGCACGCGCTACAGCGCCGCCAGCTCCTCACTGAACCCGCCACTGAGAATCGGAAACCGCAGCCAGGAGCGTGGGTCCACGTTATAATCATCGAGGTGAAACGAGGGCGCGTACCGCTCCCGCTTCCACTGGTTGCGACTCCAGAGGCTGTAGAAGCGGCGCACGAAGGCTTTCAACTGCTCGTGGTCGAAGCCGGTGGCCTCGCCATCCAGCGCGGCCAACACCTGGCGCGGGCTGAGGCGGTCGTAGAAGGCCAGCCGTTCGATGCGGTTTAGCAGGACGTAGGGCATGAGGTCGCGCTCGTCGGTCTGCTTATCGGCTAGGGGGCGCAGCTCGGCGGTGGGCTGCAGGGCGTTGACGTGGCGCAGGGCCGGGTAGCCCAACTCAGTTTCGGCCCAGCGCAGCCACTTTTTTACAAAGTCCTTGTCTACGCCCGCGATAGGCGAGATGCTGCCGGCCGTATCGCCGTCCATAGTACAGTATCCCACGCTGGCCTCCGAGCGGTTGGAAGTGGTGATGAGCAGACAGTTTTGCACGTTGGCCAGCAGCCAGATGCCGGGAGCCCGCACCCGCGCCTGAATGTTTTGTAAGGCTAAATCATCGGTTTGCCAGGTTAAATCGCGGCCAAGCGCCCCTTGAATTTTGCCCACGTAGCCAGCTACTTCCTCATCAATTTCCCAGTTAAAAAACCGCGCCCCGATGCTATCGGCCAAATCCTTAGCCGAGTTGAAGGTGTCATCAGAAGAATTTACGGTGCCTTGGTAAGCGCACGTCAGCAGTTGCCGCACCAGCTGCTGATTGGTGCTTAAGTTACTTTGAGCTTCCGGCGTTTCCACAACCTGAGCCGCGCTGCCGCCCGCTCCGGCCTGTTGCACCACCGTTTCGCTCGCCGCCGGGAAGCAGCCGCTGCGCCGCTTGAACTCATCCAGACCCAACTCTTCCACACCCAGGCGCACCATTTCGGCCACGCCCACGGCGCAAAAGCACGAGTCCGCCCCGCCGCTCAAGCTCAGCACGAAGCCCCGGCTGCGCGCCTTGCGCAGGTAGTCGAACAGTGCCAGGCTCATGGCCTGGTTCAGCTCCTTATACTCATCAGGCGCAGGCAGCGGCACGATTTCGGCCGCCGGCTCCGGCTTGGTCGTGAAGTCCACGTCCACCCATTCCAAATCCACTTCTTTGAAGCTCAGCAGCTGGTTGCGCTTCAATAAATGCCCATTGCGGGCCACCAGAATTTCACCGTCGAAGATGATGCGGCCGGCCTCATTCCCCAGCAAATTGGCGTACAGATACGTGCAATCAAACGTGCGCGAGGCCTTCATCACCAGCTGGTAGCGCACATCGGTCTTGCTCATCGCAAAGTGGCTGGCCGACGGATTCACAATCAAATCCACCTTGCCCATCAGCCGGCACGCTGGCCGCACATTATCCGCCCGCCAGGCATCTTCGCAAATCTCGAAGCCAAAGCGCACGCCCTGGTGCTCAAAAACGAGGTCGCCCAACGGCCACGTCTCCCCTTCCCAGCTCACGGTGCCGGTTTCGCCCGCCACCCACGGCGCAAAAAACCGCGTTTCGTAATGCACGCCATCATTGGCCAGAAACTGCTTGGCCGCGAAGCCCAGAATATGGCCGTCGCGCAGCACCGCCGCCGTGTTGTAGGTGCGGCCCGGCAGGCGCACCGGTAGGCCTACCACCACGCAAATTCCGTGCGTCCATTCGCGCACCTTTTGTAGGTGGGCCAGCGCCGCCTCGGGCATCCAGTCGCTCAGAAACAGGTCCTCGCAGCCGTAGCCAGTCAGGCACAGCTCGGGCAGGCACAGCAGCTCCACGCCCGCGCTTTTGGCCTGCTCAATGGCTGTTTGGATATTCCGCAGGTTGTTATTCCAGTCAATAGGAATCTGGTTGAGGGCAGCTCCGGCGATACGCATGGGGTTCCGATTTAAGTGCGTGGATACAATGTAAAAGCCGCAGAGCGGCGACATGTTGGTAGAAATCGACGAATATCAAACGGAAAAAGCCCCAGCGGGGCGACACTCGTTGTGCGAGTGTCGCCCCGCTGGGGCTTTTTTGATTTCAGGAGAGCAATTAACTACCAATATGCCGCCCCGCTGGGGCTAGTCAACGAGTGAAACGATTGAAGCGTTAAGCCACGCCCAACTCCGTCAGCGCCCGCTCAGCCGCCAGCTGCTCCGCCTGCTTCTTGCTCAGGCCCATGCCGGTGGCGATGATTTCCTCATCCAGCAGCACGTTAGCCGTGAACTCCATCATACCGCCCGGCCGGGCCTCGCCCGTGATGTCGTACCGCAGGACCTTGCCCTGGCGCTGCGCCCATTCCACCAGCTTGCTCTTGAAGTTGGCAGTGGTGGTAGTGAGCGTGTGCACGTCCACAAAGCCCTTCACGAGGCGCGTGAGGATGAATTTCCGGGCCGCTTTATAGCCCAAATCCAGGTACACCGCCCCCACCAGCGCCTCCAGCGCGTTGCCGTTCACGGAGCGCGAGCGGGCGGCGCGGCCCTGCGCGGCATCCAGCTGCACCAGTCCGTCGAGGCCCAGTTTGAGGGCGATGCCGTTCAGGCTTTCGCGGTTCACGATGCGCGAGCGCACCTCCGTCAGGAAGCCCTCCTGCTCGTAGGGGTACTTTTTGAACAGGTATTCGGCCACCACCGTGCCCAGCACGGCATCGCCGAGAAACTCTAGCCGCTCATTGGTCTGGTGCTTGCCAATAGCGGGCTGCTGCCGCACCGCCGATGAGTGCGTGAACGCCAGTCGGTAGAGCCGGGCATTCTTGGGCGTCTGGCCCGTCACGGTGGCTACCGCCTGCCGAAACGCTTTATCAGAAGCAAAAAAACGGGAAACGAAACCGAGCAAAGGGAAGGATTTTAAAGATTCGGCAGAAAAGAAAGCCCAAAAAAGAACGTCATGCTGAGCGTAGCCGAAGCATCTCTACCGCAATACTAAATCAAACAGCATGATTAGTTGCAAGGTAAAGATGCTTCGACTGCGCTCAGCATGACGTTCGGAAAACTGTTCGCTGACAACGTCAACCTACAGCTTGCGGAAAATCACCGACGTATTGTGACCGCCGAAGCCAAACGTGTTGCTCATAGCCACGCGCACCTCGCGGGGCTGCGCCACGTTCGGTGTGAAGTTCAGCGCCTGGTTAATTTCCGGGTCGGGCGTGTGCAGGTTGATGGTGGGGGGCACCAGGCTGTTTTGCATGGCTAGCAGGCAGGCCACGGCCTCGATGCCGCCGGCACCGCCCAGCAGGTGGCCGGTCATGCTTTTGGTCGAGGAAATGTTCAGCTTCTCGGCGTGCTCGCCAAAAACCTGCTCAATGGCCTTGATTTCAGCGCCATCGCCCAAGGGCGTGCTGGTGCCGTGGGTGTTGATGTAGTCCACGTCGGTGGTGGTGATGCCGGCATCGCGCAGGGCATTTTTCATCACCAGCACCACGCCACTGCCGCTGGGGTCGGGCGCGGTGATGTGGTAGGCGTCCGACGACATACCGCCACCAATCAGCTCGGCGTACATTTTGGCACCGCGCGCTTTGGCGTGCTCGTACTCTTCGAGCACCAGCGCGCCGGCCCCTTCGCCTAGCACAAAGCCGTCGCGGTCCTTATCGTAAGGCCGCGAGGCCGAAGCCGGGTCGTCGTTACGCTCGCTCATGGCCTTGAGGGCGTTGAAGCCGCCCACGCCCGATTCGGTGATGGCCGCTTCGGAACCGCCAGTAATCACGGCATCGGCGAGGCCGAGGCGGATGTTGTTGAAGGCCGCAATGATGGCGTCGTTCGACGAGGCGCAGGCCGACGTGGTCACGAAATTCGGCCCACGGAAGCCGTTTTTGATGCTGATGTTGCCCGACGAGGAGTCGGCAATCATGCGCGGGATGAAGAAGGGCGAGTAACGGGGCGTCCCGTCGCCGCGCTCAAACTGGAAGCATTCTTCCTGCAATGATTTCAGGCCGCCGATGCCGGAGCCCCAAATCACGCCCACGCGGTCCTTGTCAACGCCGCTTTCCAGCAGGCCCGAGTCAGCGATGGCCTCATCGGCCGCCACCACGGCGAACTGCGTGAACAGGTCCATTTTGCGGTGCTCCTTGCGGTCGAAGAAATTGTCGGCTTCGTAGCCTTTCACTTCGCAGGCGAAGCGGGTTTTGAACTTGGTGGGGTCGAAGCGCGTGATGGTGGCCGCGCCGCTGGCGCCCGTGCGCAGGCCTTCCCAGTAAGCCGGGGCAGTATTGCCCAGCGGTGTGATGGCTCCAAGGCCGGTAACGACAACCCGTCGGATGGACGACATAAGTCAGGCGCCAGAGGCGCGAAAGGTGAAGCGGGATTAAACAGCAAAACCGGCCGGCGGCTAGCCGGCCGGTATGCGCAGAACTTAGGTATTCATTCCAGGCAAAACGCGGAAATCGGGTAAAGATTATTTACGCAAATTGCTCGTATTGCTCAGAATGAGGGAAAACTACTTAGCGTGCTCTTCGAGGTAGCTGATGGCCTGGCCCACGGTACCGATGTTCTCGGCCTGGTCGTCGGGGATGCTCACGTTGAATTCCTTTTCGAACTCCATAATCAGCTCGACGGTATCCAGCGAGTCGGCACCCAGGTCGTTGGTGAAGCTTGCCTCGGGGGTAACCTCGGAGGCTTCAACGCCCAGTTTATCAATAATAATGGCCTTTACTTTTTCTGCGATTTCAGACATTTCCGTGGGGGTTTAGGGAAAACTACGGCACAAAGTAACGAGAGATTTTCCAACTAACCCACGGCCGCGCTTCTGAAATGCGGGTACAACATTATGGCGACGGCCCGTTGTGGGCCGTAGCTTTGCCGCTTCCCGCCCGCGGGTGCCCCTTTTGTGGCCGCTATGAAAACTTTCACCCTGGATGTTGACTACGAGTGCGACTTCGCCCTGTTCGGGCTGGTGAGCAGCACCCGCGACTATACCCTGGCCTGGACGCTGAACCGCGCCCTGCGCCTGCGCCTCGTCAAACAGCCCGAATTGCTGCTGAATCTCTTCAGCCAAGGCCGGCTGTTATTTACGAACTATTTATACACCACCGAGAGCCTCACGCTGCGGCTGCTGCGCAACCGCTCCATCGCCCCGTCCAGCCTCAAAAAGCCCTACCTGGCCCCCGATATCAAGGAATACGACTACCTGCTGGCCGTGACCAACGGCAGCGGCCACCTCGCCGACGATGAGCTGCTCCAGCGCCTCACCGCGCTCGATGCCGTGCAGTACGCCTGCCAGTTCGACCCGAATTCGCTCAAGTATAAGGAGAACTTGATAATGTGATTGCCGGGCTGGCGCAGCGCGGCGCTTTGCATTACCGGAATAAACCAAAGCGCCAGCACGCTCAACAAGGCGACAAACAAACGTTTGCCCCGAAAAACTCCTGCTAAGTACGGCGGCGAACGGTAGGGTTTTCGGTTAAATTAAACGACTTTTGCGGTGACGGGTGCCGTCGCCAGCCCCGCCAAAGGCCCAAGCTTGCGCGCCGCGCCAGCGTCCCCTTCTGCTTTAAGGAGGGGAGTTTTTTTGTTCCGACATTTCATCCCAACGCATGGAAACCCCCAATTCATTTAACAAAACCAAAATCGTGGCCACCGTCGGCCCCGCTTCCAATACGTATGAGCGCCTCGGCATTCTCATGCGCGAAGGCGTGGACGTGTTCCGGCTCAACTTCTCGCACGGCGCTTACGAGGAGCACCTGTCGGTTATCAACACGGTGCGGCGGCTGAACAAGGACATGCGGACGTCGGTGGGCTTGTTGCAGGATTTGCAGGGACCGAAAATTCGCTTGGGTGAGGTAGAAGGCGGCGGCGTGGAAATCAAGGCCGGGGATAAAATCAAGCTGGTGTGCGGCGAGAAGGAAATCAGCACCGCCACACGCCTGAGCACTATTTACCTGGGCCTGGCCCGCGACGTGAAAGCGGGCGACCAGATTCTGATTGACGACGGCAAAATCGAACTGAAAGTGCTGGCCACCGACCGCGACAAGGAAGTGGACGTGGAAGTGGTTTACGGCGGCTTGGTGAAGCCCCGCAAAGGCATCAACCTGCCCGACTCGGAAGTTTCGGCCCCGTCGATGACGGAAAAGGACATCGAAGACCTGAAATTCGGCCTGGAGCACGACGTGGACTGGGTGGCGCTGAGCTTTGCCCGCAAAGCCGACGACATTCGCTTCATCAAAAAGCTGATTGCCGACGCCGGCAAAACCACGCGCGTGGTAGCCAAGATTGAAACGCCCGACGGCCTGCGCAACATCGACGAAATCATCGCCATCACCGATGCCGTGATGGTGGCCCGCGGCGACCTCGGCGTGGAAGTGAAGATGGAAGAGGTGCCGATGGCCCAGAAGATGATTATTGCCAAGTGCAATGCGGCCGGCAAGCCCGTCATCGTAGCTACTCAGATGATGGAGTCGATGATTACGGCTCCCCGCCCCACCCGCGCCGAAACCAGCGACGTGGCCAACGCCGTGCTCGACGGGGCCGATGCCGTGATGCTCTCGGCCGAAACCGCCGTGGGCGCCTACCCCGCCGAGGTCATTCGCTCGATGGTGGGCACCATCCTGAGCGTGGAAAGCCGCAGCCCGCAGCTGTTCCACAAGTGGTGGCCCGTCGACCCCAAAGGCACCAACTTCATGGCCGATAGTATCCTGTCGGCCTCGTGCCACTTGGCCAAAAACACCGGGGCCAAAGCCATTACCGGCATGACGCACCGCGGCTACACGGCCTTCCAACTGGCCAAGTACCGCCCCAAAGCCAACATCTTCATCTTCACCGACAACCGCCCCCTGCTCACGGCCCTGAGCCTGGTGTGGGGCGTGCGCGGCTTCTACTACGACCGCCTCGTGAGCACCGACAGCACCGTGGCCGACATCCGCTACGTCCTCACCACCACCGGCCACCTGGAGGCCGGCGACGTGTACATCACCACCGGCTCGATGCCCATCCAGGACAAAGGCAAAGCCAATATGGTGAAGGTGAGCATCGCCTAAATCATACCGCCGGCCAGTTGGCCGGATACGAAAAGAGCCCGCTGCGAAAGTAGCGGGCTCTTTTTTTGTGGTGATAATCGGGCTATTCGTGGGTCAGCTTCCAGGTGGCACTAGCGCCATCGGGGCCGGTGAGGTGCAGCAGGTAGAGGCCGGCGGGCTGCCCGGCCAGCGGCACGGCCACGGCCGTTTGGCCAACGGGTACGGGCGCGCGCCATACGGCGCGGCCCAGCGCGTCGGTGAGGCGCAACGTGGTGCCGGGGCGGGCCGGCATGGCCAGCGTGAGCGTGGCGGCTTCGGTAGCAGGGTTGGGGTGCAGCGTGGCGATGGCGGCGGCCTGGGCGGCGCGGGTGGGCAGCAGGTTTACGAAGCTGGAAGGGCTGCCGCAGGTGGTGGTAGTGCCGTTCCGGGTGCGGCGATAGTAGGTGATTGCAGTACTTCTGCTTCTTATAGCCCCCAAACCAAGGTCTGGTGAAAAACATACCAAGGGGTCAATGTCGGGAAGCCGCCCAAAGGTATTGTCATTAGCTCCATACGTAAAAAGCTGGTCGTACACTATCTGTTGGCTTCCGGTGCACCCGCTTCCCCCGGGCTGTATCTGAACAATTCCACGGCTCAGGAAAACACCACCACTGCTCATGCGGTACTCTCCTGTCAGCATGGGAGTGTCTGTAAACTGCCTTGATTTACCCGTACTCAGCGAAAAGGCCCAGCGGTAGGTTGCGATGCCACTGTAATAAGTACCTGGAGTGGCAGAGCAACCGGGAGCTCCAACACTAAGATTTTCCGTTCGGGTTTGCTCCTGAAACGTGTAAATGAGCGAATCACCCACTTGGCTGCGTGCCGAAAACCGGCGCAGGCTACGTACTTGTGAGCATTCGAAGGGTGTGATGATAATAGGAAAAGCCTGATAGCCTATTTCGTCGCCCGGCTGCAAATCAAACAAGCGCAGAGGGCTGTAGGGCGATTGCGCCACCGTAGCGGGCAGCTGCGTCGCCACCCATTGTCGCGGGCTGCCGTTGAGAGTCAACCATTGCGGTCCTTCTATCAGCCCGTAATTCTGGCTTAGCCGTATCACCGGCCCCGTACTCAGGGTTATGGTGGCCACCATATCAGATTGGCCATTGACCGTTTGCAAGCCCCGGCTGGTCAGCGTAGCAGTAATATTTGATGCCGCATTGGCCACCCAAGTGCTGGCCACGGCAGCCTGCGGGCGCAATAGCAGCGACGTAGCCGATTGCGCAGTTCCTTCCGTCACGGTTTCCAGGGTGTATTCCGTGGAGCCCGGCTGCCAGCGCAGGCGCTGACCAAACAAGTTGTTGCGACTCTTGCGGAATCGGCCGTAAAGTCCTTCTGCGGGTACCTGGCCCGTCGTTTCGCGCAGCACCCGGTTGAATGCCCAAGCCGAGTCGCCCGTAGCTGTTACATAAGCAGAGTCGAGCCGCAAGGTGTAAATACCAACCGTAGTATAGGGGCCGGTGCTGGTACTGCCCGGCACTTCATACGTGTAAATCAGTCCCGGCCGAAACGGCCGCCATGCCTGCTGCGCACTGGTACCTAAGGCAATAAACGAGAACAGCGCGGCCAGTAAAGGCCGCGCCCAGGGGTAGGCGTGTTTCATGGTGCGGGGGGGGTAGTTGATGTGGAATACTGCCCGTAAGGTAAGCATTCGGTACTTACTCCCGAATAAAACTATGTTACTCCACCAAAAAACCTGTTTACACGCAAAAAGCCCTGCTCAAGATTGAGCAGGGCTTTTTGTAAGGAGCGCGAGACCAGACCTTGGGGCGGCGCAGTCTGGCCTCGCTAGGCTCGTCTCGCACTAAAGCGCGTTGACGAGCTTTGTCAGCTTGCTTTTGTTGTTAGCAGCTTTGTTCTTGTGGATGATGTTCTTCTTGGCCAGACGGTCCAGCATAGAAGTCACCTTCTTCAGCAGCTCCTGAGCGGCCGTTTTGTCGGTCGTCGTACGGAGCTTTTTGATAGCCGTGCGGGTGGATTTGTGCTGGTAACGGTTCAACACGCGCTTGGCTTCGTTGCTGCGGATGCGTTTGAGGGCCGACTTATGGTTTGCCATGAGCAGGAAATATATAAGAGCGTTATGCTTGAGTTCTGTGTTTGGGAGGGCAAAGGTACGAATCCGCCCGACAAATTCAAACCCTGCCGCCAAAAATCTTGAGGCAAAGCTTATTCTATTCCATTTCTATTCCATAGCACTGCGCAAAATCACCACTAAATCCGTCTATGCTCATTCCAAATTCACTTTAGAGCATCTAAATTAGTATGCATGCCGATTAGGTGAGAACTTTACCAGCCCCTTCTCCCACTCAGCGCGCCCTGCCACTTCCTAGCCCCTACGTGCCATGCCGCTCGTCGCAGAATCCCACTATCAGGCGCCGTTTTACCTGTTCAACGGCCATTTGCAGACCATTGTGCCCAGCCTCTGGCGCACCGTGCCCGACGTGGCCTACCAGCGCGAGCGCCTGGAGCTGCCCGACGGCGACTTCCTGAACCTGGACTGGAGCCGCCTGCCCGAAAACCGGCCTACCAACGGCCTCGCCATCGTATCGCACGGCCTCGAAGGCGATGCTTCACGGCCCTACGTGCGGGGCATGGTGCGCGCCCTCAACCGCGCCGGCCTCGACGCGCTGGCGTGGAACTACCGCAGCTGCGGCGGCGAGATGAACCGCCTGCTCCGCTCCTACCACCTCGGCGACACGGAGGACTTGGACCTGGTGCTGCGTCATGCGCTGGCTTCCGGCCGCTACCAGCGGGCCTACCTGCTGGGCTTCTCGGCGGGTGGAAACGTGACGTTGAAGTACCTGGGCGAGGACGCGGACCGCGTACCGGCCGAAGTGCAGCGGGCGGCGGTGTTCTCGGTGCCAACGGATTTAAAAGCCAGCTCGGTACACATCGGCCGGCTGCAGAACCAGGTTTATATGCGCCGCTTTTTGAAGACGCTGCGCCAGAAAATTCGTGACAAAGCCGCTCTCATGCCTGGCCAGGTCGATTTGGAAGGCCTGGAGGAACTGAGCAACTTCCCGCAGTTTGATGACAAATACACCGCGCCCATGCACGGGTTTGATTCGGCTGAAGCCTACTACCAATATGCCAGCTCCGGCCGCTACCTCAGCGGCATTCGGGTGCCCACGCTGCTGGTGAATGCCCAGAACGACCCGTTTCTACCGGCTTCCTGCTACCCGTGGGAGACGGCGGCTGATTCGCCCTTTGTGTTCCTCGAAACACCGCCGGAGGGTGGGCACGTCGGCTTTGCGGAGAGTAGCGGGGACTATTATTCGGAACGCCGGGCGGTGGAATTTCTGACAGCGGAAGTGCCCGGCTAGCGAAACATTAAGAGCATAAGTGAGGTGAGAAATACCTGAAAGCAGGTATTGCAAGCGCTGACAGGCAAATCTAGTTTTGTTGGTCATGGCTTGATGCAGCTGCTAAGAAGCAAGCTGCATTCGCCGCCGCATTATTCATCCGCTTATGCCTAAACTATTCCGCCTCCTTGTATTACTGCTGCCCGCTTTTTTCCTGACAATTTCGGGCTGCAAAAAGGAAGAAGAAAAACCGGGTGCCGACCAAACCCAGACCATTACGCTTAATAAAAGCTCGGTGACTCCCGGCGAGGCGGTGATTCTTGAAGCTGCTGCTGATTTAGACGGCAGCGACTGGCAGATAAAAGTGGGCGGCGAAACGGTGCGGCTGACGAAGATTGACGCCCGACAGGCTGTTTTCCTGGTGCCCGTGCTGCCCTCCGGGCCACTCCCGCTCGACCTTTCGGCGCTACATGCGAAATCGTCGCCGACGCTGACGATGGGCAATTACATGCCCATCAAGGATGCCGACCAGGCCTTGACCGATTTCAATACCCAACTAACCAACGCCATCAACCACCTAGCCGAGCTAAGCCGTGACAGCATAGCCCCGGTAGAGGCGCAGGATGTGGCTTCTATGCGCAGCCTGCAACAAACGTTTGGCACCATGCGAAGCAGCCTTTCGGCCAGCGACAAACTGGCGGCGGCTTATGTGCTGCGCAACCTGCCCATGGATTTGGTAAATTTCCGGACCGTGCCGCGCCGGCCGGCTGGCGGCACCGCTACTACCGCCACCGCCGACCCCGGCGCAGATTTTGAGGCCATCGGCTTAGCCTTCGTCAGTAGTGCCATCAAGACGACGGCCTGTGTTGGCACATTTGCGCTATTGGTTGGTACGCCCGACCCCACATTCGTAACCAAGATTTTGGCGGTGGGCGCGGCGACGGCGGGCATTCTGCAGCTCACGCAGTCGCTGAAGCTGCTCAAGCAGCTGGGCGAAAATTACTCGTTGGTGCACAGCTTTGAATTGAACAATGCCCAAGGCTTTTCGTGGACGGCGGGCAATACTTTTACCTGTGATGCCGTGACCGTGGGCCGGGCCCTGATGACGAGCGACGCCTCGGGCTCGGCGTTTATGCAGGGCGTTTTCTCGGCGCAGTCGAAGCTACAAAATGTTCAGAATCGGTTTATTAATGGCTTTAACCTAGTGCGGGCGTGGTTTGGGAACGCGCAGCCGGTGAGTGCGTTCGTGAGCCCCATCAAGCAGGCGCTGGACCGGAAATACAAGTCGATGTCGACCCGAATTTTGAAGATTCGCAACATTTCAAACTCGGCGATAAACCTGGCCGTGTCGGCAGTGGGCGAGAAGCTGGCGCTCGTAGCCAGCAGTACCACTCTCACCGGGCCCACATCCTTCAATTTCGACGCAGTGTATGAAAATGCAACGCTGGGAATCACCACGAAGCAGAACGTAACCGTGCGCTGCGACTTTACGCCGGTCGATTCGATGAGCATTTACAAAACCGCACTGCTGGGCTCCTGGACAGCACGTAGCGTGGTGCCGTACATCCGCAGCGGCACCACGGTGCTGGATAGTACTATCATCAATTACATCATCACGATAAACCCGCCCCGTGCCACCGACGGCCCCGAGGTGGCAGCGACCTACTACATGACCAACGACAACGGCCAGCCGCCCACGCTGGGCTTCGTTCCGTGCTACATCCGCAAGTTTCCCTCGGGCTACAAGCTGTCGCTACCGGCGGGTATTTCTTTTGCCAACATCTCCGGTGGTCTCATCGGTCGCATCGAAGCCACCGCCGATAATGCAACTCACCAGCGCCTGAAACTGCCTTTGCGTAGCTACACCGTGCGGGTACCTACCACCGACGGCCGCACGGCCCGGTTTGTCATGACAAAGCAATAAGCAGTGAACCAACTATTTCGCGGGCACGAAAACCACCTTCTTCGTCTCGTAGAATTCTTCGTTGTAGAAGTCGCTCAAATCCGTGACTTTGGTTTTGAGACCGGACTCGGCAATTTCCTCAGTTAAGTCGCCGCCTTTGAGGTAGTAAAGGCCGGAGCCGGGTGCCCCCTGGGGCTTGAAACGGTGGGCAATCCAGGGGTGGAAGGTGGCGAGGCGGGCCACGGCGCGGCTCACCACGAAGTCATATTTGGCGCGTACCTGCTCGGCGCGGGTTTGCTCGGCGGTCACGTTGTTCAGGCCCAGCGCGGCGGCCATGAACTGCACGGCCCGGATTTTCTTGCCAATGCTATCCACGAGGTGGAAGTGCACTTCGGGGAACATGATGGCGAGGGGCAGGCCGGGCAGGCCGCCGCCGGTGCCCACGTCGAGCACGGCGCTGCCTTTGGGGAACTGGATGACTTTGGCGATGCCCAGCGAGTGCAGCACGTGGCGCTCCGTGAAATTCTCCATGTCGGGGCGCGACACGAGGTTGATGGCTTCGTTGGTGGCGCGGAACTCGGTTTCGAGCTGCTGGAAAAGCTGGAGCTGCTGCGGAGTAAGTTCGGGGAAGTAGTGCTGCAAGAGGTTCATGGGTGCAAAGGTGCACGGTTTGGGCCGTTTCGCTCATTTCGAAGAACAAAACCAGAACGTCATGCTGAGCGCAGTCGAAGCATCTCTACCGCTTCGTTGTGGCGGAATTGATTACTACTGCGGTAGAGATGCTTCGACTGCGCTCAGCATGACCGTTCTTTTTTTATTACTCAAGCCCAAATGCACAAAAAAAGCCCCGACTTGCGCCGGGGCTTTTTTGCGATTAAATAATCTGCTTGGTGTGC
>NZ_JBCEVZ010000028.1:0-63194 GCF_038448715.1 Hymenobacter segetis | reverse complement strand
GGTCTTGGACTGGGTCGCCCTCCCGGAAGGCACGCGCTGGCACCCGGTCGCGGGACCGCTGCAGGTGCAAGGGGCGTGGACCGGGGTGGCGGACCTAGACCCGGACCACTTCGTGCAGCTGCTGGCCCCGCTGGTGCAGGCCCTGCCCCTGCACCGGCCCTTTCATTGGGTCAAAGTCTACCAGAGCCGGCAGCCCAACGGGGACTTCATCGGCGAATGCCTGCGCGACAACGCGCCGTGGGAGGCCGCCCTGCCCCTTTTACAAGCCGATGCCGCCACGTGGCCCTGGCAGGCGCAATTTGCGGGCAAGAAGCAGTTTCTATTATTCCGGCGTTGTGGGTAAGCCGTTGCCTACTCAGTGCACCGTTTACTTAAACCAAGGAGATGAAGAAACTTCTTTATTGGACGGCTCTACTGGCTGGCTGTAATTCAGATTTAGGCACTCCAGCGCAGCTAGACAGAGAAAGTGGGTTTGGTGGAGTCCCCTTCGGCAGCTCACCCGCTTTGCTAACGAACGCAACCGTGTATTCTGCACATGGGGATGAGACGACATTTATTCAGCATACTCTCCGCAGAACCGACGGAAGCTTCAACCTTGCAGACAGCTTAGGTTTCGCCATATACTGGGACTACAAAAAAGGGAAACTGCACAAGGTCAGCGCATCTGCTGTTGGTCAGGGCATACCCGCTGTTTTAAAGGAACTACACCGCCGATTTGGTCCCGAGACCGTGCGTAACGATACCATGTATTGGAGCGGTGAAACCGTAATAGCTACCGCATACTGCAAGTCTGTTGATGTGGATGTGCTCTTACTAACTGTAGAGCAAAAGCCGCAGGCTCCATAGAGCAGGACTGTTGGGGTATGAAGAATACGCTCCTTTCCCTGAACAGACCGTTTAGCCCGCGTAAACTTCTTTCGTCCAAACAAGCCGTTCATTGACGAACTCACGGGTTTGAAAATACTCGGTCAACAAGTCATCGTCCACTGCTGTGGAAGCGCCGCCAAAATGATGCTCGCCGGCTAGCGCGACCACTATCAGCGCAGGGTTGGCTTGCTGCAGGGACTGCCGTAGGTCAAGGAGTTGCTGAAAAGAGGTTCCTTTGCGCGCTTTGATGTACCGTATGATTCTTTCCCTGAAGCGTACTTCCGCAATAGAATAGAGGAGCATTGGAGCAGCATGAGTGAGCACGCGAATATACTCCTCTGCCATTCGGACCGTTTTCGTAAACTACTGTGCCGATTTACTTGTCCAATACGGCGGAATCAGGATGCGTTTCTGCAGGGTATATTGCGGTAGAAAAGAAATTGCGTCTTACCATCAACGCTCCTTTCACTTATGGCAGACGATAGCAGCGCCCAAAGCCAAACCATCTGGCCCTTAGCCAAATTCTATTTCCAGGTCGATGGCTTGGGCGGCGGCGTAGGCAACTACTTCAACGAGGTGACCGGCCTCGATACCGAAACGCAGGTTATCGAGTACCGGCACGGCAACAGCACGAACTTCTCAACCATCAAGATGCCCGGCTTGCAGAAAGTCGGCAACGTGACGCTCAAGAAGGGCATCTTTGTGAAGGACAACAAGTTCTGGACCTGGTATAACACCATCAAGATGAACACCATCAAACGGACGACGGTGGTCATCAAGCTATTCGACGAGTCGGGGAAACCCACCATGACCTGGACGCTGAACAACGCTTGGCCGACCAAGATTACGGGCACGGACTTGAAGTCGGACGGCAACGAGGCGGTCATCGAAACCCTGGAGCTGGCTTACGAAACGCTGACCATCGCCAACGGTTAATCGCGACGCTACATGAGCCCAGGCAGCTTTTATTTCCAGCTTCAATTCGGCGCCATATTCACCCCGGCCGACAACGCCTTTCAGGAGGCTACGGGGCTGGCGGCGGAACTGGAAATCGAGGAAATTCAGGAAGGCGGACAGGCTTATAAGCACCGCATGCCCAAGGGCACCAAGTACGGCAACCTGGTGCTGCGGCGCGGGTTCGTGAGCTTCAACTCCCCGCTAACCACTTGGGTTGAGGCTTCGATAAACACCGATTTCTCGAAGCCCATTAAATGCACCGATGTGCTGCTGAGCCTGCTCAACGGCCAGAACGTGCCATTGGCCACCTGGCATTTCCGGGAAGCGTGGCCCGTGAAGTGGTCGATGTCGGATTTCAAGTCCCAAGAAAATGCCCTTGCCATTGAAACCCTAGAGTTTGCCTATGCTGAGTTTCATCGCGTCGCTTAACCAGACGTGGCTATTGCAGAAATAGGTGTTTGGCCCGCAGCACCTTGTGAACTTGCATAGGTCTAAGAGAGCGCAGACCAACCGTCTGCTTCTACAATAGCTACGACCGTTTGGTTGAACGCCGATGCTTTTCTCAAGCAGGTTACGCTGACGGCGTTTGCCACCGCCCGTGCGTTTTATTCAACTACCTAGCGCAACGCGACCAACCTGCGCTGCCGCGATGACGGGGGTAAAGACTTGTTCGCTGCCACGCAAAGCCAGCAGCAAGCTTCCGTGTACCGGACAGCCCGGTACTACCCGGTCAGCTTACCAGCGTATTTTCAGCCGCACCGCGTGGCGCCGGACGCTACGGCCCCAGCAGGGCTGGTGGAGTATCGCGCCACGCTGAATCAACCGCAGGTGCAACGCTTTGCCCAAAACGAGCTACTTTGTTTCACCCAGTCAGGCCGGCTGGAATGAGCCGCTAACCCACGCCTCCTGCCTTCGCTTCAGCTACCGGCCCCGCGGTACAACCACTGGCCGGCCCCGGCTAGGCGGTTAGCCGCTACCGTTTCCGCTTCCCGTTTTCAGATGAAAAAACATTTCTACCCGCTGCCCCTCGCGGCCCTGCTGCTAGCCCACCCGGCCCACGCCCAGCACACCGAAGTGGTGGAACGCGCTGGCGCCAACCTCTCTTGGTACGGCGGCCCCGACGCGGCCCCCACCTCCTTCATCAACCGCCACTCGCAGGACGGCTTGTACTTCGGCGACGCTTACACCAACACGCCCTACGGCACCCGGGCCGGCCTGGGCCTGGGCTTGGGCTTGCGGGTGCTGCGCGTGGGCGAGCGGGGCCAGCTCTGGGCCTACGACCTGGGCTACGACTGGCAGCGCGTGGGCACCGACATCACCAGCGTCAGCAACGTGGACTGGTCGGCGCGCACGCAGCAGGGCAGCTACCAGCGCTACGCCGCCGACGGCCGCACCTACCTGCACTCGCACAACATCAGCCTGTTCGTGGGCTACGGCCACCGCTTCCAAGCGGGCACCCTGCACCTCGACGCGCTGGCCGGCCCCGAGCTGGCGGCTGTGCTGGCCAGCCGCGAGCACGGCCAGGGCACCTTCAACAACGGCTACCGCTGGACCACCGACGCCCAGCGCTCGTCCGCGGGGGTAGATGGCCGCCTGCGGGCCGACCTCATCGCCTGGCACGGCCGCACAGGCCTTAACGCCAGCTACTCGCTGGGGCTCATCAGCGCGCAGGCAAGCCTGGTGGGTGGCCCCGCCCGCCAGTCATTTGGGCAAACCGTGCGCTTTGGCATCGCCTATTTGCTGAATAATTAGTGCGAACGGCCTTGGTTAAAAGTTAGGTCCAAAAGGTAAGTGGTATCCGCTGGGAATAGGGAGCAAAGACGGACCAGAAGTTCTGCAACAGCCACGACCGTTTGGCTGAACGCCCTTAGTATCGCGTAAAATCGCTCTTCAATGAGAGAACTGACAGAAGAGGAGGCATTGCAAGCAGTGGCCTTTATGGAAAAGCTCGTCGTGAGTTTAGGAAGTCTTGGGCGGCATTACTCCGACAATGACGAAGACCTAGCTTGGGCACTATTGTACCTGTTTAAGCCCAAATTGGTGAACGAGGCGGCTAAAGTGCGTGGGATGCTTTTCAGTAAATACAACACAGAACTGGCGGAAGGAGAAGACATGGACGAACTCGAGAAAATCCTTGAGGGTATGCCTTACCCGATAACGCCAACCCCTAAACAACTCGCTCGTTTCCGCCAAAACCGCCTGAATAAGCAGAGGTCAGAATAAAGCTCGTTTCGATTTACGAAGCGCGTTTACGCCACGACCGTTTGGCTGAACAGATACTTGAGGACTCATTTCGCCCACCCTCATACAGTGAGCTGGGGTTTTTCGTAGCTTGACGCTCCGCAGTCCCCTTCCCCGCGCCCTTCGATGCAACCTGACCCGCAACGCAATCCTTACGTCCTGGCTTCTAATATTCTGTTTGCGGGCTTGGCCTTGTCCACGGTCTGCTGGTTGCTGAGCAAACAGTTCTATCCACAGCCGGCCGTGGCGCACCCGTTGAGCCCTTGGGTGTTGGTTGGCGCTGGCTTATTGATGCTGGGCTGGTACTACGCCATTCGGCTGGGGCAGCGATGGGCGCGGGTCTTGCTGCTCATCCTTTTTGTGACTAGCGTGGCGCTAACCCTGACCTACCATCCCGAGCGGGTGATGCACCAGTTGCGCACCGATTGGCTGTTCGCTTTAAGCAACGGGGTAAACTATGCCTCGCAAGTGTGGGCGCTGATTCTCCTTTTTCGGACGCCTCGCCCGTCCCCCGTACCCCAGCCAAGATAGTCCATTTGTTGCAAGAGATTAATGTTGAGTACCGTTAAAGTGAACGGGTGAGAAGGAGTATCGCTATCTGCTTACTCCTTCGAGAAGCTAAAGCCGTACAGGTACTTGCTTTGAGCAGATGCAGAGGGTTCTACTACAAAGGTGAAATCGGTATTCTGTCCTCCTCGGACCAACACCCCCGCTAGCCTAACTAATTGGTGGGTGCCGTCGTCCAAATTGCGCTGCATCGTTTCAAAGCCCTGCAAACTAAACGCCTTCACTGGACCGTATTGGCGGCCGACGGCGACTAGTGTTGGTTTGGTCTTTTGCCACTCCTGTGGGGACGCGGCGAGCGGGTTGCCACGGGTCAAAAACCGGTCATACTCCCCCGCGCGCAGGTCGTCCACGGCAGGAGCGACTAATGACATGGCTTGTTCAACCCGCGCCAAGTCTTGGGTGGCAAACTCGTGGGTGTTGCTGCCGCCCGTTGCTTCAATGTTGATTCGGATGAAGGCGTAATTCTTCTTTTCGGCTGGTGAAAGAGCATGAAAAAACAAGTACGCGCAGTTGGACGCAGGCAGGTCAAAGGTGGCAAAGTGTTGCTGGATTTTATCAGCGGCACCGCTAAGCTTGAGTTCGTAAAACTTGCCTTGCACTTTGTCTTCGGTGGAAGATGACATTCCTTTCGCGTACACGACTTGGCCCCCGTAGAACGCCAGCACTTCGTCCACGCCCTTGGATTCGGTTGCGGAAGTGCAACCCGCGAACGAACCGGTGAGCACGAAGAACAAAAGAAAGAAAACACCTTTCATACGAACAGTTAAAGGGGAAAGCATCCCAAACGCACGGCTCCAAAAGTAGCGCCTGAGCACCCCAACGTAACCCTCCTTTGCGATTGGGACCGTTTGCCTAAACGCCCATCCGGACGCCGTGAATGTAGCTTTGAGCAACTAGCGATGTCTCCCTTTAGTGATGTTTACGAATCACTAGTCGCAACTGAATTCATACAAATGGCCGGTTCGACCATGCTTAATCCTAAAAGTAGTTGAATTGGCCTTTTTCACTATCGAATCGCCAATAGCGATTTTGCTATAGAAGTTGATTGTATCACTATAGTGCGTGAAAATATAAGATGTCTTGTTCTTGTTGAGGACGACAACCGTGTGCGTATTTCGACTTTGACGCTCGATATGTTTGTCGATTACGATGCCCTTGAACGGCTCACGCTTGATGGAAGAGCTGCAATAATCACATCCGCTTGTGATGATTAAGGTGAGCAGTGGAAGCAGGGAAACGATTCTTACAATGACCATAGACTGGATGGAGTATTGACGTTTTCGTTGAATGAGCTGCTTAATCGTTCTGCGCCATGCAATCTGGGGCATACGCTACGTAGTCCGGGTGTTGCGGGTCGATTTTGATGTAGCACGAGTCGCTCCTGATTCGCGTCAGGCACGTCACCGTGCCTGAATATCGCTTTCCCCGGTAGCGGTAATCCACCTCCACGATAAATTCGGTGCTCCGAAAGGAAAGGGTGTATGCCCGCGCCTTGACGCAGACGCCGTTTGTGCCGGCGTGGTAGTTGCCGATTTCTTGTCGCAAGCCGCGGGCCACGAGCAGGGCCAAAGCACCCAAGGTGAGGCTCCAGCCGACTTTCTTGTTCATGGGACCGATGGACGAGCTTTGAGGGATGGGCGTAAAGGAACGCAAGAAAGGGTATTGGAATTGGTGCAGATAACCCCTTCTTTCTTTGAACGTGCCTCGTTTACCTTGGGACCGTTCAAGTGAACGACAGGGCGCCCATTCCCTTATTTGATTCGGCCCGTTCGTCTGAGGGTGATTCTCATCCGTTTTGGTGGCGCTTTCAGGACGCAGCCTAATTCGAGCAAGTACTTCCGGGCAGCATTTACAGCGTTGGCTCGTGCGGCTATCCCGCCAATGCAGCGGCTGCTGTAATGGTTGGAACTATCAATCTGCACTTCCTTATCGTCTTGCATGTCGTAAACGCACCACCACCACGACTTTTTCTCCATCCATTCGGCCCGCAGCAACAGCCCCGCCCAATTGGCGGAACAATCGTCCGAGAGGTCACCTCGCCATATGATGCGCCCTTTCGCTAGTGCTTGTCGCTCAGCTGTTGTCATGTCCCTTGAAGAGTGGGTGGGGGAGTAAAAGCGGCAAGAACGCTCCTTAAACTGAATTGCTGCGTTTACCTTGCCACCGTTTTTGTGAACTGAATTAGGTGAAGTTCAAGCCTGGGGAGGTAAGCCTGCCAAATCCTTGAGCAAGGCCCACGCCATTGTCTCGTTGAGCGGGCCGTTTACTTCTGGGTCAGTGGTGCACTCCAACACGTCCTGAACTTCCAAGGGGACAAACTCGACGTGATTGCTCAAGCCCAGCGCATCGGCCACGTAGCCCACGATGCTCACGCTTAAGTCACCCGTTAAATAGGCGTGCAACAGCATCCGGACATCAGCGGCTGTCACGGCTAGCGGTTGGTCTTCGTGCAGGTAGATGGGGATGCTTCCCCCCAGCGGTGCCGTCGGCACTGTTCCCACGGCCGCAGCAATGGTGGAAGCGGGAAGTTCACCTTGAAAATAACGGGCTATGAGGGAAAGGCTAAGCATAGGCAGACAAACCTAAAGTAACGCTCCTTTGCTTGAACTACTCTTTAGTCTCGTCCACAGAGATGCAAAAATAGCCTTGCGTCATAGATGGAGTTTAAGAAACCCGTTCACGAATCAAAGTTTACGAAACACTGAATTGGGATGAGTTTCGTGAACTCTTGCCCTCCAACAAACGGACGTATTCTGGAGCGTTTTTAGAATACCCAAACGGCCCGGAAACACAGGTTTTCCGAGCCGTTTTTTAGCTGCTTTATCAGCGGCATCCTTGTCAAAAATCATCGGCTTGGCCCCCATCGTCAGGATAGCAGCGGCGCTGGCGATGACAGATGCCAGCCATCGTTCTTGCCCTTTCTTACGCGCAGCCGCTCGTTCACGCACGAAGCCCCGGCCGCTCACGCAGCCGGGGCTTCTTCGTTTCTCAACCCGGCGCTGCTACGCTGCTTTTTTCGTATCGCTGGTTTTGCCGCCCTTGCCCGCGTCCACGATAACGCGGGCCTTCTCGTACTGGGTCACCAGCTCCGGGAGGGCGCTTTTCAGGTTGGGCACCCGCACGTCCAGTTTATTGATGGCGGCCCGGGCCTCGCCCAGGTGCAGCACCGCGGCTTCGCGCAGCACGCTGCCGCCGGTTATCTGCTGGCGGGCGGCCCCTACCAGGAGCTTGTAGTCCACGGTGCGGTCGTGCAGGGCCTGGAGCAGGGCCGCATCCACCAGTTCGTCGGCCAGCTCATTGGCCAGAGGCTGGGCGGTGGTGTACAGGTCTTCCAGGGCCGCCACCTGGGTGAGGCCGCGCAGCTTGTCGATGTCCGAGCGGGTGTAGCCGGCCGCCTTGGCCAGCGCCGGGTGGCCGCCGTCCTGATACAGCGCCTTCAGGCCCTGCACCACCGGCATCGCCGCGTCGAGCGCCGCCGTTTCGGCCACGTCGTGGGCTTCGGTGTAGCCTTTGCTGCTGATGCCGCTGCGCTGCTGGGCCTTGCCATCCAGGGCCGCCAGGGCCGTTTCCAGGGCCGTGTAGTCGGGCAGCATCTTTTTGTAGAGCTTCTCCCAGCTCGGTTTACTGTCGCGCAGCAGCTTGAGCACGTTCAGGGCCATGCCTTGGTAGTTGATTTCCGCGTCGGTCATTGTGGGTAAAAAGGAAAGATGAGTACACACCAGCCAATCTCAGCTGGCGGCCCTAATGTAGAAGGATTTTTCCGCCCTGTGCCGTCGCTCAACGCCCTCTTTTTCAGCCGCCTTATTACAAGCACGCATTTCATCCTCCCAACTAGCACATTCTTGATATGAAGTAATACATTCTCAATACCAAGCAATGGATTATCACCCTAAAGTAGCATATTCCTAATACCAAGTAATACATTCCCGGACTCAAGTAATATATTCTCAATACAAAGCAGCACATTCCCAATACAGAGCAGCAGATGCGCGGCTCCGAGCTAATCGCCACTTCCTCCCACACAAAAAAGCCCCGACCAACCGGCCGAGGCTTCTTTGTTTTCAGGAGCTCAGAAAGACTATTCCTTCACGAAGCGCTGGTGCGAGGTTTTGCTGCCGTCGCTCACGCTCAGCGTGTAGATGCCGGTGCGCAGCGAGGCCACGTTCAGCTGGCCATCCACGAAGGACAGGCCCTTGATTTCGGTGCCGCGCACGTCGTACACGCGCACCGAGAACGCCTGCTCGGGGTCCATGTTCAGCGGACGAGCGATGCTCAGCACGCTGGTGGCCGGGTTGGGGTACAGCGTGTACTGGTCGGCCAGGCCGGTGGTGCCGCTGGTGCGCACCGTGGTGCCGTCGAGGCGGGCACCGCCGGTGATGTTCACCGTGTAGTCCTCCGTTTCGCCGTAGCTGTAGCTGCCGCAGCTAGTGGTGGCGCTGTTGTCGCTCAGCACCACGCGCAGGCGGGTAGCGCCATTCTTGGCCGTAGTGGGCACCGTGAACGAGCCCGTGCGGGTAGTAGCAGCCGTGCTGGCTGCCGCCGACACCACCAGCTCACCGGCATCGGTAAACACGCCGTTCTGGTTGTAGTCGATGTACACTTTCACATACTCCGAGTAGGCCGAGCCCGTGAAGCCCGCCGAGAAGCTGATGGTCTGGGCCGAGCCGGCCGCGAGGCTGGTGCTGCTGGCCGTGCCGTTGTAGTAGCCGGCATCGGCGCCCGACGTGCGGCTGATGCTGCCCAGGGCCACGTAGTCGATGTACTCATAGGCCACGCTGGTGCCCTTGCTGGCGCAATAGGCAACGGTGCCGCCGGTGGTGGTGAAGCTGGCAATGCCGCTGTAGGCGCTGCTGCTGCCGCTGCACACCGTCTGCACCTGGTACTGGTAGGTAGTGCCGGCGGTGAGGCCGGTGAGGGATTTGCTGGTCGCCGTCTGGTTCACCGTGGTCCAGGTAGTGGCCCCCGATACGCGGTACTGCAGGTTATAGGAAACCGCGCCGGTAGCCGCCGCCCACGATACCGTGGCCGAGGTATTGGTGAGGCTGCTGGCCGCCAGGCTGGCCGGCGTAGGGCAGGTGCCGCCCGAAGGAGCTACACCGCCCATCGAGGTGAGCAGGCTCACGCGAGCGCCGCCGGTGCCAAACAGCGCGTTCATGCGCGAGCTCTGGCCGGTCGAGAACATGAACATGGCGTTGTCGTCCACGTAGTCCATGTAGTTCATGAACATATCGCCGTTCGGGCCGTTCGAGCACGACACGTGCGGGAATACGGGCTTGCCGTAGTTCTCAGCGCCCTGGTTGGGGGTATCGCTCACGTTGTCGGTGCCGGTGCAGGCCCCGGAGTCATCGCCCCAAATGTGGTTCAGGTTCAGCCAGTGGCCCACTTCGTGGCTGGCGGTGCGGCCCAGGTTGTAGGGCGAAGTCACGGTGCCGGTGCGCCCGAAGTACACGGGCGAAATCACCACGCCGTCGGTGCTGGCCGCGCCGCCGGGAAACTGGGCATAGCCCAGAATGCCGCCGCCGATGGTGCCCACCCACAGGTTGAGGTACTGGCTGGAGTTCCAGGCGTTGAGGCCGCCCGTGCTGGTGCTCTTGATTTTATCGGCCGTGCCCCAGCTGGTGGTGGTGCTGCTCTTGCGCTCGATGCCCGTGGTGGCAAGGCCACTGGGGTCGCGCTTAGCCAGCACGAACTGGATGCCCACGTCGGCCACCTGGCCGGCAAAGGCGCTGGGGGTTTTGGTATAGTCGGCGTTCAGCTTGTGGTAGTCCTCGTTCAGCACGTCAATCTGCGACTGAATCTGGGCATCGGAAATATTCTCGGAAGTCGTGCTGTACAGCACGTGTACCACCACCGGAATGGTCAGCGTAACGGCAGCCGTAGCGTTGGTCGCCTGGTTGCTTTTGGCAAACTGCGCCGCCTGGTTGTTGATGGCAGCCATGCGCTGGGCCAGGCCGGGGTCGGCGGCGAGCTGGGCGGCCAGCACTTCAACCGAAGCGCAGGTACGATGCGGGGCGGGTGCCTGCGCACTAGCCGAATTAGAAGTGAGCGCAAGACCCAGAAGGCCCAACGCGGCAGCGTAAACATTTGCTTTCATTCAAATGGGGGTTTGGTGGTGAAAATTGTTTTTGGACCGGCAAGCTATTGAAAATATTGCAACGTTATTCACAAAATTCCGGCATTCATGGCAATATTTTTAAGGTTTTACACTATTCATATATTAGTTTGATAATTAAGCTGGAATTTTAGCTTTTTTCCCTCATCCCAACTGTAAATTTTTCTAATCTCCACACTACTAACCCGCTAATCAACCGCACTGGTCCCCAGCAAAAACAACGACGCCCTGCCCAAAGGGCAAGGCGTCGCACAAACAAAAACCGGAAGCGGCTACTCCTTCTCGAAGCGCTGGCGGCTCACCTCGGCCCCGGTGCCGATGGTGACGTAGTACAGGCCCTTGGGCAGGTCGCTCACGCGCATCTGGCCGCGGCCATCGTAGCGCACCTGGGTCATTTCGTGGCCCGTCAGGTCATACACGCGCACGGCGTACCGGGCGGCATCGGCCCCGCGTGGCAGGTCCAGCGTCAGCACATCAGCGGCGGGGTTGGGGTAGAAGGAAGCGGCCGAAGACGTGGCCAGCGTGCGCGGCGCAGTGCCGCCCGGCGACGTGAGCAAGCCCACGCGGGCCCCACCGGCAGCAAACAGCGCGTTCATGCGCTGGCTCTGGCCAGTCGAGAACATGTACATGCAGGCATCGTCGGTGTAGTCCATGTAGTTCATGCTCATGTCGCCCGAGTTGGAGCAGGACACGTGCGGGAAAGCCGGGCAGCCGTAGTTCTCAGCGCCCTGGTTGGGGGTATCGGCCACCTGGTCCGAGCCGGTGCAGGCCCCGGAGTCATCGCCCCAGATGTGGCGCAGGTTCAGCCAGTGGCCCACTTCGTGGGTGGCGGTGCGGCCCAGGTCGTAGGTGCTGGTGTAGGTGCCGGCGGCATATTTGGCGCGGCTGCCGAAGGCCGAATACAGAATCACCACGCCATCGGTGCTGGCCGAGCCGCCGGGAAACTGGGCGTAGCCCAGCAGGCCCTGGCCGAGGTTACAGGCCCACAGGTTGAGGTATTTGGTGGCATCCCAGGCATCATCGCCGCCGCGCTTGGAGTTCTTCACGGCATCGTTGGTGCTCCACGACGAGGTTTTGGTGGCTTTGTGAATGATGCCGGTGGTGGCCGCACCGGTGGGGGTGCGCTTGGCCAGCACAAACTGCACGTTCACGTTGGCCACCAGACCGGCGTAGATGCCGGGCGTTTTGGTGTAGTCGGCGTTCAGCTTCTGGTAGTCCTCATTCAGCACGGCAATCTGCGACTGCACCTGGGCGTCGGAGATATTCTGGGCGGCCGTGTTGTAGAGCACGTGCACCACCACCGGGATGATGACCGTGCCGGCCGTGCTGCGCTGCAGCGCTGGGTTGGCCAGCAGCTGTTGGGTCTGGGCTTCGATGCGGGCCATGCGCTGGGCCTGGGCAGGGTCGGCGGCGAGCTGGGCGGCCAGCACTTCCATCGTGCCGCAGGCGCGGTGCGTGATGGGGGTAGTGGTTTCCATCCCGGTGACTGGCGCGAGGCGCTGGGCATCCTGGGCTAGGGCGGGAGCGGCGCTGGCCAACAGGGCCAGCGCGGAGAAGTAAAGTTTGTTCATGTAGTGGTTGGGCAATAGGGTAAAAAAATGGTTGAATCGGGATACCAATTTAAGAAAAAAAGGTTACGTTTTCGCATTTTTATTACCAAATCATTAGAAACACAACCCAATACCAAATAAAACTGGCAATAGAATGCAGAAAAGTCTGCTTCTATTGCCAGTTAAGCAACTTATTAAATTTACGCGGCGGGCTTCGGCTTAGAACAGGAAGTCGAACCCGACAAACACCAGCTTCTCCTCCCCTACCGAGTAGGTAGCGTTGATGATGGCGGCCTTTAGGATATCGACGTAAATGCCGCCGCCAAAACCGCTGTGGAAGGCATTGAGGCCGGTGTAGGTACCGGTGTCGTTGTCGGAATATACCCGGCCGATATCAGCCAGGCCCATCACCCCAAACTTGCCGGGGAAGAGGTAGGCGTTGAAGGAAAACAGCTCCAGGCGCGGCTCGAAGTTGGCATAGATGGCCGTGCGGCCCGCGAAACGCGTGCGGCGGTAGCCGCGCAGGTTGGTGGTGCCGCCCAGCGTATTGGCCTGGTAGAAGCGGTAGTCGCCGTAGTTGTGCTGGTAGCCGATGCGGCCGGCATACGTGAGGTGGAAAGGGAAATTGGGCGTGAGGTAGGCCCGCACCTCTGAGGTAAAGCGCCCGAAGCTCAGGCTTTCGCTGTTGAGCTGCCAGTTGTACTGGTACTCGTTGTTCCAGCGCAGACCGATGCGGGGGTTTTTAGCCGAAGAGCTGGCATCCAGATTCAGGTACACCAGGCCGCCGAGGTACTGGTTGGTCTGGAAGTCGGAGGAGCGCACGCCAAAGCGGCGGTTCTCGTAGGTGGTCACGCCGGCTTTGTTGGTCAGGCTGTCTTTGATGATGGAGCCGATGGGTTCCTTTTCGATGCGGAACTGGTCGTACTGCGGCCCGATGCCGAACTTGAGGAAGCTGAACATCTTGCGCTCAAACGTGGGCGCGATGGTGAAGCGGTCGAAGCGCACGCGGTAGGCGCTGTTCACGGTGCGGTTGGTCACCACGCCGCGGGTTTCGTCCTCGGTGGCCAGGTTCGCGGTGTTGTTGCCGATGCCGAAGAAGTTATATAGCAGCTGCGGGCCGTAGAACTGCGCCGCGATGTGCAAATCGGTCTTCTTAAAGATGCGGGTAAAATGGCCCGAATAGCGGATGTTGTAGGCATCGCGGGCCGGCGCAAAATTGGCCGTGATGGTCTGCTCCCACGAGTACGGCTCGCGGCGGAAACCGTAGTGGCGGTAGGTCACGCCGCCGCCCAGCAGGATGCCGTCATCAATGTTGTAGCCGAAGTACAGAGCCGGCCCCAGGTAGTCGAGGCGGTAGTCTTTCAGGTCGAAGCGGTGCGGGTAGTCGTAGCGGCTCACCTCGTAGCCGGGCTCCAGGCGCTTGCGGGCCTCGGAGCTGGCCACAATGACGTTGCCGGTGTCGGCGTCGTAAATCTGGGTTTTGTGGAGCAGGCCGCCCACGTGGTCGCGGGTAGTGATGGAGTCGTGGCCCGTGCCGGCGATGATGCGCAGCTTCACGCCCCGGTTCACGTCGCCTTTCACATCGTACACGTCCTTGCCGGCGATGCCGTAGAGGCGCACCTCGTCGGTCACATCATCATCAAACGTGCGGTCGTAGAGGATTTTGGTCAGCTTGCCGTCCTTGTTAATCTTCTGCATCACCACATGGGTTTTGCGGTTGCTGAGGCGCTCCACGGTGAATTTCTCGTTTTTCTTCGAGCCGCGCACTTCCACTATTTCGGCCAGCACGTCGGCGTACTTGCCGGCCAGGTCGGGCAGCAGGTCGCGGCGGCTTTTCAGCTTGGCGATGATTTCCTTGCCGTGCAGGTCATAGATTTGCTTGGGCCACTTCTCCAGGAAAGCCTTCTCAATCACCTCGTCGGTGAGGTGGGTTTTCATGTACTCGGCTTCCTTAATCCAGTCTTCGCGGGTCACGGCGCTCATAAACACCCGGTCGTTGCTCATGCCGGTCTGGTTCAATCCCTTGTAATCGGCGTAGTCGTAGCCGAAGTTCTGGAAATTGCGGATGGCAAACTTGCGCGAAATCAAATACGGCAGCACGCCATCGCCCTTGAAGAAGGCAATGTCGCGGTCCTCGGGCACGGCCGTGAAGGTGCGGTCGCCTTCCTTGTCCTTTATTTCGCTCCAGCGCCACTGGTCCTCGTGGCGGTCCCAGTCGCCAATCCACATATCGAAGAGGCGCGAGCGGGCAAAAGCTTTCTGGTTTACCTGGTTGTCGTTGTCGTCAAGCAGGCGGCTCAGCATTTTCTCGGTGCCCACCAGGTTTTTGGCGAAGCCGAGGCTTTCCACGTTGTCCTGGTTGTCTTTGGAATCTTCCTCCAGCGCCGCGGGCAGGTTGGCAAACTGCGCGTAGTACTGCCCCAGCAGCGGGTCCTGCGGGATGTAAACGGGAACGGGGTTGGTGTGCAGAATGCCGGCCGCCGTGCCCAGCGGCGGCAGCACAAATGAGGCGAACGGGTGCTGGGCCGAAATCTGGTCCTGCAGCACGGCCTTGGCCAGGCCGGTGCGCAGCTGCTCGGGCAGCACGGCGGCGGGGTCTTTGTCGATGCCGCGCAGGGTGAAGTTGTGGCCTTCCTCGTTGCGCACTTTCAGCGAAGCGGTTTGCTTGCCGCCGCCGGTTTTGTAGGGCATCAGGCCGCCCTTGTCGTTGGCCAGGTCCAGGGTGCGGAGCTTCACGGGCGTGGCCCACTCCTTGCGGTAGTGCTCGCCCAGCAGCCAGTTGTGGAAGGCCCCGTGCTTGTCGTAGTTCGCATTGATGGCCACCGTCACCGAGCTGTCGCGGAAGTCGGGGCGCTTGGTCGGAATCGGGGCTTTGGCAATGGCGGCGGCCTCCTTTTCCTTCTTCTTCTCCTTGTCTTTTTTCTTCTGCTTGATGGCCTCTTCGGTCTGGAGCAGCTTTTTGCCGCCGGGCAGGCCGTTAGTGGTGATGAGGGCCGTTTCGGAGATGGGCTGAGCGGGCGCGGTGGCAATGGCGCCCGTGGTTTTGGCGTACATCGGCGTGCGGAACACGCGGCGGGCCGACTGGCCGTTGCCCTCCGGAATGAAGTATTCGGTCCACACCTGGCCGTCGTCGTAGTAGTTCACCACGGCAAAGCCCTTCTCCTTATCCGAAAAAAGCGCCCCGCCGCCATCGCCGGGCTTCACGTGCTGGGTTTTGCAGCCCGAGCCGCTGGTGATGAAGTGCGTGCTGCCTTCGGTATAGTATTGCAGGTTGTGCTCGTGCCCGGCGGCGTACACCACGTTCGGGTATTTGGCAAAAATATCGAGCAAACCCTTGCGGTAAGCCTGGTAGAGCGGGTGCGGAATATCCTGGCTGATGCCGCCGTATTTCCGCGCAAACGGGTAAATGGAGCCAATAATGGGCAGCGGCACAAACGCATATTTCAGCACGATGCTGAGCGGGAAAATATGGTCGGCCAGCGTGAAATAGCCGCCGTGAATGCCGTCGGAAAACAGCGGGTGGTGGGCAAACACCATGATGTGCTTGTCCTTGTTGCGGGCAATAATTTCCTCCAGCGCCGCAAATACGTCGTCATTGTTGTCGGCCCCGCAGGCCCCGTTCAGGCCGAAAGGGCGGTTGGTAGCCGGGGTCAGAAACCACTGCGAATTCAGGGCGATGAGCACGAGGTCATCCTGCACGCGCACCTCAAACGGGCCGGGACAGCCATCGCGGGGCAGGAAAAAGTCGCCGGTGTAGGCAAACTGCGTCGAATCCTTGCGCATGTATTGCTCCACGAAGGCCTGCTCGCGGTTCACCTGTTCCAGCCCGCCGGCCGCGCCCTGAATCCAGTCGTGGTTGCCGGGCGTCATGTATTTCTCGCCCGCATAGCCCCGGAAAATATCGAGCTGGGCCGTGAGGCGCTCCTCGGCAAACTTGCGGTCGTAGGACCCTTCCGGCGGCATGCCGAAGTTGTACACGTTGTCGCCCAGGAAGATGGTGGTGCTGTTTTTGCCGGCCTGCAGAATGCGCTGGCGCAGGTAGTTCAGGCTGGGCTCGCCGCCCTTGGCCTTCGGAATGGGGTTGCCCACGTCGCCAATCAGAAACACGCGGTAGCGAATCCGGCTGGAATCGGGCGGAATGTTCTTCTGCCAATTCACGCCGGCCCGGCGGTAGTTGGGGCGGCTGACGTGCGGGTTCTGGTCCGACTCGCCGGGCTCGGGCGCTTCCCGCTGAGTGCCCCGCGGCTCTTTGGGTTCTTTGAGTTCTTTTGATGATTGAGGGGCGGCGGGCTGCGCAGAAACCAGCAGCGGCAGGCAGCAGGCAAGCAGAAAAGAGAGGCGGCGAAGTAGGTGCATGAAATAAATTTACGAGGCGAAGAATGGGCCACGCCGCAGGGCCCGGGCAAATACGGAAATAACGCGCCCGCCCGGCTGTGGGCCGGCGCTGTAGCGCCCGTTACGCAAAGCACGGCGGTGCGGTTTGGCCCGGTTTTTAACTTCCGGCCCGCGCTTCGCGTTGAAAGCCGGCGGACCAGCCCAATGCGCCGGCCGTAGCTTCGCGTATCATGAAAGAAATTACCCCCGAATCCGTCGAAACTTCTGCGGCATCCGCACCGGCTGCATCGGTGGAAAATCCGGCTCCGGCCGCACCTGAAGCGGCCCCCGCCACCGAGCTGCCGCTGGAAGCCGAGGCCGATAAATCGCCCAAAGCCAAAGCCTCGCCGCTGGTGAAAGAGGCGCAAGCCTACATCACCGACCTGTTTGCCAAGGAGCTGCCGGCCAAGCTCACCTACCACACCATCGGCCACACCGAGGCCGTGGTGAAGGAATGCCGCGCCCTGGCCCCCGCCGCCCAGCTCAGCGACGAGGACACCGAGAACCTGCTGCTGGCCGCTTGGTTTCACGATGCCGGCTACCTCGATGTGTATGACGGCCACGAGTTCCGCAGCATGGAACGCGCCGGGGCCTGGCTCGCCGAGCACGGCCTGCCCAAAGCCCGCATCGAATTAATTCAGGGCCTGATTAAAACCACGCACCGCGACTCGCCCCCCGAAACGGAGCTGCAAAAAATCCTGTCCGATGCAGATATGAGCAACCTGGCGCGCGACGACTACCGCTCTCGCGCCGAGCTGCTGCGCACCGAGTGGGAGCTGGTGCTCAACAAAACCTACACCACGCCCGAGTGGACGGAATTGCAGCTCAACTTCATGCTGGCCCACAAGTACCTTTCCGAAGCCGGCAAGGAGCGGTATAAGAAGGCCCTGAAAAAGAACATCGAGGACCAGCGCGACCACCTCAAAAAGAAGGAGAAAAAGGACAAGAAGAAGACCAAGGAAAAGTCCGACACCTTCGCCGAGCCCAAGCGGGGCATCGAAACCATGTTCCGCACCATGTATTCGAACCACATGAAGCTGAGCGACATGGCCGACAAAAAGGCCAGCATGATGATTCAGCTCAACGCCGTGCTCATGTCGGTCATCATCACCTACCTGGGAGCCAAAATGGGCAAGGCCGGCGCCCTCGGCCCTATGATGAGCGGCAACCCCGTGCTGGGCATTCCCATCAGCATTCTGCTGGTGACGGCCTTGGGGTCGGTTATTACAGCCATTCTCTCGGCCCAGCCCGATGTGACCAGCTTCGCCTGGCTAAAGAAAAGCCCCGAAATCGCCACTAATCGCCGCGTCAACCTGCTGTTTTTCGGCCAGTTTACCAAGCTCAATCTCGACAATTTCCAGGGCGGTATGCGCGAGTTGATGCGCACGAAGGACATGCTCTACACCAACATGGTGACGGACATCTACTACCTCGGCGAGGTGCTGACGCGCAAGTACCGCCTACTGCGCACCAGCTACACCATCTTCATGGTCGGGCTGATTCTCACGGCGCTCTCGTTCGGCATCGCACTGCTGTATAAGATGTAGGGCTGACTACAGGTTCACAGACTTGGGTTATCTTTGCAGAAGAATCCCATTACCTGGGCCTGTAGCTTAACTGCATAAAGCAAGCCTCTCCTAAGGGCTAGAGTACAGGTTGGATTCCTGTCAGGCTCACTTAGTTAGACCCCGCACTATCAGCCTATCACTGGCTGGGTAGTGCGGGGTTTATTGCTGAAAGGCTGTGGTCGTATTCCCAATGGCAGTTCGGGCAAAGCACCAGAATATTCTCTGGCCCTGACACCTCTTGCACCATGACGGAATCAGGGAAAGCGCTAATGGGCTGAATGTGGCAATATTCAACGTGTTTATCATAGCCGTATGCCTGGCAAGTGCGTGGCCTGTGCGCGTTCAACAGCCGGGTGATACTGTTCAGGTAGCCCCGGTAATAGCTGGGATGCTTGATAGCGTCTTTCGCTTTGAGCTGTGCCACCGTTAGCAATCGGTAGTCAGCTTTGCGCTTGCCGTGCACCGCGCAAAACTGCCGGCTGCCCGGAATCAGCGTGTCGCACTCTTGGCATTTGCGCGTCAGCTGCCGCTTGGGGGCCTGTTGGTTAGTATGGATGGCCGCATGCGACCGGGAGCAATATTTGGGGTTCGCCGTGGCAATGCCGCAGTGCAGGCAATTATTCATGCCTCAAATTACTGGATATTGCTGCTTCATTCCCTGCCCCGCCGCAATGAAGAAACTCCTGCCCCTGCTGTTGCTCACCGCAACTACAGCTCAAGCCCAAAAAACCACCCAGCCCGAAAACCTCGTCCAATACGCGCACCCCATGGTGGGCACGCAGAAGATGGGCCACACCTACCCCGGCGCCACCGTACCCTTCGGCATGGTACAGCTCTCGCCCGATACCGACACCATCAGCTACGAGCTGAACGGCAAGTACAACCCCGACATCTACAAGTACTGCGCGGGGTATAACTACGACGACCGCACCATCGTCGGCTTCAGCCACACGCACTTCAGCGGTACGGGGCACTCCGATTTGGGCGACTTCCTGCTCATGCCCACCACCGGCCCGCTCCAGCTCAACCCCGGCACCGCCGACCGGCCCCAGAGCGGCTACCGCTCTGCCTTCTCGCACCAGAACGAGGTGGCCGAGCCGGCTTACTACCGGGTGAAGCTCGACGACCACAACATCCTCGCCGAGCTCACGGCCACCACCCGCGTGGGCTTCCACCAGTACACGTTTCCGGGGACTGAGCCGGCGCACATCATTCTGGATATGATGGCCGGCATCTACAACTACCCCGACAAGAACGTGTGGAGCTACGTGCGCATCGAAAACGACTCGCTCGTGACCGGCTACCGCCAAACCACTGGCTGGGGCCGCACCCGCACCGAGTACTTCGCCATGCAGTTCTCGAAGCCCTTCAAAAGCTATGGCGCCCGCAAGTACGACCCCAAGGAAGTGTACCGGGGCTTCTGGGGCCGCTTCGACCAGACCAAAAACTGGCCCGAGCAGGCCGGCCGCCAGCTGCGCCTCTACTTCGATTTCAATACTGTGGCGGGCGAGAAAATCAAGGTCAAGTTTGCGCTCTCGTCCGTAAGCGCAGCCGGGGCGCTGGCCAACATGCGCGCCGAGCTGCCCGGCTGGAATTTCGACCAGACCCGCCGCGCCGGCCAGCAGCTCTGGCAGCAGGAGCTGAGCAAAATCACCATCCAAACGCCCAACCGGGCCGATAAGGAGAACTTCTACACGGCCCTCTACCACGCCTGCCTCAGCCCTACTGTTTACGAAGATGCCAATCGTGGGCAGTATCGGGGCCTTGACCAAACGACTCAATTCAGCTACTCTGGGTTTCATTCCAGAAACGGCTTTACCAATTACACCACCTTCTCGCTCTGGGATACCTTCCGGGCCCTGCACCCGCTGTTCAACCTTATCCAGCCCAAGCGCAACGCCGACATGGTGAAGAGCATGCTGGCTCACTACGACCAGAGCCCCGAGCACATGCTCCCCGTGTGGAGCCACCACGCCAACGAGAACTGGTGCATGAGCGGCTACCACAGCGTATCCGTAATTGCTGATGCTGTTATTAATGGCGGTGAGCTAACAGCTGACGATGCCGAGCGCGCTTTGGCCGCTTGCGTAACTACTGCCCGCCACCGCTGGTATGATGGCCTTGGCGAATATATCAACCTCGGCTATGTGCCCAACGAGCGCAGTGGCACTTCTGTATCGAACACCCTCGAATATGCCTACGACGACTGGTGCATCGCCCAGCTCGCCCAGAAACTCGGCCACGCCGACCTCTACCAGGAGTTCAGCAAGCGCGCCACCAACTGGCAAAACGTGTTCGACCCGCGCGCCAACGCCATGCGCCCGCGCCTGGCCGACGGCAGCTTCCGCCCCACATTCGACGTGCTGAGCACCAACGGCCAGGGCTTCATCGAGGGCAACGCCTGGAACTACACCCTCGCCGTGCCCCACGACCCCGCCGGCCTCATTGCCCGCATGGGCGGCAACCGCCGCTTCGTGCCCCACCTCGATTCGCTCTTCACCATGCACCTGCCCGACTCGTTCTTCGCCGAAACCGAGGACATCACCCGCGAGGGCATCATCGGGGGCTACGTGCACGGCAACGAGCCCGCCCACCACGCCGCCTACCTCTACAACTACACCGACCAGCCCTGGAAAACCCAGGCCCAGGTCCGCAACATCCTCGCCCGCCAGTACCACCCCACCCCCGACGGCCTCGGCGGCAACGACGACTGCGGCCAGATGAGCGCCTGGTACCTCTTCTCGGCCCTCGGTTTCTACCCCGTCGCCCCCGGTTCGGGCCAGTACGCCCTCGGCAGCCCCCTCGTGCACGGAGCCGTGCTGCACCTCGAAAACGGCCAGTCCTTCACCATCCAGGTCAAAAACCAAAGCGCCAAAAACGTCTACGTGCAGCAAGTCACCCTCAACGGGCAAAAGCTGACACAGCCGTTTCTGGCGCAGCAGGACGTGGCGAAGGGTGGCGGGCTAGTGTTTGTGATGGGAGCGCGGCCGGCGCGGAAGTAGATTTAACTTCCCTTACAAGTCTTAAGTTGAGCCATGACTGAGCAATGGATAGAACACAAATGGATATTTGAGCCGGATGGCGGCTTGTTAGATATTTATGTTCAAGAAGTGGATATTGATGTTTGGATGCAATTAATTGACTTTATCAATAAAAATTACAACCCGCATTTCGGTCCTTTGGAAGAAGGAGACACTAGGCCCGGCATTGATAAAGACTATATAAAAAGAATGTTTGTGGATGAATCAGGCGAGCTTGACCGCAAGACCAGTTCATTCACAATTGAAGGCATAACTGTTAACTGCCATTTCTTCTTACAAGATGAAATTGAGTTTGATATTGACCCCCGAGAATTTAAAAAACAGATTCAAATTGATGCTATTATAAAATTCATGCAGGCTGTTAGCTGGAATTTAGAGAGAGAAGTAATTCTGACCGCAGAAGGAGCAGCAGAATATCCATTAATCACCATAAACGTTGGTGAAGGCCTTCTCAAAATTTCTACTCAAGCAGAACTTAAAAAGATATATGATAGAAATCACACAATCTTTAGCAGGATAAGAGCCATGTATTTTCGCAGCCTTATCAAGCTAATACCTTTGTTTAGCAACTCTAAATTTAGAGATTGGCTAGTGTCTTATGTTATAGGTTTAACTAATGCCAATAACATTCATACAGCTACCAAGAAGAAGTAATTATCTATCTGCCTTGAAACGCAAAAAAGCCGCCCGCTCCCCAACCGGAAGCGGGCGGCTTCATTTCCAATCCTTCCGAAACTTACGCCTCGCCCGGTTTCTCCTTGCCGCTGCCGCCGCCGGAATTGAGAATCTTGCGGGCCTGCGTGTAGCCGTCGTAGAGCGGGCGGTCGAGCAGCTTGCAGGCTTTCATGTAACTCTGGCGGCCTGGGGAGCCTATTACCTTCGCTTTCCAAAAAAGCACCTCCGCTTTTGCTTCCTGCCGAAACCGCCGATGGAAACGTATATCGTGGATTCTTTTACCAAAGAACCCTTCAAGGGCAACCCGGCTGGCGTGTGCTTTCCCCGGCAGGAGTTAAGCGCCGAGGCCATGCTGAAAATAGCGCAGGAATTTGGGCTTTCCGAAACGGCTTTCGTGCGCGAAACCAGTGCCGCCGGCAGCTACGCCATCCGCTATTTCTCGCCCAGGCAGGAGATTCCGCTTTGCGGCCACGCCACCCTGGCCGCGGCCAAAGTGCTGTTCAGCAAAACGCCGCAAACGGAAATCCACTTCCTCACCCACGAGCAGGTCGACCTGGCCATCACCCGTCACGGCGACGACATCACCATGACCTTCCCGGTGTATGATACCGTGGCCGCCACCGCGCCGCCGGCCCTGCTGGTCGCCCTGGGCCTGCCCACGGTGGTCAACACCGCATTCAGCCCGAAGAACAAGATTGTCCTCCTCGAAATCGCCGACGACCAGCAGCTGGCCGCCCTCCGGCCCGATTTCGCCGCCCTGCTCCAGTCTCACACCGGAATCAACGGCGTGCTGGTGACAGCCTCCGGCAGCTCGCCGGCCTATGACTACCACTACCGCTACTTCTGGCCCTGGGCCGGCACCAACGAAGACCCCGTCACGGGCGGCGTGCAAACCTTCCTCGCCAAGTACTGGGCCACCCGGCTCCACAAGCCGGTGATGCAGGCCTTCCAATCATCCGGCCGCACCGGCTCCATGCAGGTCGAGCTGCAAGCCGATAAGGTGTTGCTCACCAGCCAGGCCATCATCGTCCTCGAAGGCCAGCTGGTGGCCTTCGATTAATCGTTCCAGCCCATACCCCCATCCGCCATGCTCATCGCCATCCTCAAAACCCTCTTCGACCGCGACCTAGCCAAGCTACAGCAGGAAATCGAAGCCTATCAAACCGAAGAATTCCTGTGGCGCACCGCCCCGGGCATCAGCAACCCGGCCGGCAACCTTTGCCTGCACCTGCTCGGCAACCTCAACACCTACATCGGGGCGGCGCTGGGCCACAGCGGCTACATCCGGCACCGCGACCTGGAGTTCTCCGCCCGCGACATTCCCCGCGCCGAGCTGCTCGCGGGCATCGCCGCCACCCGGCGCGTGGTGGAGGCCGCCCTCACGCCCTTGCAAGACGACCAGCTTGCCACCGAATACCCTCTCGTGGTATTCGAAGCCCCCACGTCGCTGGGCTACATGCTGATGCACCTCACCACTCACCTGGCCTACCACCTGGGCCAAATCAACTACCACCGCCGATTACTGGATAGTCATCTATCCGAAGATTAAATGCTACGACCGGCGTAGCGCCGCAATGCCGCTAATTTTAGCTACAATCTCACCCTGCCAACCCGCCGCCAACGCCGAACCCATGACCGCCGAAGAAGCCCTTTACCTTGCCATCGGCCAGGCCCTGCCCGACGCCGAACAAAGCCAGCTATTCGGCAAGCCCTGCTTCAAAACCAGCGGCAAAGCCTTCATCTGCTTCTTCCAGAACGAAATGGTATTCAAGCTCCCCGGCGACTACCACCACGAAGCCCTCAGCTTCGACGGCTCCCACTTATTTGACCCCTCCGGCAAAAGCCGGCCGATGAGAGAATGGGTGCAGGTGCCCGCTGCCTACCAGGACCAGTGGCCGGCCTACGCCCAGGCCGCCCAGCAGTACGTTGGCGGGCACTAGCCTGGCGAAGAACTAATCATCCAACCCCTTCCCGTTGAGGATTTGCGGCATCCATTTCTCAACCCTTGCCGCCCGGGTTTTGGCCTGCTTGGCGGCCGAGAAATGAAGGAGATACGCCCGTTGCCGGCCCGGCGTCAGGGCCGCAAAAGCCGTTTTCAAGGCCGGGATTTCAGTTAGCTTATCATGAAATTCCTCCGGAATCAGGGACTCCGCACTCGTTTTGAAATCCACTTTCAAACCGCCCTTTTCCACCTCAATAGCCTCCCGCACATAGGATTTCAGGGTAGCTTCCAGCGCCACAATTTCCGGGGCATTGGTAAACCGAATCTGGCGCGTCGCCCGCGTATTCTCCGTTTGCTGGATTAGAATACCCTGGGCATCCTTCAACAGGGCCCCTTTGAAGAACAAAATCGCACAGTATTCTTTAAATACGTGCAGTAAGCAGATGTTCTTTTGCTGCAACGTGTAGCAAGGCACGCCCCACTTCAATTCCTCGGCCAGCCCACAGTCTAGCACGAACGTTCGCAATTGCTCCAGTTCTTCCAGCCACTTCTTGTTTTTACTGAAATAGAAATCGACGGCAGGATTCATTCTATTCATTTGTTGATTGATGGCAATGCGTTATCCGCTTGTTTAGTGCAATTACGCAATAAACCCGGCCCGCTCTCCAACCGGAAGCGGGCCGGTTCTTTTTCACAAGAACTGAAACTCACGATGCGGCCGGTTTCTCCTGCCGTCCGCCGCCGGAGCTGATAACCTTATGGGTTTGCATATGGCCGTCGTGCAGCGGCCAGTGTAGCAGGATGAAGGCATTCAGGCCTTCGTCAAGGGTGCGCTATGGCCAGACGGCACCCTGCTTTTCCCACTGTCATCATTTCCAAGCCAGATGTCCTGCCTGGGGATAGCTGCATTGTATTGCCCATATCATAATTTTTGGTACTAAAGGACGCTATTCTTATACTATCTTTGGCATTTTAGCCACATAGTACCTTTTCAAATCAAAATTATTATAGTATTGTCGGTACGATACTTAAGGGAGCAGTTCAGTTGCGCCTTTGCTCCCGCCAGCCCAGCCCCCGTTCGAAAGCGAAGCGTATGAAAATAACCCCTTACTCACTTACCGCTTTGCTGCTGCTTGGGCTGTTGCTGGGCATCGTACCACGCGCCAGGGCCCAACGAACGCAAATCAAGGGGTTTGTCGATGCCCTGGCTTACTACCAAAATGGCAAAGTAAACTTTGGCCTGGGCGAGCAGGACTTGTTCATCACCTCCGAGATAACAGAGCGGCTGTCGTTTCTGGGCGAAACCGTGTTCAAGTTTTCGCCTGAGTCGCCCACCGATTTCAATATCAGCGTCGAGCGCATTATTCTGAAATACAACTACTCCGGCAACCATAGCGTGCTGCTGGGCAAGCACCACACACCCATCAACTACTGGAACGACACCTACCACCACGGCCGGGTATTCTTCCCCACCATCGACCGGCCCCTGCTATTTGCCCAGGGCATTATCCCGCTCCATACCACGGGCGTGAGCTTGCAGGGGCAGAACCTGGGCCGCCTCCGTTTCGGCTACGATGCGATGGTGGGCAACGGCATCGGGTCGGGCGATGTGGTGGACAACAACCCGTTCAAGTCGGTCACGCTGGCCGTGCACGTGAAGCCCACCGATGGCCTGCGGCTCGGGGCCTCTTACTACCACGATGCCATTTCGAAAGGCAGCACGGTGCACAACCACTCGGGCGGAGTGATGCCGGTGGCCCTGACGCGCATCAATCAGGACATTATGACGGCCTCCGTCTCCTACAATGATTCGGTTTTCACGAAGAAGTTCGAGCTGCTGGCCGAGAGCAGCATGGTCAGCAACCGCTCCGACAGCCTCGGGCAGCAGCGCGCCGTGGCCACCTACGTGTACGCGGGCCTGCGCCTGACCGAAAAGTTTATCCCTTACATCCGGGTCGATGACATTCGGTTTGCCAACCAGGAGGTGTATTTCATGCCCAACAAAACCCAATCCTTCGTCGGGGGGCTGCGCTACGAGCTCAGCTACCTGGCCGTGCTGAAGCTGGAGTACCAACGGGCCAAAAGCCCCCTGTACCCCACCGCCGACAAAGTAACCTTCCAGATTGCCGTGGGCTTTTAACTCGTTATGGATATGGCTTGGCTCTACCGATTTACGTTCTGCGTGCTCCTGCTCATCGGGTGCGGCCACCCGCCCGCGCGGGCACAAGACCAGAACCTCGTGGTGATTGGCAACAGCAAAGGGGTACCGCCCGAGATGAAGCTGGCGCAGCTGAAATCCACGATGAAAGGCGAAAAGCTGCGCTGGCCCGACGGGAGCAAAGTGGTAATCGCGCTGCTGAAAACCACCACGCCCATTGGCCAGAGCACCAGCAAAAAAATCTATAACATGAGCGCCAACGAGCTGAATAAATACTGGCTGGCGCTGGTGTTCCAGGGCAAAGCCGATGCGCCCAACTTCTTCAGTTCCGAAGCCGAGCTGGCCGAATTTGTGGCCCAGACCACCGGCGCCATCGGCGTGGTGAACCAGCCCCTGGCCAGCAGCAAAACCATCACCATCGACGGGAAGAAATCTTTATAGCAACGGCCCCTCCACGGCCTGCTCCACCAGGCCCTACCCCGCATGGCAAACCGCGCCCGCAACCCTCTTCTACTGCAGCTCGTCCGGCACCTGCGCCTCACGGTCAAGACCAAAATCTGGCTGGCAGTGACGAGCATTGTCCTGCTGTTTTCCTTCTTCGTGCTCTTCTACCTGCCCGCCATTCAGGAGCAAAGCCTGCTGAACAACTTCAACAAGGATGTGCAAAACCAGGCTAATACTGTGGCGTTGGGCGTGAAAATTGCCATGACCGAGCAAAATTTCCAGGGTGTGCAAACCGCCATGGACTTTGTGAAGCAGGACCCGCTGCTGCAGTTTGTGAGCCTGGTCCAGACCGATACGGTTTGGGATGCCAACCACACCCAAAGCCACATCACGCGCACGGTATTCAAAACCTACCCCGAGCGCAAGAAAATAAACGTGGACGCGGTTTCCAATGACTTCACGGTCGTGAAACGGGCCGGCTTTAGCACGCCGATAATGAGCGGCGAAATCTTGCTGGCTTCCTCCACGCAGGAGATAGTGCAAAACAAGCGGCATATTCGGCTTACCTCGCTGTTTTTCAGCTTCGTGGTGTTCAGCATTGGCATCGGCATCGGGTTTGTGCTGGCGAAGAACATTTCCGTGCCCGTGCTGAAGCTGCGTGACGCCGCCACCAAGGTGGGCCGGGGCGACCTCACGCAGCGCGTGCCGAGCAATTCGCGGGATGAGATTGGGGAGCTGGGCACAGCCTTCAACAAAATGGTTACCGACCTCTCAACCACCCGCCACGAGCTGGAAGCCCGTAGCAGCGAGCTGTTGGTTGAAAAAAAGAAGTCCGACGACTTGCTCGAAGGCCTCAAGAAAACGCTGGCCGACCTGCGCGAAACCCAGGAGCAACTAATTCGGCAGGAGAAGCTGGTGTCCATCGGCCAGCTCACCAAGGGGCTGGTCGACCGGCTACTGAACCCGCTGAGCTACGTGAATAATTTTGCCGAAATGTCGAATGAGCTCCTCGATGAGTGCCGGCAGCTGCTCGGCCAGGAGCCCTACGCCACCGATGCCTACGTCCAGACGGAGCTGGTGCCGCTGCTGGCCCTGATTGAAAGCAACACCGGCAAAATCAACGACCACGGCGCGAGCATGACGCGCATAGTTCGCAGCATGGACAAGCTGCTCCAGGCCAAATCGGTGCAATTCGTCGAAGTCGATATCAATGCGTTTGTTGATGAGCAGCTGGCCGCGTATCGCAAGGAGGTGGATGAAGACGACCGCACGATTCCCGTGGAGCTGGTGAAAGACGCCAACGAGGAAAACGTGTCGGCGCGAATTGTACCCGCCGAAATAAGCACGGTCTTGTTCAGCCTGCTCAATAATGCACTGTATTCGGTGCGCGAAAAATCCCGGCTAAACCCGGCTTTTCAACCCCGGCTCACGGTCACGACGGCATTTCAGGCGGCCGAGGTAAAAATTCAGATTCGGGACAATGGCCCGGGCATCTCGGAGGTTGAAAAGGGGCAGTTATTCTCTCCTTTCTTCACCACCAAGCCCACCTCCAAAGGCACCGGCCTGGGGCTGTTCATCAGCCAGGATATTGTAAAGAACCACAAAGGCCACATCACCGTGGAAACCCAGCCCGACGTGTGCACCACTTTCACCATCAGCCTACCTACGGTAGCCTATGCATAGGGCAGGGTCGGATTTTACCGAAACAGCCAGCGGCACCATCGACCAATCATTATAAAAAACCCGGAAAGCATTAGTTCCAAAACCTTTACTAGTGACATTAATCAGCCTATCAATCCAAGAAATCGAAATTTGTAGTATGTTAGTCGTCCAATTATTTAACCCTTTAGTTTAGCCACCCAATGGCCCCCTCCGCTACTCCTATTCTTGACCGCAGCAACGTTACCATTTCCGGCGCTACCGGCCCCGGCACCCAGGCCATTGTCTTCCTGCACGGCCTCGGCGGCGACCAGCACGACTGGCGCCTCATCGCCCCCGCCTTTGAAGACCAGTACCAGGTCATCCTCCTCGACCTGATTGGGGCGGGCCAGTCCGACCTCAGCGCCTATCAGCCCGCCACCACCCACAGCACCCTCGCTGGCCACGCCACTGACCTGCTGGACGTACTCAGCGCCCTGGCCCTGCACGATGTCGTATTCGTGGGCCATTCCGTGGCCAGCATGATTGGCGTGATTGCCGCCGTGCGCGAGCCCCAGCGCTTCGCCAAAATGGTCCTTATCTCGCCCTCGCCCCGCTTCATCAATGAAACCGGCTATGCCGGCGGCTTTGAGCAAAAGGACATCAACGAGCTGTTGGCCGCCATGGAGGCCGACTATAACGGCTGGTCGCACGGCTTCTCGCCCGTGATGGTGGGCCAGCAGGACAGCCCCGAGCTGGTAATGGCGCTCACCAACAGCTTCGTGCGCACCAACCCCGAAATCGCCAAGCATTTCGCACGCGTCACCTTCTTCTCCGACACCCGCGCCGAGCTCGGCTTCCTCACCATACCCACCCTCATCATCCAGTCGGCGCACGATGTCATCGCCCCCCTCGCCGTGGGCCACTACATCAACGAGCAGCTGGCCGACAGTCGCATGGTAGTCATCGAAACCAACGGCCACCTCCCTCACCTCTCGGCCCCCCAGGAAACCCTCTCCGCCATGGACCATTTCCTGCACCACGAAACGGTGCTGTAGGGCGGTTGGGTAGTCTAGCCTATTTTAGAACGTCATGCTGAGCGGAGTCGAAGCATCTCTACCGCGCAACTAATCCCAATCGAAAGGAATAGTATTGCGGTAGAGATGCTTCGACTACGCTCAGCATGACGTTCTTTTTTGCTCGTTTCCTCTACCCTCCTCCCCCTCACAGCCGAATACTAAACGCCAGCGGCTCCACCGCCCAGGCCCCTACCGCCCCCCGATACACCACTCGCACCCCCGCCTCCACCGGCGTGCGCAACCGCAGCACATTAAACAGCACCAGCAAATCGCCCCCCACGTTGCGGTAATTAAGCTGCGCCGCCGCCCCCCGGAAATCATTGCCCTGCGCGAAATCGCCAAATAGCGTAGCCCGCAGCCGCTGCACATACAGCAGCCGCCCCAGCTCCCAGTGCGTGTAGCCCAGCGGCAGGAAATAATCTACGCTGCTCACTCCCAGCCGGTCAAAACTGGTGTAACCCTCGCCCCTTGGAAACGACACGGCGGGTGCAAACTGGTACTGCATCTGGTCCTGCCACTGGTAGCCGGCGCGCAGCCGCAAGGCGTGGTGCTGCCCCAGCCCCGGCAGAAACACGCTGCCCTGCGCCGCCAATTGCCGCGCTTCCAGACCCGTCCCAAACGGTGTGGTGCGCCACGTGCCCAGAAAAGTGTAGCCCAGCGTAGGCGCAATTCCCCGCGCCGGCGCCTTGCGCTGCTTCACGTAGCTGAGGGTGGTTTGCAAAGCATTGAGGGGCGAATTGGGGCTGACCTCAGAGAGCTTGCGGGCTGGCAGGTCGTAGCCATACACCTGCTCGTGCAGGAAGTAGGTACCCAGCGACATGGCCTCCAGAAATTTGGAATGCGTGAGGTTGAGCGGCAGCCGCAGCCCGGCCGTGAGGCGAGCGTACTGCCACTGGTCGCGGTAGACAGCACCCCGATAGATGATGGCTGCATCGCGCCCGCCATACGTCACGTCTGCATCCAGCACCGGGAAACGGCCTTGGTAGCTGAGCGCCCCCGTCACGTTGAAGGTGCGCTCCACCTGGTCGTAGCCCAGCCCGGCGAAGGCCTGCGTGGTGTTCAGCAAATCCTGCGAGCGCAGTCCTACGCTCACCGTGTTGCCGCTCGGGCTCTGCACCACGCCGTAGCTGAACAGGTTGAAAGCGTGCGCCAGCGGCTGGTAGCGCCGCACCCCATAGCGCGGCAGCACGGAATCGGCCCGCGTGGCCAGCAGGTGCGGCACCAGCCGCCCCGCCGGCTCCTGCGCCGTGAGGGCCGCCGCGTAGGGGCCGGGTATATCGGCGGTAGCCGTGGGCACGGGCACCCAAGTCGTAGTATCAAGCGGCATCTCAACCACTCGCGCCCCGGTGGCCCGGTAGTCGTGGAAGGCCAGCGTGCGTCCATCGGGCGAGATAGCCGCTTGGTACGCCCCAAACGGCCGCGCCGTGACGCGGTAGGTCTGCCCGGTGCGGGCACTCACGGCGTAGATGTTATCGATACCCGATTGGGCCGAGTTGTAGAGCACGAAATCGCGCCAGGGCTGTGGATTAGCCAGGTTGAGGTTGGTCACGGGCAGCAGGGCTTTTGAAGTGCCGGTGCTGGGGTCAATAACCGCAATGGTTTTGCCGGCGGCGCTCAGCGTCACGGTCACCAGGCGGCGGCCGTCGGGGTGCCAGCGGGGCTGCTGGTAGAAGTCGTTGGCGGGGTTGGGCAGGGCCTGGATTTCGGTTCCGGTTTGGGCATCGAGAATGACGAGGGCATGGTGGTAAGCGGCATCGGTGCGGGCGGCCACCAGCCGCCGCCCATCGGGTGAGAGGGCGGCAGCCGAGTAGCGCTGCCCCTTGCCGATGCGCGTAATTCGGCCAGTTTTCAGGTCCAGCACCTTCAGCTCCGAAGCAATGCGCTGGCCCCAGCGGGCATTCTGCTGGTACTCGGGCCATACAGCCCGGCCACCGCTTACCGACAGCATTTCGGGGATGTTAATCTGGCCCGGCACGTAGGCCACCTGCTCGCCTCCGTGCCGACTCAGCAGCACGAAGCGCGGGATGATGGCGAGGCCGGTTTTCAGGGCCAGCACCGTGCTGTCATTCACGTACTGCGGGTATTGGTACTGGGTGAAGATTTTCCCAACCCCAACCTGCTTCAGCTCCCGCACTGGCGTAGCGGCCGGCTGCTCCCGCTGCTGCACCCACCACAGCGAGTCGATTTCCGCCATGCTGCGGGCGTACACCTGCTCCACCCGCAGGCCGGTGGTGCGCCGGATGCCGTTGGAAAACGAGAACGGGTAGAACGGAAACCGGTAATACTTGTCCAGCACTTTGGCCCACACATCGGGGCCATAGTGGGTTTTCAGGTAGGAAGTCATGAAGTAGCCCAGCACGTACCAATCGGGCACATTGTCTACCAGCGAGCCGTTCACCGCCTTCTGGTAGCTGTAGTTGAAGCCGCTGTGCAGGTTGGCCCGCAGGCCCACGTTGAAATTCGGGATACGCCCGCGCCCGCTGCGCGTCAGGGCCGTTTCGGTGCCCACCGCGTCGCCCTCAAAAAACCACTGCGGCACGCCCACCGCCGCAATGCCCAGCGCCCCGTCGCCAAACAGCGGCCCCAGCACCCGCCCCACGCCCTGCCGGGCCTTCTCGAACTGCCCCACGTGCCGGAACTCGTGCACCGCCAGCCCATCGAGCCAGTCCACCGTGCCCAGCCCAAACCCCTGCTGCGGCGTGGTAAAAAACTCCGCGTGCCGGGGCAAAAACGTCACGAAGCCGTTGCTGACCGTGGTCTGGTTCTGCATCACCACCGCAATGGGGCGCGGGTTCACGCCCAGCGTGGCCACATCCGGCCCGTGCAGTTGCTCCAGCCGCGCCGCCGTGCGCTGCGCCGCCGAGTCGATGCCGCCCGCATACAGCACCCGGAAATGCGGCGTGCGCACCTCGCGCCAGCGCAGCTCAGGCGGGTTTTGGGGAAGGATGGGCAGGCTTTGGGCGCGGGCCGGCGCGGTAAGAATCAGGCTCAGCAGCCCCTGCAACAACAAACGACGCATGCGTAGCGGGTGGAATCGGCGGGAATAGATAAATTGGGCATTAAAGAACGTCATGCTTCAGCTTTGCTGATGCTGGCGGCGCCTGACGCTGTGCCTAAGTCCACGCATCTGAACTTTCGTGAAGCAAATGCGTTAGGCTAAAAAAATAATTGATGTAGCAACATCAAATGTAGCAACACCGGTTATCTTTGTATTCTCAATTCACCGTTTCAACCCCCAACGTCATGTCCGAAACCACCGCCACCGCCACCAAATGGGTGCTCGACCCCACGCACTCCGAAGTACAGTTCAAAATCAAGCACCTGGTTATTTCCACCGTTACCGGCTCGTTCAACACCTTCGCGGGCACGTTGGAATCGGCCAGCGACGACAACTTTGAGAACGCCAAAGTCGAGTTTTCGCTCGATGTGGATAGCATCAACACCAACCAGGAGCAGCGCGACGCCCACCTGCGCGGCGAGGAGTTCTTCGACTCGGCCAAGTTCCCACACATCAAGTTTGAGTCGACCTCCTTCGTGAAAACCGGCGGCAACGAGTACAAAGTGACCGGCAACCTGACCGTGAAAGACGTGACCAAGCCCGTAACCCTGGAAGCCGAATACGGCGGCTCGGCCGTCGATTTCTACGGCAACCACAAGGCTGGCTTCGAGGTAACCGGCAAAATCAACCGCAAAGAATTCGGCCTCACCTGGGGTGCCGTGACGGAAGCCGGCTCCATCGTGGTGGGCGACGACGTGAAGCTGATTTTCAACGTGCAGTTCGCCAAGCAGGCGTAATTGCAGTTCGTTACTGCTTGAAAAGCGGCGGCTTCTTCGGAGGCCGCCGCTTTTTTGTGGGCCATGCAACGCCGCACGGCAACTGCCGGTCAGGGCTATAATTCCGGTTATTTCACTTTTCCAGCCCTGCTTATGCTTCGCCTCTCATCCTCTCTCTGCCTGGCCGCGCTCACGGCCGGCTCGCTCCTCGGCTGCAAAAAAGACTGCGCTAAACCGCAACCCGACTGCTACAACGGCACAGTGGTGGCCACTACCTGCATGTTGGGCGTTTTGGTTGATGTTGACCCGGCTTATCCCATCGGGGCCCGGGCGGTTTCGGTGTACGGCAACCGCTTTTTGGGCAACAACGTGGTGGCCGTGGCCAACTCCGCCAGCCTGGGCAATCTGGGCCATCGGTTGTACTTCACTTATACCAAGGCCTCGACTGGCCCCGGCATGGCATGTCTGGCGGCCGATGGCACGACCACCCCGGTGCCCTTCGTCACGCTCAGCAACCTCTCCACGGTATCCTGTGACTCGGTTCGCACGAACTAAGCGCCCGTCTGGCTTTCGATTATTGACCACAAAAAAGGCGGCCTAATTGGGCCGCCTTTTTTTGTGGTTCGATGGCCTTACGCCGACAGCAATTCCTTATCCGGCACGCTCTGGTCCTTGAGGGTGGCGGTGCCGCGCTCCTTGCGCATGATGCGCGAGTAGAGGCTGATTTCCTGGTCGAATAGGAATTTAAAGAAGAGCTTGGTGTAGCTGGTGTGGGCCAGCAGCGGCTCGTAGAACTCGGGCGCAATGGCCTTTATTTTGGGCAAATTATTCCACGGAATGCTGGGCATGTCGTGGTGCTCGTTGTGGAAACCCACGTTGAGGTTGATGCCATTGAGGCGGCCGTAGTAGGAATAGGTTTCCTGCGAGTCGCTGAGGGTGAGGTAGTGCTCCTGAATCCAGCGCGCCCCCAGCGGGTGCAGGCCCACCGAGAACCAGAAGCTGAGGAACAGATACAGCAGCGCCGTCCAGCCGAAGAAGTACACGATGGCCGCATCGAAAGCAATCTGGGCCACAATGTTGGCGGCCACGTAGCGGTCGATGGTAGCTACCTCGCGGCAGCGCGCCGTGCGAATCACCTGAAACAGCGGGAAGAAAAACAGCCAGATGGCCTTGCCAATGCTGTAGTTATGAATCAATTTGGCCTCGTACCAGTCGGGCAGGTCGGCATCCAATTCGTGCACACCCTGAAAAACGTGGTGCTTGATGTGGAAATTCTTGAAGCTGATGGCCGTAGGAAAAATCGACGGAAAATTGGCCAGAATGCCGGTGGCCACGTTCTGCCATATCTTCTTGAAAACCAGATTGTGGGCTGCTTCGTGAATAACTACAAACAGCGTGTGCGAGAAAAACGCGCCCACCAAATAGGCTGCCGGAATGGTCCAGTACCAGGCTTTATCCCGCAGGAAATACGCCAGGGCCACCTGGGCCACCACGCAGCCCAGCCCAATGAGGAAGGTGGTGGGGTTGCGCGTCATCAGCTGCTTCACCTCGGGGTGGGCCTTGATGATTTGGCGGGTGCGGATGCGGTGCGGCTCGGGGGCCGTGGCCACGGTGAAAGCGGTAGGAGCTGATGCCATAAGAAGCAGAAAGTGGGCGCAATGAATAGCGACGCGCCCGGCCTTTCAGACAAAAATACGGCAAATAGGTTCAGCTTGGGCCGCGAGTTTAGGGCTGAAGGCGCAGCCAGTCTTCGGCGTCCTCCAGGCGGGCAAACATTTTTATTTCAAACTGGTCGCTGATGCGCTGGTGCAAATCCTGCATCGAGAGCTGCCCGAACACGCCCGGGGCCAGCACTTGGGCAAAGTAGCGCAGGCCGGCCTGCATGATGCGCGGCGTCCAGACCTGGGCCACCCACTCGTTGGCCTCCACGAAGCGGCCCACCAGCTCGCGGTGGTCGTTGAGCAGCTTGGCGCAGGGCTCAGCCCGCAGCATGTCGATGTAGGCCAGGCCGCCGGTCTGGATGGTGGCCAGGGTTTGCACCCCCGACCACTCCGCATGAATCCAGTTATTGACCCGGTCGCGGGTGGCCGTGAGATAGATGTGGCCATCGGGCCGGCGAAAGGTGAGGGTATCAGCAGATTCCACGGGAAGGACAGTGAAAAAAGTAATGGAAACCCAAACCTCCTGCAAAATTCCAGCGGTTACATCTGCATCAGCCAGGCTTTGGCGGTGTCGATGTCGTCAAAGGTGGCCACCACTGGCTGGCCGCCCGTGAACTGCAGGGTGAGGTCGGTGGAGAGGCGGCTGTAGAGGTTGGGCGAGTATATCCAGGCGAAGTATTGCAGGCCGGCGGCGGTCATGGCCGGGAACCAGTCTTTGCCGGCCCACTCGGCGGCCTCGCTCCACATGCTGGTTACGCGGGTATTGTCGTTCAGCACTTTGTGGCAGCGCTGCACCTGCATCAACCGCAGCATTTCCTGGCCGCCGAGCTGCACGCTGGCCAGGTCCTGGTTGCCGTGCCAGTCGGCCAGAAGCCACTCATTCAGATGGTCGTAGGAAATAGTGATGTGGGGTGCTTCAAGTAAAGTTTGTAAGGACATAGCAACAGGTTGGACGGCAATTGCGCCTGCTACGTGAAGTACGTAGCAAAGGATACGCACCGGGAGCACTTTCACTTTTTCTGAACAGCCCGCACCCTTCCAAACCATATAAAAGGTTTTAGCATCGCCATAAATACGGATGCGCCGCACGGTTGCGCTTGCGTCCGTGGCCAACATCAGGCAACCCCGCCCAACCCGGAGCGCGCCCGGGGCCGTACATGGCATGCAAAGAGCTGGGCACAGGCTGTAAGGCCGGCCCCACAGCCGCGTCTACCGACGCAGCAATTCCTTTTTGGCATTCCTCTTTCGTCATCATTTTCATGAAAAGTCAATTGAAATCCTTGTTTGGCATTGGCCTGCTGGCCTTCACGTTTGCCTGCGGCTCGCAGCAGCCCGCCGATGCCCAGAACCCGCCGCGCTCCACGGCTGGCTTCGCCCCTACCAACCTGACGGGCCTGGCCGTGGCCACGTTTGCCGGCGGCTGCTTCTGGGCGCAGGAGGAGGCTTTTGAGGAGATAAAGGGCGTGAAGCAGGTGGTGAGCGGCTACGCCGGCGGCACCAAGGCCAACCCCACTTATGAGGAAGTGGCCGACAAAACCACCGGCCACACCGAAACGGTACAGATTTACTACGACCCCAAAGTCATCAGCTACCAGAAGCTGGCCGACATTTTCTTCACCGCCTCGCACGACCCCACCCAGCTGAACCGCCAGGGACCGGACGCCGGCCCGGAGTACCGCTCGGCCGCGTTCTACCGCACGCCCGAGGAAAAGAAAATTCTGGAAACGACCATTGCCAAAGTCAACGCCTCGAAGGAGTACGACAGCAAGATTGTGACCCAGGTGGTGCCGTTCCAGAAGTTCTGGCCCGCCGAGGACTACCACCAGGGCTACTACCGCCTGCACCCCGAAAGCCCCTACATCGCCCACGTATCGGCGCACAAGGTGGAGCACGTGCAAAAGCTGTTTCCCAACGACCTGAAAAACCCGTTGTAAAAACCTGTTATAGCCGCCGGCTGTTCAGTGGGCGCGCTGCCCGAAAAGCCCTGGCCCGCAATGGCTGGGGCTTTTTGGTAGCCGCTGTGCACCCGCTCCCAGCGGCCTATCTTTGAAAGTGGAAGTGGCCTGCTGGTGGTCTGCTTCGGTTGAATGCCCCGTCCGTTTATGTCTGTTGCTACCGCGCCCGCGCTGGATTTTGAGCTGCTGTTTTCGCTGCTGCCTGCGCCCCACGGCGTGCTGGCTCCCGATGGCACGGTGCTGCACCTGAACGCGGCCCTGGCCGCTCTACTGCCGGCGGGCACCGCGCCAAGCGCCCTCATCGGGCAGCCGCTGGCGGCCCTGCGCGCCGCGATTGAAACGGGCGGTGGCCTGCTGGCGGCCAGCACCGCCTGGGCTTCGGCGCTGGCCGCCGCACTGGCAGGCGTAACGCAGGTATTGATGCCCGAACCGGCAAACACGGCCCCGGCGCACGGCTATTGGCAGGCTACGCTCCAGCCCATTCCGCCGGAGCGGGCGCAGTATGTGCTGTTGCGCCTGCTGGATGTGACGCCGCAGCTGCACAGCCAGCAGGTGGCCGCGCAGGAGCAGGAACGGTTCCGGTTTCTGGCCGAAAGCCTACCACAGCTAATCTGGGCCACCAATGCGCAGGGCCAGGCCGACTATACTAACCAGCGCTTCATCGCCTACACCGGCCACGATGTGCTGCAAATGGCTCCGGCCGACAAAACGACTCTGTGGCAACAGATTATCCATCCCGACGACCTGGCCCGGATGTATGCGCAGTGGGGCGCGGCGCTGCAAAGCACGCAGCCCTTCGAGCTGGAATTCCGGATGCGTGGCGTGGATGGGGAGTACCGCTGGTTTCTCTCGCAGGTGGTGGCGCAGCGCGGGGCCGATGGGCAGGTGCAGCGCTGGTTTGGCCTGTGCACCGACGTGGATGCCCGCAACCGCGCCCAGCTTCAGGTGGGCACTCAGCAGCGCCACATGCAGCGCATCCTCGACCAGTTGCCGCTCACCGTCACGACGATGGAAGCGCCTGATTTCCGGTTCACCTTTCTCTCGGCCCGCGCCCGCCAGATGATGGGGCCGCGCGCCAGCGTGGGCGCTACCGTGGCCGAGAGCCTGCCCGAAATTGCCGAGCAGGGCTACCTGAAACTGTTGCAGCAAGTGGTGGCCACCGGCCAGCCCCTGCTGGGCCACGAGGAGCGGTCAATCCTGACCGACCCCGCCACCGGCGAGCCGCAGGAACACTACAACAACTTCGGCTACCTGCCGCTGGCCGGCGAGCCGGGAGCCGCCCCCGGCGTGCTGGCCTACAGCCTCGACGTGACGGAGCAGGTGCAGGCCCGCCAGCGCAACGAAGCCCTGCTGGCCCAGGCTCACACCGCCGACCAGCGCCTGCGCCTCGTGACGGAAAGCCTGCCGTCCATCACCTTCATCAGCGACCAGGCCGGGGAGGTGCTCTACCTCAGCCCGCAGTGGTACGCTTACACCGGCACCCGGCCGGAGGATGACCTGGCCGAGGCCTGGGTGACCTGCCTGCACCCCGACGACACCGCCCGCGTGGCCACCGAGTACGCCGCCGCGCTGGCGGCCGGCACCCCGTGGCGCTACGAATTGCGCCTACGCCGCCACGACGGCGAATTCCGCTGGTTTGTGAGCCAGGGCGTGCCCGAGCCGCTGGCTGATGCCGTGGGCCGCTCCCGACAGTGGTTCGGCTCTGACCTCGACATTCACGAGCTGCACGAGGCCCGACAGCGCCTCGAAATCAAGGACCAGCAGCTGAGCCAGATTCTGGCCCAGGCTCCGGCGTTCATTGCCACGTTTGAGGGGCCCGACCACCGCTACTCGTTTTTCAATGTCGGCTACCACGAGCTGATGAGCCCGCGCCCCCGCCTGGGCCAGCCCGTGGCCGAGGTGCAGCCCGAAGTAGCGAAGCAGGGCTTCCTGGCGTTGCTTGACCGCGTTTATCAGACCGGTGAGCCGTTCAGAGGCCACGAAATGCTCATCCGGTTGCCCGGCCACCACCCTGCCGAACCTTATACGGAGCACTACTTCGACCTGAACCTGGTGCCCCTGCGCGATGACCAGCACCAGGTGTACGGCGTGCTGAATTTTGCGCTGGAAGTAACTGAGCGCGTGCATGCCCGCCAGCGCGCCGAGACCCTGGCGGCCGAAATGAACCGCCGCAACGAGCAGGTGAGCACTATCACGACTTCGGTGCCGGTGTTCATTTTCAACTTCGACCCCAGCGGCTCCATCACCTACACCAACCCGTATTTCTACGAGTACACCGGCCTAGACCCGGCCGGCCCGGCCAATTCGGCTTGGGAATCCCTGCCGCCCGACGACCGCGCCGCCGTGAGTGCCGTGGGCCAGGCTGCTATGGCCGCCGGCCAGGCTTGGGAGGCCACCTTCCGCTGCCGCCGGCGCGATGGCGAGCTGCGCTGGTTTCAGACCAAAGCCCAGCCCTACACCGATGCCGCCGGGCACCTGGCCGGCTTCAGCGCGGCCACAGTGGAAATCCACGACCTGCACGAGCGCACCGAGGAGCTGACCCGCAGCCGCACCGACTTCGCCGCCCTGGCCGACAACATCTCCCAGCTGGCCTGGATGGCCGATGCCACGGGCCGCATTTTCTGGTATAACCAGCGCTGGTACGACTACACCGGCACGACCTTCGAAACCATGCAGGGCACGGGCTGGCAGGCCGTGTATGACCCCAACCTGATGGAGGGCATCAACGCCCACTACCTGGCCGCCATCCGGGCCGGGCAGCCCTGGGAAGACACGTTCCCGCTGCGCCGCCACGACGGCGAGTTCCGCTGGTTTCTGAGCCGCGCCCGGCCCATTCGCGACGCGGCCACCGGTGAGGTGGTGCGCTGGTTCGGCACTAATACTGATGTGACCGAGCTGCGCCGCCTGCAAACCCAGCTGGCCGAGAGCGAGGAAGAGCAACGTATTCAGGCCGAGAGCATTCCGCAGCAGGTGTGGACGGCCCGGCCCGATGGCACCGTGGATTTCTACAACCACCGCACGGCTGCCTACCTGGGCGAAGCCATGGAGAAAAACGGCGCGGCGCACTGGCTCAGCTTCGTGCACCCCGACGACCGCGCCCACATGCAGGAGCGGTGGCAGGCCGCCATTGCCAGCCAGCGCTACTACGAGGCCGAGTTCCGCCTGCGCCGCTACGATGGGCAGTACCGCTGGTTTCTGGGCCAGGCGCAGGCCCGCCGCGCACCCGGCGGCCAGATTCAGAAATGGTACGGCACCAACACCGACGTGCATCAGCAGCGCCTGCTCCAGGAGCAGGTGCTGGCCAGTCAGACCCGCTTCAAGCAACTGCTCGAAGCCCTGCCCCAGATGGCCTGGACCTCGCGCCCCGACGGCAGCGTGAACTACTACAACCAGCGCTGGTACGACTTCACGGGCAGCACCTTCGAAACCATGCGCGACTGGGGCTGGGAGCGGTTCATCCACCCCGATGACCTGGCCAACACCATGGTTCGCTGGAAGCACAGCGTGGCCACCGGCACCGATTTTGAGGCCGAGCACCGCTGGCGCGACCAGATGGGCCACTACCGCTGGTTTCTGGCCCGCGCCGAAGCCATCCGCGACAAAGACGGGGCTGTGGCCCTGTGGGTGGGGGCCAACACCGACGTGCACGACTTTAAGCAGGCGCAGGAGCAGCTCGAAGCCCAGAATGCCCGCCTCACGCGCACCAATGAGGACCTCGACAACTTCGTGTACACCGCCTCGCACGACCTCAAGCAGCCCATCAACAACATGGCGGGCATCTTTGATGAGCTCACCCGCACGGCCTATTTCCGCGACCCCGACGCCATCAAGCTCATCAGCTACTTTGAGCGCGCCCTGGCCCGGATTTATGCCACCATCGACGACCTCAGCGCCATTGTGCAGGTGCAACGCCAGCAGCAGGAGCTACCCGCAGAAGCCGTGGACCTCAGCCAGCTGGCGGGAGAAATAATGGCCAGCCTGCACGACCAGATTGAGCAGACAAAGGCAACTTTTGAGCTGGACTTTGCCACTTTCCCGGCAATTGATTTCGTGCGTCCCAACCTGCAAAGCGTCCTGTTCAACCTCATCAGCAATTCGCTGAAGTACGCCGCCCCCGGCCGGCCGCCGCGCATCCGCCTCAGCAGCACCCCCGATGCCCTCACCGGCCGCCCCACCCTCACCGTGCAGGACAACGGCCTGGGCATCGACCTCGAACGCTTCGGCCCGCAGTTGTTCCAGCTATTCCGCCGCTTCCACGCCCACGTCGACGGCACCGGCATGGGCCTCTACCTCGTCAACCGCATCGTGCAAAACCACGGCGGCCGGCTTGAGGTGAGCAGCGTGGTGGATAAGGGGACTACGTTTCAGATTTATTTGTGAGGCGCTGAACAGTTGCGGTGTTTGGATAGCGGAGTAACCAAAACGTCATGCTGAGCGAAGTCGAAGCATCTCTACCGCAGCAGTAATCCCTTTCGATAGGATTTACTTGCGCGGTAGAGATGCTTCGACTTCGCTCAGCATGACGTTCTTTTGAAATCCTAACTTCTCCTCACCACTCTCTCCCCTCCCGCCCGTGCTCCAGTCCAAACTCCCCGACGTTGGCGTCAGCATTTTCACCCAAATGACCCTGCTGGCCCAGGAAACCGGGGCCATCAACCTCGCCCAGGGCTTCCCTGACTACGACCCGCCGCAGGAGCTGCTGGAGGCACTGGCCCGCCACGCCCTCACCCCCGGCCACCACCAGTACGCCCCCATGCCCGGCCTGCCCCGGCTGCGCGAGGCCATTGGCACCCAGGTAGCCCGCCTCCACGCCGACGCGCCCGCCCCCGACCCGGCCACCGAAATCACCATCACGGCCGGAGCCACCGAGGCGCTCTATGCCGTGCTGGCCGCCGTGGTGCGCCCCGGCGATGAAGTGGTGGTATTTGAGCCGGCCTACGATTTGTACGGCCCCGCCATCCGGCTACAGGGCGGCGTGCCGCGCTACGTGCGCCTGCCCGCCCCACACTTCCGGCCCGACTGGGACGCCGTGCGCCGCGTGCTCACGGCCCGCACCCGTCTGGTGATAGTGAACACGCCCCACAACCCCAGCGGGGCCATATTCACGGCCGACGACTGGCACGAGCTGGCCCGCCTCCTGGATGGCACCGACGCGCTAGTGCTCAGCGACGAAGTGTACGAGCACCTCGTATTCGACGGCACGCCGCGCATGAGTGCCCGCCAGCACCCGGCCCTGCGTGAGCGCAGCTTCGTGCTCTCGTCCTTCGGCAAAACCTACCACGCCACCGGCTGGAAAGTGGGCTACTGCATCGCTCCGCCCACCCTCACGGCCGAAGTGCGCCGCGTGCACCAGTTCCTCACCTTCGCCGTGAGCACGCCCACCCAGCACGCCCTCGCCGACGCGCTTGAAGGTGATGCCACCGATGCCCACGCCCGCCGCCTGGCCGGCTTCTACCAACAGAAGCGCGACGAGTTCCGCGCCCTGCTCGACGGCGCGGGCTGGGACCTGCTGCCCGTGCCCGGCGGCTACTTCCAGCTGGCCCGCTACGATGCCTTGTCGCCCGCCAGCGACCTGGCCTTCGCTCAGTTTCTGGCCCGTGACAAGGGCGTGGCCGTGGTGCCCGTCTCCGCTTTTTATCATGATGGGTTCGATGATGGCCTCATCCGGTTCTGCGTCGCCAAAGAGTCGGCCACGCTGCAAGCGGCAGCGGCGCGGCTCCGCTCGTAGCCCGCGCCGGACTTTTTTTGAAGCCGATAAATTTCAACTGCCCGCTTTTTTTGAAGAAGCGGGCAGTTTTGTTTTTGACTTCCAAAAACTTGCGGCCAATTCCTGTCGAGTCATCTGGATATGGCCTTGTAAAGTCATTGCGATATCCGCAAGCTGCTCTGTTGCGAGTTGATACCTGCGACATGAAAAACCATTGTTTTGGTTTACACCCCCTTCCCAAAACAGTGGGCGAATGAAGATAAACTCATCAATATCATTTGCACCCCCTTTTCTACGGAGGGACTTCAGCAAATCTTCATACATCCCCGATTCTTGGAAAAAATCATTTTATAATATATCTATGCTCATACCATTGAAATATTGGCCCGAAGTATGGAGTTAGTATTTCACATCCTATCAAAGCCGCAAAAAATCATCTTTTAGCCGTTTACTTCATCCAATATTGCCTGCCATTCGTCGATTATTTTCCGACATTCGGCTCATTAAAACTCTTTCGCCATTCACTATTTATTACAAATTATTACCTTTCGAAATCTTGAAAGCTGAACCATAAAATATTTCAGCTTTTTTCTATTCTCCTAACACATCCCACCCGTGTCATTTGAACTAGAAATGGCGGCCCGCCTCGCAGCTGGCGCCCCCGGCGTTTCGCCCGCCCCATCCCGCGTTTCCTACGACCACGTCGTATTGCCCGGCGACTTCCCCGACCCCACCGTCACCAAAATCGGCGATACATACTGGGCCAGTGCCACCTCGGCCGAGTGGGGCGCGGTGTTCCCCATCTTCACCTCTAAGAACCTGCTGGACTGGGAGCTGGTGAGCCACGTTTTCCCCGAAAAGCTGCCCGATTGGGCTGGCTCCAATTTCTGGGCGCCCGAGTTTTACTACGAGAACGGCCGCACCTACATGTACTACACCGCCCGCAAAAAGGGCGGCATGCTGTGCGTGGCCGTGGCCAGCGCCGACCACCCCGCCGGCCCCTACACCGACCACGGCATATTGGTAGGCCAGGAAGCCGGCTCCATCGACGGCTTCGCCATGCCCGATGAGCACGGCGACCTCTACCTCATCTGGAAGGAAGACGGCAACTCCTGCCACCAGGACACGCCCATTTGGGCCCAGCGCCTGAACGATGAGCGCACCGCCCTCATCGGCGAAGCCACCGAGCTGTTTGGCAACGACGTGAAATGGGAAGGCCCGCTGGTGGAAGGCTCGGCCCTGGTGCGGCACAACGGCTGGTTCTACATGTTTTATGCCGGCAACAGCTGCTGCGGCAAGGGCTGCAACTACGCCACCGGCGTGGCGCGCTCGCGCAACCTGTTGGGCCCCTGGGAGAAGCACGAGCAAAACCCCATCCTCGACCGTAATACCACCTGGAAATGCCCCGGCCACGGCACCGTGACCGAGCTGGACGGCCGCTGGTTCCTGCTGCACCACGCCTACGCGGCCGAAAGCCACGAGTTTGTGGGCCGCCAGGGCCTCCTCAGCGAGTTTACCTGGAATGCTGACGAATGGCCCGAGTTTGTGAACCGCAGCCCCCAGGCCCCGGCCCTGGCTAACATGGCCCGCTTCAACGTGGCCGATGAGTTTGGGGGCGACCGCCTGGGCTTGGAGTGGCAGTGGCCCATTGGCCAGCAACCCGCCACGGCCGTGCGCCACGGCCAGTTGCACCTCGCCGCGCACGACTCGCGCCTCGGGGCGCTGCTGGCGCGCCGTACCCACGCCGCCACCTACAAGGCTGCCACTACCATTGATTTCGCTAAGCTGCCCATCGACACCTTCGCTGGCCTGGCGGCAGTGGGCGACCCCTACAACGCCCTGGCCCTGATGGCCGGCAACGGCCAACTCCAAATCTGGCACCTGAAAAGCGGCAAGCAGCAATGCCTGGTCACTATTTTTATCGATGCCTGCCCCACCCTCACGTTGCGCCTCGAAGTGTGGGGCGGCCAGCGCTACCGCTTCGCCTACAGCACCGACGGGGCCACCTGGCAGCCCCTACCAACCGAAAATTTTACTCTGAACGGCACCTACCTCCCGCCTTGGGACCGGGGCGTGCGCGTGGCCCTAGTGGCTCAGGGCGCAGCCGGCAGCACGGCCACGTTCAACAATTTCATCATCCGCAACCAGCGGTAAGGCTGAAACTGTTGGATAAAGAAGAACGTCATGCTGAGTGCAGTCGAAGCATCTCTACCGCAGTAGTAACCCACTCGTTTGGATTTACCATTGCGGTAGAGATGCTTCGGCTGCGCTCAGCATGACGTTCCGGGTTGAATCCATTCTAACTGCCTCCAAACAGCAACGCCCGACACTACTGTGCCGGGCGTTGCTGTTTCAAACTACCGTGTTCTAGCGGCGGTGCTTGGTCTTGCTCTTCGTTTTGGAGGGCGTGGATTTCTTGGTGGTTTTGTGAGCCGTGCTCTTTTTGGCACTGCTTTTCTTGGCTTTCGAGGAGCTGCTGTGGCTGCTTTTGCTTTTGGCTTTGCTACTCTTGCTCTTCGAAGTGCTTTTGCTGCTGTGCGCGGCCGACTTGCTCTTGCTTTTCGACTTGCTTGCCTTGCTTTTGCTGCTGCTGTGCGACGTTAATTTGTGAGCTTTCGATTTGCTGTTGCGGCTGCTATGGCGGGCGGCGCGGCGGGCTTCGGCCCGGGCCTCGGCGCGTGCTTCGGCTCTGGCCTCGGCGCGGGCTTCTTCGCGGCGGGCGGCGGCGCGACGGGCGGCACGGGCTTCGGCATGGCTGGCCTCGTAGCTGCGGGCGGTGCGGGCCGAGGTGTTAACGGCTTCGTCGGTGGCCTCGGCGTAGTGGGCGGTGGCGTCGGTTTCGGGGGCGGCGGTGTTGTCTTCGGTGCTGGCTTTGGGGGCTTCGGCTACGATTTTCTTGCGACGCACCGGCATCAGAAAATCACGCTCGGCGCGCTCGCGGAGGCTGAGGTTTTCCTCGCCCGGCAGCTTCGTTACGGGTGTTTGTTTCTCATTTTGGGCTTGAGCACTGCCCCAGGTGAGCAGCAGCAAAAGGAAGACAAATAGGTGCTTCATAGACGAATAAAGAAATAACAACGGAAGACAAAGCTACACAGCACCCCGGTTAAATGCAAGGCAAAAGTGGTTTTAAACGCTGTCGGAGCCATTTCAGCCGCCTAAGGGCCTATTTTGCCCGCTCGGCGGCTACGGAGCCACCCGCAGCCGCACGCCGGCCGACTGCGCTCCAAATTCGGGAGCATACAAACACTGTACCTGGCTCAGCCCGCCCGAAAAATCGCCGGCCTGGCTGGCGCGCAGCCGGTACTCGAACACGTGCGTACCACGCGGCACTTCGCTCAGGAAAAAGTTGGTGGCCGCGTCGCGGGGCGACTCATAGTAGCCCAGGCCATTCTGGTAGCGGTAGCCGCTGGTCTGGCCGATAGGCTCCAGGCCGGCGGCGCGCTGGTCTTTGAGGTGCACGTATTCGAGGGCGCGGTCGGTGCGGAGCACGAGGCGCACCACCAACGCATCGCCGATTTTGAGGGGCGAGGTGGGCGTGAGCTTTTCAAGCACTGGGCCGCCGGCGGTGCGGGTTTCGCGGTAGAGCTGGCGCTCCAGGCTGAGCGGCGTGACGGCGGGTGTCACCTTGTCGATATCCTCGAAATACTGCCAGTAGAGTGCGCCCCAGGCCACGCCCGCGTCGGGCTTGGTGATGGTGACTTTGCCCTGGGCGGGCTGCACCTCGGCGGCGGGCCAGCTGGTTTTGAAGTAGCCGGTGCCGGCCTGGGCGGCTTCGGGTTTGATGGCCTGGCCGCCCACCGTGATTTGCAGGGGCTGGGTGGGCGCGAGCCAGTCGGTGCCGCGCAGCAGCAGGGCGTAGCAGGCATCGGCGGTGGCGCGGGTGCTTTCCCAGCTGTGGGTCTGCTTTTGCTTCAGCAGCCAAAGCTTCATTTCATCGACGGATTTCTGGTCGATTTTCACTTCATCGAAGGCTTCGATGAGCGTGGCCTGTGTTTCGGTGGGGGCTTCGCGCCAGTAGTAGCCGCCGCGCACTTCCTTCCAGTACATGCCCAGTTCGGGCGAATGCAGGGCGTTTTCGGCGAGGGCACGCAGAATCTCAGCGGCGGCCGGGGCTTTGGCATCCTGGCGGAACAGGGCCAGCGCCAGTTGCGCTTGCAGGTAGCGCGTTTGCGCGGGCCAGAATTTAGCGGCCTGCTCGCGGTAGTAGGTTGTGGCTTTTGCAGCGGTGGTTTCGGCCGGCTGGGGCCAGAAGCTGCGGGCGTAGAGGGCCTGGATTTGCTGGTCACCGAGGTGGTTTTCGGCCAGCTTCACGTTTTTCTGGCGGCGCAGGTCGGCGTAGTCTTTGGCGAGGCTGGCATCGAGGTAGCGCAGGGCATTTTGCAGGATGTCGCGGCCCACGGCATCTTTCCCGGCATCAAACGCGCCCAGCTTGTGCAGCTTGCCGAAGCCGGCCACGATGAGCTGGGTGATGTACCGGTCCTCCGGCATTTTATCGAACCACGGGAAGGCCCCGCCGGGCAGCTGCATGCGCTGAAGCTTGAGCAGGGCGCGGGCGGTTTCGCCCTTGAGGCGGGTTTCGTCGAACAGTTCCGTGAGGCGGGCCAGGCGGGCGGTTTCGCCCTGCGCGTCGCGCACCCAAGGCGTTTCCTGGAGCAGCAGGTTTTTTAGCTCCTGGTTCTGGGCCAGCTTGCTTTCGAGGGCGTTTTTCTGGGGAGCGGTGCCGCTCTGCGCCTGCCGCGTCCACTCGGTCAGGATGGTTTTGAAGCGCGGGTTCGACTTGAGAATCTGGGCCGCGATGAGGTTGGCGTAGAGGCGGCTGAATACCTGCTCCGAGCACTCGTAGGGGTACTCTATGAGGTAGGGCAGGCTCTGCACGGCGTACCAGGCGGGGTTAGCTGTCATTTCCAGCGTGAGCGAGTAGTTGCGGCGCGTGGGACTGATGGTGCTGGCGAGCTTCTTCAGCTCAAATTCCCGCGTGCCGGGGCCGACGATGGGCAGCGGTAGGCTCTCGGTAATGAGAATGCGGTTGGGGAGGACAGGGAGGGTGTTTTCCTCACCATCGGAATAGTCAGAGCCATCTACGCGGAGCACGGAAGCTGCTTTGGTTTTCTTCCGAGCTTTCTTATTTTCTTCCGGCGCGTTTCCAGCGGATGAATAAGCTTCTGCTACTACTTTATACGTCACGGCGGCTGGCGCGAAATCATTAGGTAGGCTAATCTCCCAGCCCAGCGCCACGCTCTGGTGCGCGGCGGCCGACACGGCTTGCTGCGCCGGGCCTTTCAAGAGCTTGCTGGTAATATCCTGGCCCGTCGCGGCATCGAGCAGGGACAATTGCGCAGTGCCGCTGGTAGCGTGGTCGGTCAGGTTCGAGAACTTGGCGGGAAAGGTGAAAGTGTCGCCCTGCCGCAGGAAGCGCGGCGCGTTGGGCGTAATCTGGATTTCCTTTTGCGTCACGAGCTGGCGGGCGAGCTGGCCGCTGTGCAGGCTTTTGTCGTGGGCCAGAGCCAGCAGCTGCCAGCGCGTCACGGCCTCGGGCATCTGGAATTCGAGCACGAGGTCGCCGTTTTTGTCGGTGCGCAGGGCCGGCTGCCAGAAGGCCGTTTCGCGGAAATCGGTGCGGGTGGGCACTGTGGAGAGGTCGGGGGCGGCTCTTGGCACATCAATATCTCCCCGAGTCATTGGCGGGGGCGGTGCCATTGTTGCCGAAGCCATTGGTGCCGGGGCGACCATAGTTCGGTCTGCCACCACTACTTCGGAAAGTTGAGCGCCCTGTTTTTGATTGCTCATCCGCAGTACGGTCCTGCCTCCCGGCCTTCCATAACCAACGATAATTGAGCCGTGAAGCACATCCCAGGTGTTCAATTCCGGGTAGGCTAATGCGGTTGGCTCCATATCAGCATCAGTCGCGGCGTAGGAAGTCGAATTCACCTCCCCAAAATTTCCCTGCCACCCAAACCGCGCCGGGTAATACCCCGCGCCAAATTCCAGCCCCATAAAACTATGCGGGCGGAAAATATCCAGGCTCTGGTCGTATAGCGTAGCCAGCAATTCGGCATCAGCCGCTTTGCCGTTGGCCTGATGGATGGTGACGCGCCAAGTTTCCTTCTGGCCGGGCTGGAGCCGGTCGCGGAACGTGGCGATGGACAGCTGGAGTGGCTGCGGCTTCTCGGCCACTTGCACGGTGGCATCGTGGCGGTAGAGGCGGTTGTCGCGCACCTGCGTGGTGTGGATGTAGAGCGGGCCGACGGCCGTGGCCGCGCCGCTTTCGATGCTTAGGCGGCGCTGTTCCCCAGCTTTCAGCGTGAGCCATTCCTGGCGCAACAGCTTGCCTTCGCGCTCCACCTCCAGCAGAATGCGCGCTCCGGATTCGCTGCTGCCCAGCAGAATTTCCGTGGATTGGCCGGGGGCCACGGTATCGGCCAGGGCCACAAACCAATCGGGCGTGGCAAAGGGCACGGTGGCGGCCTGCGAGTCGTAGAGCATGAAATCGAGCTTCGCTTTGGCCGAATCAGTTCCGGCGGCGCGGGCTTCGAGGCGGTAGCGGCCGGTGGGCAGCTGGGCGAGGGTAGCTTTCAGGTCCAGCGTGGGGCTGGCTTTGGTGTCGAAGGGCAGGGTTTTTACCAGCTCCGCGGGGGCTTCGTTTTCCTCCGCTTCGGGAGCCGGGCCGGGCACGCCGGGCGGGTTCGGCCGGAAGCGGCGGGCCAGCAGGCGCAACGTGCCGGCGGCGGGCAGCGGCTCGCCGGTAGCGTTGGTGCTAAGCAGTTTGATGGCGGACAGATGTTGCTTATCCAGCTCATTGGGGCCGGTGAGCTGCAAACTGAGCGGGTTGCGGCCGATGGGCAGGCTGCGGGTGCCGGTGCGGGTTTCGCCGGCCGCATCGGTCACGTCGGCGGTTATCTCGAACAGGTAGCCCGGCTCCCAGCGGCGGCCCGCCGGCTTGGGCACCAGCGGCGGCGTGAACGTGAGGCTGAACCGGCCCTCGGCATCGGTGGTAGTGGTGCCGTGAGCAATTTCCTGGCTGCCCTGCCCCCGGCCCGGCGCGTAGATGCCGCGCCCGCCAAAGCCATAATCAAACAGCGGAAACAGCTCACGACGCGTCACGCGGTAGCGCACCGCCGCGCCGTCGGTGGCCTGCCCGGCGTAGGCCCGGGCGCGGCCATTGATGGTGAGCGGCTGGCCCAGCTGCGGCCGGCCCGGCACCGAGTCGATGCTGACCAAAAAGGTGGGCCGCTTGTAGTCCTCCACCGCGAAGCTGAGGCTGCCGTGGTCGGTTTGCAGGCTCATTTCGCCATTGAGCAGGCCCGTAGGCAGCACCACCGAGCCGTTGAACGAGCCGAAATCGGAAGTCGTGAAGGGCAGCGTCTGCACGGTCTGGCCGTTCACGTCTACCAGCCGCACGCTCACCGCCTGGCCAGTCACGAGGCTGGTTTTGGCGCGCAGGGTTTCGGTCAGAATGCCTTTGAAATACAGTATCTGGCCGGGCCGGTAAATGGCGCGGTCGGAGAACAGGAAGGTGCGGCGCTGGGCTTGCTCCAAGGTGGGCCTGTCTGGATAATAGCTATTCCGATAGTCTACCTTCAGCGTATCAATCCCTTTCCAAACCTGCAAGGCCACCAGCCGCTCATGGGTTTCAGCGGGGTTGGGCGCGGGCAGCTCTGCTTCGCCCGATGCAGCAGTGACGACCACATCGCCCAGGCGGGAGACCTGCTTTCTAGTCTTCTGGTCGTACCGGTCATAAATCGCCCGGGTCTGCACATTGGCCAGTGGCATTCCACTCTGCCGGTGCAAAAGCAGCAGCTTTGCGGCCGACTCAGCCGGGTCGCCCCTGCTTACCAAACTCAACTCACTAGCTCCTAAGAATCCGTAGCTCGTCACCGCACCCGGCCGCTGCTCCGTCGGTTTCGCCGCCTGGTTGCTGATGATGACCAGATAATACCCGATGGGCAGCGCCGCCCCCGCCGCCCCAAACTTCTGCTCCTTGTAATCCTGCGGATGCGGGGGTACCGGCACCGCCCAGGCCGCCGCCGGCGCGGCCCGCAAGGCACGGGCGTAGCGCTGGGCCACGGTGCGGTTCTTCTCGTCGTACTGCCCCGACTTCTCCCATTCGCTCAGCGAAATCCGATACGCCCAGGCGTGCAGCTCAGTCACGTTGCGGGCCGTCAGGTCCAGTCGCCAGGGCTGGTTGGGCACCACGATATCGACCGCCGAAAACGTCAGCTCCGGCTGCTCAATCTGCGCCCGCAGCTGCCGCGCCCGCGCCGCGCCGCGCGATTTCGGAAACCGCGCCTCGGCCTCCCGCGCCAGGCCCACGGCGGCCACGTTGTTGCCGGCCTCACGCACCGCCTCGGCCCGCCGGGCCATAAATTCTGTGCTGATGGGCAGCGCCTTGTACGTCTCGGCCATTCGCACTAAAGCCGGCTCGTACTGCGCCGCCAAATCGGTATTCTGAATGAGCGAATGCAGGTAATCAATCCGGTTCAAATCCACATCGGCCAGCGCGGCCACATTCTGCGGCACCAGCTGCTGGCGCGAAGCCGTGAGGCGCTGCAACAGGTGCAGCGCGTGCAGCTGGCCGTTCAGCGAGTCGGCATCCGGGGCCAGCAGCCGTAGCGCGGCAAACTCGGCCGCAGTTCCAAACAGTTTGGGGTCCGTGAGCTGGAATTGCTGCTCGGGTCGGGTCACGTACAGCTCCTGATTTTTCAGGCCTTCGATGGCGCGCTGGGCCAGCAGGTCGTACAGCGTGGGACGCAGAGCGCGGCCCTCGGCATCGCCGCCAGTGGCCAGGTCGCCGAGGTCGGCCAGGGTGGTTTTCAGTTGTTTTTGCGGCTCATCTTCTACCGATTGGTAGTAGTGCCGCACGATAGCCGCGCCCAGCCGGCCCATGTCCCAGGTGGCGAGGCCGGTGCCGCCGTCGGCGGTTTGCTGGTCGTCGGTGGTGGGGGTGGCCCCCGCCGTGCTCTGGTAGAGGCGGTAGCGGTTCTGGTTGAGGTAGTTGGTATACTGCTCGGCCAGTAGCGAGTGCAGGATGGGCCGGGCCGGGAAGGCGGCCGTTTTCACATCAGCTTCCAGCAAGGCAATTGCTTTTTCATCAGCATCCTCCTGCTTGGCTTGCAGCAGACGGATTTTATAGAGCAGCGCCCGCACGTAGGCGGCACTGTTGTTTTCCTTTTTGGCCTGCTGATAAATGGCCTCTACCAGCGGCGCAGCCGTGGCGGTCTGGTCCTTTTTCAGCAGCGCGTCAATCTTCTTCCAGCGGGCGGCGTAGGGGCCGGGCGGCGGGCTGGGAGCAGCAGAGTCGGCACTGAAAATCATGGTCAGGAGCAGGCAGGCAAACAGGAACAAACGCATAGGCGGGGCGGGCACAAGCAAAGGTTGGAGCCATAAAGATGCCCGCCCCGGCTTTATTGCACAGAGCGGGCCATTTTTTAGCCTGCCGTAGCGCGAACTTTTAGTTTGCGCCACAGCCCCAACCTGCGGCGCGGAGACGCGAACTAAAAAAGTCGTGCTACAAAAAAAGCGCCGGGCAGCCCGGCGCTTTTCACAGTTTCATCGTTGCTAGGCCAAAATTTTACCGATGGCCGGTGCATTTTTCAGGCTGCCGAGGCGCTGGCCCCCACGACATTGCCGGCCAGCACGGCCTCGGCCTGGGCAATGTGGCGCTGCATGTGCACCACCAGAAATTCGAGCTGGTCAGTCAGGCGCAGCAAAATCAACGGAAATATGGCGTTAGGAATCCGGATGGCATTGGCATTTACCTGCCGGGCCAGCAGCGTGAGGCGCAGCAATTCATCCACCTGCCGACTGAAAACCTCCGCCACCGTACGCGGCAGCCGGGTGCCCGTGGGCGCATATCGCTGGGGCGAAGTGTAGGTTTTCTCGCTGGCCGGCGTGCGCATGGCATCGATAAATTTCTTGCCCAGATAGCCCTGCTTGGCCACGGCGGCCGGCTTCGAGCCCCGCTCCTGGGCCCGCTTGATGCGGGCCGCGATGCTGGGTAAGTAGTAGCCACCCACGATGTTGAGGTGCTCCAGACACTGGCCCGCGCTCCAGCGGCTGGGGCCGGGGCGACGGTTCAGTTCTTCGGCGCTCAGGGGACGAAAACGCTGCTGCGCCTTCACCCGCAGCATCAGCAGGTCATTGGTTAGCTGGTCAAAGAAATCAGAAGTGGCACGAGCGGCAACGGGCATATAAGCAGAGGCTAACGAGTCGTAAACATACAATTTAGCAGCGGATTCCGAATAATTTACGGTGGATTCCCGCCCCGCCAAGCTCAACAATCCGGTTCGGGCTGGTATCTTGGCGGCATGGTAAAACAATGTTTTTCGTATTGTAGTGCACTAATTGCCTTGGCAACTGCTTTGCACAGCGAAGTTCGGGCACAGGCCGTGCCCAATGCCGGCGAGCGGGTCGAAAGTCTGGTCACCTTCGGCGCACAGTCGGACAAGATGTGGGGCGACGATGATTTCACCCAAACCTTCTTCTTCCTCATCCCCGAAAAACAGCGCACCCCGGTCTATATCCGCGTATTCGACCCCGACTGCGGCGGCAAAAACGACGACCTGAAAGGCTCCGCCAACACCACCACGTCGTTCAGTCTCTACGGAGGTCCGGGCACCTTCAGCGGCCCCCAGGCGCGCGACCCGCGCCCCACCAACCCCGTGCCCACCGGCCGCCTGCTCAAGAGCCAGACCTTCGGCAACGAGCCGAAATATGATGGCAAGTGGTACACCTTCGGCCCGCTCAACCCGCTGGAAGGTGAGATGGTGGACGAGTTCAAGGGCCACGTTTTCAAGCTGGTGGCCCGCGGCCTCACCGGCAACGACGGCAACCTGTACCGCTACTTCTTCAGCACCAGCCCTACCGAGAACGTGTCGGTAGAAGGTGGCAATGCCTTCACCTACGAGTACTGCTTCCGCCTGCCGGCCACGGCCAGCAAAACCACCGTGCACCTCTACCCTTTCGTGAACGACAAGGTGGTGAGCATCAAACAAAGCAATTTCGACGCCGACAATGCAGCCACGCTCAACGTGTTCAGCATTGCCAAAAACGGCCAGCCCGGCACCATGAGCGGCGACGGCGTCTGGAGTAGCAGCGTCTTCCAGGTTTCGCCCAAAGAGCACGGCCTCAGCCTCGATTTCCGCCTCACGTCCACCAAGCCCGCGCCCAACGACATGGTGTTCTACGTGACTGACCAGTACGAAACGGCCATGCCGTTTTTCGCCATTCCGCTGGGCGGCCCGCCGCGCTACCAGTACGATATCAACGTGAAAGTGCACCGGTAAGCGCCGGATATAAGCACCAAACCAGAACGTCATGCTGAGCGCAACCGAAGCATCTCTACCGCAGTAGTAAATCCTGTCGATTGGATTACTCTCGCGGTAGAGATGCTTCGGCTGCGCTCAGCATGACGTTCTTCTTTAAGGCCTTTCGCGCTTATTCGTCCGCCTCGCCGTCGCGGCCGGCATTGCGTTTCGGAGCACCGTGGTCGGCATTGTCCTCATCGTCGGTGCGGTTTTCCTGACGGGCTGCCGAGCCGTAGTTCTGAGCCGTGTCTTCGGCGCGCTGCTCGCCTTTGGCGGGCGAGCCGGCGGTGCTGCCGGCTTTGCTGTCGTCGTAGGCATCATTATAGGAACCGCCGCGCGAGCCAATGCCCTGGGCGGCGTCGCCCTTGTTGGCCTCGGGCTGGGTGTAGCCGTTGCGCTCGCTGCCGGTGTTGTTATCGGGCAGGCTGTTGGGCTGGTCGCGGCCCCGGTCGCCGTAGCCTTGGCCGCGCTGGTCGGCCATTTCGGGCTGATTGGTGGAATAAGTGCCGGAATCATGGCGGCCTTCTTTCTCGTTGGCACCGCCTTCGGCAGGCATATAATCCGTTGTCTCGTTGCGGTGTTCGCCTTCGACAACATTTCCGGTGCGCTGGCCAGAGGCATCGCCGGAGCGGAGCGACGTGTGGCCGTAGTCAGCCGCAAAACCAGTGTCGACGCTTTTGGGTGAGCCGTTATCGTTAAATCGAGGGTTGCCAGTACTTCCCATCGAGTCTGTCGCGGCACCGGCTTCGAAACCGTATTCGGTGCGGCTGTCGGGGCGGGCGTCGCGGCCGTCGTAGCTGCGGTAGGCGTTGTCCTGCTCGCCGGGGCGGCCAGGGCCGCCGTAGTACTTGTCTTCGGCGGTGTTGTTGGGCTCGTAGTCGGCCAGGCGGTTCTGGTTGCCGAAGCCGCCGTGGGTGGTGCCGCCCAAGTCCTGCGCGCCAAACTCGCCCCGGTTGGGGTCGCTGTCCTGGTTCTCGCGGCGGTCCTGGTCATTATAGCTGCCTTGGGTGCTGTTGCCGAAGTTGCCGCCGTATGCACCTTCCGGCACTAGGTGAGCAGGGTCGGCTGCTTTGTTTTCCTGGGGCTGGCCGTCAGCATCCACGGCTCCCTGGGCTATGCTTGTTTCGGCATCCGCCAGCGTTTCGCTCGTTATTGGAGTAGGCGTAGCGTGGCTGGTGGGCGGCTTGGGCGGGCCGCCGGGCTGGCCCACACCTTGGCCGGGCGGGGTATGCTTGGTAGCAGTGTTGCCCACCGGCCCGTCGATGCGGTTGCCGGCAATGTCGTTGGGCTCGGTATTCAGATTTTCTTCGGCGTTGGTCATGGCGGTGGGCTGATTATTAGGAAGTGGGGAGGGCATTAGCCAAAGGCTACTCATCTATACGCACCGCCGAATCCGTTGTTTTCGAAGCCGGCCGGGCGCGGGGGTGGGCACGGTTTTCGGCGGTGTCATTTTACCTTTGTCCGGCAGCGGCCCGCCGCGCTCCCATTCCCGGGCCTTCACCGGCCGGATGCGGAGCTTCAAAATCCGATTCATTTTACCCTTACCCCACGCTTATGCTTACCGGCACCGTTAAGTTTTACAACGACACCAAAGGCTTCGGCTTCATCATTGCCGACGACAATCAGGAAGAAATCTTCGTGCACCAAACCGGCCTCATCCACGAAATCCAGGAAGGCGACCGGGTACAATTCAACATCAAAGCCGGCAAAAAAGGCCCCAACGCCGTGGACGTAACCCGCGTGCAATAAAATAGAGACGCTGGTATCAGGCAGTCGGAAATCAGACGGCCGATGCCGCGGCATTTATTTAGAAAGCAAAAGGCCGGCTCCGCACAATGCGGAGCCGGCCTTTTGCTTTGTCAGTCAATTACGACCTGACCATTAACTACTTTTTCGCCACATGCTTGGCCACGCGCACGCCCACGGCCATAAGGCCGGGCAGCTGGTCCTGGCGCATATACTGCTCCAGGGTCAGGGTGTAGTTACCGGGCTTGGCGAAGTGCTGGTTGGGCAGGGCCAGGGCTTGCAGGTCGTAGATGTCGCCGGTGCCGCTGCCTTTGGGCTCGCCGGTTTTGGGGTCCATCAGCAGGATTTGGTGTAGCAGCGGCGGGCCGGCCGGACCAGCGGGGCCGGTCAGCGTGTGCTTCACATACAGGTTATAAAAACCATAGGCCGAGGCGAAACGAACGTTGAAAAACACGTCGTAGCGCGCCGTGGTATCCTCAATGGCGAAGGTGAAAGCGGGCTTCTGCTGCACGTCCCACGAGTACTTGGGGAAGTCCGTATTCTGCTCAAATACCCGGTTAGGGTCGCAGGCCGTGAGCAGGCTCAGGAGCCCGCCCACTACGGCCAATTTCCATGCAAAACGCTGATTCATATCAATAACTGGCATTCAAAAACAAAACAGCGTTGAACTAAGAACCAGCCGGAGCCGGGGCTGAGCCGGGCGCGGCACCGCCTTCGCTGGCCGGGCCACGGCCACCGCGGCGGTTGCGGCCGCCCCGGCCTTCGCGGCGCTCGCCGCCGTCGGCGCGGCGCTCACCGCCCTCGCGGCGCGGGCGCGGCTCACCTCCACCTTCGGCGGCGGGGCGGGGCGTAGCTCCAGCGGTGGAATCAGTACGACGGGGGCTGTCGGGACGGCGGTTGCGGCCGCCTTCGGGGCGTGGTTCGCCGGCTTCGCCTTCGGGGCGGGGCGCGTCGCTGCGGTTGCGGCCGCCACGGCGGTTGCTGGGGCGGGCGGCGGCACCACGGCGGCCACGCTGCTCGGCGGTATCGCCCAAGGCAGGTACCGGGTTGTCGATATCACCGGGACCGGGGCTGGTCATTTGCTCGGGCGGACGGGGGCCACCGGGCGCGGCACCGGCGGGGCGGCGGCCATCGCGGGCGGGCCGGCCTTCGCGGGGCTCACGCGGCGGGCGGCTTTCGCGGCCTTCACGCGGCTCAGTGCCGGGCTCCTGGGCGGCGCGGGGCTCCCGCTCGGCGCGGGGCGCCCGGGGCTCACGGCCTTCGCGGGGAGCACGGGCTTCGGCAGTTTCGGCTTCTTTTTCGCCTTTGCCTTTTTTGCGCTTGCTGCGCTTGGCGCTCGATTTGATTTTATCGTCGAGGCGGTCGAGTGAGCCTTCCACGATGGCGGAAACTTCAGGCTCGGGCGCTTCCTCACGCGGGGGCAGCAGGCTTTCGATGACCTCGCCGCGCTTATTCATTTCCAGCAACTCGCGCACACGGGCCGTGTCAAGCATCACCCAGTTGTTATCGCCCTTAAAGGCAAACCACATGCGGCGGCGGAAGATGTCGGTTTTCTGCAAGAAGGCTTCGCCCTTGTTGGTTTTCAGCGGGCGCTGCACCTGCGGGATGTCCTTGAGGGCATCCAGATAGGCATCCAGCTCATAGTTGAGGCAGCACTTGAGGCGGCCGCACTGGCCGGCCAGCTTCTGCGGGTTCAGGCTGAGGTTCTGGTAGCGGGCGGCGGTGGTGCTCACGGTTTTGAAGTCGGTGAGCCAGGTCGAGCAGCACAGCTCGCGCCCGCAGATGCCGAGGCCGCCGATGCGGCCGGCTTCCTGCCGCAGCGAAATCTGGCGCATCTCCACGCGCACCCGGAACTCGTCAGCCAGGCGGCGGATGAGCTCGCGGAAATCCACCCGGTCCTCGGCCGAATAATAAAAGAGGGCGCGGGTACGGTCGGCCTGGTATTCCACGTCGCTCAGCTTCATGCGCAGGCGCAGTTCGCTCACCATGGCGCGGGCCCGGAACATGGTGCCGGTTTCGAGGTCACGCACGGCCTGCCACCGCTCCTCGTCATCGGGCGTGGCAATACGCAGGATGTTGCGGATTTCCTTCGAGTCGGTGGACACCTTCTTCTTGCGCATTTGCAGGCGCACCAGCTCGCCTTTCAGCGAGACGTGGCCGAGGTGCCAGCCGGAGCCGGCGGCATCCACCACCACGGCATCGCCGGTCACGAGGGGCAGACGCAAATCATTACGCATAAACTCCTTACGGCCGCCTTTAAAGCGCACCTCCACAAGGTCGAACCCGGCAAAGGAGTCGGGGATTTCCACGTCCTGGAGCCAGTCGAAGACATTCATGCGGGTGCAGCCACCGGAGCTACAGCCCCCCTTCGAGCCGCAGCCCCCTACTTTGGTGGTGCCGCAGCCCCCACCGGTTGAACATGATGCACAAGCCACGAGTCAGACAATTATATAGTTGGGCGAAAAGCTGGTTTTCGCGAAAATTCGGTTCCTAGCAAAGATACACAAATAGCACAGGGCGCTTCCGATGGGCTAAGAACAGGGTTAGAACCGCTTCTACCCTAGCCTGGCCGGCCCCAATGCCGGCCGCAATGCTCCCAATCAGTCGTGTAATTATTACAATAGTTTATTATACTGGCACTTACAAAATTTTGTCATTTTTCATAATTAAAACCACCAAATAATACCCTCATTACATTCAAACACGGTTTTCATTAAACTATTTTTAACATAATGGTTTTTGAATGATGTGATTCGCAATTTCATCCACATATATTCGCCCATTCTTCACCAAAACCTCACCACCAAAAAGTTCTATGAAAAATTTCAAACTTTTCACTCTCCTTGCGCTGGCCGGCGCAACTCTATCACTCTCGTCGTGCAGCAAAAAGGAAGAAGCCACTGCGGCTCCTACAGTTGCTTCGGCGGATGCCATGGCCCAAATCAAAGCCCTGGGCTTTAGCACGCAGGATGTTAAAACCGTTGATGCCGGCTACGTGGTAGAAGGCGACATCCTGCTGACCCCGGAGCTGCTGGCCAGCGCCCCCGGCTACTCCACCCTGCGCGTGGGCGACCAGGAGCAGTACCGCACCACCAACCTGGTGGGCAGCCTGCCGCGTGTGCTCACGGTGAGCATCAGCAGCTCGTTTAACTCGTATTATGTAACGGCCATTGATGAGGCCATCCGGCGCTACAACGCAGCCGCTCTGCGGGTGACGTTCCGCCGCATCACCTCGGGCACGGCCGACCTGCCCGTGAAGTATTCGTCGAACCTGGGCACGGGCGTACTCGGCCAGTCGGGCGGCTTCCCCAGCGGCGGCAACCCCGCACCGGGCTTCACACTGGTTCCTAACGTAATCAACAGCACGAACACCAACTACATCGCCACCATCATGGCCCACGAGATGGGTCACTGCATCGGCATGCGCCACACCGATTACTACAACCGCGCCATTAGCTGCGGCGGCAGCGCTTCCAACGAAGGGGCCAGCACCGTGGGCGCTATCCTCATCCCCGGCACGCCTTCGACGGCTGAGTCGAACTCGTGGATGCTGGCCTGCGTGGGCAACGGTGTGAACCGTCCCTTCACCGCCAACGACCTGACGGCCCTGAACTACATCTACTAGCCTCGGCTGGTGTTTTCAGAGAAAAAGCCTCGACTTTCATAAGTCGAGGCTTTTTTAATTGCCATAATCTTACTGGAGCATTATTAGCACAATTGCATAAATTATTGCTTATTGCCCCCATATTCTCACCATCACTTCATCTTTCCCACCATTTGTTATGATGACAAACAAATTATTTGCAGCCGGCCTGTGCCTTGCCTCAATGCTCGCTTTTTCGTCCTGCTCGAAAGAAAAAGAGTCGACTCCCCAATCCGAAAGCATCAACACCGAGGTAATGGGCCAAATCAAAGCCTTGGGCTTTAGCACAGATGACGTGCGTACCGTGGATGGTGGCTACGTGGTAGAAGGCGACATGCTGCTGACCCCGGAGCTGCTGGCCAGCGCCCCCGGCTATTCTACGCTGCGCGTGGGCGGCGAGGAGCAATACCGCACCACCAACTTGGTTACCGGCCTGCCGCGCACGCTGACCGTGAGCCTGTCGAGCCAGTTTCCGGCCGCCTACGGGCCGGCCATCGACGAAGCCATTGCCCGTTACAATAACGCCAACCTGCAGTTGCACCTCACCCGCGTCACCACGGGCACCGCGGACCTGCCCGTGAAGTATTCGGCGGACCTGGGCCCGGGCGTACTGGGCCAGTCGGGCGGCTTCCCCAGCGGCGGCAATCCTGCGCCGGGCTTTACGCTGGTTCCCAGCGTAATCAACAGCACGAACACCAACTACATCGCCACCATCATGGCCCACGAGATGGGTCACTGCATCGGCATGCGCCACACCGACTACTACAACCGTCAGTATAGCTGCGGTGGTCGTAAGGCCAACGAAGGGGCCAGCACCGTGGGTGCCATCCTCATCCCCGGCACGCCCTCGACGGCCGAGCCGAACTCGTGGATGCTGGCCTGCGTGGGCAACGGTGTGAACCGTCCCTTCACCGCCAACGACCTGACGGCCCTGAACTACATCTACTAGCCTCGGCTGGTGTTTTCAGAGAAAAAGCCTCGACTTTCATAAGTCGAGGCTTTTTGCTGTTTCCCCGCAGCACAATCCGGCGGGCTTATTGAATGACAATTCTCAGGACTTGCCCGGCCTGGTTGTCCTGCTGCACCCGGAGCAGGTACAGCCCCGGCTTTAGCCCGGTGGTTTCTATCAGGTTAATCAGCCCTTCGGCGGTGGCGGTGCGCTGGTACCGGCCCAGCATATCGTAGAGGCGGATGGCCACGGGGTCCGCGCTGTTGGCCACCACGGTGAGTAGGGCACCGGTCTGCACGGGGTTGGGATAGGCCTGAATCAGGCCGGCTTGCAGCAGGAAGGCCTCTTCGGTGTCGCTGTAGAACTGCTGGCCAGCCACGTTGTCTAGGCGCACGCGGTAGAGGTAGCGGCCAGCGGCGGGGTGGTTGGTGAAGGTGAACGTGGTGCTGGTGAGCGGGCTGATGGTTTGCACGGCCTCAAAGCTGCCATCGGGCCGCTGGCGTTCCAGCGTGGCCGATTTCAGGTGGTATATCGTGCCGAGGATTACGTCGAGGCGGATGGTTTCATCGACCAGCTGCCTGGGCAGGAAGGAGCGGAAATAGCACGCCGTGCCTTGCGTGGTGTAGTTGATGGTGGTGCCCGGCTGGCCCACGCGCCCGCCCACCACGGGGGCCACGGCGTAGTAGAGCACCGGCACCTGGGCCCGGCCGAGCACCAGCGCCGTATCGGCCGTTTGCGCCAGGGGTTCCAAATAAGTAGCGCCCAATTGGTACACCTGATAGCGGGCCACGCCCGGAATGCGCGCCCATTCCAGCAGGGCCTCTTCGGGGCAGGCGTAGCCGACCTGCAACGCGGGAGCCCGCGCGATGGCGAATGTGTCGGAGATGAATTCACTACTGCCGCTTACCAGCCGCAACTGGGCCAGCGTGGCGGTATCGGGCACGGCCCAGGTGGTGCGGCCGGCGGCCAGCGGCACGGACGCATTCAGCACGCGCCAGCCGGGACGGCCCACGGGGCGGTAGTCGAGGCGGGCGCTGGCGGTGGCCGGGCCGCTCCACTGCCAGCGCAGATTGGCGGTGGTGGTGGGGCGTAGGTTGTCGGGGCGCACGGGATAGGTCCAGGTGAGGCCGGGGGGGCTGAATTCGTAGGCCAGGCTGAAGGCTTGGGGGCCTTGCGGCACAGCAAAGCCGCGCACGTGCAGCTCGTAGGTGCCGGCGGCGGGCAGCGTGAGGGTGATTCGCTCGGCGTTGTTGAGATGGTCGGGGCGGCGGCGGGCGGGGCGGGCCAGCGAGTCGGCGTTCGGGTAGGCGCTCAGTACCCAGGGCAACCAGCGCTGGCCGGTGCTCACGTTTACTAACTCCAGGTCGAGGTCGTTGACGAGGGCCGTGGCGGCGTTGGCGGTGGCGGCGGGGTCGCTCCAGGCCAGCGTGGCTTTCAGCTGCTGCTGGCTGGCGGGCACGGTGATGCGGAATACCTGGTCGGTGCCCTGGCTGGCGCTACCGCCGAAGAAGCGGCCGGCGCGCATGGTGCTCACGGCTCCCAGAGCATCGGCCTGCCCGAAGCCGCTGAGGTAGTCGATTTCGGCTGTGCCGAGGTCGTCGGCGCTGTTCAGGAGCACGGCTTTGACGAGGGCGGCGGTTGGCAGGGTACCGGCGTGCAGGTCGCGGTACTGCTGCTGGAGCAGGATGCTGATGCCCGACACCAGCGCCGCCGCTTCGGATGAGCCGCCTTCGCCGTAGGCCACCAGCTCGGGCTTGATGCGGCCATCGTAGGCCGGGCCGCGCGAGCTGAGGGCGGCCACCTGCCCGCTGGGGTCGGTGGCACCCACGGTCAGCGTGTTTTTCGACATCTTGAACTGCCCGCTGACGTTGGCGAACCGGGCAATGTCTTTATAAACGCCGCTGGGACTGGCCGATGCCCCCACGTTGCCCGACGAAAAGACGTGCAGTAGCTGCGGCAGCTGTTGCGTCTGCTGGTCGTAGGCCTGCGATTCGAGGCCGTAGTAGTTTTCGATGCCCACGCCGTAGGAATGGTTTTGCACCGACACGCCGGCCTGGGTGAGCTGGGTGGCATCGTCGGGCAGCAGGCGGGCGAAGTCGGAGGTGGCCAGCCGCACGGCGCGGGCCGCGCCCCGGCCCAGCGGGTCGGAGTTGCCGGCCCCGCCCAGCAGCGTGGCCATGGCCGTGGCGTGGTCAGAATACGGCTTGGCGAATGCGCTGGGGTTCACCACGCGACCTTTCAGGTCAATGTCGTCAGGGTCGAAGGGCAGTTCTTTCACGGAGGCGGTGAGGCCCTGCCCGGTGAGGTCGGGGAAGCGGGCGTGCACCGCCGAGATGACGTTGACCGATAAGTCGGAATTGCCCAGGCGGCGCTCCTCGTGGGCGCGGCGGTCGGCCACGTCCACAAACTCCACGCCCGGCGCGGCGGCCAGCTGAGCCGGCGTGAGGCCGGTGATGGAAAGCGTACGGGCATCATTTCCGGCTGGCGCTACCTGCGCGACGGGCTGGTGCTGCCGCGCCCACTGCCGGAAGGCGGGGCCGTCGGCCACGCGAATGCGGAGCGGGCACGGCATATTGGCGGTGGAGGTGGCTTGTAAGCCCGGAGCCAGCTTTGCCAAAGCCAAACGGGCAGCAGGCACCTGAGCACTGAGCAACTGCGGCAGCAATAGCATCAGCAGCAATGCCCATCGGCCATAGCGCGAAGAATTTGAACCAGATATTAATTCACGCCGAGAATTCCCCATGTAATCAGCTTATCAGATGAAATTGGCGGCTCAAATGGCCTTTGCCAAAGGTAAAACAATCATACATTCCCACCTGCCACCAAAAGAGAACGGAACCCGCTTACGTGGGTTCCGTTCTCTTTTGGTGGCAGCCATTTGCCAAACTACTCGCCGGGCTTCAGCACCACTTTGGTGCAGTTGTCCTTCTTGTTGCGGAAGATGTCGTAGGCGTGCGGGGCCTGCGAGAGCGGCAGGCGGTGCGAAATGATATCGTCGAGGCGCACGTCGCCGTTGGCTACGTGGGCCAGCAGCTTGTCGATGTGCTTGTGGGCGGGGGCCTGGCCGCCTTTCAGCGTGATGCCCTTGTCGAAGAACTGGTGGATGGGGAAGTTGTCGAACGGCGAGGAGTACACGCCCAGCACCGACACGAAGCCGCCCCGGCGCACGGCGCTCATGCAGGCCAGCAGCACCTTGTCGGAGCCTTTTTCTAGGTTGGCCACGGCTTTGGCACGGTCCAGCAG
>NZ_JBCEVZ010000027.1:0-65012 GCF_038448715.1 Hymenobacter segetis | reverse complement strand
CCACCGGCCAGCCCGTAACGGTGAGCGTAGAGGTGCAGAACCGCGGCCGCCGCGCCGGCGACGAGGTGGTGCAGCTCTACGTGCGCCACCCCGATGCCCGGGGCCCGGTGGCGCTGCACGCGCTGGAAGGCTTCCGCCGCGTAGCCCTCCAGCCTGGCGAAAAGAAAACCGTAACCTTCACCCTCACGCCCCGCCAGCTCTCGCGGCTCAATGCGCAGGCCCAGCGGGCGGAGCGGCCCGGCAGGGTCCAGCTTTTCGCCGGTGGGGGCCAGCCGCTCAGCCAGTCGCTGGCCGATGGCCGGATATTGAAGGCGGAGGTGAAGCTGACGGGCAGCAGCGTAGCTATTGACTAAGCGCAATTTCAGACCTTTGAAAATCACCTCATTCAACTTTCAGCCCATGACTAATTACGTGCTAAAAAGCGCCGCCGCGCTGGGCCTGTTGCTGCTCACGGCGTTTGCGCCGCCGCCCCGCAAAATCACCGTGTACCTTATCGGCGATTCCACCATGTCGATAAAGGAAACCAAAGCCTACCCGGAAACCGGATGGGGCATGCCGTTCGTCTACTTTTTTGATGAGACGGTGACCGTGGACAACCGCGCCCAGAACGGCCGCAGCACCAAAAGCTTCGTGGCCGAAAACCGCTGGCAGCCCGTGGCCGAGGGCCTCCGGGAAGGCGACTACGTCTTCATCCAGTTCGGGCACAACGACGAAGTGCCCACCAAAAGAAGCTACACCCCGGAAGCCGATTATAAGAACTACCTCATCCGCTTCATCGCCGAAACCCGCGCCAAAAAGGCCTCGCCTGTGCTCATCACGCCCGTGGCCCGGCGCAAGTTTGACGCCGCCGGCAAGGTGGAGGGCACCCACAACGTGTACTCCGAAATTGTGCGCGTCACCGCCCGCGAGCAGCAGGTGCCGCTCATCGACCTCGACCGCGAAAGCCAGGCCATGCTGCAGCAGTTCGGCGTCGAAAACTCGAAGCTGCTCTTCAACCAGGTGGTGCCCGGCGAGCACCCCAACTACCCCGACGGCAAGGAAGACAACACGCACTTCAACGAACTCGGCGCGCGCAAGATGGCCGAAATCGTGCTGGCCGACATCCGCGCGCTCAAGCTGGAGCTGGCCACCCGCATTGTGCAGCGCACCGCCGCCAAAACGGTGGACCCGCAAGCACGCTAACCGGTCAGGTCGAATCATTCATAATTAATTCTATTGATGCGCTTTAGAAATCTTGTAGCAGTCATCAGCCTGTTGCTGACTGCCCCGCACCTGCACGCTCAGGTAGCGCCGCCGGCGGCCCCGGCCAAGGCATCGGCTAAAATCGAAACCTTCCTGGTGCCCGTGCGCCTGACGGTGGCACCCGATGGCAGCGGCGACTACCGCACCATTCAGGAAGCAGTAATGGCCGTGCGAGACTTCATGCAGGTGCCGGCTACCATTTTCATCAAAAACGGCACCTACCACGAGAAGCTGCTGGTGCCCTCGCAGAAAACCAACATCACTCTGCTGGGCGAAAGCAAGGAGGGCGTGGTCATCACCTTCGGCGATTATTCCGGCGATGCCGAGAAGCACAGCACCTACACCTCGGCCACGGTGCGCGTGCAGGGCAACGACTTCACGGCCGAAAACATCACCTTCGAGAATTCGGCCGGGCGCGTGGGGCAGGCCGTGGCCCTGCACGTGGAGGGCGACCGCGCCACCTTCCGCCACTGCCGCCTGCTAGGCAACCAGGACACGCTGTTTTTGGCCATCGAGAACAGCCGGCAATACTACCAGGACTGCTACATCGAGGGCACCACGGATTTCATCTTTGGTTCCAGCACGGCCGTGTTTGAGGGCTGCACCATTTTCAGCAAAACCAATTCCTACATCACGGCCGCTTCTACCTGGCCCCGGCAGGCGTTTGGGTTGGTGTTTCTGAACTGCAAGCTCACGGGCGGGCCGGAGGCCACCAAGGTTTACCTTGGCCGGCCCTGGCGGCCCAATGCCCGCACCGTGTTCCTCAACACCGAAATGGGCGCGCACATCCGGCCCGAAGGCTGGGACAACTGGGGCAAAGCCAGCAACGAAGCCACGGCTTACTACGCCGAATTTGCCAGCACCGGCCCCGGCGCTGCGGCCAAGGGCCGCGTGGCCTGGAGCCGGCAGCTCACGCCCAAAGAGGCCCGGCGCTATACCCTCCCGAACATCTTCGCGGGCACTACGCCGTGGCTGCCGAAGTAAAACCAGCGCCATCAAAGGTGACCCGCCAAACTATTTTCCCTGCTTATGAAAACATACCTCTCCTTACCGGTGGCCCTCCTGACGGCTGCGCTGCTGGGCTCGTCCCGGCCGGCCCTGGCGCAGGCTGCCGAAACCTATTCCTGGGCGCACCTGCCCACGGCTCAGTTGCCCACGTTCAAAGCCGACACGTTCGATATCAAGCGTTACGGGGCCAAGCCCGACGGCATCACGCTCAATACGCAAAGCATTAACGAAGCCATTGCCGATTGCAGCCGCAAGGGCGGCGGCGTGGTACTGGTGCCCCAGGGCTTGTGGCTGACGGGGCCGGTGGAGCTAAAAAGCAACGTGAACCTGCACCTGGTGCGGGCGGCCGTGCTGCAGTTCACCACCGATTTCGACCAATATCCGCTGGTGTTGGGCAGCTTTGAGGGCAAGCCCTCCTACCGCAATCAGTCGCCGCTGTCCGGCACCGGCCTGACCAACGTGGCCATCACCGGCCGCGGCATTGTGGACGGCAACGGCGACGCCTGGCGCATGGTGGGCCGCGACCGACTGACGGACAACGAATGGAAGAAAAAGGTAGCCTCCGGCGGCCTGGTGAGCGAGGACGGCAAGAAATGGTACCCGTCCGAAAAGACGCGCTTGGGCTCCGTAACGCCCAACCCCGGCGACGTGGTGCCGGGCAAAACCGCGCAGGACTATGCGCCCATCAAGGACTTTCTGCGCCCCAACCTGCTGGTGCTGACCAGCTGCAAAAAGGTGCTGCTGGACGGCGTGACGTTTCAGAACTCGGCGGCCTGGTGCCTGCACCCGTTGATGTGCGAGGACCTGACGGTGCGCAACGTGCTGGCCCGCAACCCCGATTACGCCCAGAACGGCGACGGCCTCGACGTGGAGTCGTGCCGCAACGTGCTGGTGGAAGGCTGCACCTTCGACGTGGGCGACGACGGCATCTGCATCAAATCGGGCAAGGATGCGGAGGGCCGCAAGCGCGGCATGCCCACCGAAAACGCCGTCATCCGCCGCAATGTGGTGTACCGGGCGCACGGCGGCTTCGTCATCGGCTCCGAAATGTCGGGCGGGGCGCGCAACCTGTTTGTGGAAGACTGCACGTTTATGGGCACTGACATCGGCCTGCGCTTCAAAACGGCCCGGGGCCGCGGCGGCGTGGTAGAGAATATTTTCGTGCGCAACATCGCCATGAAGGACATTGTGCACGACGCCATTCTGTTCGACATGTACTACTTCACGAAGGCTCCGGCCAAGCTGGCCGACGGCCAGGCCGCCCCCGAAACCATTCCGGCCGTGACGGAGGCCACGCCACGGTTCCGAAATTTCACCATCAGCAACATCGTCTGCAACGGGGCCGAGCGCGGCCTTTTCCTGCGCGGCCTGCCCGAGATGAGCGTGCAGCAAATCAGCTTCGATAACCTCGTACTGAAAACCAACAAAGGCGTGGAGCTGATTGAGGCGCAGGACATTCGCATCAGCAACCTGCGGCTGGAAACCCAGGCGGCCGCGCCGGTGGTGTACGTGGAAAACAGCCGCAACATCAGCTTCGACGGCTTGCGGGTGACGGCCCCCGCCGCCCAGCCCTTGTTCAGCGTGAGCGGCAGCCGCACCGAAAAGATTACGGCCGCCCGCACCGAGGCGGGCAAAGGGCGCATGGCCGTTGAAGCCAAAGCCGGTGCCAATGCCAAAGCCGTCAAAGTCAAAAGCTAGGCACTGGCGAGACTCATTATTTCGATTTCTTACAGATGCACATGTCCTTTCAAAAATGCTTTTTCCGGCTGACCGGGTCGGCCCTGCTGGGCGGTGCTTTGCTGACGGGCCCGGCCCAAGCCCAGCAGCTGCCGGCGGCCCGCGATACTTCCTTCACGGTGCGGAGCGCTTTTATCAAAGAGAAGAAGCGTCACCCTGAAATCAGCATTGCCCAGCCCGCCCTGCCCGCAACGGTGCAGGCCGCTTACAACCTGACTTATTGCACTTTGGGCACGCGCGCTTTGCAGCTGGACATTTTCTACCCCAAGGCCAAGCGGAAGAAAGGTTACCCGGCGGTGCTGTTCATTCACGGGGGCGGCTGGCGCTCCGGCAATCGGTCGAACCACATTCCCATGGCCCAGCAGCTTGCGGCCCGGGGCTACGTAACCGTCACGGCCGAATACCGTCTCTCGACCGAGGCCCAATACCCCGCGGCCGTGCACGACCTGAAGGCCGCCATCCGCTGGCTGCGCGCCAACGCGCGGCATTACCCCATCGACACGACTCGGATTGCCGTGTGGGGCTTCTCGGCCGGCGGGCAGCTGGCGGCCCTGGTGGGCACCACCAATGGCGATAAGCAGCTGGAAGGCAGCGCCTGCAACACCAGCCACTCCAGCAGCGTGCAGGCCATCGTGGACGTGGATGGTACGCTGTCGTTCACACACCCCGAATCGGGCGAAAGTGCCAACAACCAGCCTTCGCCGGCCTCAGCGTGGCTGGGCGGGCTGAAAACGGAAAAGCCGGCGCTGTGGGAGCAGGCCGGGGGCCTGAGCCACGTCACGCCCCAAACCCCGCCCATCGTATTCATCAACAGCGCCGTAGACCGGATGCACGCGGGCCGCGAGGACCTGATTAAGCAGTTGGATACCTACCACATCTACCACGAAACCCACGCCTTCCCCGATTCGCCCCACACGTTTCCGCTGTTCAACCCCTGGTTCGAGCCCACGCTCCAGTTCACGGCCAATTTTCTGGATAAGGTGTTTAAAACCAGACGATGAATTGCCGACAACCGGCCCCGCCGCTGTGCGCTTGGCTTGTACCACGGCGCTCGTCGGGTTGTATTCGTTTTTTCTACTGAAAGCTTACAACCCGCCCCCCGCCTACTGGGTGGCCGGGCTACTTGCGGCAGCAGCAGCCAAGAGGGGCTTGAGCGCCGGTGGGGAGGTGCGCAGGTGCTGCAAAATGATGCCCCAGAGCAAGGGATAGGGAATTATCTCGACTTCCGCAAAAGCCTCTCCGGGCGGTGGGGTATTCGCCAGCTGGTGCAGGAGCGGCGCGGCGCGCTCCGCACACCGGGCGGGGTCAAACTGCTCGTCGGCGATGAGCTGCAGCAAGCGCAGAAACAGGCGGGTGCGTTGGTTTGTCGCTTCCCGCAGGTGCCGCAGCCGGTATTTGCGCAGCGATTCCACTCGCAGCACCACGGCCTCAGCATCCTGCTCCTGCAGGAAGTAGAGCACTTGGCCAATCAGAATGGCGACGTTGAGCCCGCGCTTATCGCGGCTGTATTCGGGCATCATCAAGGCGAGCTTGCCCAGCTCCCGGCGGCGGGCCGGGCTGGGCTTGGTGGGCGGCAGTACGAAGTCCAGGTAAGCACCGAACAACTCCCAGCGCTGTTGCGCCCGCTTGTTTTGGCGCTCAAAAACCGGGCTGAGATGGGCCCGCTGCACCACCCGCCGGGCCAGGTCGAACTGGCCGGCGTGCATAGCCAGCAAAAGGCGATGCTCCTCAAAATACATCCAGTTCACCGCCGTTGGGTGAAAATGCTTTTCGGCTTCCCTGGCCACCTCAAGCCCCCTTTCCGGTTGCTGGGTCAGCAGGTAGGCATACATCCGCATGAACAGATTAAAGCGGATATCGAACCGGTGCGCATTGAACTGCCCGCGGGCCAGCTGGCGCTCCGCTTCCAGGGTAAAATCAATGATACCCTGGTAATCACCGGATTGCTCCAGGTACACTATTTGCACCCGGTAGTAGATATCGGCCGTGCCGGGGGTCTGGGCCTGAAGGTGCAGCTGCCGCAGCCGTTCGAGCTGGGGCTTCAGCGCGGCAAGCATGGTAGAAAGCGGCGTTACCGGGCCGGTGCGCGCCAGCCGCACGTCGGCGTATATCGCTTCGGCTTGCTCCTCCAGCCGCCGGAGCCCCTGCAGGCGCTCCAGTTCCTTCACCACGGCCCGGAACTTCTTCACCTCCTGCATTTCGGCATACACGGTGCGCAGCTGCTGCGCGGCCTCAATGGCATAGGCCGTAAAGCCGTCCTGTATGGCCTTGGCCAGGCAGCTGGCACACACCCGCGCCGACAACGCCGAGGCCCCTTCCTGATACAGAATCAGGCCCTTGTGCAGCAGGTCGAGGCATTCGAGCTGATACCGGCGAGAAACCGAATAACGGGGGTCCGAATGGTCGAGGAAGTAGAGGTGGTTGAGCAGCTTGCCAAAAACGCGGGCGTGCAATTGGCGAAAAGCCGCATCATTCTTCACCGATGGCTGGTCGTAGAGCGTGCGAATCAGCTGGTTCCGGGAGGGCTCTTTCGATTCGGCCAAGGCCGATACCAACCGGTTTTCCTTGACCTTATCGCCGGCCTCAAAATCAAGCAACGGCCCTTGCCCCTGCCGGCGATTGATGATAATGCGAGCCAGATTGCGGGAATCTTTCATTGGGTAACGTAGCCGACAGAAGAGAAAAAAGAGCGAATAATTATATGCTCCCGCTCAATCAGTGAACAAATGATTAATATATACGAGCATAAAGAGTGAAATTAAAGCTGGGCCGTCGCAAGTTCTGCTTTCTCCTACCTTTACCCGGCAACTGGAAATCGTCCCGTTGCCTGGAATCACCTCGTTTGCGTCATGCAACGGGATTTCCACCGTTCTGGTACTCTACTCTCAATCTGTCCGCATGGCTCACACGCCTCGTCTCCTGCTGCTCGCTTCCCTGGCCGTACCGGCCGGCTTCATGAGCAGCTGCTCCTCGCCCTCGAAGCCCCAGGCCGTTGATGCCCCGGTTCGCATTCGCTGGGCCCGCGACCCGGAATCATTGGACCCGTTTACGCAGCCCAACCAGAATGCCGTCGAGGCGCAGGGCCTGCTGAGCGGCGGCCTGCTGGCCGTCAACCCCGAAACCAGAAAGTACGAACCCTTTCTGGCCGAAGCCTTGCCCCAGGTCAGCTACAGTGGCGATTCGCTGACCCTGCTTTCCTATCGCCTGAAGCCCGTGGCCACCTGGGACTCGGGCCAGCCCATCACGGCCGCCGATGTCGCGTTCACCCTCAAGCTCATTTTTTGCAAGGGCGTGCCCAACGAAGGGTTTCAGCTGCAGGATGCCTTCATCCGGGAGATAAAATCGGACCCGCGCGACGCACGCCGGTTCACACTCGTCTGCAAAGGCAAAGCCCCGGATTACGTGCAGGCCTCCGGCGATTTTCCCGTGGTCCCGGAGGCCGCCCTCGACCCGGAAGGCCGCCTGCGAAAGTATTCATTGGCCGAAATTCAGGGCCGGGCCAGTGCCAGCCGGCGCGCGGAGCTGGCCCAGGTGCAGCAGCTTATAGCCACGCGGTACACTGCCGCCAGCCCGGCGCAGCACCCGCAGGCCCTGGGCGGGTGCGGCCCCTATGCCCTAAAGGAATGGAGCCGGGACCGGCAGGCAATCTTCACGCGCAAGAAAAACTGGTGGGGCGACAAAGCCGGCAATTCCGTTTTGTTTCAAGCCAAAGCATCCCAGCTGGCGTACGTCATCATCCCGGACGAATCTGCGGCCGCGCTGGCGCTGCGTAGCGGGCAGCTCGACGTATTCCCCAACGTACCGGCCCGGGTATTCGAGCGCCTGAAAAATTCTTCGACAGCACAGCAGCAACTCGCCTTCTACACCTCCCCCACCTACGAAGTAATGACGGCGGGCTTCAACACCAGCCGGCCGGCCCTGCACGACGCGGCCACCCGGCAGGCCCTGAGCCGGCTCTTCGACGCCGAACAGCTGCGCCAGGCCAGCCAGCTGGGCAAAGGCTTCCGTACGGTCGGCCTCATCAGCCCGCAGGAGAAAGGCAAGTATAACGACAGCCTGAACCTGATACCCTATAGCCCAAGCGCGGCCGCCGAGCTGCTAACAAAAGCCGGGTGGCACCGCAGCCCGGCTGGGTGGAGCCGGCAGCTGGGCAAAAGCCCCGCGCAGCAGCTAAGCCTGCAGCTGCGCTACCGGGGCAGCGATACCAATTACGAGCTCGTGGCCCTGCAATTTGCCAGCGCCGCCAAGGCCCTGGGCATCCCGGTCGCCCTGGCCCCCACCGAGTCGGGCGTGCTGCGCGGCCTGCTGCAAAGCGGCGACTTCGATATGTACGTGCAGAGCATCAAAGGCAACCCCTTTCTATTCAACTTTTTGCCCATCCTCGGCACCGCTGGCATTGGCGAAGGCAACCTGACCCGGTTTGCCTCGCCGGCCGCCGACCAGCTCATGCAGCAGGTGGCCGCCGCCGAATCGTCGGCCGAGCGCGATGTGCTGCTGCGCCGGTTTCAGGCCCTGATGCAGCAGCAGCTGCCGCTGGTACCGCTGTACTTCGTCGCCAACCGTGTTATTGCCAGCAAAGACGTAGCCGGCGTAAACGTCATGAGCCTAAAGCCAGGCTACCTGGCCTCAACCATTTACCACGTAGTCCCGGCTAAATAACGGTCTACGGGGCACCCATGCAAAGGCCTGACTACTGCGCAGTAGTCAGGCCTTTGCATGGGTGCCTATCGGCTGTTGGGCCAGAAGCCCAGTTCATATGTCTTCCAGGCGAGCCTCCAGTTTAACTGATTTGAGTTGCGCACCGAAGCCAAGCTTCCTTACCCGAGAAATCAAACTGCCCAAAAACTCACTTATAATCAGCATTTTATAAACAACATAATACGAGCATTTTCTTCAGCTGCTGTTCAAATCATTGCCAGGTTTCTTTTTCGTTTAACGTCGGCAGAAAGCGTTTGATATGTCACAAAACATCGCATTCAGTGTAAAATCCATCGACCTATCTTTAATTTATTTTGTTGAAAACCAATTAATTATTAATTCATATCGCAATATTATCAATAAATTCATTGCCATATCAATAATAACAGCATCACAAACATATTCCTTTTACACGGATTATGCCCCGGGTATTTTTGCGATGAAAAGCAGCTCCTATATCAAAATTACTGGCTGTTTGCCAAAGAGTTATTCTAATACGCATAGCCCAATCAGGTGCTATGCATTTGACAATATAGCAAAATCACTCTTTCCACTTTTCAGCCTACCGAGCCGTATTGTGAACATGGACCCTTTCCGTCCAGTCAGGCCCTTCCAGTTTGACTAACAATGCGGCTCGCAATTTAAAAAAAGGCCCAACGCATGCGTTGGGCCTTTTTTTTTAAAGACAGTAAGTCATCGGGAGCGGGCAGGGTGCTATACCTACACAAAAAAGGCCGCTGCATTAATGCAACGGCCTTCTAAGTAGCAGGTTTAGCCTAGAGGTGTCTACCCCACCTGTTCAACTAAACCATGCGGCACGAGAAGGTCCTTCCTTTCCACATTTCCAGCCCGTGCGGGTTACTTATGGGTCAAAGATAGCAAAATGGTGAGCGGTACCACCGAATAATTTATGCAGATGGGGGCATTTACTCGCCTAACAGCCACCAATAAACGACGAACGCTGCTTCTGCCGGGGAAGGATATACCAACCCGGCGAGGCTTTTTATAGAATTGCCGCACCATTAGTCAGGGTGAGGAAGGAAAGATATGCCCCTGCCGAAGGGACTTAGGACGTTGCAAAAGTGTATAGCCCCAACAATGATGGTGTGTTTTCCGGGCTAAAATTCATTTTGCTGGCCTATAGCCACGCCAAACGCTTGAAGACCTTGCGAGGGCTAACTCCGCATGAATTTGTCTGTGCCCAGTAGCCAAACAACTCCTCTATTTTTATCCGTTATCCGTGCCCCGCTCCACTTTACACTGGAGCTATACAAGCGGTATAATCTGCACCCTGATAATAATTATGCATTCTGATAATCAGGCACTCTGCGCACCTTGCGGTGCTCAGAAACTACCGCCGCAGTGCTAATTCCCCCCAAACCTTGGTCATGCGTCAAGCACCTGCACTGTTGAGCCCAACAGCCGGGCCTCGGCCGATGCGGTGAGGGTACTGAGCGAGGTACCGCCCGCTTCGGACGCGGAGGCCCGTGAGGCCACCTCGCCTTCCCTTCCCAGACGGAGCACCGCCCATGGCCATGCCGGCCACCGTACAGCAGCCACCACGCGGGTTGCAGTGCTGCCCGTTTCGGCGCGCGCCGTGCGGCGAAGGGGCAGCAGCTTATTATTTACCAATAACGTCGTTGCCCCAGCCGCCGCTGCCGACAGTCGTATCGTTGCAGGTTACATCGTTGCCCCAGCCACCGCTACCCACCGTTCCATCTGCCGCTATTACGGAGGAAGTCGATTCGTTGGCATTCAGTTGGTCCGTGGGAGCGTAACCAAATACGGTGGCTAGCTGGAACAGGGCGATGGCGAAGAAGTCGAACATGGTCGATGGGGTGTAAGTGTTTGTGTATTAATTAAGAACACAACAAAATTAGGGCACCCCCCGAGGCTAAAAAAGGACACTCTCACCCTAAATCAGACCATGAATAATACAAGTAATTCTTTAATATTCTTAAGAAGATAGTAAACACACCCTCAAATGCATTAAGCCCACCGGGTTTTTATTTTCGTATTTCTACAAAATATCGTCAATTTGCGACATATCAGCCGATTATTGGCTGTAAAATCACGGTACAAAGGTGAGTGGTGCCCACGAATGAAAAAAGGAAACATTCCTCGTTTTTAAGACACGGGGTTTTGCAGATTACCAAGGCTGAAAATGCCAATTCCAGCCCGTTATGGCTGTTTTTACATGAATGATATTTCCAATCTTGCGCGAATTGTGACATCGCGGGCGCTGCATTCGGTGCCGGTGCTGGACCTGTCCGCCGAGCATAAAACCAAGGAATATCAATTGGTGCAAGCACTAATTGATGCACCCGACGCTACGCAAAACCAACTAGTTAAGGCCTTATACGGTAAGGCATCAGCGCCCAACGTTCGGGCATTGCAGAAGCTCCAATCGCGGGTACGCGGCAAATTGCTCAATCACCTTTACTTCCTCGACCACTCCGATTCGCGCCACCTGGTTTCGCGGCGGTACCAGAGCGAATGCCTCGATTTGCTGCATAAAATCAGCATTCTCTTCGCCGAGGGCGAATACGTGCTGACCGAGCAGTTGCTCAAGCGCTGCCTGAGCATGGCCCAAAAAGGGGAATTCACGCAGTACGTCGTGCAGTGCGCGCGGATGCTGAGCACGCTCTACGCGCAGATGCGCAAGGCCCACTTGTTTGAGAAAATGGATAAGGTGCTCCAGCAGGCTCAGCACATCCAGTCTCTGGAAGACGAGGCCGAACGGCTGCACGCCCAGACGCAACTAGCCCTGGCCAGCACGGTGAGCAGCCGGCGGGCCGTGCTGCCCCTGCTGCCGGCGCACCTGGAGAAACTGGAGGCGCTGCATCGGCGGGCCAAAACATTCAATACCTACAACTACCTCTACCGGCTGCGCCTGGCCATCCACGAGCTGCAGGGGAACTACGCGGAGATTATTCGCCTGACCGCGCTGGCCACCAAGCAGCTGCGCGAGGGCAAGCTCAATGAGCGCCGGTTCGACAAGCGCTACAATCATTTCATGACCGTTTTTGCGCACTTGCGCAGCCGCCAGCCTACCAAGGGCCTGAAATTAGCGCAACTGGCGATGTCGGACTTCCATCCGTCTTCCAGTAACTGGCTGTTTTTTCAGGAAAACCACGTGCTCCTGGCCCTGCACGCCCAGAACTACGAATACGCGCAGCAGCTATTCACCACGGTGATGAAAAACCCGGCTTTCTCCAAGCAGCGGCCGGCGGCTTTGGAACGCTGGGATTTGTACAAGGCTTACAACGACTTCGTGCATCCGACGCAGCGGATGGGCCCCGCGCGGCGGGTGCAAATGGCCCGGTGGGCGCTTATGCTGCCGGAGTTCAGCCGCGATAAGAGCGGGCTGAACGTTGCCATCCTGGTCCTGCAAATGCTGGTTTATATGCGTGAGCGCAATTTCGAGGAAATCATGGTGCGCCTGGAGCGCCTGCGCAAGTACCAACAGCGGCACATGGTGGGCAGCGGCATGATACGCAGCAAACTGTTTCTGCGCCTGCTGCGCATCATGGTGGACAAGGGATTCAATTCGAAACAGGCCGCAGAAGGCGGAAAGGCCATTTTGCAGCAGCTGCAAAGCACCAATCCTCCTGGTGAAGCCTACGCTGAAATTGAAATCATTCCGTACGAGCACCTGTGGGCGCTCATTTTGGAGATGCTACGCGACCAATTCCCCGTACCGACGGCCTTCGGAGCGCAGGGCTAGCCATAGTCCCCCATTCCCGGTTCGAATTTCGGCCTACCTCATCATGGAGCGGATAGAATTGCTCATACGATTCAGAAAGCCATGTCTCCTCCAGTGGAGCCAATAGCCAGGAGGTGTTAACAATGGCTATTACCCTGGAGCATGGGAACACGGCTCGCCGACGCGCAATGGGCGCGGTTGGTGCCACTGTTGACGGGTCGGGAAGGCACGAGTGGGGGTCGCGACTGCACCAAACCTGTTGAGGCACCGATGGAGTTGAAGCGGTGATGACTTTGCCAAGACATTCATTGAGCCAGGCCCTCACCACACACAGCATTGAGAGTAGCTATTTTAGGGTTACAACCCCTCCTGATTGTGCCGTGCGTTTGTTTGAACCAGCGCTTAAGCCAAAACAGCCACCCAGCTTATTAGTTAAATAACTGTTCATCAATGAGCAAGGAACGAGACTCGAACTCTCGACCCTCAGCTTGGGAAGACACGAGACGGGGGTTATCAGCAGTTACTAAAACTGCCTTAACGCTATCAAAAACACGGTTTTTACCTCTCTCAACTTATCGTCATTTATCGTTGTTACCCCCTTCTACTACATTGGTTTAAACAAACGATGGTGGCTGTTGCAGAAGCCATGGATTCGCTCCCCTATCGGCGGCCTTGCGCATTGGGTCGTCCAGAATAGCCTTTTCATCCTTTTTGGCGCTCAGGCCTGAGCCTTTCAGGTTCAAAAATCGTTTTGCGGGAGTTCTGCAACAGCCATGTTTAGTAGCGTTCGGCATCGGGCGGCTGTCCGAAGGCGATGCCCGGGCACCAGCCGGCTCAGGTATCGGCCAGTAGGTCGAAGTATTCGTCGTCCTCGTTTTTGCCCCCGAACCCTTTGCCAATGGCGGTATGGCTGGCAATAAACTCGACCCGGCAGACCCACTTCACCATCTTGTAGCCCAGTTGGTTTTCCACCCGCAGCCGCAGCGGCGCGCCATGGCCTTGGGAGAGCGGCGCGTAGTTCATTTCCCAGGCCAGGATGGAGGCGGGCTTGAGGCAGTTGGCCAGCGTGTGGGTGTCGTAGTACGCGCCGCCGTACAGGCCCTCACCGAAGGAGTAAAACGCCACGGTGGTCACGGAGGCGTGGGGCCGGACGAGCGCGGCCAGCTTGCTGATAGGCAGCCCGCCCCATTCGGCGATGGCCGACCAGCCCTGAATGCAGTGGTGCATGGTGATATTCTGCTCCAGGCCCAGCGCTTTCAGCTCGGCCAGCGACAGTTCCACGGGGTTCTCCACTAGCCCACCTACCACCAGCTTGAAGTCCTGGAAGTTGTTCGTCATCAGGGCGTGCCATTGCTCGGAATCCGGCAGTTTGCCGTTCAGCCAGAAATAGGGCGTGATGTCGGCTTTCGTGTAATAGGTCGTCGGGTGAAACGTGTCAATCGACCAGCGCCACAGATTGCCGTTGATGGCAGCGGCAGTTTTTTGCAGGGCGCGGGGCCGCTGCCACGATACCCAGTGCGCCCCGAGCGCGGCCGCCACGGTCAGCAGCAGCACGCTGGCCCCTATCCACAAGCCGGTATGGCTCCCCGAATCGTCCTGGCCGGTACCCATGTGGTTCATGTTGCGGGTGAGGCCAGTGGCGGCCACCATCGCAACGTGAATGATAGTGAACGCGACGTAGGCCACCATAACCAGAAAATGTACCGAGCGCGCCCCCTGCCGGTTGCCGAACAGCTTGGGAAACCAATGAAACCGGTTTTCGATGGCCGGCGACATGGCCATGCCGCTCAGCATCGAGATGGGTGCCAGCAGAAACACGACCGCGAAGTACGCGAGCTGCTGCAGGGCGTTGTAGTGGAAAAAGCCGTTGGGCTCTACTGGCAGGTGGAAAGTGGCGTAGTGGACGAAAATGCGCCAGGCATCGGGCAGCACCTGCCACGACGTGGGCACCAGTCGCTGCCACTGGTTGGTAAAAAAAAGCAGGACAATGAACACCGCCCCGTTGAGCAGGAAAAAGGGCACCGTGATAAAGTGCCAGTGCCGGGCCAGCCCGATGGTGTGCCGGTAGCCGGGCAGTCCCAGCACGGGGCTCAGGTAGCGGGCGTCCTCCTTGGCCGTCCACACCCGGTCGGTGGGCACGGCCACGGGCGTGAAGCGGAGCCAGTCGGTGCCCGGCGCGCAGCCATTATTCCAGTACAGGCGGGCATGGTCGGCCAGAATGGACAGCCCACTGCGGACGATGAGCACCAGGAAAAAGAAATTCACCCAGTGGCCGAGGCGCAGCCAGGCCGGAAAGCCCTGCGGGTCTGCCGCAGTGGGGGCCACCAGTAGGGCCGAGGGGTCGGCAGGCAGCCCAAAGGTCAGGTACTGTGCCCAGGCCAGTCCCACGGGCACCAGCACCAGCGCCGCGCATACGGCCAAGGCTCCCGGCTGGAAGCGGACCACCAGCCGGCGGTCGGCGGGGTAATGCACGGCCCGTTGGGCCGCAGTGTGGGTGGTAAACATGGGGATTTGCGGGAAGGTGAAACGGATTTACCAACGGCTGGCCCTACTTCGACACGGCCAGCGTGAGCAGGAATGCCGCCTCAGTGACGGCCCGCACGCTGTGCGGAATGCCGGCGTGCAGCGTCAGCAGCTGCCCTGGCGCTAATTCTGCCGCTTGCTCCGCCGTACAGAACGTCAATTGGCCGTCCAGCACCTGTACACTAATGGGGCCGGGGGCAGTGTGCGTTTTCAACTCGGCGCCGGCGTGCAGGGCCAGCAGCACGACGCGCAGGGCATCCGTCTTGAACACGGTCAGGGAATTGCGGTCGCCGGTCTGGTAGGCGGGCTCCTGCCGGACCTGGGCTAGCAGAGCAGGCAGGTCGAGCACCCGCAGCGGCACGTCGAGGGAGTGGCCGCCGGTCGGGCGCTGGGGGGTAGGGGTGTTCATTTGGGTTTCCATGGTTTTTTTAGGTTTTGACCGAATGGCCCCACGGGCCGAAGCCCCTGGGGCAGCGGGGAATATGCAATAGGCATCCCCGTTAAAAGTGGCGCTGTTTTCGGGGGCAGCGCCGCTGGGGCGGGCCGCGTCCCTACGCCCGCCCCAGCTCGGGGGTGGGCGCTGGTTTAGCGGGCACCAGCAAGTGGTGCAGCATGCCCGCCATCGTCGACAGCCAGGCCGCCAATGCAATGAAAATAAAATAGGTCGGGATGAGTTGAAGGGCCGGCAGGGGCAGGTCCTCGGCGAGCTGGCCGGTGGCGGCCGTGTACATGCCCAGCGGAAACACCATCGTCCAATAAGCCGGGGTGTAGACAAACGTCGGGCGCGTGGTCCAGTGGTTCCAGAGCCGCAGCCCAAACACCAGCGGGAGCCACCAGGTACTGACGGCCCAAAACAAGACGCAGTAGGCTTTCACAAAGGGCCGCAGGTCGGCCAGCGCCGGCGTGTGCTGCATGGCCCCCACTAAACTGGCGCCGGCCAGCACCGTAATGGCCCCCGCCCCGATGCTCACCCAGTACGCAGCCCCTACTTCCTCGCCCACCAGCCGCACGAAGGCCAGCCGGTAAAAGAGCAGCGTACTGAGCACTACGTATAGCCAGCTACCCAGCAAAAACAGCCCCAGCACCCCAAACACGCCCACGTCGGCGGGCAGGCGGCTACCGGGCAGCAGCTTCGCACCCAGCACGGCCAGCCCCTCGGTGGCCACCACCAGCAGCAGCCACCGCCCGCTAAAGCCCCGCTCCAGGGTCGGCTTTTTCGCCCCCGTGCTGATGCCCCACAAAAAGGCGTAGAGCAGCAGCGCCCAACCACCGGCCGCGCCTAGCCACAGTACGCTGCCCAGCCCCTGCTGGCCGCGCAACTGCACGAGCTGGCTGCCGAGCAGCGTGGTGGCCGGCACCAGGGCCAGGAAGCCGGCCCCGGTTTCGTGCGCGGTCAGGGCCCGCCAAAACGCCTTCGGGAACAGCACAAGGCGCAACAGCAGCAGCCCCACGAACAGCGGGTACAACCCCAGATTCAAATAAAAGAACCCTTCCGCTACCCACGTCAACTTGAGTGCGTGCGCCGCCAACGAAATAATGCCCGTGGACATCACCAGCGCAAAATAGGCGGGCGAAAACTGCTCGATGGCGGATTTCATCGGTGGGGGAAGGCATTAGGGTTTCTGTTCGCTGAGATGACCCGAACAGCCTCGGTTAGATGGCATGAAACCCTGCCCGGGCTTTCGGACGGACCAGCTGGCTATACGCTTAGCGTAGCCGGGCCGAACTCCTCGAAGTGAATGGCCGCGCGGGGCACCCCCAGGGCGGCCAGGTCCTGCACCTGCTTGCGGATGAAGGGGGCCGGGCCGCACACGTAGTAGTCGGCCTCCGGCATCAGGGTGCCGCCGTTGAGCTTGTTCAGGTCCACGAAGCCGGCGTGGTAGCCTTCCTGCTCCAGGCCGGGGGCCAGTGTGTCGTAAAAAATGTGCTGCTGCATGTTTTCGTGGTGGCCAGCCAACTGGGTCACCGTCTCGCGGAAGGCGTGCACCTGCGTATCGCGGCTGCCGTGCACCCACACTACCTCGCGGGGGCTGCCGGTGCTCATCAGGTAGTCGAGCATGCTCAACAGGGGCGTCTGGCCCACGCCGCCGCTCACCAGCACCACGGGGGTTTGCTTGGAAGTGTCCAGGGTGAAGTCGCCGGCCGGCGCGGCCAGCTCCACGATGCCGCCCTCGGCCACGAAGTCGTGCAGCCGGTTGCTAATCAGGCCATCCGGGGTGGGGCTGCCGGCTTCCTTCTTCACCGAGATGCGGTAATATTCGCCGTTCGGGGCGCTGGAGAGGCTGTACTGGCGCGGCTGAAACAGGTTCAGCTCAGGCAAAAACAGACGCAGGCTCACGTACTGGCCGGGCTGGTAGTCCGCTACTTTGCCGCCGTCGGTCGGGTAAAGGTAGAACGAGGTGATTTCATCGGATTCGGCCACTTTCTGCTTCACCGCAAACGGCCGCCAGCCCGTCCAGCCGCCTTCCTGGTTGGCGGCGTGCTGGTAGAGGCCGCTTTCCAGGCCACTCATCAGGCCGGCCAGCTCGCCGTAGGCCGTGGCCCAGGCCTCGAGCAATGCAGGCGTGGCGGCCTCGCCCAGCACCTCGCCGATGGAGGCAATCAGGTGCCGGCCCACGATGGCGTAGTGTTCGGGCCGGATGTCGAGGCTGACGTGCTTGTGGCCGATTTTGGTCACGGCGTGCACCAGCACCGAGGGGTCTTCGATGTTCTCGGCGTAGGCCAGCACGGCTATCGCCAGCGCCATCTGCTGCTTGCCGTTCTGCTGGTTGCTCATGTTGAAGACATTCTTCAGCTCGGGGTTGTGCTCGAACATGCGGCGGTAGAAATGGGTGGTCAGGGCCACGCCGTGCGCTTTGAGGGTGCTCACGGTCGCCGTAACGAGGGCTTTTTGGTCAGAATTCATAACGATAAAAGGGTTGTTAAAGGACATTTTTGTCCGGTATAGACGCAAAAAAAAGGTTAGCTGAATTGCTTCAAAAAGCCCAGGCCGTCGTGCACCTTGCCGGCGAGCTCGCCCAGGGTGTGGCTGCCCAGCACCTCGTTGAGCTGGTCGCGGATGGGCAGAAACTGGTAATGCATGGGGCAGGGCTGCTTGGCCGAGCACTGCGGCAGGCCCAGAGCACAGCCCTGCAGCATCGCGCCCCCGTCGATGGCCACCACAATCTGGCGCAGCGTGACGGTGCGCAGCTGCTCGGCCGTCAGCTCAAAGCCCCCGGTGGGACCTTTCACCGAAGTGATGAGTTGCGCGCGCACCAGCTGCTGGAGCACCTTGGCCGTGAAAGCCTCCGGCGACCCGATTTCGGCGGCAATGTCTTTCAAGCCCACGCGGCGGCCGGAGTCGGCTGACTGCTGCCCGAGGTAAATCGCGGCCCGAATCCCATACTCACACGCTTTGGAGAACATTCCCATTATGGGGCAAAGGTACGGCCATATTCTATACCGGACAAAATTATCCGCTAATTATGTGTTGTGCTTTTGAGCCTTGCTGCCTTAATATGTAAGCGTCCAAGAAAATGGTGAGGCCGTAGACGCGCTCCGTTCATTTAATGAATACTTTATTTATTAATAGTGGCGAAGGGATAAGCTTACTCTAAAGAGAGCATCAAAGAGTATGAGGCAACCCTGTCTTTCAGTCGGGTTAAGCGGAACCAGAGCCAACAGACGCTTAACCCGAAATGGCATTGCCCGCACTCAACGGCCCTTGAGGGGAAAATCCTGGAGGCGGGCAAACTGGTAGCCCTGCCCACGCAGCACGGGCACCGCCTGGCGCAGGGCCTCGTAGGTATTCCAGGCCGGCCGATTGAAGTGCATGATGACCAGGGCCCCCGGCCGCACGTGGCGCAGCACGTTGTCGCGGATGACGTCGGCCGGGGTGCCGGCCACGGCGTCGCCCGAGAGCACGTCGAAGCTGATGACGGTGGTGCGCAATTGGCCGGCCAGCTTGGCGCAGGCCTCGTCGAGGTACGCCGTGGCCGAGCGGAAGAACCGGGGCCGGCGGCCCGTCAGGCCTTCAATCTTGCGGGCGTTGGCCTCAATCTCATCGAAGGCATCGGAAGCGGTGGCCGTGCCGTGGATGCCGTACTCGCTCTCGCCGTCTACGGAGCAGGGCCGGTGGTTGAAGCCGTGGTTTTCGATTTCGAACAGCGGGTCGGCGGCCAGTTCGCGGAAGTGCGCCGGGTTTTCGTCAATCCAGCGGCCGGTCACGCACAGGGTGGCCGGGATGTGCTCGCGGCGCAAGTAGTCAATCAGCTCGGCGTCGTAGCCGCTGCCCCCGTGCGGGCCGCCGCAGGCGTCGAAGGTCAGGGCCAGGATTTTCTGGCTGGTGACCAAATCTTCGTCCACGCCCTTCACAAATTCGCCCCACTGCCCCGGCCGGGCGTGCGCAAACTCGCGGGCCACCCGCGCCTTGAGGGCCAGGTACTCCGGGTCGGCATAGAGCCGGGCCAGAAAGGCGGCGTTGGTGTAGTCAATGGGGGCCCTGGCCGAAGAACTGCTGAGTAATCCCAACCCCACCAAAGTGGCGTAGCGGCGCACGAAGGATGCTTTCGGCATACAGGACGAAGAAGAAAGAATAGATAAGCCCAATGATACACCAATACCCGGCTGGTCCGGCGGCCAGTGGCGAAAACGTCGGAACATGATGGGTATCTGGGCAAGGTATGATTTACATCAAGGCATTTGCCTGGCGATAATTCTACCTTTCACCACTACGTCCCAAGCCGTAGTCATTACTATTTTCTTATTGCAATAGATTGATTGCTATTAAGCTGTGTTTGTGAGTTGGCTGCCATCCGAAATTTTATTTTTCGTCCATGTCTACTGCCGCTGAGTCTAATCCCCAAGTTTTTCAGAGCTTTTCCCCCCGGCGCTGGCAATGCTTCGTCTGGGGCGCGCGCGCCGCGACGGTCCTCGTACTGCTGGCGCTGGCCGGGCTGGCCTGGGCCTTGTTCCAACAGTCGGCCACGCTGTTGCCGGGCTCGTTCGGGGCCAATGAGATGTACCGGCAAGTGCTCCGGCCCACGCCCCTGACCACGCTGGCTAACCGCCACAACCGCACCTTTCAGGCCCTGCGTCAGCAGCTGCCCCGGCACGCACACGGCTACCAGGACCGGCGCAGCCGTGCCCAGCCCATTAGCCCGGTAAATCATCGCCCGGCCCCGGCCTTCCGCAACGGCCTGCCCATCCGGGCGGGCTTCTACGTGAACTGGGACGCGCAGTCCATGAGCACCTTGCGGCGGCACGTGGACCAACTGAACATGGTGCTGCCCGAGTGGCTGTTCGTACCCGACCGGGCCGGCCAGCTCAGCCTCGACATCGACACGGCGGCCCTGGCGCTGCTGCGCCGCCACCCCGGCGTGGCCGTGGTGCCCATGATTTCGAACTACTATAAGGAGAAGTGGAACGGCGGCAACGTCCGCCGTATGCTGGCCACCGAGCGCACCCGCCAACTGTTCATCGCCAATGTACTGCAGGCCATCCGGCGCTACGGGTTTCAGGGCGTGAACATCGACTTCGAAAACCTGAACCTCGACGACCGCGCCCCGCTCGAAACCTTCCAGCGCGAGCTGTATGCCGCCCTGCACGCCGGCGGCTACCTCGTGACGCAGGACATCGCCCCGCTCAACGACGACTACGACCCCGCCACCCTGGCCCGCGCCAACGACTACCTCGTCCTGATGGCCTATGACCAGCACGAAACCGGCAGCGCCCCCGGCCCCGTGGCTGCCCACAAGTGGGTAGAAGACATTCTGACCAAGATGGAGGCGCAAGTGGACCCGCGCAAGCTGGTGCTCGGCCTGGCCGCCTACGGCTACGACTGGCGCACTGACGGCGGCAAAAAACACATCGAAGGCACCGACCTCACCTACCAGGAAGCCCTGACCACGGCCAAGGAGGCAAAGGCCCCCATTCACTTCGACAACGACACCTATAACCTCGATTTCCGCTACGCCGACGAGCACAACCACCCCCACCAGGTGTTTTTCACTGACGCGGCTACCAACTTCAACGCCCTGCGCGCCGCCGATGACCAAGGCCTGGCCGGAGTGGCCTTGTGGCGGCTGGGCTCCGAAGACCCGCGCCTGTGGGACTTTTTCCACCGCAACCTGCGGGCCGATAGTTTACAGAAATCCGGCCCCGTGCTCATGCGGCACCTGCGCCGGCCGGTGGGCGCTACCGATGTCGACTACATCGGCGAGGGCGAGGTGTTAAACATCCTCAGCGGCCCGCAGAACGGGCGCATCGGCCTCACGCTCGATGCAACTGACCAGCTCATCAGTGAGGAAAGCTACGCCGTGCTGCCCACCAGCTACGTGGTGCGCAAGCTGGGCCTGGCCCCCAAAACCGTGGTGCTGACCTTCGACGACGGCCCCGACGAAACCTACACGCCGCAGGTTATCAAAATTCTGCAGCGGGAGCAGGTGCCGGCCGCCTTCTTCGTGGTGGGCGAAAACGCCGAGAACAACGTGCCGCTGCTGCGCCAGCTCTACGACGACGGCTACGAAATCGGCAACCACACCTTCTCGCACCCCAACATCGCCGACGTGAGCGGCGCCCGGGCCCGGCTGGAGCTTAACGCCACCCGCCGCCTCATCGAGTGCGTGACCGGCCACAGCACCATCCTGTTTCGCCCGCCCTACAACGCCGACGCGGAGCCGCAGAACCTGCAGGAAATTGAGCCCATCTTCCGGGCCAAGCACGAGAACTACCTGACCGTGGGCGAAAGCATCGACCCGCAGGACTGGCGTCCGGGCGTCACGGCCGACCAGATTTTCAACCAAGTGGTGAAGGAGCAGGCCAACGGCAGCGTGATTCTGCTGCACGACGCGGGCGGCAACCGCGCCGCCACCGTGGCCGCCCTGCCGCGCATCATTCACTATTTCAAGCAACACGGCTACCGCTTCATCACCGTCTCGGAGCTGATGCACCGGCCCAAAGCCGAACTGATGCCCGCCCTGGCCAATGACCGCGACCGCGACCTGGCCGAAGCCAACTGGTTGACGGTGGAAGGCCTGTATTTCCTCGAGCACGGCCTCTACACGCTGCTGCTGCTGGGCATCGTCCTCACCCTGGGGCGGCAACTGGCCGTGGCCGTGCTGGCCGGGGTGCAGCACCGCCGCACCCGCGCCCGCGAGGCCGCCGCGCCCATGCCGCCCGCCGAAACCGGAGGCCAGTGGCCCCGCCTGAGCATCATCGTGCCGGCCTACAACGAGGAGGTGAACGCCGTGCGCAGCCTCGACAGCCTGCTGCGGCTCGATTACCCTGATTTTGAGGTGGTGTTTGTGGACGATGGCTCGCAGGATGCGACGTACGCGCTGGTGTCGGCCGCCTTCGCCGACCACCCGCAGGTGCGGGTGCTTACGAAGCCCAACGGCGGCAAAGCCTCGGCCCTGAACTACGGCATTGCCCGCACCGCCAGCGACTTCGTGGTGTGCATCGATGCCGATACCCAGCTCGACCCTGCCGCCCTGCGCCACCTGCTCAGCCACTTCGATTCGCCGCGGGTGGGGGCCGTGGCCGGCAACGTGAAGGTGGGCAACGAGCGCAACCTGCTCACCCGCTGGCAGGCCATCGAGTACATCACCAGCCAGAATTTCGACCGCCGCGCCTTCGCGCTGCTGGGCGGCATCACGGTGGTGCCGGGGGCCATCGGCGCGTTCCGCACGGCGGCGTTGCGGGCCGTGGGAGGCTTCACCACCGATACGTTGGCGGAGGACTGCGACCTCACCATCCGGCTGCAGCGGGCCGGCTACGGCGTCACCTACGCGCCCCGCGCCCTGGCCGTGACGGAGGCGCCCGAAACCGTGGCCATGTTCCTAAAGCAGCGCTTCCGCTGGTCGTTCGGCATCATGCAGGCGTTCTGTAAGCACCGCGCCGTGTGCCTCAACCCGCGCTACGGCGCGCTGGGGCTGGTAGCCTTCCCCAATCTGCTGGTGTTCCAGCTCATCCTGCCTTTCCTCAATCCCCTGGCCGATTTGCTGATGCTCTACTCGCTCGTTACCGGGCAGGGCGGCCCGGTGCTGGGCTACTACCTGGGCTTTTTGGGGGTCGATGCCGCGGCGGCGGCCCTGGCCTTCGGCTTCGAGGGCGAGCGCCGGAGCCGGCTGTGGGGCCTGTTGCCCCAGCGCTTCGCGTACCGCCAGCTGATGTACGTGGTGCTGCTGCGGTCGGTGCTGCGTGCCATCAAGGGCGAGCTGCAAAGCTGGGGCGTGCTCCAGCGCACCGGCAACGTGGTGGTGCCGGGCGAGGTAACCATCCCCGGCATGCGGTGGTCCGGTTAGGCCAACCATTTCGACCTCTAGTCCCGGCCGTCTCCCTCCCGTTCACACGCTCCCTTGGCAGGCCCCACCACGGAGGTTTGAGCCCCGCCCGCAGGCAACTTTGCGCGGGGCGGTTACAAGTTTGCTGGGTGGGGCCGCGTTCCTTTTTCGGCGCGCTCCCCAGCCCCGCCGCGGGGCGCTTGGCGTGCCTTGGGGCAACGGCGCGAATTTCCTGTACGTCGCCAATTTCAAAGGCCGGACCATCGACGTGTTTGATAAAAACTTTGCCCCGGTGACGGATAAGCCGTTTGCGGACCCGACGATTCCGGCCGGGTTCGGGCCGTTCAACATCCAGGCCCTTGAAGGCAAACTGTACGTGGCCTATGCCAAGCTGAAAGCTCCCGACAACGAGGACGACGAGGCCGGCCCGGGCAACGGCTACGTGGACGTGTTTACGCCGGCGGGCATCCTCGAGAAGCGCCTCGTGACGGGCGGGGCCCTCAATTCCCCGTGGGGACTGGTTCGGGCACCCGCCAGCTTCGGCGAGTTCAATAATGCCCTGCTGGTGGGCAATTTCGGGGACGAGCTCATCCATGCCTACGACGAACAGGGGCAGCTGCTGGGCACCCTGAAGGACCAACAGCAGCAACCCATTCACATCGACGGGCTGTGGACCCTGGTCTTCCCAACCACCGGCCTGAGCGCCGAGGACCAGCAGCACCTCTACTTTACGGCCGGGCCGCAAGGGGAAACCCACGGCCTCTTTGGCTACCTAAAATAGCCCCTCGGGCCAGCTTTCAGAGCGGGCCACGCCGGTCCAGGCAGCTCCTGCAGCGATGCTGCCTGAACAACTTGGCCCGGCGTGGCCCGACTTCCAGCCGCCTATAAGCCCCCGCGCGGCGTGCGGTTATCCGCAATTACCGGCCCCGCAGGGGATGTGCCGGCCTGGGGCAGCGGGGACTCAACGACGGGATGAGCGGCAATACGGTTTCGGGCGATGTGGTCCTGGTGAAGCGGCGAGATTACATCCCAGCCGGTGAGAAAGATAGGCACGCCCGGCTCCTGCAGCGCCCCGTACCGAGCCGCACCGCAGGAGCCGGGCGTACCCAAAATCCGTAGTAATCGGTCGGTATATCCGTATTTATGCATAGAAATTATTGGCAGAGTGCCAGCCAACTTTGTGATAGTAATTATATTCACATTTTAATTTTTCTATGCTCTTATTCCTCTTGACTCAGGCCGGTTTCTTTCCCATCAGCTGGACGCCCGTCGAGGGCACGTCTCCGGGCCGCACCTACGTACGGCCCAGCGCCAAGGGCATCGTGCGGGCCTTTGTGCCGGACGGCCACCAGGAGGTCGAACTCTACGCCGGCCGGGCTGCAGCGGGCGAATTGCGCTACCGCGGCCCGGTGGGCAGCGACGCCGAACTTCAGCGGTTGCTGACAACCGTTGGCTAACCGCCCCAATCCCCTTACCATCTTTTCGCGCCGCCGATGACACCCCCTCCGTTTGCCCTCCGCGCCCACGTAGCCCGGGCCCATGCGCCCGCCCGTCTCCACCTGGACGACCCCATTGCCGTGCAGCGCGCCCGCTGCGCCCCGCCCCGCGGGCCCCTGGTCATCGACTGCGGCCAGTTGCAGTGCCAGCGCCTGCGCGGGGTGGCCCACGTCGTCTCCCAGCTGTTGCTGCTGCGCCAGGCCGGCGCTACCGTGTGGCTGCGCAACGTCAACGCGCCCCTGCGCGCCTGCTTGCGGCGGTTGCAGTTGAGCCCGCTGTTTCCCCTGGACGAGGCCGGCTAGCACGCGGGGGCACTGCCGTGGGCCCGTCGGAAGGCGGTTCGCATCCGGGCAGCACCGCCGCCTCCCGGCGGGAAGCGGCCACGCTTGCCGGTCCGACAGGAAGCCCAAGCGCGGGCCTGGCAAGTTTCGCTTATCGTTCTGCCCAAACGTTGGAACGGTAAGAGGGGAATGAGGAGTGTTCAGCGTTGGTCCTTGGCCTGCCGCAGACTAAGGACGATGAAGAAGGCTCCGATGCCTTGCCCGGCGTACTTGAGAACGTAGGCCAGCACGTGGACGGGAGCATAGCCCACCGGGCCGAGCTCTGGCCGAAACCCCAGCAAAACCACGGGGATGCCGACCACCACCAGCCCCAAAAACAGCCACTGCGCCCAGCGGCGCCCCTGGCCGATGCAGTAGTAGTACGCCAGGATGGCGAGCAACGCCAGGAACATGCCCAGCTTGTACGCTGCGGGGCCGTCGGCGAAGACCCCGCGGTGGGTCAGGGCATCAAAGACGCGGTTGAGCACAAAGCTGAGTACCAAGGTCGCGCCCGCTAACGTGTCGTACTTCTGGGAAAGGGAATAAGGAGTCATGCGGCAAAGAACCGGCACCGGACGGTAATCGCGTTAAAAGTAAGGGGGAGAATGCTGATTCGTGCTGCGCTTGGTCAATCTACGTACAGCTCCCATGTCCAACGCCCTGCCCGTCCACCCCACCGAAGAGCGCCTGTTCCTGGGCGCGTGCCTGGCCCACCTCAAACGCGCCGATGGCAGCCAGGCCAACGACTGGTCCTTGGCTGAAACGGCCCGCCGCGGCGCAGCGGAATTGCTCACCACGTACCTGGCCTCGCCCCGGCTGCCCGACGCGCTCACCGAGCGGGCCCACGCCGCGCTGGAAGACTTGCGCTTGGGCACCCCTGAGGACCGAGACTGGCCGGCAACCCAAGCCCAAGCCGAGCGGGTGTTGCCCGTTGCCATGCAGCTGCTATATGTACTGGCGACTACCTAAACAGTCCGAATTGCCAAAGGCGGATTTTAATTTGGCAGACTCGCGGACCGGTGAGTTTGCGCGGACATACTTTTGGGTGACCATCGTTGGCTTCTGCCAAAGAGGTAAGGAACCTACGGCCGCATACGCGTTTGAAACCCCCGAATTTGGCCTCGATGAGCAGGGCCTGCACCGGCTGCGCAGTCGCTTTGCCTTCGAGCACGTGGCGTATGCGGACCTGACCGAGGCCACGGTCACCCGGGGGAAATCCGTGCAGCATTGGGCGTTACTCTTGCTCGTGGGCCTGTGCTGCCTTGGCTTTTCCGCCTTTACCGCCTACCGCTTATACCTGTTCTTAACCTACGGGCGGGGCCATTTTTATGTGCAGACCCTGGCCACTCCCTTCTTTCCCGGGGCCATTGGCCTGGCGGCGATTTGGCAGGCCCTGCGGGTGACCGACATTTTAGCCATTCGGGTGGGACGTCGCCGCTTGGTGTTTCCCTTGGAAACCTTGAAGGGTGGACAGAGCCCGATGGCGCTCGAAAGCTACCTGGCCAAACGGGTCGGTTCTAGAACATCTTCCTAAGCCCGTTCACCCAAAGGGTCGTGGCTGTTGCAGAACTATTGAACGCCTGTAACACAATTGTCTACGACGGCTCCTTGGAGCGAAGGTCCACTAAAACCTTCGGTTTTAGTTCTCGGCCACTAAAGGAAACCGAATCCTGAAAAATACAGGTCCGGGCTCAACTAGCTATCAGCGCTCCAGCAGGATTTCCGCACCTAAAATCACCAGGTCCACCCGGCCTTTCAGCGTCTGGTCGATGAAGGGCGTGTTCTGGGATTTGGATTTCATGAATTCCTTCGTGAAGGTCGTTTCCGCTTCGGTATCGAACAAAACGCAATTGGCTGGCTGGCCGACTTCGATGGCGGCTACCGGCAGGCCCATCAGGCGGCGGGGCTCCGCCGAATAGCGCTTCACCACCAGGTCCCACCCGAATTTTCCGGGCCCGACGAAGTAGTGATGGAGCGAAACAAGGGCCGTATCCAGGCCGGTGATGCCGTTGGGCGCGCTGATGAAATCCTGGGCTTTCTCAAACGGCGTGTGCGGCGCGTGGTCCGTGGCAATGATGTCGAAGATGCCTTCCTTGAGCCCTTCCAGCAGCGCATCACAATCGGCCTGCGTCCGCAGCGGTGGGTTCATCTTATAGTTCGTGTCGTAGTCGCCGATGTGCTCGTCGGTGAACAGCAGGTGGTGCGGCATCACTTCCGCCGTCACCTTCACGTCGCCACGCGATTTCCACCAACGGATGGTTTCCATGCCAAGCTTGCTGGACACGTGTTGGATGTGCACGTGCGCGCCCGCCGCGTGGGCCAGGCGGATGTCGCGGTCGATAATGATTTCTTCCGCGCACGCCGGCGAACCCTTGATGCCGAGCCGGTAGCTCATCACCCCTTCGTTGAGGGCGCGCGGCCCGGCCAACTCCGACACCTCGCAATGGCTGGCGAAAAACATCCCAAACTCGGTGGCGTACTGCATCGCCCGCAGCAGCACCGCCGGGTCGGCCGTGGTGTCCCCGTCGTCGGTCAGCATCTTCACCCCAAGGCCGCGCATGCCCTCGATTTCGGCCAGTTCCTTGCCCTCGCGGTTCTTGGTGACGCAGCCGGAAGTGTACACCGGAATGCGCGACCGGTGCTTGGCATTTTCCAGCACGGTGGCAATGGCGGTGGCCGAGTCGAGGGCCGGGCGGGTATTGGGCATCATTACCACGCCGGTAATACCGCCATTAATGGCCGCTTCGCTACCCGTGGTGATGGTTTCCTTGTTCTCAAAGCCGGGGGCGCGGAAATGGACGTGGGCATCAAACATACCGGGCATCAGAACGCGACCATGCGCGTCGATGACGCGGGCACCTTCGGGAATGGCCAGGCTTTCACCAATTGCCTGAATTCTTCCTTCGACAATCAGGACATCGCTCTCAACAAGCACGGATGAATTTTCGGAGGCGATGCGGGCGTTTTGAAGGAGAAGCATGGATGGAGGAGTACTGTAAACCGGCAAGGGATTGTGGGTGTTCTGGCTATTGAAAAAGAAAATAAACGGGCTGAACTAGCCGTCGCGTCCGGTATTTAGGGTATAATTACCGTTGAGCTGGCTCGCTGCGGTGCGGCATACGCTTCTTGCCGCGGAAATTCCCCGCCCGGGGTGAGCCAGTCGAGTACGGCCATGCGAACGGAAATGCCGTTTTCAACTTGGTTGGTGATGAGGCTGCGCTCGTAGTCCATCACGGCGTCGCACAGCTCCACCCCCCGGTTCACGGGGCCGGGGTGCATGATGTAAAGTCCCTTGTCGCTGATTTCGGCCAGCCGGTCGTTAGTGATGCCATAAACCCGGTGGTACTCGCGCACGCTGGGGAAAAACTGCACGTCCTGGCGTTCCATCTGCACGCGGAGCAGGTACACCACATCGGGCGCCCAGGCCATGGCCGCCTCGTAATCGGTGAAGCGACGGATGCTTTCCGGGACGTACTTGGGCACCAGTGAGCCCGGCCCGAGATACGCCACCTCAATGCCCAGCTTTTGCAGCAGCGTGCTGGTGGAGCGTGCGACGCGCGAGTGGAGAATGTCGCCGATGATGAGGACTTTTTTGCCCCGGGGGTCGGGAAACTTTTCCTTGATGGTGAAGGCATCCAGCAGGGCTTGGGTGGGGTGCTCGTGCGCCCCGTCGCCGGCATTGATAACCGATGCCGTGGTTTGGCGGGCAATCATGCCGGGCAGGCCGGGATGACTATGGCGGACGACGATGTAGTCGGTCCGCATGGCCTGGAGTGTCTCAATTGTCTCGCGTACCGACTCGCCCTTGGTGATAGAGGAGTGGGCGACGTCGAAATTCGTGACTTCCGCCGAGAGGCGTTTGGCCGCGACCTCGAAGGAGGAGTGCGTTCGGGTGCTGGCCTCGTAGAACAGCATGAGCACGGACTTGCCCTCTAGGGCAGGAATTTTTTTCACCGAGCGGGTGAACAGTTTTTTAAAGGACGTGGATTGGTCGAGCAGGAACTCGATTTCCTCACGGTGCAGGGATGCGATGTCGAGCAGGTCTTTACGTGCCATACCGGAGTTGGGAAAAAGAAGTACGTGGTCAGTACTTGTGAGTCGGAGGTTTTACCCTATTTGTTTAACAACGCCCAACTCATTGGACATAAAAAAACCGTTTCGGAATCCGAAACGGTGGCGGGGCAACACCCAGAAATAACAACGGAAATACCAAAGGCAAAATCGGAATAACCGATAGCAGAGAAGACCTCTCGGTCTACTCGCGGTTCCCGGCCGAGCAGGGTCCCGCGCTTCATCAACAGGTTTTTGGGTTGAAGCATGATGCAAAAATACGGCATTGTTACGCCCGGCCATTCATCGGTAAGGTTAACTTTATTTCGCACCGCTTTTCTCAAATTTTATTTTTGGCATAACAGGCTAAACGACGCGCTTCTGGTCATTCTTTTCGCCATTAAAAAAAAGATGGCTCGCGTAGTCAATTGCTTGGCAAGCACCATCTATCTTAACTTTAGCTCTTTATTCCGCTGCATCAGCTGGCGGGCCAATTAGTATCGAGGTGGTCTGGTTTGGTCGAACCCGGGTTGCTTACCCGCTATTGGCACCAGCGCGGGCGGGCACAGCGCATTAGCCCTGCACCAGGCTCCGATTTATCCGGCTCACCAGCGCCGGCCATTCATAGATAAAGCCGGTATAAAGCTGAATGAGCGAAGCGCCCGCCGCCAGCTTCTCCTACGCATCGGCCGCCGAATGAATGCCGCCCGCGCCAATAATCGGCAGCCCGCCGTCGGATTTCCGGTGCAGGTAGCGGATGACTTCGGTAGCCCGCGACCGCAGTGGTTTGCCGCTCAGGCAGCCCGCGCCTAGCGAGGCCACGTAGCCCGGCTCGGTGCTGAGTTTATCGCGGCTGATGGTGGTATTTGTAGCCACCAGCCCGCTCAGCTTGGTTTTGCGGGCAATTTCCAGAATGTCATCGAGCTGCGAATCCGTCAGGTCGGGCGCAATTTTGAGCAGCAGCGGGCGAGGTATGGCGCGGGCCTGGTTGCGGGCCTGCACCTGTTGGAGTAACTCAATCAGCGGCTTTTTCTCCTGAAGCTGGCGCAGGTTGGGCGTGTTGGGCGAACTCACGTTCACCACGAAGTAGTCGACCTCCTCGACCAGGGCCTCGAAACCGGCCACGTAGTCCTCGGCAGCGCGCTCGTTGGGGGTGTCCTTGTTTTTCCCAATGTTGCCACCAATGATGAGCCGGCGGTTGCGCCGCCGGGCCAGCCGCGCCGCCACCACGGCCGCCCCGTCGTTGTTGAAGCCCATGCGGTTCACCAGTGCCTCGTCCTGCGGCAGCCGAAACAGGCGCGGCGTGGGATTGCCGGGCTGCGGCCGGGGTGTCACCGTCCCGATTTCCACGAAGCCGAAGCCCAGCGTGGCCAGTTCATCCGTCAGTGCCGCGTTCTTGTCAAACCCCGCCGCCAGTCCTACCGGGTTCGGAAATTTCAACCCGAAAACCTCGCGCGCCAGACTGGGGTACTGGAAATCATACAGCGCCCGTAGCAGCGCTGGCGTGCCCGGCACCCGCGCCGCCCGGCGCAGATTATCGAAAACGAGGTGGTGGGCACGCTCGGCATCTAGGTTGAAGAGGAAGGGTTTGACGAGGGACTTATACACGGGCAGCGGGGCCAAATTGGCGGTTACGGTCGGTGAATAAGTCCTCCAAAACCAGTTGCAGGCCCGGAATAATGTCTTGTGGAATTTGCCACCGCCTTGCTAAGTCAACCCGGAAATATTCGTGTGCGATAAAGTTGCAAAAAACCCTCCCGCCGGGATTCCTCCCACGCCACGCTCTGCTGTTCCCGGGCGGCACTCATGGCTGCGGGAAAGGTGCCGGCACAGTTTGCACATACAAGGACGCGAGGCGGGGGGCCAGGGATACGGCCTGGCTCTCCAGCGCCATCGAGGCATGCACCGAGCGGATAACCATGGCTTTGACCACGTCCGGTTCCTGCAACAGGGGGTAGCGGTCGCGGATGAGTTCGCGCTCGCACTCGGCCAATGAGGCAAACAGGTTGAGCACGAGCCACCCTTGGGCGGAGGCCGTGTTGATGGCATCGGTCAGCGAAATCAAGCCAATGTCCCGGCGCTGCAGGTCAGCCACTAGGTCGAGCAGATGCTTGAGCGAACGGCCCAGCCGGGCGAGCTTGTAGATGTAGACCGTTTCGCCCGGGCACACCTGCAGCAAGAGCTTGTCAAGTTCGACCTGGGCGGCCAGCGCGCCGGAGGCTTTTTCCTAGTAGATGAGCTCGCACCAAGCCTGGGTCAGGGAGTCGAGCTGCAATGCTAAGTTCTGGTTACGGGTGGAAACGCGGGCGTAGCCAATCTTCATGAAGTCGAGTTTAAGAAACTCATCTCCTAACGCAGTTTCGTAAACTTTGAATGATAGACGAGTTTCTTAAACTCGGCACACGCAGCAGACCCCTATTCGGGCCACCTGTAGAATCAGCAATGCGACTAGATTAGCAGTTCACGGAGAGGAGCGTTTGAAGCAAAACAGCCACCTAGCAACGAAGCTAAATGGCTGTTCTGTAATGAGCGAGAAACGAGGTTCGAACTCGCGACCCTCAGCTTGGGAAGCTGATGCTCTACCAACTGAGCTACTCTCGCGGAGATGTTTGGTGGCCCGAAATTACGCTAAAGAACCGAAACGACAACGAACGAAAAGCAAACGGCCAACCTCACCTTTGCGAGCATCGTATGCACGACTGATATGGCAACTCCTCCCCTCCCTCCTGCTACCCAACGCCTCGTTGGCCTGCTGCTGATATTTAGCGGCGCGCTTTTGGGCATTGGTTTGTTGCTAAAAGTAGCTGTGGGGGCCTATTCCTGGAATGCGGGCAGCCCGGACAGCCCCTCGGCATTGATGCTATCAGTGAACCTAGTGGGCCTGCTGGCCAGCGGCTTGCTGATGCGTTGGGGCCTGCGGATGCGGCGCGGCACCAGCACCTATCGGAACCCCAACGCCGACGAAATCCTTTAAATCTGCGGCGGCAACGCGACCTTTGCGCCATGTCATCTCCTCTGCGCATCTCGCTGGCCAAGGCCAATACCGCCACCGCCGCCCAACTGGCCAATTTGGGCCGTCAAACTTTTCAGGAAACCTTCGCCGCCACCAATACACCGGCGGATATGGCCGCGTATCTGGCCGAAAATTTCGGACCGGATATTCAAATGGCCGAATTGCAGGACCGCGAAAACACGTTTTTGCTGGCGCATATGCAGAACGAGCTGGTGGGTTATGCCAAGCTGCGCGATAATTCGGCCTTGGGCCTGCCCGAAGGCCAGGACGAGGCCGGCCGCCTTGAAATTGAGCGCCTGTATGTGCGCGATGACTGGCAGGGCACCGGCTTGGGCGCGGCCCTGATGCGTGGCATCCTGGCCCTGGCCGAGCAGCTGCACTGCACGGCTGTGGTGCTGGGCGTGTGGGAGAAAAACGACAAGGCCCGGGCCTTCTACCAGCGATTTGGCTTTCGCGAAGTGGGCCAGCACGAGTTCCGGCTGGGGCAGGACGTGCAGACGGACCTGATTTTGCGCAAGGGCATGGCCGGCCGCTAAAGCGCCTACTTTTACCGAATGCCTATGTCAGTCCCGACGCGTCCGATGAGCAGCCATTTCCTTCGCAAAAGTGGCGCTTTGCTGGGCGTGTGCCTGGGCATTCTATTGACGGCCTGTCAGACCAAGCACGAGCAAACTGCCGAAGCCGCCACGCCACCAGTCGGCCATTACGAAGGCAGCCTCAGCGCCGCCGGACAGCCCGAAGCCCGGGCCACGCTCGACATTCGCCACCCCAGCCCCGGCCACTACGAAGCCGAATTCACGGCCCCCGGCACGCTCAGCTTCGTGGCCGACACCATCGTTTTCAGCAACAATCAGCTGCGCCTGACGCGGCCCGCCCGCCCCGGCCAAACCCTGGCCCTGACGCTGGACGGAGACTTTTGGCGCGGTACCCTCACCTTGGATTCCACCAAAGCCACCACCATTCTGGTGAAGCGGGGCGCGCCCACGCCCAGTACCTACCGCACCGAGGAAGTGCCGCAGACCACGGGCTCGGCCTGGCTGTTTGCGCCGGCTGATACGGGCACGCCCGGCGCGGCGCTAGCCCTGCTGCCCGATGCCGAAACGGCCCCCACCGCCGCTATCTGGGCCGATGCGCTGGCCCGCGAAGGCCTGATTGTGCTGCTACTCCCGCCCGCCGATTCGGCCACGGCTGCGGATGAAACGCCGCGCCTACAAGCCGCCCTGCGCCTGCTGCGCGGCACCGCCGGGGCCGACACGGCCAATATCGGGGCGTGGGCGGCGGGAGGCCGGGCGACGGCCCTGGCTTCGTTGCTGACCGGCCCGGGCGCACCCCGAGCGGCCTTTTTCATCGCCCAAAACCCGGCGGTGGATGCCAACGCCCGCGCCGCGTTTCGGGAGCTGCGCAACCGCAAAATGCCCTTGCTGGGCCTGTACGGCGGCGCGGGGGCCACTACCCGCGCCGTCGCTTTGCGCAACGCGCTAGGCGGGCGGCGCGGCGCGGCCGTGCGCGTGTACCGCACCACCGGCCCCGATTTGCTGCTGCCGGGCAGCGCTGCCTTTGGGCCGGGGCTGCCCGCCGACGTGGTGGAGTGGCTACAAGGGAAGTAGCAGGACGTCGTTGGTAGTTGAACGATACCCCAGACGTCATACTGAGCTTGTCGAAGCATGACGGGCTGTTCCGTTTCTTTACAGCAGCAGCAGGCTCTTCTCGCGCAGCAAGGTCCAGGACGGGCTTTGCAGGAACGCCTCGAATGAGCCTTCCGATTTCGGAAAGCTGGCGGCGGCGTCTTTCAGTAGCACTTTGGTGTCGAAATCCTGGCTGAGCTGGGTGAGGAGTTGGTGCAGCCAGCGGCCGGCGGCTTCGGTGGTTTTCACCTCGAAATCCTCGGCCTGCTCGTAGCAGGTGAGCACGGCGCGTGGGGCCTTTTTACCCGATTCAATACGGATTTCAGGGGCGTTGCCGAGCCAGAACAGGCGTTGGTTCTGGCGGGCGAAGTCGGGCTTATCGGGGGCTTGCAGGGCTTGCTGGATGAGGTGGCGCGGGGTGGTCGATTTCGGGGTTTTGAAATCGAACCAACGGGCCAGGGGCTCATCGAGGGCCACGCCGTGCAGGTAGTTGTAGAGCGACTTGGCCAGGCCGGGGCCGAAGGCTTCGTGGTCGGTGCCCAGCGGGTCGTCGTGCCAGAGGTCGTTCCAGGCAAAGCCGGCGGGCTCCGGGCCGATGGCCGCCACCTGATACTTCGCCGGATTCTTGCCCACGGGCGAGTGCGCGGTCATCGAAAAGCGGTGCCAATAGCCGCTCTGCACCACGCCGGCCGCGAAAAGCTGGCGCACCACTTCGAGGCTGTCCACCGTTTCCTGGGCGGTTTGGGTGGGGAAGCCGTACATCAGATAAGCATGCACCATGATGCCGGCTTGGGTAAAACCGTCCGTGACGCGCGCTACTTGGGCGATGGTCACGCCCTTTTCCATCAACGCCAACAGCCTATCCGAAGCCACTTCCAGCCCGCCCGAAATAGCGATGCAGCCCGAGGCGGCCAGCAGCCGGCAGAGGTCGGGCGAGAAGGTTTTTTCGAACCGGATATTGCCCCACCAGGTGATGGCCACGCGGCGCTTCAGCAGCTCGATGGCAAGGTCGCGCAGGGCCAGCGGCGGGGCGGCCTCGTCCACGAAATGGAAGCCGGTCTGGCCGGTTTGGTTGATGATTTGCTCGATTCTATCCACCAGGAGCGTGCTGGGGGCCGTTTCGTACCGGCTGATATAGTCCAGCGTCACGTCGCAGAACGAGCAGCGCTTCCAGTAGCAGCCGTGGGCCACGGTGAGCTTGTTCCAGCGGCCATCGCTCCAGAGGCGGTGCATGGGGTTCAGCACTTCCAGCACCGAGAGGTAATCGGTGAGGGGGAGGTCGGAGTAGTCGGGCGTGCCCACTTCGGCGTGCGGCACATCGGGGAAGGGCTGGTTGAGGTAGTGAATCCGGCCCGCCTCGTCGCGCAGGAAGGTGCGTTGTAGAGGCAGTTCGGTCACATCAGCCCCCAAGTAAGGCCGCAATCGCGCTAAGGAAGGCAACAATATGGCTGGGGGAGGCATTACTTGCCCTAACGCGGGCTGCAATACCACTAGGGAAGGCATTACTTGCTCTAAGACGGGCTGCGATAGTGCCGGGGGAGGCACTACTTGCCCTAATGCGGGCTGCATTAGCATCGGGGGAGGCATTACCTGTCCTGATGCGGGCTGCAATAGTGTCGGGGGAGGCTGCAATTTCTCCATCGAAGGCAGCGATTGCGCGGCGAACAAGTCCAGCAGGCGCAACCACGGCCCCTCGCCATCATCCAGCGTCAGGAAGTCGATGTAATCAAAAAAGCGGGGCTCTTTGATGTCGCGCAGTTCGGTATTGGGGTAGCCGCCGCCCATGATGGTCACGGTTTCGGGGCTGATTTGCTTGATGTGTTTGGCCAGCCGCAACGCGCCGTAGAGGTTGCCGGGGAAGGGCACGGTGAAGCCCACCACATCCGGCTGCACCCGCGCCAAAAGGGGCTCCAGCTCCTCCAGCAGCATTCTATCCAGCAAATTCGGCGCGGCTTCCAGTTCCTGGTGCAGGGGCTCGAAGCTGGTGGCGGAGAGGGCCAGCTTTTCGGCGTAGCGCGAGAAGCCGAAGTGCGGCCCCACGGTTTCCTTGATGAGGTCGGCGAGGTCTTCGAGGTAGAGCGTGGCCAGGTGGCGGGCCTGGTCGGTGAGGCCCATGGTGCCGAAGGCCGTTTCGAGGTCGGCCACGTTGTCGAAGCGGCTGGCTTCGGGTAGGAAACGGCCGTGGCAGATGCGCGGGGCCAGCGTTAAATCTTTGTTTTGGAGGAAGCGGATGACCGGGGTGATGGTGGCCAGGTAGCGGTTTTGGAGGCGCAGCATCCGCTTGGCGTTGTCGCTCAGCTCAAAATTTCCGGCTTCAACTTCCTGAAAAACCCGCCGCAAACCCGCTTCCGAAAACAGCCGCAGCACCAGCTGCAAGCCCATATCGGCCTGGGTCACGTCATACCCGCGCCCGCCCAGAAAGCCCTTAATGTAGGCCGTGGCCGGGTACGGGGTGTTGAGCTGCGTGAGCGGCGGCGTCAGGAGCAAGATGCGGGGAGAGTGGTTCGGCACAGTGGAGACTAACCCGGCGCGGCCGGCCGGGGTTCATTTCCGGCAAAGGTCGGGGCTGGCGGCCGGAGGGCCGAGTGGCGTAAGACTTTCGGCCAAAATCCTTATTTTACTGCATGGAAACCTCTCCCTCCCCCATCGCCGCCGAGCGCCCCGCCGGCTGGCTCCGCGCGGCCCTCGTTACCGGGTTGCTGGCGGGCACGCTCGACATCATCGCCGCCTGCACCCAATACGTGCTGACGACGCACAAGTCCCCGGTCAATGTGCTGCATTTTGTGGCCAGCGGGCTGGTGGGGCAGGCGGCGTTTGCGGGCGGCGCGGGCACGGCCGTGCTGGGTTTGGTGGCCCACTACGGCATTGCGGTGGCGTTTGCCGTGTTTTTGTATTGGCTGAGCCCGCGGCTGCCGGTGCTGCTGCGGTATCCGGTGCTGGCCGGCCTGGGCTATGGGCTGGTGGTTTGGCTGATAATGAACCTGGTGGTGCTGCCCAGCTCGCGGGTGGCGGCCCCGCCCCTCAAGCCGGAGCCGGCTGCCATCGGACTGGTGATTCTCATGCTGTGCATCGGGCTGCCCATTGCCCTGCGCGCCGCCCGCTTCTACGCCGGCCAGCGGCCCGGGGCAGTGCCCCGCTAGCGGCGGGCGCGCAGCACTTCCAGGGTTTCGCGGTGGCGCTTTTCGGCCAAATCCTGGCTACGCGACGCCACGCCCCAGATAGCCGCCGGAATCCAGCCAATCAGCGTTATCTGAAGCACGAAACAGAGAATCCCCTTCAGCAAATGGCCGTTGACCATCATGGAAAAGCCGGGCAGCAGAATAGCGAGCAACATCGAAAAAGCAGGAAATAATTGACCTGGCAAACCTAATTAAAAAAGGCGGCTCCCGAGTGGGAAGCCGCCTTTTTTGGTATTGAAAGATGGTGCCTTACGCCAGCGCGTCGAGCGACATGCGTTCGGGCAGCATCAGGCGGCGGAACTCGCTCACGGAGTAGCCCGTCACCTGGCGGAACTGGTTGCTCAGGTGCTGGCCCGAGCTGTAGCGCATCTGGTCGGCAATCTGGTTCAGGGTCAGCTCGCCGTAGCTGAGCATTTCCTTCACGCGCTCAATTTTGAGGCGGATGAGGTATTTCTCGATGGTGAGGTGGGCGGTGCGCGAAAACACCTTGCTCAGGTGCGAGTAGGTGGCCGCAAACCGGTCCGTGAGGAAAGCCGAGGTGGTGAGCGGCGAGCGCGCCGTGCGCAGGTGCTCCAGGTATTCGGCCAGGGTGCCTTTGATTTGTTCGGTGAGCTGCTCGGCGCGGCCGCGCAGCAGCTCGAAGCCGGCGGCGTGCAGCAGCGGGGCCAGTTCTTCGGGGTCGGCGGGGGTATTCTCGTCGAGCTCGGCCACGCCCAGCGTTACGGCTTTGGGGCTGTAACCAGCGCGCTCCAACAGGTTGTGCACGGCTTCTACGCACCGGGGGCACACCATATTTTTGATGTGCAGTAGGTTAGTTTTCAATGGCTTTAACGTGTTTGGGGCCGCCGCGAGGCAGCCGGTGGAGAAATAGAACGCGCTGCTGACGCGCCGGGGGCCGCCCGGCGGGGCCGTGGGGCCGGCGTCGAGACTTCGGCCCATCCGCGCCCGAACCAATGCGCGGTGGCCCAGGTCACGAAGGGCACCACGGCGAGGAACGTAACGGCCAGCAGCCAGACCAATACGAGAAACGCAAAAAAAAGTCGACCAAAGAAATGGTCACTTACGCCAAACAAATAACCCACCAGCATTAGTGCCAGCAACAGGCTGACGCCGGCCAGCACGCCCACCCGCCGCCAGGGCCAGGCAGCAACGTGTTTTTGAAGGCGAAGGCGCAGCGGCAAGGGCATATAATTCGGAATTGGGAAGGTGAAAATAGGGGAAAATTTGATTCAACCCCAATCTTAGCCCAACAGCGCCAGCAGCTCGTGCTGCACCGACTGGCCATTATCGGCCTCGTACCACATATTCATGCCCTTTACTACCTGGTTGGTATGCAAAGTTTTATCGGCGTGCAGCTGGTGGCTCAGCAGCTGGGCCTCGGCCGGGCGCGGGCCCCAGGTGCCCAGTTCGGCACCGGTAGCCGCATCGTAGCGAATGAGCTTGGGGATGCTGTTTTTGCCGTCGGTCTGGTGGGTGGCCATCAGCTCGGGATGCTCGGAGCGCAGCGCGACGTGCAGCGTGACATGGTCGTGGCTTTCATCGGCCAGGTGGGCCAGAATGGGCAAGGTGTGCGCGGTATCGCCGCACCAGGTTTCGCCCAGCACCAGCCAGCGCTCGGGGCGGGGCAGCTGCCGGAGCTTTTCGACCAGCGCGGCCAGCAAGGGCCGGGCATAGGCGGTATCTAGGTGCGCCTGGTTCTGGGCGGTGTAGCGGATGAGGCCCGGCAGCTGCTCGGGACCGGTGGTGCGGTTTTCGGCGGCCAGCGTAGTCATCAGCTCCCGGAACTCGGGGTAAGTGTAGGTCGGCACGAGCGCAGTAGCCGCCGAGGAAACGGAAAGCGGGTTAAACATCAGGCAAATAAGAAAAATGAAGTGGGAACGCGCAGCTTTGGGCAACCTTCGGCCGGTCCTCGTCGGTACAACCGTACCCGCGCCCGGTGGTTCGGGTTGCGTGCGGGCGGGTTATTTTTCTACCTTGCGGCATCGCTTATTATTTACCCCCTCACCTTCGCTCTTTCATGTCTCTGAAAAACTTCCTCCGCCCGCTTGCCGTGGCCTGCGCCCTCACCGCCACGTTTAGCGCCTGCAGCTCGGGCACCAAAGACGGCGACACCAACGTGGAGCGCGGCTACACCAAAAAAGGCCCCGCCGCCGGCACCGACGGCACCGCCAACGGCGACTCGGCCACCGCCGGCCTCACCCGCGACACCACGCGCCGCGTGACGGGCAAAGACCTTTACAAAGCCGCCGGCGACGCCAAAGACCGCAACCACGACGGCATCGCCGACTAGCTTTTAGCCATTCAGCGTCAAATCAAGGCCCACAAAAAAGGCCCGCTCCTTCCGGGGCGGGCCTTTTCCTTGTTTTGCAGAAAGAGGAGGTGGAAAATCTAGTTGAACACGAAGCCGTTGGGGTATTTCCCGACCTGGAAAGAGTCGATTTTGGTGCCGGTGCTGGTGTAGCGCGATGCGTAGCCGTTGGAAGCCCCACGGGAGGCACCACCGTAAATAACATTGTCTTTATCGATGCCCAGGCCGTAGAAATTACGGCGAATGAGCGGCGTGGCGGGCAACGTGGTTGCCGTCAGGGGCAGCTCGTAGATGCCGGCGGCCACCTTGCTGTCACCGCCCAACGACACGAATACTTTGTCGCCGGCGGGGTTCAGGCGCAGGTTGCCGTTGGAGTAGTTGCTGGGCACGGCAATGTTCACCTGGGTGGCTGGGGTGGCCGGATTGAAGCGGATGATGTGGTCGTTGGGGTCGACGTACTGGCCGCAAAGCACCCATATGTTGCCGGCATTGTCCTGCACAATGCCTTTCGGGCCGTCGGGCGTGGCGATGGGCGCCTGCACCGCATCAGTGGCCGGGTTGATGACGGTGAGGAAGTTACTGCTGCTGTTAGCCACGTACACCAGGCCGTTTTTGCCCAGCAGAATTTCCTCAGGCTGTACCCCCAGCCCCGTGCTGATGGTGCCCGTGATGCGATTGGTGGCCAGGTCCACAATGCTCACGGTGCCATTGGCTACATAGCCGTTCCACTGCGTCACGTAGGCTTTAGTAGCTGATACCGCCACCGCATAGCGCGGCTGCTTCAGGTGAATGCCCGCCGTGTGCCGGAAATCGGTGAGGTTGACGATGTTCAGCGAGTCGCTGGCCGTCACGGCCAGGTATGCCTTCGTACCGATAATGGTCATCGACTGCGGGTTGGAGCCTAAATCGCCTTGGTTGACGCTTTTATAGAGGCCGGTGCTGGTTACCGTCTTGGTAGTGGTGTTGAACAGACTGATATCGCCGTCGGGACTGGGGAAGTTGCCTTCGTTCACCACGTACACCCGCTCGCTGGGGCTGGGCAACTCGACCTTGGGGTCATCCTTTTTGGGGTCGCAGGCGGTGAGGAGCAGGCTGCCGGACAAAGCCAGCAGGGATAGTTTTTTGAGGGAAAACATGAAGCGTATAAAAGGTGGTTTAATTGAAAATGACACGTTGAGTTGCCCGCCGGGCCTGGCCGCTTACCGCCAGGCTACGCGCAGGCTGAGTTGCCCGGCGCGGGGCGGCATGAGGCGGTAAGCATAGCTTTGGTAGGCCTGGTTGGTGAGGTTGGTCCCTTGCAGCAGCAGCGTGAAGGCCCACGCCGAAACGGGCCGAAACGTATAGCCCAGGTTGGCATTGAGCAGCAGGTAAGACGGCAGAAACTCCTGGGCATCGGCGGTAGTGTAGCGGTAGCCGGTGAGCTGCAACGCGGCCCCGGCCTGCCAGCCCCGCCAGGTATGGTCGGTGCTGAGGGTGGCGGCGTGCAGGGGCACGTAGGGCAGCTGCACGCCCACGGGGTCGGGGTCCTGCGCGTAGCCTTCCAGCTTGCGGGCCTGGGTGAAGGTGTAGGCCGCCCGCACCCGCATGCCGTGGATGGGCCGCCGCCAGCGGATTTCGGCGCTGGTTTCGAGACCCTGGGTGCGTACCTGGCGCAGGTTCTGGGGCGAGTAGCTGCCGGCGTATTCGGCGGCGGGCAGCCACTGTATCCAGTTTTTCACCGTTTGGCGGTAGGCGGTGACTTCGGCCTCCCACTGCACTGGCGAGGGCTGGGCGGGCTGCCCTTTGTAGGCCAGGCCGGCTTCGTAGCCTTCGCCGCTTTCGGGCAGCAGGTTGGGGTTGCCGCCGGGGCTCCAGTAGCGCTCGTTGAGGGTGGGGGCGCGGTAGCTGCGGGCCGCGCTGGCCTTGGCAGTGAGGTGATGGGCCGGGCGCTCCAGCAGGGCCCACTCGGCCCCCAGGGCGGGCAGCAAGGGCGGGCGCTGCCCCGGCAGCAGGGCCTGACGCAGCTGGGCGCTGAGGTGCAGGCGGGCAAAAGGGTCGTAGCGGGCCAGCAGGAAACCGGCGCTACGGTACTCGCTCAGGTTGCGGCCGTAGTCGGAAATGCGGGCGTCGAAACGCTGGGTTTCCAGCCCGGCGTGCAGGCCGAGCTGGCTGGTTAGCTGGGCGGTGTATTCGGCCTGCGCCTGGGTGGTGTACACCCGCGACGGGCTGCTAAGGTCATCGTCCCAATAATCAAGGCCGTCGTCGAACCAAACCCCGCGCACGGCCCAGCTCTGGCGGGCCGAGATGGTGTGGCGGTAGCCCAGCAGCACGCGGCGGTTGCGGTCGCGCTGCATGGCGTGGCGGTTGGCCGTGCCCAGGCTGGGCTGAATTTCCCGCTCCGTATCGGTCAGCCAGACGGAGGCCAGCACTTCGCCGGATGTGCCCACCCGCCAGCCCAGGTCTTCGGCCACGCTCCACTGGTGGCGCAGGGCGGCATTTACCAGCCGCCGGGTGCGACCGGTGCCGAGCTCCGCGTAGGCAAAATCGTTTTGCGCGGTGCGGGCCGAAGCCGTTACCTGCGCGGCCACCCGCCCGTTGCTGAAACCGGCTTCCACACTGCCGCCCCACAGGCCAAAGCTACCCGCATCGGCCTGGGCACTGGCCCAGCCCTTACGGCCCCAGCGCAGGGGCGACGACAGCAGCACCGCCCCGCCCACCGCGCCGCTGCCAAAGGCCGCGCCGCCCGGCCCCAACTGCACTTCTACCCGGCTGCTGGCGCTGGCGGGCAGGGTGGCAAAATCGGATTCACCCAAAGAGGGCACGCTGATGTTGAACCCGTTCCAGAGGACGGCCGTGTGGCGCGATGCCGTGCCCCGGATGGTGATGGTGGTGAGCTGGCCCGGCCCGTAGGTCTTGAAATAGATGGAGTTGCGGGCGGCCAGCACGTCGGCCAGCGTGCCGCCGCGCTGCTGGCTGAGCGTGGTGGAATCAACCAAAAGCCGGCGGCTGCCGACGGCAAACCGGGCGGGTCGGCTGGCACGCACCTGCACATCGGACAGCGGATGCACTACGTCCGTCAGGCTGGTCCCGGCTGGGGCAGGCGCTATCTGCGCTGCCGCCAAATGGCTCAGCAGCAGCAAGCCCGGCAACGGGAAAACACGCCTGAACGATAAAAAAAGCTGCATCCGAATCAAATTTTCCAAAAGAAAATTCGATTCAAAATCTACCGTCAGTCGCCTTCAAATTAAAGAAAACCAGCGCCAGACCGAGGCCGAAAAACAGTTGTAAAGTGGGCCTGCCGAAACCGGCCCCTGTTCTCTTTCTCCATTCGTCCTCCGCGAATGCTGAACCTGTGAATGTCCGGGCAGGTCTCCTGGCTTGCTTCGCCGAGCGGGCCGCCTTCCCATTTAGTCGATTGAAAATCAATCAGCAAACAGTGGCATTCGTGGCCCGCCCCGATGTGAAGCGTACAGTTGCGGGGACAGCTCCGGCATTGAACCGGATTCCCTTTTCAGCCGCGCCCCGCGATTGGGGTCTGGCACCTTGACGGGGCAAAGGTACGGGAAGGACGGTTAGCAGGGCGCGCGCCTTAGCGCCGGAAGCTCATGCCGATGAAATATTCGCGGTCCACGGAATTGGTGATGGGCAGGTGGGTGCCAAAATCGAGCTGCACGTTGTCGCTCACGTCGAGCTGCGCCCCGGTGTTGATGGAGCTCAGCCATGAGGACTGGCGCACGTCGCGGTAGCCCACCAACTCCGCAAATACCTGAATGAGCTTGGTGAACTGATAATCAGTGGTGAACGTGGGCGTGAGCTGCAGGTAATGCGAGTGGGTTTCGCGGTCCCAGTACACCTGCGTGGCCACCTGCCCGCCAATGCTCCAGGGCTTGTTGAGTTGGTACACCACGGGCAGCACGGCTCCGTATTCCACGGCTCCATCGCCGCGCGGGCCGCCGGTGGGCAGGGTCACGTAGCCAATCAGACCCAGGGCCCAACGGCTATTGTCGTCGCCCACCAGCGTGTGCTTCAGGCGCAGATTCAGGTCGCCGAGGCCGCGAAAAACGGCCGTCTGGCCGGGGTCGGCATCATCGTAGTTGCGGGTATCGGTGTAGGAATCGAGGCCTACTTGTAAATCCGTCCGGTCGGTGAGGCCGATTTTGGCTAGGGCGTGGTTGATGTACCAGTCGTGCCCGTAGGCCGTGCCCTCGCGGCGCGTGAGCAGGCGCAGGGCATCAGTTTCGTACTGAAAATGGCCCGCATCGACCGAATACGGGCTTTCGGTGATGCCGGGGCGGTCGGGCACCATGGGGCGCATGTATTTGCGCGGCGTAGGATTGAACAGGTTAAATTGATGTTTATCAACTTTAATCGTGTCATTTTTAACGCCCTGCTGTGCGACGGCCGGGTGCATCAACACCGTTAAAAACAAGCAAAGCGTACCGAAACGAAGCATAGCGCGAAGAGAAAGAGAGCCCCGCATACGCAGTTTCCAGCTGAACAGTCGACTTCCGGCAGGTTAGTTTAGAACGGCACCACCACTTTCACCGCCACATTCCGGCCGGGGTTGTAGATACCCAAGCGGCCATTGGGCGCGGCGGCGTAGTATTCGAAGTATTTCAAACGGTTGAGGTGGGCTTGGTAAGCGGTGTCGAACACGTTATCAACCTGCACGATGAGCTGCACCACCGGCCGGCCGCCCGGGCTCGCCAAAGTAGTGCCCGCCCCCAGGCCCAGCAGGGCATAGCCGGCGGTGGCGGTTTCGGTGTTGTCGAGGGCGTAGAAGTGATTTTGGCTGGCGCTGCCCTCCACCGTGGCCCGGAAATAGGTGCCCGTGAGGCGGCCTTTGCCAGTGGGCAGCGTGGCGCGCACCTCGGAGCGGGCCCGCAGTGGCGGGATGAGCGGCAGGTAGCGGGCGGCTTCGCCTTGGCGTTCGAGCAGGTTGGCGTCGGCGTTCTGGCCGTTCACGAAGGCTACGCTGTTGTTGAGCGCCAGCCACGGCAGGGCGGCGGGCCGCCAGTTCAGGCTGGCTTCCAGGCCGTAGAGACGGGCGGCGGATTGCTGGAACTGGTAGGTGGTGTTGCCGGGCACGATGACGACCGGCTGCCCGGCCTCGTTCAGCAAGCGGCCCTGGTAAATGAAGTTCTGCACGTAGTTGTGGAACACCTCCACTGAGGCATCGAGCGTGGCTTGGTGCCAGAGCACGCCCACGTCCTGCTGCCAGCTGAACTCGGGCCGGAAGCTGCGGTTGCCAAGATACACGATGTGCGCGCCGGGGTCGAGGCCGTTGGAGCCAATTTCGGGGATGTTGGGGGCGCGGTAGCCGCGGGCCAGGTTGGCGCGTAGCGTGAGCTGCTCCGTGGCCACACAGCTCGCCCCCGCACTGGCCGACACGCCCTGATAGCGCTGCCGAAACGCCGGAAACGGCAGTTCCGCTCCCACCGCGCCGGGGCCGGCCGCGCCCGCAAACCCAGTGGCCGGGTTGGGGGCCAGGTAGAAATCATTCCAAGTCACGAGGCGGGTATCGTAGCGCAGGCCGCCGCTCAGCTCCAGCTTGCCCAGGGGCTTTTTTAGAAGCAGAAAGCCGCCCGCGTCCAGCAGGTTGTAGTCGGGAATGGGGAAATCGGTGGCGTTCTGGTGGCGGTTGAGCTGGCCCATGCCGTTGCTGCCGAGGCTGATTTGCAGGCCCTGCCAGTCGGGCAGGTGGTAGCGCACATCGTAGGTGTAGGTGGTGAGGCGCAGGGCCAGGCCGGGCTGGCCGGGCGCGGTGGGGTGGTTGAATTCCTCCCGCGTGTTCTGCTGCGCGCCCAGCAGCAGGTGCAGCTCGCCGCCCCCCAGGTGCAGCTGCGTTTTGGTGAATACCCGGTAGTGCTGAATGCGCTGATGCAGCGGGCTGATGGCATAGGAGCTCAGCTCATCATCACTCACCAGCGGCCGTTTTTTGATGTCATCCAGCCCGCTCTCGGCCACCTGACGGGTGAAACGGCGGCTTAGCGAGTCGCGGCTGCCATCCGGGATTTCCTGTTGATTGTCGTACAGCGTGAGGTACCAGTGCGAGCTGCCCCAGTGCTTGCTCACGCCGGCCATCCCCGTCAGGGTCAGCTCTCGAAAACCGGTGTTGTACACGCGACCATCCACACTGTTCCGGTAGTCGCGCGCCAAGCGGTGGCTGGCCCGGAAGCTGGTCTGGAACCCATTTTTCTGGTAATTCAGCCCCAGCGAATTTCCCACTAAGCCGTTGGCCGACTGGTACTCATTGAGGACTTCGCCACGCAGCCGGCCTTCGGGGCCGCTGGGCAAGGCGGGCAGTAGATTCACCACGCCGGCCACGGCATCGGAGCCATAGAGCAGGCTGGCGGGGCCTTTCACCACTTCCACGCGCTCGATGTCGTAGCCATCCACCTCCACGCCGTGCTCATCGCCCCACTGCTGGCCTTCCTGCCGCAGGCCGTTGTAGAGGGTCAGCACGCGGTTGTAGCCCAGCCCCCGAATGAAGGGTTTCGACACGTTGGGGCCGGTGGTAACGGCGCTCAGGCCCGGAATGCCCCGCACGGCCGCGTCGATGACGTTGGTGTTGGCATTGAGGTTGATTTCGCGGCGGCTGAGGGTGGCAATGGGTACGGGGCTGCGCCGGATTTCGGTGGCCCGGCTCACGCCCGTCACCACCACTTCGCCTAGGTCAGCGGCGGTGGCTTGCAGCAGGAAATCAACCGTTTGGGATTGGCCGGCGGTTACCTCGGCGCGCTGCTCTATGGGCGCGAAGCCCACGGCGCTGGCCCGCAGGCGCACTGCCCCGGCCGGCACGCCGGCTAGCTCGTAGTGGCCCGCCGCGTCGGCCACGGCCCCCAGCGTGGTGCCCAACACCGCCACGCTGGCAAACGGCACCGGCTGGCGGGCGGCACCGCGCACTACCCCGCCAATAGTAGGCAACTGAGCGAAAGCCAGTTGCGGCACCAAAATAAATAGTATCAACAGTATTTTCACAGCTATTTTATTGGATATAAAAGGACATGGGGATTCTGCGCCGCAAAATGTGCGGGTGCTAACCTTGAAACCCAGAGTTGATTGGGAAATGGAAAAAAGTCCAGAGCGGCGAGTTACAATCTCGCCTCACCCGTTGGCTCGCAGCTCACGCCTTCACGCGCAAACTGCGGCCAGCGGGACCAGAAGAAATTATTAGCCGAAGAAGGTTTGCCAGAGCAAAAACACGTTGAGGCTGATGATGATACCCGACACTACCCAAGCCACGATTTTTACCCACGGCCGATTCACAAACACGCCCATTTTGGCCTTGCTGCTAGTGAAAAGCACCAGCGGCACCACCGCGAAACTGAGCTGCAATGAGAGAATTACCTGGCTGAGCACCAGCAGCTGCCCTGTCCCCTTCTCGCCGTAGAGGATGGCCACTATCAAGGCCGGTATCACGGCAATGAGGCGCGTAATGAGTCGGCGCACCCAGGGCTTCAGCTTCAAATCGAGGAAGCCTTCCATCACAATCTGGCCGGCCAGCGTGCCGGTCAGCGTCGAATTCTGGCCCGAGGCGAGCAGGGCAATTGCAAACAGCGCACTGGCCGCACCCGCACCCAGCACCGGCGTGAGCAATTTGTGGGCATCGGCAATATCGGCCACGTCCTCATGACCCTTGCCGTGGAAGGCCGCCGCCGCCGTCACCAGAATGGCCGCATTCACAAAAAACGCCAGAAACAGCGCCAGCGTCGAGTCGATGGTGGCGAACTTGATGGCCGAGCGTTTGCCCGGCTCGTCCTGCGGAAAGGCCCGCGTTTGCACGATGCTGGAGTGCAGGTAGAGGTTGTGCGGCATCACCGTAGCCCCCAGAATGCCGATGGCCACGTACAGCATTTGCGGGTTAGTCACCACTTCGAGGCGTGGGACCAACCCCTTGCTCAGCGCCAGCCAGTCGGGGTGCGAGGCGATGATTTCATAGAGAAAACAGCCGAAAATCAGCACGATAAGGCCGGCCACGATGTTTTCGATGATGCGAAAGCCCTTGTTCTGAAAGTATAGCACCACCAGCACATCCAGCGTGGTGAAGACCACGCCCCAGGCCAGCGGCAGGCCAAACAGCAGCTTGAGCGCAATGGCCGAGCCGATGACTTCGGCCAAGTCGCAGGCCGCGATGGCAATTTCGCACAGCACCCACAGCATCAGGCTGATGGGGCGCGAGTAGTGGTCGCGGCAGGCCTGGGCCAGGTCGCGCCCGGTCACGATGCCCAGCTTAGCCGCCAGGTGCTGGAGCAGCATGGCGAACAGGTTGGAAATCAGCACCACCGACAGCAGCGTATAGCCGTAGCGGGCCCCGCCAGCCAGGTCGGTGGCCCAGTTGCCGGGGTCCATGTATCCCACGGCCACCAGCAGGCCCGGCCCCCAGAAGGCCATCAGCTTGCGCCAGAATGGGGCATCAGCCGGTGGCACCTTGATGGTGGCGAAAACCTCGCTCAGCGAGTTGCCCCGCCGGGCGTGGCGCCAGCCGGTTTCGACGGCCGGTTGCTTGGGTTCAGTAATAATGGATGGAGGCACGTTGGAGGACTGATTCACTTCAAATTTACACATTTTTAGGTTAACCTAAAAATTATTTTCGACCGACTTAAATACATGATTGCGCGAAAAAAGTTGTGTCCGCCAGGCAATTATTCGCCGCGCCAGAAAAGCCCGGCACTGGCGCAGGTATCGGCGGCCGAACCATTTAGGTATAATCAGGCATTAGCAGCGATGCCAGCCGGCAAAGCCCCGCTCGTAATACGCCGCCCTGCTTGCGGCCGGTGCCCGACCTTTGCACCGAAAAATCCCGCCGCATGACGCCCTCCCAAACCAAGTACCGCCTCGGCCTGCTGTCCCTCGTGGTCAGCATCGGGCTCGTGGCCATCAAGTTCTACGCCTACCACCTCACCCGCTCCCAGGCAGTGCTCACCGATGCCCTGGAAAGCATCATCAACGTGGCTACCAGCGGCTTTGCGCTCTACAGCCTCTACCTGTCCAGCCTGCCCAAGGACGAAAACCACCCCTACGGCCACGGCAAAATCGAGAACCTGTCGCTCGGGTTTGAAGGGGGGCTGATTTTCATGGCCGGCGCATTCATTCTCTACAGCGCCAGCGGGCACTTCTGGCACCCCCACCCCGTGGCCCGGCCCGACTGGGGCGTGCTGCTTCTGGCCAGCACTGCCGTGGTGAACCTAGGTGTGGGCCTGCTGCTGGTGCGCAACGGCAAGCGCCTGAAATCGGTGGCGCTGGTGGGCGACGGGCAACACCTTTACATTGATGCACTCACGTCCATCGTGTCGTCGGGGGCGCTGGTGCTGGTGGCGGCCACCGGCATCGTGCGGTTCGACTCGGGCGCGGCACTGCTGCTAGGCGGCTTCATACTGGTGAATGGCGGGCGGATGCTGCGCCGGGCCGTATCGGGCCTGATGGACGAAACCGATACCGCCGTGGTGGCCGAGGTCATTGCCGAGCTTCAGGCCCAGCGCCGCGCGCCCTGGATTGACGTGCACAACCTGCGCGTACAGCGCTACGGGTCCAACCTCCACATCGACTGCCACATGCAGATGCCCTACTACTTCACCCTCGACCAGGTACACACCGAGCTGCACGATATTGAGGAGCTCATCCGGGCGCGCTTTGCCGTGGAAGTCGAAATGTTCGTACACGCCGACCCCTGCACCTTTGCCGCCTGCTCGCTGTGCCTGATGCCGGAGTGCCCGGTGCGCCAGTTTGCCCTGCGCCACGAGGTAACCTGGACCGTGCAGAACGCCGTGAAGAACGAGCGGCACCACCTCGGGCAGCCCGCTTAATTAACCCAAGTTGCGGAGCAGCCGCACAGCGGTGAAAGGCTTGTAGCACTGAGCCACCCTGAACGATAAAGCCGCCTAGCGGTGATAGAAAGGGCCAAAGAAAGAACTGAATACTTCCTGAACACGGCACCTTAATAACACCTTCACACTTCGGCCTATCCCTGGGGTTCGGGCACAAAAAAAGGGCCGGCAAATTGCCGGCCCTTTTCGTTGCGGTTAGTGCGGAGGGTTATTCCAGCACCACTTTGCGGGTCAGTACCTGGCCGCCTACCATCACGCGGAGCGTGTAGAGGCCCGTGGCCAGACCGCGGGTGCTCATGGTTTGCTCGGCGGTGCCGCTCAGGGCTTTGGTAGCCACTACCTGGCCCAGGGCGTTCAGCAGCGTAGCCTGGCCGGCTGCGCTCAGGCCACTCAGGCGCAGCGTGAGCTGGCCGGTGTTGCTCGGGTTGGGGTACACCTGCAGCGCGTCGGTGTTGGACTGAGCGCTGGTGGCAGTAACGGTACCCAGCGTGCTCACCGACATCGTGAACGAACCCGTGGCGTTGCCGGTAGCATAGTTGGAAACGGCCATGTAGTACGTGGTACCAGCGGTGAGGCCCGTTACCGAGACAGGTCCCGAAAAGCCGGTAGAACCACCCGCGCTCCGGCAGAACACCTGCGTGAAGGGGCCGGTTGCACAGTTTGGCGACGTAAACACGCGTACCGCGCCAGCGGCTGCACCTTGCAGGGTAACCGAAACCGAGGTGCTACCTGCGGCCGGGGTGAATTTGTACCATACATCGTTGGGCTGCTGGGTAGGTGCGCACGAGGGCACACTGTTCAGGCCAGTCTGGGTGCTGGTGGTGGCACCCACCGTAGTACCCGTCACCGAAGGCGTACCGGCCGTCAGCGTTACGCTACCGCAGGGGTTGTCGTTGGCCGGCGGAGTCAGAGCCGTGGTGAAGCAGAAGGGGCCGGACTGGATGCTGGTGCCGTTGAAGCTGTTGCAGACCCGCGTCACATAGAAGCAGTAGTTCGTGTTCGGTGCCAGGCCCGTGGGCTTGTAGCTCTGCGTAGTCAGGTTGGCAACCACCGTGCCGCCGGTGGGCGACAAGTTGGGACCGAGGCCGAAGCGCACCGTGTAAGTGTTGCCGGGCGTGTTGCCACCAGCCCACGTGAGGCGGGCCGTCGTGCTGGCGATGCTGTCTGCACCCAGCGCCACGGGCTCGTTGCAGTTGGGCACTGCCGACGCGCAAATGGTAAAGCTGCCCAGCGCAACGGTTGAGCTGTAGCCGAATACCCGTGCGTAGTAAGTAGTGCTGGGGGTCAGGCCCGCCAAATCAAGGTCAGGAGCCGATGCCGTTGCCGACGTGCCCGAGCAGCCCAGGGATGCAAACGTACCCGTGCAGCTTGTAGCCGAAAACACCTGTACCTGGCTGGCGGCCACGCCCGTTACCGAGAGGCGTACTGCCGTGCTGGTCGGGCCGACGGCGGCAGTGGTGAACGAGTACCACACATCGCGCGGAGCGGTGTTGGAGCCGGCGCAAGCGCTGGTGGTGATACCGGTACCCGTGGTGGCAGTAGCGCCAACAGTGGTAGTCGAGAGCGGGGAGCAGGAAGACGTCACCGGCAGCACCGTGGCGCCGCAAGGGTTGTCGTTGGTGATGGCCGTTGCGAAAGTGCCCGGACCACCTGGGGTGGAATTGGTACCACCGCCGCAGTTCAGCGTCACATAAAAATCGTAGGACGTGCCCGAGTTCAGGCCTGTAGCCGTGTACGGCGGAGCCGTCAGGTTCGGAACAACGGTGCCCGTGCCACGCACGAAGCCGGCGGGGCCGTACTCCAACGTGTAGGTGCCCGTGCCGCCGGTCAGCCACGTGAGGGTGGCAGTGGTGGTCGTGCTGGCAGTGGCGGCGAGGCCGGTCGGCCGGATACAGCCGGTAGCCGATTCCAGGACGATGTTGTCTAGGCCAATGTCCGTGCTACCGTAGTCACTCTTGCCCAGGAAACGGACGACCGACGTAGCAGACGTGCTGTTGATGGTGAACACCTGATTGGTAAAAGCAGTCGTGCTGCTGAGCTTGACCCCGCCTACGCGGCTGAAAGAGAGGCCGCCATTGGTGGAAAGCTGCACCACCAGCGAGTCGGAACCGCTGGTATTGATGAAATCAAAGGTCAGGCGTTTGGCTCCGGCCTGGCTTAGGTTCGCATACAGGTCTAAAGAGCCAAGCGTTCCGCTAGTAGCATAAGAGCTGTGGAAGCGGGCTGAATGCGCCCCCAGGCTGCCGGCCGGCGTGTAGGCTCCGTAAGTGGGGCTGGTCCAGGCAGCGATGGCCCCGTCGTCTTCGCGGCGCCAGGAGCCGTTGCCCGTGAGCGGAGTATTGCTCCAGTTGTTGTTGGGCACGTCGCGGGTATCGCAACGGCTAATCCAGGTGTTCTCAAAGCTTTCCACAATGGGCAGGGCCGCGTAGAGCGGGGCGCTGCAGCTTGTGGTGAAAGAGCCGGGGGCCGAGATTGGGCTGTTGCCCAGCGTGCCGCCGCAGTTTTGCACCACGTAGAAATCGTAAGCAGTGCTGGGAGTCAGGCCGGTGATGGTAGCCGGTGAGGTGGTAGCAGTGACGCTCTGGCCTCCGGTAGCCGGGTTGAAGCCCGTGGGGCCGTAGATGATGGTGTAGGGGCTCGTGCCGCTGGTCAGCCACGTAATAGTGGCGGCGGTAGCGGTAACGGCGGTAGCGGCGAGGCTAGCAGGCCGGAGGCAACCGGTAGCCGATTCCAGCACGATGTTGTCGAGGCCAATGTCCGTGGTGCCGTAGTCGCTCTTGCCCAAGAAACGGATTACCGACGTAGCCGAAGTGCTGTTAATATTCAGCGCCTGACCGGAGAAACCGGTTGCACTGCTGAGCTTGAATCCCCCTACACGGGTGAAAGAGGTGCCGCCATTGGTGGAAAGCTGCACCACCAGCGAGTCGGCACCGCTGGTATTAATAAAATCAAAGCTCAGACGCTTGGCTCCGGTCTGGCTTAGGTTAACATACAGGTCGAAAGCACCAGTCGAGCCGCTGGTAGCAGAATAGCTATGGAAACGGGCAGAGTGCGTGCCCAGGCTGCCGGTCGGGGTGTAAGCGCCCGAGGTGATGCTGGTCCAGGCGGCGGCAGCACCGTCGTCGTCGCGGCGCCAGGAGTTATTGCCCGTAAGTGGGTCATTGCTCCAGTTATTGCTGGGCACATCGCGGGTGTCGCAACGGTTAATCCAAGTATTCTCAAAGTTTTCCGTAACGGGGAGGGACGCGTAGAGCGGGGCGCTGCAGTTCGTGGTGAAAGAGCCGGGGGCCGAGTTTCCGCTGTTGCCGAGCGTGCCGCCGCAGTTTTGCACCACGTAAAACTGGTAAGCAGTGCTGGGGGTCAGGCCGGTGATGTTAGTCAGGGCAGTGGTGGCAGTGATGCGCTGGCCGCCGGTAGCCGGGTTGAAGCCCGTGGGGCCATAGATGATGGTGTACGGACCCGTGCCGCTGGGCACACTCCACGTAACTGTGGCGCTAGTGGACGACTGTGCCAGTACCGCCAGGTTGCGCGGGGTGGGGCAGGCGGTTACTACGGGCGGCGTGAAAGTGTATACTTGGCCGCTGGCCGGGAAAGTGGCGATGTTCTTGTTCTCCGTAGTAGTGCTGGTAGCGGGAGTAGCCGATGCATCCTGCAGCGACAGGAACGAAGAAGCTGGGCCAGTGCCCGTCGAAAGAGCACCACCCAGGCCGATGGATGCCGTGACCGCGCCCAGAGCCGCCGCTTCCGGCCGGTAAACGAGCTGCACCACGTTGGTGGTTTCATACAGCTTCACTTGCATCGACAGGCTGGCACCGGTGCCGTTGTAGCGCTTCCAGTTCAGCCACTCAAACGTAAACACCCGGTTCGGAGCCGTGCCCGTAACCAGATAGCTTGCGCGCGCGGTAGTCTCGCGCCCGTCCAGGTCATCCCAATACACCCCAATTACCGGGTGGTTGGTGGCGTTGGCAGTTGACGTGTGGGCCAGGTCATTAGAATCTGAACCCGTAGCGCCCGTGTTGAACGACAAAAAGCCGTTTGAAGAGGCGACTACACTTTGGTAGGATGTGCCATCAAAAACAAACGTAAAAGGCAGGGCAATGCTGCCCGATACAGCCACATCTGCCTGCACTGCCGCCACGTTGGTGGAAGTGGAGGCCAGTGGCGTGAAAGTGCCGGAGGAGGGCACCATGGTGTAGGTGTCTACTTGGGCCCAGGCTGGCAGGTGGAAAAGGAGCAGCAGGCTCGCTAGACGGAACCAACTGTTACGTATTGGTAACTTCATAGGGGGTGGTTAAAAAAGTGAAAGAAAAAGAGGGGGTATTGAAAAAGTGGGTGACTAAGCAGCATAGAAGAGGCTCTAAATCTACAACGCAGAGATGAATTATATTGCATCTTTCTTTTGAAAGCCTGTTTATCAGTGGTTTTACGGCAGTATAGGTATTAGCACTAAGGCGCTAAAAAGCCCGCAAGAGGCCGTGTTCCCGTCGGGGTCGGGCAGTTGCCGCCCGGGTTTGGGCTGTTGCCAGCCTGCAAAGTCCTGCTCTTCCTCCGGATTGCAATATCAGGGAGAGGGGTGAAATTTTGATGCAAGAAGAGTCAAAAAAGTTCCTGTTTTGCTCTGAAAAACATTGGCTTGGCATCTTTTTTGCTGTGCATTATTACACTTGGGCTTGTGGATAAAGGCAGTAGCTAACGCACCTGCTTCTATATATGGCCTTCGCTAACTAACCCGGGCTTCTACCAAAAAAACAGTTGGCAATAGGCATTGTAGCGCTTATTGCGTTTCTTAGCATTTCATTTTCCCTCACCCCCCTCTTAATTTTTTCACCTTAGTTCATTCATTTAAATATGAAACAAACACTACATTCACTGCCAATCCGGTGGTTAGCGATTGTTTTGCTCCTGCTGGGCGGCTTCGTGCCAGCCTTTGCCTCCCACATTCAGGGGGGCCAGATAAGCTACCGGTACCTCGGGCCGGGTGCTGGCGGAAATACCGACCGCTACGAAGTAACCGTTAGCTTTTACCGGGACTGTACCGGCATCGACCTGCCGACGACTGCCATTACCCTCGAAGCCCGTCGGGGTGGTTGCAACACGGTTGCTCAAACGGCCTCCCTGGCTCCGGTAGGGGTTGCGCAGGTGGGCCAGCCCTACTGCCCCCGCGTACAGGCTGGGGTGACGTGCTCGTCGACCTCTACTCGCCCCCTCTACGAGTTTCGCAACTACGTGGGGACCATTGACCTGCTGCCCGCAGCTGAGTGGGTGCTGAGCTACGATGACTCGGCCCGCCCCAATACCGCCAACCTCACCGGCCAGGGCTCGTTCCGCTTCGAGGCCCGCCTGAACTCGCTGGTGACGCCTGCTGGCAGCACCACGCCAATGTTCCTGCACAACACGTCGGCCCAGTTCTCTGACCAGGACAAGCCGGTACCGTACGTATCCGTGAACCAGCCCGCCTCGATACTGTTTGCCGGTTCCGAGCCCGACGGTGACTCCGTTGTTTATACCCTCGATTCGCCGCTGGCAAGCTGCGGCACGCCCAACGCTTACAAAACCCGCCCCGGAACTTGCGTACCGCCCACGCCGGTGCCCGGCTGTACGTTCACCTGCCCCACCAGCAACGGCCCTGGCCAGATATACACGCCTCAGGTTCCGATTGATGTGGTTTATGACGTAACCGGCCCTTGCCCCGGTGCCCGTACCCTCACACCACGCCTCACATTCAATGCGCAAACCGGCCTGATGCAGTTCACGCCCCGCATCTTGTATAGCACGGCTCCTGTTCAGGGCGACAACAAGTACGTGGTGGTATGTAAGATTTCGGAATACCGCCTGATACCGGGCACGCGCCAGCGGGTGCTGGTGGGCTCGGTTCGCCGCGACTTCCTGGTAACGGTAGTAGATGGCCTGGGCAACTCGTCGCCCGCTACGCCTACGGCTTCGCTCGACCCCACCCAAATCGGTGGTGCCGTAGTAAACACGCCGCAGGTGACCCGGATTTCGGTGGCTTCGTGCAACTACTCTACTGCCCGGGTAGTATTTACCGACCCCGACAACGCGGCTACCCCCGGTTCGCCCAACGGTGCCGGCCAGTTCCTCACCGTGAGCTATACCGGCGCGGGCGGCATCACGGCCCTCAACAACCTGCTGCAAAACGGCGAGATTGGCACTGCTACCCTCACGCAGAACGGCAGCTTCAGCCCGGTTATCGTGTTCAACTTCCAGCCGAACCCCGCCTTTATTGGCACGACGCTGCGCTTGCCCTTCCGGGTAGAAGATGATGCCTGCCCCATCAAAGGCGTGCAGGAGCGCATCGTTGAAATCACAGTAACCGACGGCCGCCGCGTGCGGGTGCAGTCGCAGATTACAAGCCAGGGCCTGGGCAACGTGACGCCGGTTTCCATCTGCCCCGGTGGTTCGGTGAACCTGAGCGGCCTGGTTACGCGCGTTGACTCGGTGCGCCAGCTGGTGAGCGGCGTGGTAAGAACGGTAGCTCAGAGCTACGAGCTGCGCTGGACGGCCCCCAACAACAACGGCCTGCCCGCCGTGAACAGCACCCGCCTGACGGGTCCGTTCAACATCACGGTTAACCCCACGGTGACTACGCGCTACACCCTGCAAGCCAACCCGCTGGGCAGCTCGGCCTTCCCCAACACCTTCCCCATTGACAACAACGGCCAGAGCGTTTGCGGCGATACCATGTCGGTACTCGTGCGCGTTGTGCCCGAGCCTACGGTCGCCATCACCGCATCGGCCACGCAGATATGCGCCAATTCCAACACGGTTGTGACCTTGCAGGCTTTGGCCACCCGCCCCTCGGGCGTGGGTAGCACCTTGCCCGATACCTATACCTACCGCTGGTCGGGTCCGGGCGTTGCGGCCAACACTACCGGGGCTACGCTCACGGTACAGCCCACGACTCTGGGATTTAATACGTACACGGTGGTTGCCACGGGAGCTACTGCTTTTGGCTGCGATGGAACGCAGACCGTTCGAATTGAAGTAGTGCCCTTGCCAACGGCCCGCTTGGTGGCTACGCCCGCGCTGATATGCCCCGGCAGCACGGCCAGCTTGCTGGCTTCGGCTGTCAACAACGGTGGTACCAGCACTTTTACCTACCGCTTCGCTCCGGCCAACGGCTTGGCCACTGCCGACGAAACCAAAGCCAACCCCACCGTGAACCCCACCGTAACCACCCGGTACCGGGTAACGATTACGGGCGACCCCCGCAGCGGCTGCTCCGATACCACTTCGGTGCTGGTGCGCGTGCTGCCGAGTGTTGTTGCCAACTTCACGGCTTCGGCACCGCAAGACCAAGCTGGTAATTCCGTCAGCCGCCCGCCCGTATACTTCAAGCTGACCAACCAGACGGTGACCACGGGTAACACCACGGGCGCTGCCATCGCCTACGTTTGGACCTACCAGCGCACGAGCGACCCCACCGGCCTCGCTATCAACGATGCTCCGGTTACGTTCGCCAACACCGCTGCTCCGGGCCCTTTGAAACTCGAAATCGCGGGTACCTACACCATCAAACTGGCGGTTACCGTTTCTTCCGGCAACACCAACTGTACGACTTCGACTAAACTGCAAACCGTGGTAGTGCCCGACTACCAGATACCCAACGTGATTACGCCAAATGGTGACAACCAGAACGACGTGTTCAAGGTATCGACGGCTGGTACGGCCAGCAAAATGGAGATTTACAACCGCTGGGGCCGCAAGGTGTATGAGCAGGCCAACTACCAGAACAACTGGGGCGGCGACAACCAGCCCGCTGGTGTGTACTACTACCTGCTCACCGACCGCAACGGGGTGCAGACCAAAGGCTGGGTTGAAGTAGTGCGCTAGGCATTCACTTCTCACCAGATGCATCGAAAAAGGGTGCCGCGATAATCGCGGCACCCTTTTTTATTGTGGTTGACTGCAGGCCAAACCTGTTGAATAGCTGATGGGTTACTTATTCCACCACCAGCTTGCGGGTGCTGCGGCCGGCCGCGCCATCGGCCTGCACCAAGTAGGTGCCGGGGCGCAGAGCAGCAAGGTCCAGCATGGCCGTGGTGCCCGTGGGCTGCACCGAATACACGGGGCGGCCCAACAAGTCGCTCACCGTGAGCCGGCCGCCTGGCGTGGGCAACTGCACAGTAGCCTGCCGATGGGCGGGGTTGGGAAAGATATCAAAGGATAAGCCAGTGGCCGGGCGCGTGGCCGTGGGCACGTAGGCCCGGTTTTCGAGGGTCAGAATCCGGTCGTCGGTGGCGGCAGGGTTGCCCCGGCCGTCGCGGTTGCTGGTGCCGATGTACACCTTGCCAGCCGGCGACACGCAGATGGCCCGCAGCCGACCAAAGCCAGTGAAGAAATCGGTGCGGGTAGGGATGGTGAGGCCGGCGGCATCCAGGGTGAGCTGGGTGAGCTTGTGGTCTTTGAGCACGGCCAGCAGCAGGCTGCCCCGCCAGCCGGGAATGGCCGGGTGGTCGTAGTACGTGAGGCCGGCCGGGGCAATGGTGGGCGTCCAGACGGTGAGGGGCTCGCGAACGTTGTTGGCGGTGCAGAAGTTGGCTTCGCCGAGCTGGTCGCAGAGGCCCTCCACGTTGGGCCAGCCGTAGTTACGGCCCGCTTCTATCTTGTTTATTTCGTCGTCGTTATTCGGGCCATGCTCCGAACTGTAGATGCGGCCATTGGGCAGCTGCACCAAGCCCTGCGGGTTGCGGTGGCCGAAGGTGTAGAGGCGGCTGCCGGCAATGGGATTATTGGCCGGCGTAGTACCGTCCAAGTTCAGGCGCAGGATTTTACCATTAAGCGAAGCCGTGCTTTGGGCCTGCGACTGTTGCTGAGCATCGCCGGTGCTCATCAGGAGCGTGCCGTCGGCGAGGATAAGCAGGCGGGAGCCGCTGTGCGTGGTGGCGGCGTCGATGCTGCCCAGCAGCACCAGCGGGGCCGTGAGCGTGCCCGCCGTAGCCGAATACGTGTAGCGCACCAGCTTTTCTTTGAGCCCGCCCGCGTCGGTGTAGTTATACACCACGAATACATAGGGCGAGGTGGCAAATTGCGGATGCAGCACCATGCCCAGCAGGCCGCTCTCGCCGGTTTCGGTCACGTCGGCGATGGTGAGCAGCGGCAGCACCTGCCCGGTGGACGGGTTCACACGGCTGATGCGGCCGCCGCGCTCGGTCATCCAGATAAAATTATCGGGGCCCCACACCAGCTCCCAGATGGTGTTCAGGTTGGAGGCCAGGGCCGAGACCGTGACTGTGGTGGTGCCCACCGAAAACGTGGTGAGGGCCGGTGCCTGGGCACAGGCGACGAGCGGCAGCCCCGTGGCGCACACGGCCAGCAACGCATTACGTAGAGATTTCATGGCAATAGGCAGTAGGTGATGGAATGAAAAACCGCTGTTTATCAAAAGATAACGAAACTCTGCCGCTGCCGGATGAGGCTTGCGCTCTCAAAAGCCATTTTTGTAGCTTGCAGCAACCTTACGCTATTTCCGACATGGCTGACTTTTTCACCGCCGCCCACCCCGCTGGCTACACCCTCAGCACCGACCCGGCCCGGCTCGACCTCACCGCCATTCACCGCTGGCTGAGCGAAGAATCGTACTGGGCGAAGCACATTCCGCGCGCCACCGTGGAGCGCGCCGTGGCCAACTCCCTCAATTTCGGCCTCTATGCGCCCGATGGCCGCCAGGCCGGCTTCGCCCGCGTGGTGACGGACCGGGCCACGTTTGCTTGGCTCTGCGACGTGTTTGTGCTGCCCGAATTCCGGGGCCACGGCCTCTCCAAGTGGCTGGTGAAGCAGATGCTGGCCCACCCCGACCTGCAAAACCTGCGCCGCCACCTGCTCGCCACCTTCGATGCCCATACCCTCTACCAGCGCTTCGGCTACGAGCCGCTGGACCGACCCGAGCGCTGGCTCGAAATCAAAAAGGCTAATCCGTACCCGGCACCGTAGCCCGTTACTTCGCCGGACTGGTCCACTTGCTGTCTTTCAGCCGAAACCGCCACGGCAACCCGGAGGCCTCTTCGCCGGCGTACGCCAAACCCACCCGCGCACTGGCCATTACGTCGGCATCGGCCACCCTTTCGCCGTGGTCTTCAATCCAGATGATGTCACCGGTAACCGGCTGGCCGGTGAGGGCGGGCGTGATGCCCAGCGCCTGACTCAGCACGCCCGGGCCGGCGGTGAGGGCGCGCACGGGCCGGGCCAGCCCGCGCCGGCGCAGCATCTCTTCCACGCCAATGGTTGGTTCGATGGCCCGAATGAGCACTGCATCGGGGTGCTGCGCATCGTGCGTGGCAATGTTGAATAGAGCGTGGCGGTTGTACACGGTATAGATGTAGGCGTGGCCGCCGGGCACGTGCAGGCCCTGGGCCTGGTGCCGCTTGCGCTGCAGGTGCATCGTGAGCGAGTTGTCGCCCTCATGTCGGTAGGCCTCGGTTTCGACGATACGGCCGGCAGTTATCACGCCATCGATGTGGGTGTAGAGGTGCTTGCCCAGCAGGTCGCAGGCAATGGCCAGCACATTGGGGCGCTGGAAGAAAGCGGCGGGGAGTTTGGGTTGCGGCATAAGTCTCAGCGGACGCGGTAGCGCAGCCCGATGCTCAGCAACCAGTACTGCTGCTGCCACGGCAGGCGCGTGGTGGGCTGGTCGTTCACGCGCAGGTCTACGTCGGCGGCCGGCAAATCGACGGTGGCGGAGCTGCGGAAAAGGAAGAAGCCGCTCTCCTCATCCAGCTGCAGCTGCGTTTTGCTGCGCAATGGCACCAGATAGCTGGCATCGGCCACCAGCTCGAACTTATGGCTCAGTTCCAGCCCCAGGCCCAGGGAAGGGCGCAGAGCGTCGCTCACGGTTTGCACGCGGGCGCTTAGCTCATCGGCCCCCAGGTGGGTACCATTCACGCGCAAACCAGCGTCGGGATTATCGAAAGAGCCCAGAGGGAGGCCCACAGTTTGGCGGATATAGCCCAGGCCGGCGCGGCCGTAGAGCGGCCGGTGGCGCGGGTTGAAGTTGTGCTCGTAACTCAGGCCCGCTTCCCAGCCGTCGCCCTTGAACTGCCGATACAGGCGCTGCGTGCCCAGGCTTAATGCCAACGCCGGCGTCAGGGCATACTGGTACTCAAACTGCGTGATGATGGTCAAATCCTGCGCACTCACCTGCGCCGTGCGCTGCATCTGCAGGCCGTAGCCGGCCGGCGCATACGCCACCATCAGGCCGGCTGCGGGCACGGCCAGCGGCCAGGCCCCGGCGTGCGAGCCGTAGCTAAAGCGTTTCAGAAAGCGGTCGAAGCCACTCAACTGCTTCTGCTGCGGGGCCGTCCCGGCCTCGGCGGGCTTGAACAAGGAATCCGTCTGCTGCTGGCGCTGCTGGTCGAACAGGCTTTTTTGCAGGGCCGTGGGCGGCAGCAGCGTGGTATGGCCCTGCCAGAACGCCGAGTCGTAGGCCACGGCGTTGCGCAGGAACACATCATTGTACTGGGCCCGCTCTATGTAACCGGGCCGGGGCGTTTGAGCGGTGTCGATGGCCGTGGTCAGGAATTCGCCAAAATAGTTGAGTGGCGGGCCGATGGGCAGCTTCAGCTTGGTTTGCCACCACACGGTTTTCAGATGCCAGCGGCCGGCGTAGAATTGATAAGCCACGCGCAGGCTGCGCGAGTCGGCGGCATGCGGCGAGTTGTTGAGGCCGGCGGGCGTGTAGTGCCACTCGGCCCCGAGGAAGGCGTAGCTGTCTTGGTCGATGTACATGCGGCCTTCGAAGTCGGCGCGGCGGTTGCCGGCCTTCGGCGCGAAGGTGATGACGTACACCGGGCGGTCCTGGAAGGTAGTGCCCGGCGCGAGGCGGTAGTCGTAGTCCTTGAAATGAGCGGGGTCGATGAACTGCGAGCGCCGGTGCACAAAATCGCCCATGTGCACGATGAACGGCCCGCCCGCCCAGTCGATGCGAATGGGCTGCCGGTCCGGCCGCAAATCAACCTTGCGCGACTGCTTTATCTGCACCTCCCCCTCCGCCGTGCGCCGCTGATACGGCTCCTTAAACGCCAGCAGCAGCCCCTCGGCCAAATAGCGCGGCTGCCCGGCCAGGTCGTTGTCCGACTCCCGATAGAAGCCCGTGAGCTGGGTGGGCCGCGTGGGGTAGTTGCGCGGAATGCGCGCCACCGCCTCGCGCACAATGCCCAGCACCGAGCCTGTTACCTGCACCTCGCCCAGCGCCGCCGGGCTGATTTTTAGTTCGATAAGCAGCTCCGGCCCCGGCAGCGGCGGCAGCGGCCGGCTGTAGCTGCGGTAACCCAGCAGGGCCACCGTCAGCCGTTCCCGGGCATAGGCCGGCGGGATGCTCAAAGCAAAGCGGCCGTCGTCATTCGTACTGGTGCCAATGCGGTTATCGGCCACGCCCACCTGGGCGTTGGGGATGGGCTGGTGGGTTTCGGCATCCAGCACCCGGCCTCGTAGCACCAATTGCGCCCGGGCCGGGCCGGCCAGCAGCACCAGCCACAGCAATAAAAAACGGCCCTTCAGAGCTGGCATAGGCTGAAAGCTATAGAGGCGCATAGTTGCGTCTCGGCGTTGAACGATTCCGCCCGCGCCTTTAGCGTTGGCCGTTCAATGACGAGACGCAAATATGCGCCTCCACAGCATTTTTTCAGCTATTTCGCTGGCACCTGCTGGCTCAGCAGGTACTCGGCAATCTGCACGGCGTTGGTGGCGGCACCTTTGCGCAGGTTGTCGGCCACCACCCACATATTCAGGGTTTTGGGTTGGGTTTCGTCGCGACGCAGGCGGCCTACCAGCACGGCATCTTTGCCGTGGCTGTCTTTGGGCATGGGGTAGGTGTTGGTTGAGGGGTCATCTACCAGCTCCACGCCGGGCGTGTGGGCGAGGATTTCGCGCACTTCGGCCAGGTCAAATTCCTCGGCAAACTCCACGTTGATGGACTCCGAATGCCCGCCCATCACCGGAATCCGCACGCAGGTGGCCGTCACGCGGATGCTGTCGTCGCCCATGATTTTCTTCGTTTCGTTCACCATTTTCAGCTCCTCCTTGGTGTAGCCGTTGGGCTCGAACACGTCGATGTGGGGCAGCACGTTCAGGTCGATGGGGTGCGGGTAGGCGGGGTTGCTGGCCGTTTGGCCGGCACGCTCTTCGAGGAGCTGGTCCACGGCTTTTTTGCCGGTGCCGGTCACGCTCTGGTAGGTGCTCACCACGATGCGGCGCACGCGGTATTTCTTGTGCAAATCATTCAATGCCACCACCATCTGAATGGTCGAGCAGTTGGGATTGGCAATGATTTTATCTTCCGGCGTGAGGGTGTCGGCGTTCAGCTCGGGCACCACCAGCTTCTTGGTGGGGTCCATGCGCCAGGCCGAGGAGTTGTCGATAACGGTGGTGCCCACGGCGGCGAAGCGCGGCGCGTGCTCCTTGCTCACGGAGCCGCCAGCCGAGAAAATGGCAATGTCGGGCCGGGCCGCGATGGCATCGTCCATGCTCACCACGGGGTACTTTTTGCCTTGGAACTCGATAAACTGGCCCACCGATTTGGCCGAAGCCACGGGCAGCAGCTCGGTGAGGGGAAACTGACGCTCGGCCAATACTTTCAATAGCTCGGTGCCCACCAGGCCGGTGGCACCCACAACAGCAATTTTCATGGAAAAAGCAGAAAAATAAACAGGCGCACTAACGGGCACGCGCCCGCAAATGTCGCCAGAAATGGATTACTTTAGACGCCGCGTCCGCATTTTGCCGGCTTCACCTTCTTCTGCGTCCCTTGCTGAAACACCTTTACTTCCTGCTTCTGTTCCTGCCTGGCTTCGCGCACGCCCAGCTGGCCGATAATTTCACCGACGGCAACTTCACCGCCAACCCCGCCTGGACCGGCGACGCGGCCAGCTTCCAGGTGAATACCCAGGTGCTGCAAAGTAACGGCCCGGCCGTCACCACCACCCAGATTGCCCTCAGCACGCCCTGCCAGGCTAACATCGGCACGGTCTGGGAATTCTGGGCCAACCTGAAGGTGGTTACCACTTCGGGCAACTACGCCGACGTGTGGCTCATCGCCTCGCAGACCGACCTGAAGCTCACCAGCAACTCCGGCTACTTTGTGCGCCTAGGCGGCACCGGCGGCAAAGTCAGCCTTTTTCGCAAAGACTCCACCCGCACCGCCGTCCCGCTCATCGACGGCGCGACTGGTAGCCTGTCTACCACCAACAATCTGGTGCGCGTGCGCGTGACCCGCACTACGGCCAACCAATGGACCCTAGAGCGCGACCTTACCGGCGGGCGCACCTTCGTGCCTGAGGCCGCCCAGCCCTTCGATGCCACCTACCAGCGCAGCGTGGCCATGGGCGTGTTCCTGAATTATTCGTCCACCAACAACCGCAATTTCTACTTCGACGACTTTGTGGTGACCGATGCCACGGCCCCGCTCCTGACCCGCGCCGTGCCCGCCGATGCCCGGCAGGTCGACGTGGTTTTCAACGAAGCCGTGGCCGCCGCCAGCGCCGGCCTGCCCGCCAACTACCGCCTGCAAAGCGGCGCGGGGCCGGTTTCGGCACAGCCCTCGGCCACCAACCCGGCCCTGGTGCGCCTGACTTTTGCCGCCGATTTTCCGGCCCAGAGCGTGCTGGAAGTTCGCAACGTGGCCGACATTTACGGCAACGTGGCCGCCGGACCGCTCACGGCCACCTTCACGGCCCTGCCCGCTACACCGGCTTTTGGCGAGCTTATTATCAGCGAGATTTTTGCCGATGAAACCCCACAAGTGGGCCTGCCGCTCTCCGAATACGTGGAGATTTACAACCGCAGCCTCACCAAAACCCTGAGCCTCCGCGGCGTGCGCCTGGGCAAAACCGGCAGCACCACCTTCGCCGCCTTTGCCGATACAGCCAAGCTGCTGCCCGGCCAGTATGCCATCGTCTGCGGCAGCACGCGCATCAGCCAGTTTGCCACGCCCGGCGTGAAGGTGTACGGCCCAACCAACTTCCCCTCGCTCACCAATGCCGGCGACCAACTCATTCTGCGCGGGCGCGACGGCCGCACGCTGTTTGAGGTGAGCTACTCCGACACCTGGTACCGCGACCCGCTAAAAAAGGACGGCGGCTGGAGCCTGGAAATGATTGATACCAACAACTTTTGCGCCGGGGCCGGCAACTGGATTGCCAGCACCGACCCCATTGGCGGCACGCCCGGCCGCACCAACTCGGTACGCGCCACCAATGCCGACGCCCTGGCCCCCGCCCTGCTCCGCGCCGAGCTGCCCGCGACCACCACGCTGCGCCTCACCTTCTCCGAAAAGCTGGACAGCGCCTCGGTGAGCAACGTGGCCCGCTACACCCTCGCCCCGGCCAATACCATCACCCGCGTCACGCCCATCGGGCCCGATTTCCGACAGGTCGACCTCACACTGGGCACGGCGGTTTCGACCTCGGCCATCATTAATGTCACCGTGCAAACGGCTTCCGACTGCGTGGGCAACGTGAGCGGCAGCCTGCAAACGGCCACCGTGGCTCCTCCCTCCACGCCCGTGGTAGGCGACTTGATTATCAGCGAAATATTTGCCGATGAAACCCCGCAGGTGGGCCTGCCAATGTTTGAGTATCTGGAGATTTACAATCGCAACGCTACCAAAACCATCAGTTTGCGCGGCGTGCGTTTGGGCAAGGGCGGTACTGCCACGGTAGCCGTTTTTGCTGATACTGCCCGCCTGGCCCCCGGCCAGTACGCCATTGTGTGCGGCAGCACCCACACCACCGATTTTGCAACCTACGGCAAGGTGTACGGCCCCACCAATTTCCCCTCTCTCAGCAACGGCGGCGACCAGCTCATTTTGCGCGGCGCGGACGGCCGCACGCTGTTTGAAGTGACGTATTCCGATGCCTGGTACCGCGATGCCACGAAGAAGGACGGCGGCTGGAGCCTGGAAATGATTGACGCGAATAACTACTGCGGCGGGGCCGGAAACTGGACCGCCAGCACCAACCCCAGCGGCGGCACGCCCGGCCGCGCCAACTCGGTGCGCGCCAATAATGCCGATGCCTTGGCCCCCGCC